>JANXTS010000016.1 GCA_025352265.1 Variovorax sp. | reverse complement strand
CAAAAACGACAAAAAATACCTGATTTTGATAGCAGAAAAGTCACAAGGCAAACGCCGTAAGTGCGCGTAAACATTGAGGGTTTCCCAAAAGTAAAGCCCAACTGATAACAATTGGGCTTTAGGGGTATGGTGGAGCTGGGGGGATTTGAACCCCCGTCCGCAAGCCTTCATCGCGCAGATCTACATGTTTAGCGATCTGATTTAAGTCTCGCCACCGATGTCGCGCAGTCGCACGCTACACCGGCCGCCAGCACCCTATTTTCTTGCCCCGACCCAAGGTACCCGGATCGGAGCCAGCCCATGTAATTATCTTTGCAGCCGGGAGGTTCTAGATTGCTCTAGGTCCCCCTTGCCCAGCCCATCGGCCTGCTGTTGCAAAGCTCACCGGCAATTAAGCGGCGAGTGCGAAACGTTCGTCGTTTGCAGTTAGTTTGTTTGAATCTGTTTTACGAGCGCATTCAGCTCGACATGCACCACTGCGATTCCGAACCCACGTCGAAACCAGTGCAGCCCCAAGGTAGCTATTTTAGGCCTGATTCGCTGGCTTCAAGAGCGCCAGGAGCGCCATCGGAAAAGAGATCGTGGCATCGGCCTGCCAGAGCGTCACGTCAGCTCGCACACCCAGATAGCCGTACGTTGCCGCCACCGTCCACATCCCCGCAGCGCGGCCCGCGATGATGTCGCGCTCGTCGTCCCCCACATAAACACATGCAGTGGGGTCTACCCCCAATCGACGGGCCGCTTCGAATAATGGCTCCGGGTGCGGCTTGGAGAACGGCGTGGTGTCACCACTGACGACGGCACCCGCCGTTGCGAACAAAGGCATCGCACCGGTGAGCGGCTCGGTAAATCGCGCAGACTTATTGGTCACGACGCCCCAGGGAACGCCGAAAAAGGTCAGTGCTGTGATGAGCTCGGGCACCCCGTCGAAAACCAATGTGTTCCTGAGCATCCGCCTCTCGTATTTGATGAAAAACTCTTCTCTGAGGGCAAGAAACTCCGGAGCTTCCGGTGTGATGTCGAAGGCTACGCCCAGCATGCCGCGGGCTCCGGCACCCGCCATCGAACGGTATCGATGCAGTGGAATCGAAGCCATGCCGCGGTCTGTGCGCATCTCGTCGGCGGCAGCCCCGAGATCGGGCGCACTGTCGATCAACGTGCCGTCCAGGTCGAACAGCACGGCTCGCAGGTCTCCGATCGCAGTCAAGCAGCGACCGCCAACGGCTTTTGCGTAGCGAACATGTAGTTCACGCTAGTGTCGCTGCTCAGCCAATAGCGACGGGTCAGCGGATTGTGTTCCATGCCGCGCGTATGCCGGAGATCGAGCCCGGCAGCCCTGCAATGCGCCGCCAGTTCGCTGGGACGGATCATCTTCTGGTACTCGTGCGTGCCGCGGGGAAGCAAACCAAGGAGGTATTCGGCTCCGACAATGGCGAACAGGAAAGACTTCGGACTGCGGTTGATCGTCGAGAAGAAGACCCAGCCGCCCGGCTTGACGAGGTCTGCACAGGCTTGCACGACTGAGCCCGGTTCAGGTACGTGCTCCAGCATTTCCATGCACGTCACGACATCGAAACTGCCCGGCTGTTCTAACGCTAGCGCCTCGGGGCTGACTTCCCGGTACTTGACGCCGCGAGTATCCGCTTCCAGCGCATGCAACTGGGCGACCTTTAGCGCCTTTTCGGCAAGATCGACGCCGAGCACGTCCGCGCCTTTGCGAGCCATCGAGTCGGCAAGAATTCCACCACCGCAGCCGATGTCCAGTACTCGTTTGCCGGCAATGGACGCAATTCCATCGATCCATTCGAGTCGCAGTGGATTGATTTCGTGGAGAGGTTTGAATTCGCTTTCCAAGTCCCACCAGCGGTGCGCGAGTTCCGAAAATTTCGCAAGCTCGGCGGGATCGGCATTCACTGTTTCAGTCATGGTCGAGATTATGAAGTGCCGCCAAAATGCAGCCGCAAGGCATAAAAAAACCCCGCCAAGGCGGGGTTTTCTTTTACTGATTCTTTTGGATCAGTTGGCGCGGGTGCCCACCACTTCGATTTCCACGCGACGATTCTTGGCGCGGCCTTCTTTGGTCTTGTTGTCAGCAACAGGTTGCGACTCGCCCTTACCTTCGGTGTAGACGCGATTGCGTTCGATACCTTGGGAAACCAGGAATGCCTTCACAGCTTCGGCGCGGCGAACCGACAGACGCTGGTTGTAAGGCACGGTACCGATCGAGTCAGTGTGACCGACAGCGATGATCACTTCGAGGTTAACGCCGCGGATCTTGGAAACCAGATCGGTCAGCTTGGCGCGACCTTCCGGCTTCAGAACCGACTTGTCGAAGTCGAAGAAGGCGTCAGCAGCGAAGGTGACCTTCGATGCGGCAACTGCCGCCGGGGCCGGAGCTGCGCCAGGCGCTGCGGGCACAACGCCAGCAACTGGAGGAGCAGCTGGCACAAGCGCGCCATCGCAACCCGTGGCCGCCGTTGCCGGTGTCCAGTTGGCATCGCGCCAGCAGAGTTCATTGGTGCCGTTCTTCCACACCAATTCATTCGTGCTGTTTTGCCAGTTGTCGATCACGGCACCACCATCAGCAGCGGTAACACGCGTCTGCGCGCCGGCGGCCGTGGCGAGCGCGGCGACTGCAAACGTCATCGCTACTTTATTCAGTTTCTTCATGGTTCTCCTCTTGGGGAAAAAGCCGCAGCCGCGCTGCGAATCAAGGACGTTTTAAGTGACCACCACCCAAAACGTTGTGGCGATTGTGCCATAGGGTCTTTGGCAAACAGCCCGCAGGCGCCCTGGGAATCGTAGGACGGACGCGGAATAGCCGCCTTGTGTTGCGGCGGTGCGACACCCCTTGAAGCGTAAAATTTCGCCTCCTTGCTGTCTGCGTGCCACCCATGACCTCGTTCGCCAAAGAAACCTTACCTATTAGTCTCGAAGAGGAGATGCGCCGCAGCTACCTTGATTACGCAATGAGCGTGATCGTGGGCCGTGCACTCCCTGACGCACGCGATGGCCTTAAACCAGTACATCGGCGCGTGCTGTTCGCGATGCACGAGCTCAATAACGACTGGAACCGGCCGTACAAGAAGTCAGCCCGTATCGTCGGCGACGTCATCGGCAAGTACCACCCGCACGGCGACCAGTCGGTCTACGACACCATCGTCCGCATGGCACAGAACTTTTCAATGCGCCACATGTTGGTCGACGGCCAGGGAAATTTCGGATCGGTGGACGGCGATATGGCTGCTGCCATGCGATACACCGAAATTCGGCTTGCGAAAATTGCGCATGAAATGCTCGCCGATATCGATAAAGAAACGATCGATTTTCAGGACAATTACGACGGCTCCGAGAGAGAGCCTGCCGTCCTACCGAGCAGGTTGCCCAATTTGCTGGTCAATGGTGCAGGCGGAATTGCAGTGGGTATGGCCACCAACATCCCACCGCACAACCTGAACGAAGTGGTCGACGCCTGCTTGCATTTGCTGCGCAACCCGACGGCCTCCATAGACGAGCTGATGGAAATAATTCCGGGGCCCGACTTCCCTACCGCCGGAATCATCTACGGCATCAACGGGATCAAGGATGGCTACCGTACCGGACGCGGCAAGGTCGTGATGCGCGCCCGTTGCCACTTTGAGGACATCGACCGGGGTCAACGGCAATCCATCATCGTCGACGAGTTGCCCTACCAGGTCAACAAGAAGACGCTCCAGGAGCGCATGGCGGAGCTGGTGCACGAGAAGAAGATTGAAGGCATCAGCCACATCCAGGACGAGTCCGACAAATCGGGCATGCGTCTGGTAATTGAACTCAAGCGTGGCGAGGTGCCCGAGGTCGTTCTCAACAATCTCTATAAGCAGACTCAGCTGCAGGACACCTTCGGTATCAACATGGTGGCGCTGATCGACGGCCAGCCCAAGCTCTGTAGCCTGAAGGACCTTATCGAAGTCTTCCTAACGCACCGACGAGAAGTCGTCACGCGTCGCACCGTCTACACGCTGCGCAAGGCGCGCGAGCGCGGTCACGTGCTGGAAGGCCTTGCCGTCGCACTCGCAAACATCGACGAATTCATAGCGATCATCCGCAATGCGCCGACACCGCCGGTTGCCAAGTCGGAGTTGATGGCGCGGCCGTGGGACAGCAAACTCGTACGCGAGATACTCACCCGCACACGCGCCGACGGCGGCGTCATCAACGCCGATGACTACCGGCCCGATGGGCTGGAAGCCGAGTTCGGCATGGGCGGCGACGGGCTCTACCGGCTTTCTGAAACGCAGGCGCAAGAAATCCTGCAAATGCGCCTGCAGCGCCTGACCGGCCTGGAGCAGGACAAGATCGTCTCTGAATACAAAGAAGTAATGTCCGAGATAGACGACCTACTCGACATTTTGGCCAAGCCGGAACGCGTTTCGACCATCATCGGCGATGAACTGGCGATGATTAAACAGGAGTTCGGCCAGACCAAGCTCGGCGCACGCCGCAGCCAGATCGAACACAGCGCTTTTGACCTGTCGACCGAAGACCTGATCACGCCGACCGACATGGTGGTGACGCTATCGCACAGTGGCTACATCAAAAGCCAGCCGCTGGGCGAATACCGGGCCCAAAAGCGCGGCGGGCGCGGCAAGCAGGCAACGGCGACCAAGGAAGACGACTGGATCGACCAGCTCTTCATCGCCAACACGCACGACTACATCTTGTGCTTTTCAAACCGCGGCCGGCTGTACTGGCTTAAGGTTTGGGAGGTGCCAGCAGGTTCGCGCGGTTCGCGCGGCCGCCCGATCGTCAACATGTTCCCGTTGCAAGAAGGCGAAAAAATTAACGTCGTACTGGCGTTGACCGGCGAAAAGCGCACCTTCCCTGCCGATCAATATGTGTTCATGTCGACCTCGATGGGAACGGTCAAGAAGACGACGCTCGACGAATTCAACAATCCGCGCAAAGCCGGCATCATCGCCGTCGATCTCGACCCAGGCGACTATTTGGTCGGTGCCGCGCTGACGGACGGAAAGCACGATGTCATGCTTTTTTCCGACGGTGGCAAGGCGGTTCGCTTCGACGAAAACGACGTGCGCCCGATGGGCCGCAATGCACGCGGTGTGCGAGGCATGATGCTCGAAGACGGCCAGGGCGTGATCGCCATGCTGGTGGCCGAAGACGAGCAGCAGAGCGTGCTGACAGCCACAGCGAACGGTTACGGAAAGCGCACAAGCATTACTGAATACACGCGTCATGGGCGCGGAACCAAAGGCATGATCGCGATTCAACAGAGTGAGCGAAACGGCAAGGTGGTTGCCGCCACTCTGGTGCACGCGGACGACGAAATCATGCTCATTACCGACAAGGGCGTGCTCGTTCGAACCCGTGTCGCCGAAATTCGCGAACTCGGTCGCGCGACGCAAGGCGTCACGCTGATCGGCCTCGATGAAGGCGCCAAACTCAGTGGACTGCAACGCATCGTCGAAAACGATGCCGCGGGCGAGCTTGAGCCTGGCACCGACGACACTTCCTCATCTTCAACGGAGAATCCCAGTGAATAAATTCAAACTCGCGCTGCTGACCACGGCGTTGGCCGCCAGTTCCATCGCCATGGCCCAGGACAAGGCGCCGCTCATCAAGCAGTTCATCGATCTGCAACGCCCCGGCATCGAATCGCTCGCGCGCGGTCTGGTCGAACAGTCCAGTGCCCCGATCGCACAGGCAGGCTCGGCCTTCCTGCAAACGCAGGTGCCAGCCGACAAGCGCGAGGCTGCCGCCAAAGCCGCCGACGCCGAGCTCAAAAAGTACTTCGACGAGTCGTACCCCATCGTGCGTGACAAGGCCGTCGCACTCGCCCCTGATGCGCTCGGCCCTCTCATGGACCAGAGCTTCACGGCCGATGAACTGAAGCAACTGGTCGCATGGATCAGCTCGCCGCTGAGCAAGAAGTACCAGGAACTGAATCCGAAGATGCAGACCGCGCTGACTGAAAAGTTGGTGGCAGAAACGCGCTCGACCATCGAGCCCAAGATGAAGACGCTCGACGAAAACGTTGCAAAGGCATTGGGCGCTCCAACCGGCGGCACTGCACCAGCGGCCAGCCGCCCTGCGCCAACGGCCAAGGCACCTGCCAAGAAATAATCAGGACTTGCCAGATGGCGACCACGCGCCCGTATAACTTCTCTGCAGGTCCGGCTGCAATGCCGGAAGCGGTGCTCCAACGCGCCGCCGAAGAAATGCTCGACTGGCACGGCAGCGGTATGGGCGTGATGGAAATGAGCCATCGCGGCAAGGAGTTTGGCGTGATCGCCGCGCAGGCAGAGGCGGACTTCCGTACCTTGCTGGCGGTGCCTGCCAACTTCCACATCCTCTTTATACAAGGCGGCGGTCTCGGTGAAAACGCAATCGTTCCGTTGAATCTTTCGCGTGGCACGACTGCCGACTTCGTGGTCACCGGCAGTTGGAGCGTGAAGTCGCACAAAGAGGCGCAGCGCTACTGCACCGCGAACATCGTAGCCAGCAACACTGCAAATGGTCACACCCGGTTGCCGGAGCCATCGACTTGGCGCATGTCCAGCGACACCTCCTACGTTCACTTGTGCACCAATGAAACTATCAATGGTGTGGAGTTTCAGGAATTGCCGGACTTGGCCGCACTAGGTTGCGAGGCACCGCTAGTCATTGACTTTTCATCGCACGTCGCCTCGCGCAGCGTCGACTGGAGCCGCGTCGGCCTCGCTTTTGGCGGCGCGCAAAAGAATCTCGGCCCTGCAGGCCTGACTATCGTCGTGGTGCGCGACGACCTGCTCGATCGCGCGCTCAAGATCTGCCCGAGCGCGTTCAACTACAAGACGGTGGCTGACAACCAGTCGATGTACAACACTCCGCCGACCTGGGGCATCTATGTTGCAGGACTCACATTCCAGTGGCTGATGCATCAAACCGAAGGTGATCTGTCGGGCGTCGCAGCCATGGAGCAACGCAACGCTGCGAAAGCCCGCTTGCTCTATGACTTCATCGACAACTCGGCGTTCTACGACAACAAGGTCGATGGGAGCTGCCGTTCACGTATGAACATTCCCTTCTTTTTGCGCGATGAAAGCCGAAACGAGGTGTTTTTGACAGGCGCGCGGGAGGCCGGCTTGCTACAGCTGAAAGGTCACAAGTCGGTTGGTGGAATGCGCGCCAGTATTTACAACGCGATGCCGCTCGCGGGCGTCCAAGCGCTGGTGGGCTACATGCGAGAATTCGAGCGAAAGCACGCCTGATTCGGCCGCGAATTCGACCTGATGACCGACTCCCTACCACTGTCCGACCCCTCTGCTCCAAACTCCGAGAGCCTCGCTGGGCTGCGCGTGCAGATCGATTCACTCGATCAGCAATTGCTTGGACTGCTCAACCAGCGTGCACACGTTGCCGAGCAGGTAGGCGAAATCAAAAAGCGTGAGGGCACCCCCTTTTTCAGGCCCGACCGCGTCGCGCAGGTCATCGAGAAGATGCAGCACAGCAATGCGGGTCCACTGAAAGATCTGCATGTGGCGGCGATCTGGCGCGAAATCATGTCGGCGTGCCTGGCACTCGAGTCCCCGCAACGAGTCGCAGTGCTGGGCCCCGAGGGAACCTTCTGCGAACAAGCCGCCATCGACTATTTCGGCGGTGCGGCCGATCTCGTTTACTGCGCGAGCTTTGACGAGGTCTTTCACGCGACGGCCGCCGGCAGCGCGCAATACGGCGTTGTCGGGGTCGAGAATTCGACCGAAGGCGTCGTAACGCGATCGCTCGATCTGTTCCTGCATTCGCCCACGCATGTCGTGGGCGAAGTGAGCTTGCTGATCCGCCACAACCTGCTGCGCAAGAGCAACGTGCTGGACGAGATCGAGGTCGTGCTGGCACATCCGCAAGCGCTGGCGCAGTGCCAGACATGGCTCTCCAAACATTTGCCGAACGCCGAACGTCGCGCGGTGTCCAGCAATGCCGAAGGCGCGAGGCAGGCCGCGACGAATTCAGCCTGGGCCGCGCTGGCGAGCGAGCGTGCCGCAACACGATTCGGCTTGCACATCATCGCCCATGCGATCCAGGATGATGCTTACAACCGCACCCGGTTCGCCATCATCTGCCTGCCCGAAACACTGGCGACGCCACCCATCTCGGGACGTGACTGCACAAGTCTGGTGGTATCCGTCACCAATCGCCCGGGCGCGCTGCACGACCTGCTGGTGCCCTTGAAGACGCACGGTGTTTCAATGACGAGATTCGAGTCGCGGCCCGCACGCACGGGACAGTGGGAGTACTACTTCTACATCGACCTCGACGGGCATCCGCTGCAACCCAATGTGGCTGCCGCGCTCGCTGAACTGCGCACCACTTGCGCGTTCTACAAAATGTTGGGCGCCTATCCCGTGACCGCCTGACGCAGCGATGTTCGAGCAACTCGGATTGATCGGCTGCGGACTCATGGGCGGTTCGTTTGCGTTGGCGTTGAAGCGCGCCAAGCTGGTCAAGCGCGTGGTCGGCTATAGCAAGTCGCCTTCGACCACCGAGCGCGCAAAACAACTCGGCGTCATCGACGTGGCCGCGCCTTCCGCACTGCTCGCCGTTTCGGGCGCCGACCTGGTGCTGATTGCGGTACCTGTCGCCGCCTCCGAGGCCACATTCAAGGCGATCCGACACGGCCTTGCGCCCGACACGCTGATCATGGACGTCGGGTCGACCAAGGGCGATGTGATCGATGCCGCGCGGCGCGGATTGCAAGACCAGTTTTCCAGCTTCGTTCCATCGCATCCGATTGCCGGCAAGGAAGTCGCCGGCATCGAGCACGCCGATGCAGCCCTCTACGCTGGCCGCCAGGTGGTGCTCACGCCAGTCAAGACAACGCTTCGCTCAAAGGTTCAGCGCGCGTCTCAGGTCTGGACCGACATCGGCGCGCACGTCGTCACGATGACCCACCAGGATCATGATTTGGCTCTGGCCGCGGTGAGCCACTTGCCGCACCTTGTCGCCTTCGCGTTCACTAACGCGATCGCGGCCCACCCGCATGGCGCGCGCTTCATGGCGCTGGCCGGACCGGGTTTTCGCGACTTTTCGCGCATCGCCGCCAGCGACCCTGCCGTGTGGCGCGACATCTTGCTGGCCAACCGCGAGCAGGTGCTGCTGCAGTCGCAGGCCTTCCGAAAGCAGCTGACGCAATTCGAGGCGCTGATTGCTTCGGGCGATTCTGAGGCGCTGGAAAACGCGATTGCAGAGGCAAGCAGAACGCGGGCGCAATGGCAGCCGTCCGGCTCTTCTTCCGGCAACTGACGCCCGATGTTTTCGACGCCATTTCTCGACCTGCCCCCGCTGGTCGCCGCGGCAGGCACGGTGCAACTGCCCGGCTCCAAGAGCATCTCGAACCGCGTGTTGTTGCTGGCCGCGCTCGCTAGCGGCACGACAACCGTGCACGACCTGCTCGATTCCGACGACACGCGCGTGATGCTGGACGCCCTGGTCCAACTCGGGTGCGGTGTGCGGCGCGACGGTGGAACCACGCGCATCGAAGGGTTGGGCGGCCAACTCGGCGTCGCTTCGGCGGCCCTATTTCTCGGCAATGCCGGCACAGCCATGCGGCCGTTGACCGCCGCGTTGGCGCTGCTCGGTGGCGAGTTCGAATTGAGCGGCGTGCCGCGCATGCACGAGCGACCGATCGGCGATTTGGTCGATGCGCTCACGCAGTTCGGCTGCCGCATCGACTACCTCGGCAACCCGGGGTTTCCGCCCTTGCTGATTCATCCGGTCGACCACGGCGCGCTGGCGCTCGACACGCCGATTCGCGTGCGTGGGGATGTGTCGAGCCAGTTCCTGACGGCTTTGCTGTTAGCACTGCCGATTGCCGCGACGCGCGACATCGTGATTGAGGTGATGGGCGAATTGATTTCAAAGCCCTACATCGAGATCACGCTTAATTTACTTGCGCGCTTTGGCATCGTCGTTCGTCGTGATGGCTGGGAACGTTTCACGATTCCTGCTGGCAGCCGCTACCGTTCGCCGGGCGACATTCATGTCGAGGCCGATGCTTCGTCCGCCAGTTACTTCATCGCGCTAGGCGCGATCGCGACCAGTGCGGCTACTCCGAGCGGCGTCGTGACGCCACTCCGAATCGAAGGCGTCGGTGCCGACTCCATCCAGGGCGACATCCGCTTCGTCGAAGCCGCACGGCAGATGGGCGCCGACATCACGAGCGGCGCCAATTGGCTCGAGGCGCGGCGCGGCGCATGGCCATTGAAGGCAATCGATCTTGACGCCAACCACATTCCCGACGCCGCGATGACGCTCGCCATCATGGCGCTTTACGCCGACGGACCGAGCACGCTGCGCAACATCGCCAGTTGGCGCGTAAAGGAAACCGACCGCATCGACGCGATGGCGAACGAGTTGCAGAAGTTGGGCGCTACCGTCGAAACCGGACCGGATTTCATTCGAATACACCCCTTGCCGCCAAGCGCGTGGCGCGCCGCCAGTATCCACACCTATGACGATCACCGTGTCGCCATGTGCTTTTCGCTCGCAGCCTTCAATCCGGACCGGATCGCCGTTCGTATCCTCGACCCGCGTTGTGTCGCCAAGACCTTTCCTGACTACTTTGAAACGCTGTTTTCGGTGGTGAGGGCCGCCGAAGTGCCGGTCATTTGTATCGACGGGCCAACCGCTTCCGGCAAGGGCACGCTGGCGGTCGAAGTGGCGTACCGGCTCGGCTATCACTATCTTGATTCGGGCTCGCTGTACCGCGTGACTGGCCTCGCAATGCGGCGCAACGGCCTCACCCCCGAGCCATCGTGCGAGGCGCAAATCGCCGACATGGCCCGCTCACTGCCGCTGAGTTTCATCGAAGGCAAGGTCATGCTCGCCGAAGAAGACGTGACCGATGCTATCCGGAGCGAAGCCGCCGGCATGGACGCATCGCGCGTGTCGGCCTTGCCTGCGGTACGCGAGGCCTTGTCCGCCCTGCAAAAGAGCTTTCAGCGGCTACCCGGCCTGGTGGCCGACGGCCGGGACATGGGCACCGTCATCTTCCCGGATGCGCCGCTGAAGATTTACCTGACGGCAAGTGCTGCGCATCGCGCCGAGCGCAGGTATAAGCAATTGATTTCAAAGGGTATTTCAACTACACTCGACGGTCTTCGCGCTGATTTGGAAGCACGCGACGCAAGGGACTCGTCCCGCAGCGTGGCGCCCCTTAAACCCGCGCAAGATGCTCGCCGCCTCGACAACTCCAGCCTTTCGATCGAACAGTCGGTCGATCAGGTGTTGGCGTGGTGGCAGCAAACGCAGCCCTTCAAGGAAGCTTGACCGGCTGCGTGGTTCCAGCCGGTCCCCGTCGCGCGACAAGCGCACCGGCCTGCTGGTTTTTCAACTCAACCCGGGCTACTTGCCCACAACCGCCGTCTACAGACCTGGCGATAACTTCGCCCAGCCGCCCGCAATTTCGCACTGGCGCTGTTCACCCTGGCTGACGGAAGGAACCATAAATGTCTGAATCTTTTGCTGACCTGTTCGAAGAATCGCTGAAGCGTTCCGAGATGCGTACTGGCGAGGTCATCACGGCCGAAGTCATCCGTGTCGAACACAACCACGTCGTTGTCAACGCCGGGCTCAAGTCCGAAGCGTATGTGCCGATCGAGGAGTTCAAGAACGACAAGGGCGAACTCGAAGTGCAGGCCGGCGACTTCGTTTCCGTTGCCATCGGCAGCGTCGAAAACGGCTACGGCGACACCATCTTGTCGCGCGACACCGCCAAGCGTCTGGCTTCGTGGCTGGCGCTTGAAAAAGCCCTGGAGTCGGGCGACTTCGTCACCGGTACCACCAGCGGCAAGGTCAAGGGCGGCCTGACCGTTCTGGTCAACGGCATCCGCGCATTCCTGCCGGGTTCGCTGATCGATACGCGTCCCATCAAGGACCTGACCCCGTACGAAAACAAGACCCTCGAATTCAAGGTCATCAAGCTCGACCGCAAGCGCAACAACGTGGTGTTGTCGCGTCGTGCCGTGGTCGAAGCCAGCATGGGCGAAGAGCGCGCCAAGCTGATGGAGACGTTGAAAGAAGGCGCGGTCGTGCGCGGTGTTGTCAAGAACATCACCGAATACGGTGCGTTCGTCGACCTCGGCGGTATCGATGGCCTGCTGCACATCACCGACATGGCATGGCGCCGTGTTCGCCACCCGAGCGAAGTCGTTCAGGCCGGCCAGGAAATCACCGCCAAGATCCTCAAGTTCGACACCGAAAAGAACCGTGTCTCGCTGGGTCTGAAGCAAATGGGCGACGATCCGTGGATGGGCGTTTCGCGCCGTTACCCGCAATCGACTCGCCTGTTCGGCAAGGTCACGAACATCGCCGACTACGGCGCGTTTGTCGAACTCGAACCCGGCATCGAAGGCCTGGTGCACGTCTCTGAAATGGATTGGACCAACAAGAACATCGCTCCGAACAAGATCGTCTCCCTGGGCGATGAAGTCGAAGTCATGGTCCTCGAAATCGACGAAGACAAGCGCCGTATCAGCCTGGGCATGAAGCAGTGCAAGGCCAACCCGTGGCAAGAGTTCGCTCAAAACACGAAACGTGGCGACCGCGTCAAGGGCCCGATCAAGTCGATCACTGACTTCGGCGTGTTCGTCGGCTTGGCAGCAGGCATCGACGGTCTGGTTCACCTCTCGGACCTCTCTTGGAACGAAACCGGCGAAACCGCCGTTCGCAACTACAAGAAGGGCCAGGAAGTCGAAGCGCTGGTGTTGGCAGTCGATGTCGACCGCGAACGCATCAGCCTCGGTATCAAGCAACTCGACAGCGATCCGTTCACCACGTTCACGACCGTGAACGACAAGGGCCAGATCGTTACCGGCAAGGTCAAGACCGTCGACGCCAAGGGCGCTGAGATCGACCTCGGCGAAGACATCCTCGGTTACCTTCGCGCTAGCGAAATCTCGCGCGACCGCGTGGAAGATGCTCGCAACGTGCTGAAGGAAGGCGACGAAGTCACCGCCGTGGTGTTGAACGTGGATCGCAAGACCCGCAACATCCAGCTGTCGATCAAGCAGAAGGACATGGTCGACGAACAAGGCGCCATGGCCAACCTGAGCCAGCAATCGGCACGCGAAAACGCGGGCACCACCAGCCTGGGCGCATTGTTGCGCGCCAAGCTGGACAACAACGACAGCAAGTAAGCTGCGACCGCGAGACAGAGCCGGCCAAGTGGCCGCTCTGTCTTTTTTTTCGGCTCCGTTTTTCTTGCGGCCTATGACACGCTCTGACCTCGTCGAAGAACTTGCAGCCCGGTTCGCGCAGCTGACGCATCGGGATGCCGAGTACGCCGTCAAGACGATCCTCGACGCGATGAGCGAAGCGCTCGTCCGCGGACATCGAATCGAGATTCGCGGCTTTTGCAGTTTCTCGGTCAATCGGCGACCACCACGCATCGGACGCAATCCGCGTTCAGGCGAGAGCGTGCAGATCCCAGAAAAGCGGGTGCCACATTTCAAGCCTGGCAAGGCATTGCGCGAAGCAGTCGACGCGCGCACCGCTGAGCTCGACGCCGCGAGCCGTAAGGGCTGATGGCAAAATCGTGTCGCCAACGGGGACGCGCATGAAATATCTTCTGTGGCTGCTCAAGGCAGCCATTTTCTTTACCCTCTTCGCATTTGCGCTGAACAACCAGCAAGACGCGACGGTCTATTTCTTCTTCGGCACCTTTTGGCGCGCACCGCTCGTGCTGGTCGTGTTGGCCGCGTTCACCGGCGGCCTGGTAGTCGGTGCCCTCGGCATGCTGCCGGGCTGGTGGAAGCACCGCGTCGCCGCGACGCGAGTACCGGAGACTCTGCCCGCCGCAACGGCGCTCTCGACGGCCAATGTGGAACCGCCTGTGGCGCGACAACATGGACTTTGACTTCAGCTGGCTACTGCTTGGCCTGCCGATCGCTTTTGTTCTTGGCTGGCTGGCCTCGCGCTTCGACCTGCGGCAGTTGAAGCTGGAGAACCGACAAGCGCCCAAGGCTTACTTCCGTGGCCTCAACTTTCTGCTCAACGAACAGCAGGACCAGGCCATCGACGCTTTCATCGAGGCAGTACAAAACGACCCCGACACGCAGGAGCTGCATTTCGCGCTCGGCAACCTGTTCCGGCGGCGCGGCGAGTACCAGCGCGCTGTGCGCGTGCACGAACATCTGTTGGGACGCGGCGATCTGAGCCGTGCCGATCGCGACCGCGCGCAGCATGCATTGGCGCAAGACTTCCTGCGCGCCGGTTTGCTCGACCGCGCCGAGGCCGCATTGCAAAAGCTCGAAGGTACGCGCTACGAAAACGAAGCCCGTCTGTCGTTGCTGGCGATCTACGAGCGTTCGCGCGAATGGACGCAGGCGGCCGAGGTCGCGCAAAAACTCGACGACTCGGACCAGGCCAGCTACAGCACGCGCCGCGCCCATCATCTGTGCGAGCAAGCAATTGAGCAGACCACAGCGGGCAATCTCGCTGCTGCAACGCAATTGCTCAGACAAGCGACCGCTCTGGCGCCGCAAGCCCCGCGGCCGGCGATCGACACCGCCAACCTCCAACTGCGCAACGGCGAGTCGGCAGCGGCCTTCGAGACACTGATGGCCTTGTCGGAAACTGCGCCGCTAGCGTTGCCGCTGTTCGCGGTGTCTCTGCAGCAGGCGGCCATAGGGTCGCAACGTGCAGGCGAAGCGCTGGCGTTGCTGCAGCGCCGTTATGCCGCGTCGCCATCGATCGATGTACTCGAGGCCGTCATCTCCCTTGGCGGCACGCCGATCCTGCCAGACGACCTTAGCTTCGCCGAAGCACCGACGCCACGCGACGGCTACATTGCGCATCTGTCGCATCAGCCTTCGCTGGTGGCGGCATCGCGTTGGCTTGCTGGAGAAACGCTGACCCACGAGCAGTTTCATCCGCAGGTGCAGCGCGCGCTCGATCAGGCTACGCGACCTCTGATGCGTTATCGATGCGCCGCTTGCGGCTTTGAGGCGCACCAGTATTTCTGGCACTGCCCAGGCTGCCAGGCATGGGATAGCTACCCGCCCAGGCGTGTTGAAGAACTCTGAAAGAGCTCTGAGGAACACTCCAAGATTTGAAGAGTTTTACGGCGTGGGTATTGAGACATTTGGATTGGGAAATCCCGGTCAACGCCCTCTGTTGCGACTTCGTTGAAACGAAGCCGGCGCGCCTTGCGGCGGCGCTTTCATATCAACAAATCAGGGAGTAGAAATCATGTTCAAGAAATTTGCAGCGGCGCTTGCCGCCATGGTGTTTGCGATCGCCTCGTTCGCCGCAGTCGATGCCAACAAGGGCACCGCCGCCGAACTCGACGGCCTCAAGGGCATCGGTCCAGCCATGTCGAAGCGCATTATTGACGCGCGCACCACCAGCCAGTTCAAGGACTGGCCCGACCTCATGAGCCGCGTCAAAGGCGTCAAGGCCAAGACGGCCAGCAAGCTGTCGAACCAAGGTTTGACCGTTAACGGTGAAGCTTTCAAGGGCGCAGTCGATGCCGTACCGGCGAAGTCGGCCAAAAGCGCAACGGTCGCCAAAGCAGACGTCAAGGAAGACGCCAAGCCGAAGGTCGCCGTCAAGCAGTGATCGGATCAGCGCTGCGATTTCAAGACGAAGTCAACAGCAACCAAGAAGCCGCCTACGGGCGGTTTTTTTGCGTCTGCGTCGACGCATGACGCATGGCGGCGCCAGTGCAACGACGGTATCAGCATGACCGGCAAAGACAGCCACCTGATCGCCAAGGCGGCCATTCCTTTCTTGTTTTGTTTGGTAGTCTGCATCGCGTCCATCACGATTTTCCCGAGCATCGTCATCATCTCTTCCGACCCGATGATGGGCGTAGAAAGGTAGCTAAACCATGTTCCTGCAAGGCCTCGTCATCTGCATCGCCGCTTGTTTAGGCGCTCTGTTGCGGTGGGGCGTCCAGCTTTGGCTCAACCCCGGCGGCGCCTTGCCGTGGGGCACGCTGGCGGTCAATCTGGTCGGCGGCTTCCTCATCGGAATCTGCATAGCAGCCTTCGATGCTTTTCCAGACGTCGACCCGGCCTGGCGGCTTATGGCGATCACTGGCTTCCTCGGCACGCTGACCACGTTTTCCAGCTTCTCCGCCGAGGTCGTCGGCATGCTGCTGCAGGGCCGCGCCGGTTTGGCGCTCGGCACCATCGCGCTGCATCTGGGCGGCTCGCTATGCCTGACCTGGCTCGGCTTTCGTGCGGCCCAATCCATGCTGGCGTAATTCGGACGGCGGCTCCGGCACGCCACCCGTTCTCACCTTCGGCCGCAGCTCGTCAAGATCTCTGGCCTGGCCGTGCCATTTCCATACGGCGCCAAGAACTCGCTTATCTCGGTGGGCCTCGTCCTGCAGCAGGCATCGCAGGCGCTTTGCATGAGGCAGCAAGGTGCGCATGAGTTAACCAAAACGCCCCACGTACCGGCGGTAAAACGAAAAAATACGCTCGATAGAATTACCTTCAATGCCATTGGTTTTCCTCGTCGCCCTCCCCTTCATTGCCAGCTTGCTGGCAGCGCTGCTGCCTTCCAACGCGCGCAATCGGGAGTCGACTCTGGCAGGACTCGTCGCGCTGGGCTGTGCGATTCAAACGGCCTGGTTTTTTCCGCGACTGGCCAACGGCAACGTGCTTCGGCAAAAGATCGAATGGCTACCTGAACTAGGCTTGAATCTCGTCTTTCGCATGGACGGTTTCGCGTGGCTGTTTTGCATGCTGGTTCTCGGCATCGGCGCGCTGGTAGTGCTGTATGCGCGCTACTACATGTCGGCATCCGACCCGGTACCGCGCTTTTTCTCGTTCTTTCTCGCTTTCATGGGCGCGATGATGGGCGTGGTGCTCTCAGGCAACCTGATGCAGATGGTGCTGTTCTGGGAGCTCACCAGCCTCTTCTCTTTCCTGCTCATCGGCTACTGGCACCACCGTCGTGACGCCCGACGCGGTGCGCGCATGGCACTGACCGTGACCGGTGCGGGTGGGCTCTGTTTGCTGGCCGGCGTGCTGGTGTTGGGCCGCATTGTCGGCAGCTACGACCTGGACGTGGTGCTGGCGTCCGGCGAGTTGATCCGCAGCGACACGCTATACCCGGTCGTGTTGGTGCTTGTGCTGCTCGGCGCCTTCACCAAGAGCGCGCAGTTTCCGTTTCACTTCTGGTTGCCGCGCGCCATGGCAGCGCCGACGCCCGTGTCGGCCTATCTTCACTCGGCCACGATGGTGAAGCTCGGCGTGTTCCTGATGGCGCGCCTGTGGCCCGTGCTGTCGGGTACCGAAGAGTGGTTTTGGCTGGTCGGCGGTGCGGGAGCGATCACGCTTCTGCTCGGCGGCTTCATCGCGATGTTCCAGCGCGACCTGAAGGCTCTGCTCGCCTACTCGACCATCTCGCACCTCGGCCTTATTACGTTGCTGCTCGGGCTCAACAGTCCGATGGCCGCCGTGGCCGCAGTCTTCCACATCATGAATCACGCGACCTTCAAGGCATCGCTCTTCATGGCGGCCGGCATCATCGACCACGAGAGCGGCACGCGGGATATCCGCAAGTTGAGCGGCCTGCTCAAGCTAATGCCGATCACCGGGACGCTGGCGATCATCGCGAGCGCATCGATGGCCGGTGTGCCGCTGCTCAACGGCTTTTTGTCCAAGGAGATGTTCTTCGCGGAAACGGTGTTTATTCAATCGACCCCGTTGATCAATTGGGGCCTGCCGATTCTCGCGACACTCGCGGGCATCTTCAGCGTGGCCTATTCGGCGCGATTCGTGTTCGACGTGTTCTTCGGCCCGAGCTGCGCGCCGCCCGCTGTTCCACGTACGCCGCACGAGCCACCGCGCTGGATGCGCGTTCCGGTCGAGCTGCTGGTGTTGATTTGTCTGGTCGTGGGCGTCGCACCGGCCTGGTCGATCGACGCCTTGCTGGCGACCGCGGCCGCGCCGGTGGTCGGCGGCGAACTGCCCGAGTACAGCTTGGCGGTGTGGCACGGTTTCAATCTGCCGCTGATGATGAGCTTCGTCGCGCTGGCCGGTGGTGCCGTGTTGTACCTGCTGCAACGCAAGCGCCGCGCGGCGGGCGCTCTGGAGCACACACCGTTGTTGCACCGCTTCGATGGCCAACGGATGTTCGAGCACGCGCTCGCACAGTTGAGCGAGGCGGGCCGCCGCAGTCGGCGTCTGCTTGGCACGCGACGGCTGCAGTCGCAACTGTTGCTGCTCATCGCCTTCGCTGTCGTTGCCGCGGGCGCTGCGCTCTGGCAAACGCCGGTAGTACGCGGTGGGCGTGAGTTGCTGCCGTTCTCGCCGATGTTCGCGATGACGTGGTTCATCGGCATCGTATGTGCGCTTGGCGCAGCGTGGCAGGCCAAGTTCCATCGGCTCGCCGCGTTGATGCTGGCCTCGGGAGCCGGGTTGGTCTGTTGCATCACCTTCATCTGGTTTTCAGCGCCCGACTTGGCGCTGACCCAGCTGGTCGTCGAGGCCGTCACCACCGTGCTGATGCTGCTCGGCCTGCGCTGGCTGCCGATGCGGAAAAAGGCTTCACAGCCGACTCGCACACAGGTTGGGCAATGGAGCCGGCGCGGTCGCGACTTGCTGTTGGCGACAGCGGCGGGCGCGGGCATGGCGTCACTCGCGTGGCTCTTCATGACACGGCCGTTTCCGCTCAGCATCTCGCCCTTCTTTTTTGGACACGCGTTGACCGAAGGCGGCGGCACCAATGTCGTCAACGTGATGCTGGTCGACTTCCGCGGCTTCGATACCTTCGGCGAGATCACCGTGCTCGGCGTGGTCGCACTCACGATCTACGCGCTGTTGCGCCGCTTTCGGCCGGCGCCCGAATCGATGGCCTTGCCAGCGCAACAACGCGCGCAGAACGACGGCAGCAGCGACCTGCTCAACCCACGGCTCGCCAAAGACACGGCCGTCGGCTACCTGATGGTGCCGGCGGTGCTGGTGCGCCTGCTGCTGCCGCTGGCAGTGCTGGTGTCCATTTACTTCTTCATGCGCGGGCATAACGCGCCGGGCGGTGGCTTTGTCGCCGGGCTGGTGATGTCGGTCGCGCTGCTGCTGCAGTTCATCGTGTCGGGCACCGAATGGGTCGAGGAGCACTTGCGCATCTATCCGCGGCGCTGGATCGCCATCGGCCTGCTGCTGGCGCTGGTGACCGGCGGTGGCTCGGTGGTGCTGGGCTATCCTTTCATGACGACGCATACCGCGCACCTGCATCTGCCGCTGCTGGGCGAAGTGCACGTGCCGAGCGCGCTTTTCTTCGACATCGGCGTGCTCGCACTGGTGCTCGGCGCCACCATGCTGATCCTCACCGCGCTCGCGCACCAATCGGTGCGCAGCCACCGCTGGGCCGAAGAGCAGGACGAGCGCGAGGCCGAGGCCAAAGCGGCCGCAGCGTCGGCCTTATCCGCGCTCCCCGCCCCACCCGCACAAGCCGCCGCCTGATGGAACTCGTTCTCGCCATCGCTATCGGCGTGCTCACCGGCTCGGGCGTCTACCTGCTGCTGCGCCCGCGCACCTTCCAGGTCATCGTGGGTCTCACGCTGATGTCGTATGCCGTCAACCTTTTCATGTTCAGCACCGGCCGGCTGACGGTCGATAGCGAACCGGTGCTGATTAAGGGGCTCAAGGCCACGCTCACCAATACCGCCGACCCGATGCCGCAGGCATTGGTGCTCACCGCCATCGTCATCGGCTTCGCGATGACCGCATTGTTCCTCGTCGTGCTGCTGGCCTCACGCGGACTGACCGGTACCGACCACGTCGACGGCGAGGAGGTGAAACGTGGTTGAGCTGACCCACCTGCTCGACCGGCTGCTTGAGTTCAGCATGCCGCATCTGGTCGCCGTGCCGATCCTGGTACCGATGTTCACCGCCGCACTCATGCTGCTTCTTGGCGAGCAGCACCGGCGGCTCAAGTCCGCGTTGAGCGTGATCTCCGGGCTGGTCGGCCTGCTCGCGGCGCTCGCGTTGCTGCGTTGGGTCAATGCGTCCGATACCGGCACCGGGCCGGGGTCCATCGGCGTGTACCTGCCCGGTAACTGGAAGGCGCCCTTCGGCATCGTGCTGGTGGCCGACCGGCTGTCGACCATGATGGTCGCTCTCACCGGTGTCATCGCATTCGCGGCCTCGATCTATTCGACCTCTCGATGGGACCGTGCCGGCGTGCACTTTCATCCGTTGCTGCAGTTGCAATTGATGGGGTTGAACGGTGCGTTTCTCACGGGCGACCTGTTCAATCTCTTCGTATTCTTCGAAGTGATGCTGGCGGCCTCTTACGGCTTACTGCTGCACGGTTCGGGCCGGCTGCGGGTACAAGCCGGCCTGCACTACATCGCGATCAACCTTGCGGCATCTTCGCTGTTTCTCGTCGGCGCGGCGATGCTCTACGGCGCGACCGGCACGCTCAATATGGCCGACCTCGGCATGCGTATCGCTCAGATCGCGCCGGCCGACCGCGGCCTGGTACACGCGGCGGCAGCAATTCTCGCGACGGCATTCTTCGCCAAGGCCGGCGCATGGCCGCTCAACTTCTGGTTGGTGCCGGCATACAGCGCCGCCGTGTCACCGGTCGGTGCGGTGTTCGCGTTGCTGACCAAGCTCGGCGTATACACGATCCTGCGTTTGTGGACGACCCTCTTCGCGCCCGACACCGGCCTCTCCGCCCAATTTGGCCAGAGCGTGCTGATCAGCGTCGGCCTCGTCACGCTGTGCATCGGCGCGCTCGGCATCGTCGGCACGCAGCGCCTGTCGAACCTCGCCGGCTACAGCGTGCTCATCTCCGCTGGCACCCTGCTTGCCGCGATCGGGCTGGGCGACCCCGCGGTGTGGGCCGGTGCGCTCTACTACCTGGTGAGCTCAACGCTCGCGGTCAGCGCCTTCTTCCTTTTGATCGACATGATCGAGCGCTGGCGCAATGCGGGCGTCAGCATCGCGCCGCACGAGAAGTCGGGCCACGCGCCCTTCCTGGCAGAAGACCTGAAACCGCTCGCCGACGTCAACCTGGACGACGAACAACAGGCGCTCTACGGCCGCGCAATTCCTGCCGGCGTGGCGTTTCTGGGGCTGAGCTTCGTCGCCTGCACGCTGCTGCTTGCCGGGTTGCCGCCGTTGTCCGGATTCGTCGGCAAGTTCGCGATGTTGTCGGGCCTGCTCGATGCACCGGTGGTAACTACCGCCGGCATCGCCTTCATGGTGCTGCTGATCACTTCGGGCTTCCTGACGTTGCTAGCGCTAAGCCGTGCCGGCATACGACATTTCTGGACGCAGGTACATGCGACCATGCCTGCACTGCCCGCACTCGAAGTACTGCCCGTCGCAGGTTTGCTCATCGCCACGGCGGTGTGGACGATCGCCGCCAACCCCGTCATGCACCATGCGATTGAAACCGCTGATGGGCTGCACTCGGCTACGGCCTACCGGCACGCGGTGATGAATGCGCGGCAGGTCGCCAACCCGGCACCCAAACGTGCGGCCGCCGCGCCGGGCCCAGTTGCTGCCGAGGTCGTGCAGTGAAGCGCTGGTTACCCTCCCCGCCGCTGTCGCTCGCACTGTTCGTCGTCTGGCTGCTGCTGAACCAGTCGACCGATGCGGCAACGCTGCTGCTAGCCGCCCTGATGGCAGTTGCGGTGCCGCTGCTGACGCGCAGCCTGCGCCCGGCCACCGTACGCATGCGACGGCCTGGCGTTGCTCTCATGCTCGTCGGTCGCGTCGCGCTCGACATGGCGAAATCGGCCTGGACGGTCGCTCGCATTCTGCTCACGCGTCGCACCGCCGACATCCAATCCGCTTTCGTCAGGGTGCCATTGCAGATGCGCGACCCCAACGGCCTTGCCGTGCTGGCGATGATCCTTTGCCTGACACCCGGCACCGCATGGGCCGAGTTGTCGTTCGACAGCTCCATGCTGCTCATCCACGTATTCGATGTCGCCGACGAGGCCGTATTTATCGCGCAAGTGCAGCAACGGTACGAGCGCCCCCTGATGGAGATTTTCGAATCATGACGCCTGTGTTGGTCTGGGCGCTCAAGCTGGCGCTGCTGCTTCTGGCCGTCGCGATGCTGTGCGCGCTGGCGCGCCTGATGATCGGCCCCACGGCGCAAGACCGCATCACTGCGCTCGACTGCCTCTACATCAACGGCATGCTGATGATGCTTGTGCTCGGTATCGTGTACGCGAGCAACGTGTACTTCGAAGCGGCATTGCTGATCGCGTTGTTCGGCTTCGTCGGGTCAACCGCCCTGGCCAAGTTCCTGTTGCGTGGCGAGGTGATCGAGTGAACGATGCATTCATCGGCGGCCCGTTGCCGATCTGGGCAGAGATCGTCACCGCAGTGTTCGTGGTGCTCGGCGCGGCGTTTGCGGCCGTCGGTTCGTTCGGGTTGGTGCGCCTGCCGACCTTCTTCCAACGCATTCATGCGCCAGCCGTCTGCGCCACGCAGGGTGTGTGGTGCATGACGATTGCAACCATCGTCTACTTCTCGGTGCAGGGAGGCAACCTGTTTCTGCATGCGGTCCTCATCGCCGTTTTCGTCGCGCTCACCACTCCGGTGACAACAATTTTCCTGATGCGGGCCGCTTTGTTCCGTGAACGGCAAAAAGGCGGCGATGTTCCGCCGGCAACTAAACAGGACTAAGGTCGTACTCATGAGCAAAACGATCATTGCCCGACTCGGACTGCGCGGCCTGTTCGCGGTGCTTGGCATGGCGTGCTGCGCAGCCGCGCTCGCGCAAGACGGGCCAAAGGTTCCGATCCAGACCGATGACAAAGGCTCCGTCTACGTTGCCCCTAACGTTTCTTCAAACCAAACCTCGATGGAAACGAAGGGTGCGACTGTCGGTGTGCAACAGCAAGACGGCAGCGGCGTCTACACCGGCATGAACACTTCGACCCCGCGGCCCACCTACTCGGTGGGCGGAAGCACGGGTGGCAACACGTCGTTTTCGGGAGGCGCCAGCACCGATGGCAAAGACAACAAGGGCGTCAAGGCCGGCATCACGATCAAGTACTGATCCGTGTCGATCGTCTGACCCTTCACTCCTTCACTGACCCCGTCATCCCCGACACGTAGTACTCGACGAAGAACGAGTAGATAAAAGCCACCGGCAACGAGCCGAGCAGAGCACCGGCCATGAGTGGGCCCCACTGGTACACGTCACCCTGAACCAGCTCGGTGACCACGCCGACCGGCAAGGTCTTCATCTCCGACGACGAGATGAAGGTCAGCGCATAGATGAATTCGTTCCACGACAACGTGAAGGCAAAGATCCCGGCTGAGATCAACCCCGGCACCGCCAACGGCAGCACGATCTTGATGAGAATCTGCCAACGATTGGCACCGTCGATCAGCGCGCACTCTTCAAGCTCGGCCGGGATCGACCTGAAGTACCCCATCAACAACCAGGTGCAGAACGGGATGAGAAAGGTCGGGTAAGTGAGGATGAGCGCCCAGCGCGTGTCGAACAACCCGAGATTGAACACCACGTTGGCCAGTGGGATGAACAGGATCGACGGCGGCACCATGTATGCCAGAAAGATCGACAGGCCAACCTGCTTGGAGCCAGTGAAGCGCAGCCGCTCGATGGCATAGGCAGCGAACACCGATGCTGCGAGGGAGACGAAAGTCGACACCACCGACACGAGCACAGTGTTCCACAGCCACTGCGGATACGAGGTTTCAAACAGCAGCTTGTAGAAATGCGCGAGCGTCGGCTTGATCACCCAGAAAGGATTCCCGTCGCGCGACAGCAGTTCGGTCTCGGGCTTCACGGAGGTGATCGCCATCCAGTAGAACGGGAACAGCAGCACGATCAAAAAGACCAGCAGCGGCAGATAAACCGTCACCATCTTGCGTGGCAACGAATCCAGAAAACTCATGCCGACGGTGTCGACCTGGCTGTTGGGATTGCTCATTTATCGCTTCCGCCTTGTTGCCATGCACGGCGTTGGAGGCCGAAGAAACTGAACATCACGCAAGCCAGCAGGAAAGGCACCATCGCAATGGCGATGGCGGCGCCTTCACCAAGCGCGCCGCCGGATATGGCGCGCTGGAACGACAGGGTCGCCATCAGGTGGGTCGCGTTCCTCGGGCCGCCGCGGGTGATGACATAGATCAGCTGGAAGTCGGTGAAAGTGAAGAGCACCGAAAAGGTCATCACCACCGCGATGATGGGCGTGAGCAACGGCATCGTCACATGCCGGAACTGCTGCCACGGCGTTGCGCCGTCGATGGCGGAAGCTTCATAGTAAGAAGGTGAAATCGTCTGCAGCCCGGCCAGCAAGGTGATGGCCACAAAAGGTACGCCGCGCCACACATTGGCGATGATCACCGCGATACGCGCGTTCCACGGGCTGCCGAGAAAGTCGATGTAGGTATCGATCAACCCCATCTTCACCAGCGCCCAGCTGATGATGGAAAACTGCGAGTCGTAGATCCACCAGAAAGCGATGGCCGACAGCGCGGTAGGCACGATGTACGGCAGCAGGATCACCGCGCGAAAGAAAGTCTTGAAGCGGATGTTCTTGTTGAGAAGAATCGCAAGCCACAAGCCCAGAATAAACTTGAACACGCTCGCCACGGCTGTGTAGAAGAGCGTGTTGAAAAGCGCGAGCCGCACAACCGCGTCGCCCCACAGATACTCGTAGTTCTCAAGCCCGATCCACTGACCGGGCCGGCCGACCTTGGCGTCGGTAAAGCCCAGGTAGGTGCCCAGCCCCAGCGGGTACGTCAAGAACAGCAGCAGCAACACTGCGGCCGGCAACATGAACATGAAGCCAAGCGCATTGCGGCTGTTCTGCATGCGTGCGAGCAGCGGCATCGGCCGCGCTGCGGCGGCCGGCTGAAGCCGAACGCCGTCGGCGCCTGCCGGTGAAGTGACGACCCGTGGTGTGGACATTTATCTGGCGGCTTGTCAGAGCTGGTTGGGCTTGTAGTTAAAGCTTGTAGTAACGCTCGGCACGCTTCTGTGCGCGCTCGGCGGCTTCCTTCGGCGTCTTGGCGCCGCTGGCGGCTTCGGCCACCATGTTCGGAATGATGAAGTCGGCTGCGGCGCCGGCCGAGGCGTAGCCGAGTTTGCCGTCGTAGCCCGCGGGACGCAGATTCTTCACCGAATCGCGGTACGGCGTGTTCTTCGGATCGGAGCTCCAGATCGTGTTCGCCTCGTAAGCACGCAATGGCTGCGCGACGTATCCGCCGCCACCCTGTAGCCACGGATCGAACTGCTCTTTTTCCATCATGAAACGCAGGAACTCTTTCGATGCCTGCGGAAACTTCGTGTACTTCATGACCATCTGGTTGAAGAACAGATGCGACTCGGTCGGCACGCCGGCGGGGCCGATCGGGAATACCGCGTGATTGATGTCGGCAGCCATCTCCTTGACTTTGGGGTCCGGCGAATTCTTGGCGGCGTAGTAAATCGAGATGCCGTTATTGGTGACGCTGATCTGGCCGTCGAGGAAGGCCTTGTTGTTGTTCGGGTCGAGCCACGACAACGTGCCAGGAATAAAGTTGGCGTAGAGCTCTTTGCTGTATTCCAGCGCCTTGATGGTCTCCGGGCTGTCGATCACGACCTTATTGTTCTTGTCGACCAGCTTGCCGCCAAATGCCCAGATCAGCCAGTTTGTCCACACGCTGTCGCCGGTCGCATTTCCGAGCGCCATGCCTCCGGGCGTGCCTTTTTCCTTCAACGCCCTGTACAGCTTCAGGAAGTCGTCGGTGTTCTTGGGGAAGGTGTCGAAGCCGGCTGCTTTCACCATGCTCTCGCGGTAGACGATGAGCGAGCCCGAAGCGCCGAGCGGCAGGCCCAACCACTTCTTGCCGTCGGGCCGCATGAAGGCTTCACCCGCCGGATACCAGCCGCCGTACTTCTTGCCGAGGTATTCGGCCAGGTCAGTCACGTCGAGCAGCTTGTCGGGATACAGGTTGGCATCGTCGTTGGTCGACAGAATGATGTCGGGGCCAGCGCCGGTGTTGGCCGCCACCGCGGCCTTCGGGCGCACGTCTTCCCAACCTTCGTTGTCGACACGCACTTCGATGCCCGTGGTCTCGGTAAATTTCTTGACGTTGGCCATGTAGGCGTCGATGTCGCCCTGCACGAAACGGCTCCATCGCAGCACGCGAAGCTTGGCGCCTTTTTCGGGCTTGAAGGTCATCGTCTGAGCTTGCGCCGAGGACGAAAACAGTGCGGTGCCGGTGCCAAGAGTGGCTACTGCGGCGACGCCGGCAGAGCTTTCCAGAAACTTGCGGCGGTTGAAGTCATTCATTCATGTCTCCTAGGTGTGAACGGGGTCAACGAATAATTCAAGCTACCAGCCGTTCGCCGGTGCTTGCATCGAAAAGGTGTGCGCGCTGCAGGTCGGGTTGCAGGTGGATCATGGTGCCCGGCGCAAAGTCGTGACGTTCGCGGAATACCGCCGACAGCTCGACGCCTTCATGCCGGCACGACACGAAAGTGTCCATGCCGGTCGGCTCCATGACGACGACCTTCGACGGAATGCCGCCCGTGTCCGAGAGCAACAGATGCTCCGGCCGCGTGCCATAGACGACAGGTTGGCCATCGGCACCGCCGGCCTGCAAGGGTGCATCGAGCCGAGTGCCGTCTTGCAGCTCGACGTGCGCCGCACCAGCCTTTCGATGCAGCGTGCCGGGCAAGAAGTTCATCGACGGCGAGCCGATAAAGCCGGCGACGAACTGATTCGCGGGTCGGTCATAAAGCTCGAGCGGGCTCCCGGTCTGCTCGATGCGGCCATCGCGCATCACCACGATCTTGTCGCCCATCGTCATCGCTTCGATCTGGTCGTGCGTCACGTAGATCGACGTTGTCTTCAGGCGTTGATGCAGCTCCTTGATCTCGCTGCGCATCGCGACACGCAGCTTGGCGTCGAGGTTGGACAGAGGTTCGTCGAACAGGAAAACCTGCGGGTCGCGCACGATCGCACGGCCCATCGCCACGCGCTGCCGCTGACCGCCGGACAGCTGGCGTGGGTAGCGGTCGAGCAGCGGAATCAGCGCCAGAATTTCGGCGGCGCGCTTGACCTTCGACTCGATGATCGATTTATCGGCCTTGGCCAACGCGAGCGAGAACGCCATGTTGTCTCGCACCGTCATGTGCGGATAAAGCGCGTAGTTCTGGAACACCATCGCGATGTCGCGTTCCTTCGGCGGTAGCTCGTTGACGCGTTTTTCGCCAATGCGAATTTCGCCGCCGTTGATTTGCTCCAACCCCGCGATCATGCGCAGCAACGTCGACTTGCCGCAGCCCGAAGGGCCCACGAGCACGGTGAACGAGCCGTCCTTGATGTCGATGTCGACGCCATGCAGGATCGGGACATCACCGAAGTTCTTCTTGACACCCTGGATCGTGACGCTGGCCATGCAGATGGAATCCTGAAAAGTTCTCGAACAGACTGGAGCGATGCGGAGACTCCGCATTGCAGCCAGCGGAGTATCGACATTGCAGCCGTCTATCGCTATCAGGGCAAACCGGTAGGAGAAAACCCCCGTAAATTTGTATGATGACCTGATAACCGTGCTTCATTCCGCTGCTGCCGCACAGGCATCCCCCTCTTCAAAGCCCTTCCATCTGGTGGCCGACCGGCTTTCGGACAGGCTCGCTCTGCGCCTGATTTCGCAGATCGAGTCGGGGGCATGGCGGCCCGGTGACCGCCTGCCGACCGAGCAGCAACTGGCCGAGGCGCACGGCGTTTCGCGCACCGTCGTGCGAGAGGCGGTACACCAGCTCAAGTCGAAAGCGCTGGTCATTTCGCGCCAGGGCTCCGGCGTTTACGTGGCGAAAGCCCCGGTCAACCTGCCGCTGGTGTTCGACCCGACGGTGCTCGAGTCAGTGCAGGCGGTGGTACATGTGGTGGAGGTGCGTCGCGTGCTCGAAGGCGAGATCGCGGCACTGGCCGCCGAGCGCGCCACGCGCGCCCAGATCGCGGCGCTGCGTCGCGCACTCAAGGCGATAGACCTCGCGGTCGCGGCCGGTCACGACGGCGTCGCCGAAGACCTCGCGTTCCACCGCGTGATCGGCGAATCGACGGGCAATCCGCAGTTCCGGCTGTTGCTAGGGTTCCTCGAACAATACCTGCGCGAGGGCATGCGGATCACGCGCGGCAACGAGGCACGCCGCATCGACTTCATGCAGGCCGTGCAGGAGGAGCATCGAGCGCTGGTCGAAGCCATCGCCAGTCGCGATGCCACCGCCGCGCGGTACTACGCAACGCAACACATCGTCCGCGGCGAGTTGCGGCTGGTCGAAGGTGGCGTCATCACCGAAAAGCGCCGCCGTGCCGCGGCGCGCGTTTCCTCACGTCAACCCATCATCCGACACCCAATCAAAAAGGAGACCCCATGAAATTGCTGATCACAGGAGGCGGTGGCTTCCTCGGCGCGCGACTTGCGCGCACTCTGCTTCGACGCGGCACCCTGGCCGGACAGCGCATCGACAAGCTCGTGCTGACCGACATCGCACCACCGCCGGCCGACCTGTTGGCCGATGCACGGGTCGAGGCCCGCACCGGTCCGCTGCTGGCACAGACCGACGCGCTGCGCACCGAGCCTTTCGATGGCGTCTTTCACCTGGCGTCGGCCGTTTCCGGCGAATGCGAGGCCGACTTCGACCTGGGCCTGCGCTCCAACCTCGACAGCACACGCGCGTTGCTCGACGCCCTGCGCGCCAACGTCAACGACGGGGGCAAAGTTGCGCGCGTGGTGTTTTCCAGCTCGGTCGCGGTGTTCGGGCCCGACCCAGCAATCACGTTTCCGAAGGTGGTCGCAGACGACACGTTGCCAGCGCCGCAAACGTCTTACGGTGTGCAAAAGCTCATCTGCGAACACCTCATCGCCGACTACACGCGCAAGGGCTACATCGATGGCCGCGCAGCCCGATTGATGACTGTCACCGTACGCCCCGGCAAGCCGAACGGCGCCGCCTCGTCGTTCTTCAGCGGCATCATCCGCGAGCCGTTGGCGGGCGTCGAATCGATCTGCCCGGTGTCGCCCGAGGTGTCGCATCCGATGTCGTCGCCGTCGCGCACCGTCGACGGCTTGATCGCCGTCTATGAAGCTTCGCGCGAAGCCTTCTGCGGCCGGCTCGCACTCAACCTGCCAGCGCTCAACGTGCGCGTGAGCGACATGCTCGACGCGCTCGAACAGGTCGCCGGCAAGTCGGTTCGTGCTCTCGTGCGCTTCGAGCGCGACGAGCGCGTTGCCGGTATCGTCGCCAACTGGCCGAGCGGCGCGACAGCATCCCGCGCTGCAGGTCTTGGCCTGCTGCCGCACGAAAATTTCGCAGAGATGATCCAGGAGCATATCGATGACTGCTCCGCATTGCCGACCGCACAGGAAACCCTTAAAGGGATGACACGATGACCAAAGCCTCCACTACGAAAAGCCCGCCCAAGAAGCCACGCACCAGCCCGCAGCGCCTGCGCTCGCAGTCGTGGTTCGACAACCCCGACAACGCCGACATGACGGCGCTCTACATCGAGCGCACCATGAATTTCGGCCTGAGCTTCGACGAGTTGCAGTCGGGCCGCCCGATTATCGGTATCGCGCAAACCGGCTCCGACATCGCGCCCTGCAACCGGCACCACATCGTGCTGGCCGAGCGCGTGCGCGAGGGCATTCGCGATGCAGGCGGCATTGCCTTCGAATTTCCGATCCATCCGATCCAGGAGACCTGCAAGCGCCCCACCGCATCGCTCGACCGCAATCTGCAATACCTCTCGCTCGTCGAGGTCCTCTATGGCTACCCGATCGACGGTTGCGTGCTCACCACCGGCTGCGACAAGACCACACCGGCGCAGCTCATGGCGGCCGCCACGGTCGACATCCCGGCCATCGCACTTAATTCCGGGCCGATGCTCAACGGTTGGTACAAAGGCGAGCGCACAGGCTCCGGCACCATCGTCTGGAAGGCACGCGAACTGATGGCCTCAGGCCAGATCGGCTACCAGGAGTTCCTGAAGCTGGTCGCGTCGTCGGCACCCTCGACCGGCCACTGCAACACGATGGGTACGGCATCAACCATGAACTCGCTTGCCGAAGCATTGGGCATGACGCTGCCTGGTAGCGCGGCGATTCCCGCGCCCTACCGCGATCGTCAGGAGATGGCCTACCTGACAGGCAAGCGCATTGTCGAGATGGTGCGCGAAGACCTGAAGCCGTCGGACATCATGACGCGCGAAGCCTTCGAGAACGCCATCGTTGTCAACTCGGCCATCGGCGGCTCGACCAATGCGCCGATCCACCTCAACGCCATTGCCAAGCACATCGGCGTGAAGCTGGACAACGACGACTGGGAAAAGATCGGCTACAAGGTTCCGTTGCTAGTCAACCTGCAGCCCGCCGGCGAGTACCTGGGTGAAGACTATTACCGCGCCGGCGGCGTGCCTGCAGTGGTCGCGGAACTGATCGCCAAGGGCAAGATCAAGCCGACGATGACGGCCAACGGTAAGACCCTAATCGAGAACTGCGAAGGCCGTTTCACCGACGACCGCGACGTGATCTTCCCGTATGCGAAGCCGATGAAAAAGGATGCGGGCTTTCTGCATTTCAAGGGCAACCTGTTCGACTCGGCCATCATGAAGACGAGCGTCATCACGCCGGAGTTCCGTACCCGCTACCTTGAAAACCCCGCTGATCCGATGGCGTTCGAAGGACTGGCTGCGGTGTTCGATGGCCCGGAGGACTATCACCACCGCATCGACGATCCAAAGATGAAGCTGACCGAGCACAGCGTGCTGTTCATGCGCGGCGTAGGCCCGGTCGGTTACCCGGGCGCGGCTGAAGTGGTCAACATGCGCGCGCCGGACTACCTGCTGAAGAAAGGCGTTACCGCGCTGGCCTGCATCGGCGACGGTAGGCAGTCGGGCACTTCGGGCTCTCCGTCGATCCTGAATGCCTCGCCCGAGGCCGCAACGGGCGGAAACCTGGCTTTGCTGAAAACCGGCGACCGTGTCCGCATCGACTTGAAGAAGCGCACCGCCAACATCTTGGTGAGCGATGAAGAACTCGCCGTTCGCCGTGCCGCGCTTGAAGCGGCCGGCGGTTACAAGTACCCGGTGAGCCAGACGCCGTGGCAGGAGATCCAGCGCAACATCGTCGGTGAACTGTCCGAGGGCATGGTGCTCAAGCCAGCGGTCAAGTATCAGAAGATCCATGCAACCTTCGGCGTGCCACGCGACAACCATTGATCGACGCCAGCACAGTTCGTACGGTCTAAGGTCCCTGTTTCCCTACACCTTTTCCGTCGCTCTTCCGCTTGTTTGCCACGTGTAGACTGCGTGGTTTTTCGCTCTGGACGGTATGGTGCAAGTGCCCCGGCGTGCAGGCTTCAGCGGGTCGACACTCGTTCGCCTGCTCGCCCGACTGACGGACATCGACGTCGCCGACTCCAAACGGTCTTTCGCAGACCGATTGAGTCAGTGGCTCGGCTGGACCGACGCGATCACGCTCTCTTCGGTTTTGAACGGCGATGTGCCGGCAGTACCGGCGCGCCTGCGCACTTCCCTCGTGGCAATGAGCACCGAAGAAGCCGAAGTCGCACGCGTACGGAGTGCGCTAGTTACATCAATCAACGAGAACCTCGTGCCCGTGCGCAACGCGGCAACGGGCACGACAGCCGAGTTCGCTCCTTATCGGCGGCGCTACGTTGCCCGGCAACAGGGAATGGAGACGAGCATCGCCGCCTTGCGCAAGCGGGTGCGTACGACGTTGGCGAGCAAGTCACCGTCCATGGCCCAGCTCGCTGCGCTGGACGCCGTCATGGAGCGCGCGTTAGGCGCACAGGAGCAACGTTTGTTGGCCACCGTCCCAGGCTTGTTGGAAAAGCACTTCAGACAGCAGGTGCAGGCGGAGAAGGCCATGCAAGCCATCGAAGCGGCCAGCGTGGTGGATGCGCAAGGCAAAACCGATGATGGCGCAGACGCACCAGCCGGCGGCACCGGGATCGCAGCGCCCGCCGGAGCCTGGCAAGAAGCATTCGGCAAGGACATGCAAAGCGTCTTGCTCGCCGAGCTTGAAATTCGATTGCAACCAGTCGAAGGGCTGCTCGAAGCCTTTCGAGAGTCATAACGGGATGCCATGAGCAGATCACTTCACTTCACCGCGTTTTTCCTCGGCCTGGCCGCCATCTGCTGGGTCGCCATCGGGTACATCGGCGTGAGCCCGTTGGCGCTGGTGATGACCCTGATCATCGGCGGCTTCTATGTGATGGGAGGGTTGGAGCTGTACCGCTTCGACCAGGCGACATCCACGCTGGCAGGTGCCGTGACGAGGACGTCCGAGGCGCCTACGAGCCTCGGTGCATGGCTCGGACAGCTTCCCACTTCGTTGCAGAACTCGGTGCGTCTGCGCATCGAAGGCGAGCGCGTCGGGTTGCCTGGCCCGACGCTGACGCCCTACCTCGCGGGCCTGCTGGTGCTACTGGGCATGCTCGGCACCTTTCTCGGCATGGTGGTCACCCTCAACGGCACCGGCACAGCGCTTGAAAGCGCATCGGACCTGTTGTCGATCCGCTCGTCGCTGGCCGCGCCGGTCAAGGGATTGGGTCTGGCTTTCGGCACCTCGCTCGCGGGCGTCGCAGCGTCGGCGATGCTGGGCCTGGTTTCCGCTCTGTGCCGACGCGACCGGCTGCAGGCCGGGCAGTTGCTAGACACCAAAATCGCAACGACCTTGCGTGTCTTTTCGAATGCACACCGGCGCGACGAATCGTTCAAGCTGTTGCAACGGCAAGCCGAAGTCATGCCTGAACTGGCCGACCGACTGCAGGCAATGATGGCCGCGATGGAAGAGCAGAGCCGGGCCTTGAACAAGCGGCTCATCGCCGGGCAAGACAGCTTTCACGGTCAAGCCGAATCGGCTTACACCAGCCTCGCCTCCGCCGTTGGCAAATCGCTGAAAGAAAGCCTGACCGAAAGCGCCCGCATCGCCGGCGCAACTATCCAGCCGATGGTCGAAGCGACGATGGCCGGCATCGCGCGCGAGACGACTGCCTTGCACACCAACGTCGCGCACGCGGCGCAGCAGCAACTCGATGGACTTTCGACCCGCTTCGAGGCCAGCACCGCGACCATGGGCAACCTCTGGAACACGGCACTCGCCGAGCACCGCCGCACGAGCGAATCGCTGGCCGAAGACCTTGGCCTATCGCTCGATCGCTTTGCCGAAACCTTCGACCAACGGGCTACGTCGCTGGTGCATTCACTCGGCCAGGCGCATGGGGATCTTCAGAACAAGATCGCGTCGCAGGATCAGCAGCGCCTTGCTTCGTGGACAGAAGCGCTCGCATCGATTGCAGCCTCGCTACAGCACGAATGGCAACGATCGGGCGCGCAGGCGGAGGGCCTGCAGCGAGAGATCGTGAAGACGCTGGAGCGCACCGCAAGCGACCTGTCGGCCCGGACCGAAGCACATGCCAAGAACACCATCGCCGAGGTCGCACAGCTCGTACAGACGGCTTCAGAAGCGCCCCGTGCGGCAGCCGAAGTCATTGCCGAATTGCGACAGAAACTGTCGGACAGCATGGTCGGCGACAACGCGCTGCTCGAAGAACGCAGCCGAATCCTCGGCACGCTTTCCACCGTGCTTGACAGCGTTAACCACGCATCGACCGAACAGCGCGCGGCCATCGATGCGCTGGTTGCGACATCGGCGGATTTGCTGGCGCGTGCCGGCGCGCAATTCACCGACAAGGTCGACGCTGAATCCGAAAAGATGGCGGACGTCAGCGCGCGGCTCACTGGCAGCGCGGTCGAGGTTGCGAGCCTGGGCGAAGCCTTCGGTCACGCCGTGCAACTCTTCAGTCAATCGAACGACAAGCTCGGCGCCCAATTGCACCGCATCGAGGGCGCACTCGGTAAATCGATGACGCGCAGCGACGAGCAACTCGCCTACTACGTCGCCCAGGCCAGAGAAGTCATCGACCTCAGCATGCTGTCGCAAAAGCAAATCGTCGAAGACCTGCAGCGACTCGCCGACCAACGCTCGCTCGCGGGCAGCGAAGCGTGATGAGCGGGCTGTCGGAAAGCAGCGATGGTGGGCTCGAATCGAACGTGCCGATCTGGGCGGTCTTCGGCGACCTGATGTCAGGCCTGCTCGGCGCCTTCGTGCTCATCCTGGTGTGCGTGCTCGGCATGCAACTGGAACTCGCGACCAAGCTCGAAGCTGAGGTCAAGCAGCGGCAAGCCGAGTCGCAGCGCCGCGAAACACTGGAAAAGGCGCTGGCCGGACCCTTGGCTGCGGGCCGTGTGACGCTGAACAACGGACGCATCGGCATCAGCGGCAATGTGCTGTTCGCACTCAACTCGGCAGAACTGCAACCCGAAGGGCGGCAACTGTTGAAGAGCCTGACCACACCGCTCGCGGCGTACCTGCAATCGCGCGACGAGATCCTCATGGTGAGCGGCTTCACCGACGACCGGCAGGTGCGCGGCGGCAATCGCCAGTTCGCCGATAACTGGGAGCTGTCGGCGCAACGGGCCTTGACGGTGACACGCACGCTGATCGAAGAAGGCATCCCATCCGCCTCGGTCTTTGCCGCAGCTTTCGGTGCCGAGCAAGCCGTAGCGTCGAACGCCGATGCGGATGGCCGCTCGCGCAACCGGCGCGTGGAAATGGCACCGACGCCGAGGCCATCGAATGCCAACAATCCGCCGACAGGGACCGCGAAGGTCAGTGAGTAGCGAGATCGCCATGAGCGAAGCCGGCACCGACCACGGCGCGACGCTCCACGCCTGGCGCGAGCGTGGCGATCACCGCCATGATCCGGTGCGCTTTTGTTTCATTGAGGCGCTGGCGCGGCGGGCTCTCGTGCACCAAGGGGCAACGCGCCGCGTCCTTGACGATAGGCTGGCGCAGCTGCTGGCGGTCTATGGGGAGGAAGTCGAAAGCGCGCGACTTGCCAAAGCTATGGCAGCTACGGCAGAGGGGAGCCACGATGGCGCCGTCACGTCGCAAGTAACCTCGATGCTGCCGGGCTTGACAGGCTTGACAGGCTTGACAGGCTCGGACGGTCGTACCGGTGCTGGCACGATGACCAGCACGCTCAAGTACTTCAGAAGCACATGGTCGCGGCTCAGCGCCGAGCGCCACTTATCCCAGTCGCACGCGACGGTGCCGGACAACCCCGGCCCCCTGAACTCGCACCATCTCGTTCACCAGGCACTCAAGTCGATGCGCGATCTGTCGCCGAGCTACCTTAGCCACTTCATGTTGTATGTCGATGCGTTGTTATGGCTTGATGATGCCAACGGTGTGGCTGCGGCACTGGGTGCAAGCGCACAGCGCGAAGCGGCACAAAAAAGGGCTACCAAGCGTGGCAAGCCGATGAAAAACGGTGACGCGCTGCAGCACTTACGCGAATCTAAAAATGACACTTAAATAGGTCAGAGGTCTGCAAGAACAGTCTCGGCGTGCTCTCCTCGCCGTCAAGACTGGCTTGTGCCAGCGGCAGCACTGGACGTTTGCGTTGCGCGACACGTCGAGTTTGGCGGCCAGCGCCGCGGCCGTCAGGCGAGCGTCCTTACGCAGTAATGCAACCAGTTTGCGATCGCTGTCGTCCATGGCCATGCGCGAAGTGTGGCCCGGCAGGGCGTGGACGACGGACCAGGTCAGTCGCCGTGCAAGGCCTTCGCCAGTGCCACGTCGGTCTCACGCGGCAGCGTGACCGCGTTCTTCACCGCGAGGATCTCGGCCATGACGCTCACCGCGATCTCTGGCGGCGTCTTACTGCCGATATAGATGCCGATGGGGCCGCGCAGGCGTGCGAGCGACTCTGCTGTCTGATCGAAGTGCTCGATCATCCGGCTGCGACGCGCCTCGGCGTTACGGCGCGACCCGATGGCGCCTACATAGAACGCATCGCTCTCCAGTGCTTCGAGCAGCGCCAGATCATCGAGCTTGGGGTCGTGCGTGAGAGCGACGACGCAGCTGCGGCGGTCGGGTTTGAAGGCGGTCACCGCGTCGTCGGGCATCTCGGTCGTGATGGCGACGCCCGGCACCGACCACGACGACCGGTACTCGATGCGCGGGTCGCACAGCGTTACCGCAAAGCCGCTGAACTTGGCCATAGTCGCTAGGTATTCCGCGAGCTGGCCAGCGCCGATCAACAGCATGCGGTACTCGGGGCCGAAAGTGTTGACCAGCTTCTTGTCGTCGACCGTGAGTGCGTCCGGCGACGTGGCCTCGGCCAGTCGCACCGCGCCGTCTGCGAGCGAAACGGTGCGCTGCATCAGCTTGCCCGATTCGAGTGCAGCGACGAGCGCTTCGAGCGACGCGACTTCAGGGTCGTACTCCAGCAGCAGCTCGAGCGTGCCGCCACACGGCAAGCCGAAGCGATGCGCCTCGTCGGCCGTGATGCCGTATTTGACGAGCGACGGCGCGCCGCTGGGGATTTCTTCGGCCGCCCCGTGCGAGCGGCTATAGCGCGCGATCAGGTCGTCTTCGATGCAGCCGCCCGATACCGAACCGACCACCGCGCCATCGTCGGCCAGCGCCATGATGGAGCCGACCGGCCGGGGCGACGAGCCCCACGTGCGCACGACCGTCGTGAGCAGCGCGCGCTTTCCGGCACGCCGCCAGTCGAGCAACGTGCGAAGCACCATGACGTCGAGGTTTTCCATGACAGGTGCGTGCCGGCCCGCGATCAGGGCGCGCTGTCGGGCGCGCCTTCCTGGGCAATCTTCGGAGCGTCTTCGGCAGCATCCACTGCGTCTTTGCCAGCCTTCTTGCCGAGCCCGATCTTCTTCATGAAGCCGGCCATCGCGCCTGTCTTTTCGGCGGGTGCCGTCGTGCTGCCGTCTTCAGCCTGTGCAGCGGGCGGTGGGCCGTAGCGGCTTTGCATCTCGGCTTCGAAGCGCTTGAAAAAATCATCGGCCGTCGACTTGGCAGCACCATCGATCAGCCGCTGGCCCAGCTGCGCGATCTTGCCGCCGACCGTGGCCTGCACGGTGTACGCGAGTTCGCAGCCGGGCAGCGCTTCAACGGACGCGACCCCCTCGGCTCCGCTCACATCGGCGCTCGGCAACGGCCGAAGAGTGACGCTCGACGCGCCCTTGGCAAAGCCGGCCACGCCGCCCTGCCCTTCGAAAGTCAGCTTGTAGCCATCGGGTGCAACGATGTCAGACAGCATGACCTTGCCCTGAAACTTGGCCGACACCGGGCCAATCTTGAGGGCCAATGCCACGCTGTAGGTGTTGTCATCGGTCAGCTCGAACTTGTCGCAGCCCGGAATGCATTTTTTCAATGTTTCCGGGTCATTGAGCGCTTCCCAGGCCTGTTGCTGCGTGATACCGAGGTGCCGGTTGCCAAGCATTTCCATAGTGATTCCCTTTTGTTGTTCGCAATCGGACGCTATCGGCCCGAACGCATGAGTGTGGCGAGGCTGCCGGCCAGTTCCTCGAGCGCGCCGAGATTGTGGACCGCCAGCATCGCATCCGCGTGGCGGTGCAGCACCGTCGCCCCGCGCGCCAGCGGGGCGTAGCCCTCGAAGCGCAACAGTGGATTGAGCCACAGGAGGCGCCGTGAGTGTCGCTTGAGCCAGAGCAATTCGTTTTCGAGCACATCGGTTTCGCCGGTGTCGAGACCGTCGCTGATGACCAGAACCAGCGTACGGCGGCCCGTGAGTCGGCGCGCATGCAAGCGGCGCAAGGTGACGAGCGAATCGCCCAGCCGAGTGCCGCCCGCGAAGTCGTCGATCGCAGTGCTCGCAGCGCCCAGCATTTCGTCGGTGTCGGCCAGTCCAAAGGCTGGTGTCAGGTCGGTCAGGTGCGTTCCGAAAGCGAACACGTCGCGCCGACCGGCACGTCGGGTCGCAGCATGCAGGAAAGCCAGCAGCAGACGCGCATAACGCTCCATCGAGCCCGACACGTCGACCAGCACGAGCAACGGCAGCAGCTGTTCGCGGCGTGCCATGCGCGGCAGCCGCAACATCTCTCCACCCGTGCGCGCGGCCTCTTGCAGCACACCGGGCCAGTGCATGCGTGCATGCTGCCGCGCTCCGCCCGCCACCCGCAGCCGCCGCGAAAGTACGGTGGGCACAGGCAGAGAAATGTCGCGCGCGAGTCGCTCGACCAGGCGATATTCGGAAGCGCCGAGCGCATTGAAGTCAGCGTGCTTGAGCAGGTCGCGGTCGCTGGCCGTCATGGCCGCGTCGAAGTCGACTTCGCGTTCAGTCTGAGCGGCCTTGGTGGGTTCGCGCGGCGCGGTCAGCGCCTCGCGCACACGCGGCCGGCGCTTTGAAGGTTCAGCTTTGCCTTCGGCGCTCGGCAGCATCTGTGCCAGAAGCTTGTTGGCCAGTTCGGGGTCGCGAAACCACGCATCGAACAGTTCGCGGAACACCATGCGGTCTTGCTCGCGGCTGACCATGACGGCTTCCATGGCGGCGCAAACATCGGCACGCTCGTCGACGCCGACCATACCGACCGCCTCGGTCGCCAGGCCGATGCGCATGGCGTCGGTTCGCACCCCGGCACGACGCAGTGCACGACCGAAAGCGACGATGTTGCCGGCGAGCTTGCCGCTGCGCGCATCGCCGAGTTGCGGAATCCGGCGTCTCGTGCTCTCTGCGGTTGGCGTACCCGCACGACCGCCCGGAGTCATGGCGTGAGCTCTTTTTCGGGCAGCAGCAGTTCGGTTGCCAGGGTGTGCGTGAGGGCAGCCACGTCATCGCGCTGCTTGAACAGAATGCCTGCGGTGTCGATCACCACTTCAGGGTCGAGTTCGATCGTGTCGAGCGCAATCAGCGCCCGCGCCCACTCCACGCTTTCGGCGATGCCGGGCGCCCGCTGGAAAGCATTGACGAACGGCGCGCTGCGAAGCTTTCCCATGAAAGCCGCCACCTGCGCCGACAACGCTTGGCCGGCCTCGGGGACCTGACTGCGCACGATCGCCAGTTCACGGTCGCGGTCAGGGTAGTCGAGCCAGTGATAAAGGCAGCGACGCTTGACCGCATCGTTGAGTTCACGCGTTCGATTGCTCGTGAGCAGCGTGATGGGCGGCACTACGGCGCGGATGGTGCCCAGCTCCGGAATGCTGACTTGGTATTCGCCGAGGTACTCGAGCAGGAAGGCTTCGAACGGTTCGTCGGCGCGGTCGACTTCGTCGATGAGCAGTACTGCGCCGGGCGCGGGGGTCTGCAGTGCCTGAAGCAGCGGACGGCGGATCAGGTAGTGAGGCTGGTACACCTCGGCCTCCACGTCGCGCGCTGCACCGCTCGCCTCAGCCGCGCGCATGTGCAGCAGCTGCGCGGCGTAGTTCCATTCGTAAAGCGCCTCGCGCTGCTCGAGCCCGTCATAGCACTGCAGGCGCAGCAACTCGCGCTGCAACGCCTTGGACAGCGCCTTGGCGAGTTCGGTCTTGCCGACGCCAGGCTCGCCTTCAAGCAACAACGGCCGTTGCAATTTGAGCGCGAGGAACACTGCCGTCGCCAGCCGGCGGTCGGCGTAGTAACCCGCGAGACGCAGGCCTTCGACGACCGCGTCGATGGTGGGAAACGTCATCCCGAAGCGCTTAACCGAGCGCTTTGGTCACGGCCCGCTGCGTCAGCACGCTGATCAGGTTGGCACGGTACGGCGCGGTGGCGTGCAGGTCGCTGTTGAGATCGGTCGAGTCGATCTTCACGCCGGCTGCAGCTTCGGCTGTAAAGCTTTTGTTCAACGCGTCTTCCAAGCCTTTGTGCCGGAACACGCCATTGGCAGCGCCGGTGATCGCCACCCGCACACCGCTGTCGTACTGCGCGACGAAGACGCCGACCAGCGGAAAGTGCGAGGCCTTTTGCCGCAGCTTTTCATAGCAGGCGCGCTTGGGCACCGGAAAGCGGAAGGCGGTGATCAATTCGCCTTCTTCCAGCGCGGTGGTGAACATGCCGAGGAAGAAATCGTCCGCCGCGATCTCGCGCTTGTCGGTCACGACCGTTGCGCCCGAGCCGAGCACGACGCTGGGATAGCACGCCGCCGGATCGTTGTTGGCAACCGACCCGCCGATGGTGCCCATGGCACGCACCTGCCGGTCGCCGATGCGCGACGCCAGGTCGGCAAGCGCTGGATAGGCCGCCTTCACGTCGGCGTTATTGGCGACGTCGAGGTGCCGCGACATCGCGCCGATGGTGAGCGTGGCGCCGTCCTTTTTGATGCCGGTCAGCTCCTTGATGCCGCTCAGGTCGGCGAGTTGTTCGGGCGCCGAGAGCCGCAGCTTCATGGACGCCAGCAGCGTTTGTCCGCCGGCCAAGGGCTTGGCGCCGGCGCTGGAGAGCCTTGCGGCATCGGCCACGGTGGTCGGCTTTTCTAGGGTGAATGGATACATGGTGTTCTTCCTTGAATAACGACAGCGGTCAGACGACCGGGCGGCCCTGGCTGGCTTTTTGCATGGCTTCCCACACGCGATGCGGTGATGCGGGCATGTCGAAGTCGACAACGCCAAGCGGCGCCAGCGCATCCAGCACAGCGTTGATCACGGCTGGCGGCGAACCGATAGCCCCGGCCTCGCCGCAGCCCTTGGTGCCAAGGGGGTTGTGGGTACACGGCGTCGAGTGAGTGGCCAGCACGAACTGTGGAAAGTCTTCAGCCCGTGGCATCGCGTAGTCCATGAAACTGCCGGTGAGCAGTTGGCCGGTCTCGTTGTCATAGACACAGTTTTCCATCAGCGCCTGGCCGATGCCCTGCACCAGTCCGCCATGCACTTGTCCCTCGACGATCATCGGGTTGATGATGGTGCCGAAGTCGTCTACAGCGGTAAAGCGATCGACCTTGACCTCACCCGTTCCCTTGTCGATTTCAACCTCACAGATATAGGTGCCAGCCGGGAAAGTGAAATTGGTCGGGTCGTAAAACGCTGTTTCGTCCAGCCCCGGCTCCAGCTTGTCTAGCGGGTAGTTGTGCGGCACATAGGCCGTGAGCGCCACCTGGCCGAAGGGGATCTTCTTGTCGGTGCCCTTGACCGTGAATTCGCCGTTGGCGAACTCGATGTCGGCGTCACTCGCCTCCATCAAATGCGCGGCGATCTTCTTGGCCTTGGTCTCGATCTTGTCGAGCGCCTTCATGATGGCCGCGCCGCCGACCGAGATCGAACGCGAGCCGTAGGTGCCCATGCCGAAGGGCACGCGGCCGGTGTCGCCGTGCACCACGTCCACATTCTCGACCGGGATACCCAGGCGTGCCGCCACGACCTGCGCAAAGGTCGTTTCGTGACCTTGCCCGTGGCTGTGCGAACCGGTGAACACCGTGACGCTGCCGGTCGGGTGCACGCGGATCTCGCCGCATTCGAACAGGCCTGCACGCGCGCCGAGGGCGCCGGCGATGTTCGACGGTGCGATGCCGCAGGCCTCGATGTAGCTGGAGTAACCCATGCCGCGCAGCTTGCCCTGCGCTTCGCTGGCGGTACGCCGGGCAGCGAAACCCGCAACGTCGGCCAGCTCGTTGGCCTTGTTCAGCAAGGTATGGAAGTCGCCCGTGTCGTACTGCAGCGCGACCGGCGTCTGGTACGGGAAGGTGGTGATGAAGTTGCGCGCCCGGATATCGCTTTGGCTCTGCTTCATTTCCCATGCGCAGCGCGTCACCAGACGCTCGACAAGGTATGTCGCCTCGGGTCGACCCGCACCTCTGTAGGCATCGACCGGCGCGGTGTTGGTGAACCACGAATCGACTTCGACATAGACCTGCGGAGTGCTGTATTGCCCTGCCAGCAGGGTCGCGTACAGGATGGTCGGCACGGCGGTCGAGAAGGTCGACAGATAGGCGCCGAGGTTGCAGTCGGTGTGCACCCGCATCGCCAGGAACTTGCCGTCCTTGTCCATCGCCATTTCGGCATGACTCACGTGGTCACGGCCATGCGCGTCCGACAAGAAGCATTCCGACCGGTCCCCCGTCCACTTGATGCTGCGGTTGAGTTGCTTGGCCGCCCAGGTCAGGCACACGTCTTCAGCGTACAGATAGATCTTTGAGCCGAAGCCGCCGCCGACGTCGGGTGCGATGACGCGAACCTTGTGTTCGGGCAAGCCGAGCACGAAGGCCGTCATCAAGAGCCGCTCGACGTGCGGGTTTTGGTTGGACACGTAGAGCACGTAATCTTCGGTGGCCCGGCTGTAGCTGCCAATGGCCACGCGCGCTTCCATCGGATTCGGGATGAGCCGGTTGTTGACCAGATCGAGCTTGGTGACATGCGCTGCGTTGACGAACGCCGCATCCACTGCCGCCTTGTCCCCGATGGTCCACTTGTAGCACTGGTTGTCGGGTGCCTCATCATGGATGGTCACACCGCTTGCCTTCTTCGCTGCATCGGCAACGCTCACGAGCGCCTTATGCACGTCGTAGTCGACCACTACGGCCTCGGCCGCATTCTTCGCTTGCTCGACCGTTTCCGCCACCACCATGGCGACGTGATCACCGACGTAGCGCACCTTCTTGATCGCGAGGATCGGGTGCATCGGCTCCTTCATGGGAGTGCCGTCCGGGTTGTTGATGAGCCAGCCGCATGGCAGCCCGCCCATTTTCCCCTCGATGTCCTTGCCGCTGAAGATGCCCACCACGCCGGGCATCTTCATGGCCTCGGCGATGTCGATCGACCTGATGGTCGCGTGCGCGTGCGGCGACCGCACGAAGATGCAGTGCGTCTGGTTCGCCAGGTTGATGTCGTCGGTGTAGTTGCCGGCACCGGTCAGAAAACGGTAGTCCTCTTTCCGGCGAATCGATTCGCCGATATGCGGCAGGTTGGCAAAGTCGGGTGCGCCCATGGTGTTCTCCTTATGCCGCTACGGCTGTCTTGACCGGACCTGCGAGCATCGCCTCACCGCCCATTTGCACGGCCCTCACGATGTTCTGGTAGCCAGTGCAGCGGCACATGTTGCCGTCGAGAAGCGAGCGGATTTCGGTCTCGCTCGATTTGGGGTGGTAAGTGCACAGATCGATGGCGCTCATGACCATGCCGGGCGTACAAAAGCCGCACTGCAGGCCGTGGCACTCCTTGAAAGCCGCCTGCATCGGGTGCATGGTGCCGTCGGCTTCGGCGATGCCTTCGATGGTCGTGATGTCGGCGCCTGCCACCTGAGCCACCAGCACGTTGCAAGACTTGACCGCTCGGCCGTTGACCAGAACGGTACAGGCGCCGCACTGCGCGGTGTCGCATCCGACATGGGTGCCGGTGAGGTGAAGATGCTCGCGAATCGCGAACACGAGGAACGTATTTGGGGGCGCGTCGACTGTGACTGCGCGGCCGTTGACGGTGAAGGGAACCTGCATGTTGGCTGTCTCCGTGAGGAAGGTGATGGCTGATCCGGCGGTGGCATCTTGGCCGCGAGACCCTACCCTTTGCCTAGGCAAAACCCTAGCCGCTTGCGTCGCAGCCGCGAAATTCTCAAAATGAAACAGATGCCTGCCTCCATCACCCCCGCCAGTGCTGTCGACTCCGCGCGCGCCCTCCCAGCCGATGGCTCGCGTTCCATCGTTATCGCCGAGGCGCGCCGACACTGGATCGACGGCGAAGCGCTTTCGCGTGCCCTGCCGGCCGGTGCTGCGCGCATCGAGCCGTGGATCACGCGGTCATGGCAGCGTTGCATCGACGCCGGCCAACGGCCGCAACACCTCGTTACTTTCGATGCTGTTTCGCAAGTCGCCGCAAAGCGCGTCGCCGAGCAACATCACGCGCTGATAGCGGCGGCTCGGCCCGTCATCGAACGCCTTTCACGTGCCATCGTCGACACGCGCTATTTCGCGATCCTGACCGACGTCGACGGCATCGTGGTCGACGTGGGTGCCCTGCCCGCCGGCACCGATGCGGCCGCCCGGCACGCACGCGACATCGCGCGCATCGGCATCGACCTGTCGGAGCGCGCGGTCGGCACCACCGCCATCGGCGCGGCACTGGCCGAGCACGAATCGGTATGGCTGCATCGCGGCGAACATTTCTTCGACGCCACCAACGTCTACAGCTGCGCCGGCGCACCGCTGTTCGGGCCGGAGGGCGACTGCATCGGCATGCTCGACCTCACCGGCGTACAGGTGGCCGAGCGGCCCGAGCTGCGTCATTTGGCGTCTCAGTCGGCGCGCGGGATAGAGAACGCGCTGGTAAGGCATCACCCTTGCGAACTGCTGCTGCACCTGGCATGGCCCGGATCGACGGAAAACGAATCGAGCGAAGGCTTGTTGTGCATAGATGCCGAAGGCCGAGTTACCGGCGCCAACGCCGCAGCACGGCAGATGCTGCATCAGCCGCTGCTGCGACAGGTTGCGACACTGCACTGCAATGACCTCTTCGCGCTGCCGCTGGACATGCTGTTCGATGCCTCGCGCCGCGGCGATGCGGTAGAGGTGCCACTCTGGTCGGGCCTTCGTATGCGAGTGCGGCCACTGCGTCGTGGCCAGGAGTGCGCCGACAGCTTGATGGCGATAGACGCCAGCGCGGACGCGGTTGGTGCGGGAGCCCATCGGCCGCGTCTGCGCGACGTCGAGACTGCACTCATCCGCAAAGCAGTGGTCGATGCACGCGGTAACGTCGCCGAGGCGGCACGCACGCTCGGAATCAGCCGGGCAACGGTTTATCGGAAGCTGTGGCGCGGGAAGATCGCGGGAAACGGGCCGCGGGGTTGAAGAAATCGACCTTAGGTGCGGCACCGCACACTGATCGCGAACCACAGCCACTATAGTGGCCTCGGTGCCCCCAAAGCACGATTCGTTGGCTTCCCCAACCTTTTTGTGCCCTCTGCCATGGAGGTCTTCTTGCACCGCTTTCTTTCGAGTAACCGCGACGAACTGGTCGCAAGGTGCAAGGCCAAGGTGGCGCAACGCCCCCTGCGGGCTGCCACCGACAGGCAACTGGCCCACGGTGTGCCGATGTTTCTTGACCAACTTATCCGAACGCTTGCTGCGGAGGAAGAAGACGAACTCGCCTTAAGCATCGCCATCTCGGGCCCCTCGGGCGGCGACTCGCTGGAGTTGTCGGAGATCGGCATGAGTGCCACGGCGCACGGCAGAGATCTTCTCGAACTTGGTTACACGGTGGACCAGGTCGTTCACGATTACGGCGACCTGTGCCAGGCGATCACGGACTTGGCATTCGAGCAAGATGCACCTTTCGCCGTGGTCGAGTTTCGCACTTTGAATCGCTGTCTGGACAACGCCATCGCCGACGCCGTGACCGAGTTCAGCGTTCAGCGCGATGCGCAAATATCGGCGCACCATTGCGCAGCCGAAAAGCAACGGCTAGGCTTTCTGGTGCATGAATTGCGCAATTCGCTCGGCACCGCCACCCTCGCCATGCGGGCGCTCGAGTTAGGCAATCTGGCCATCGGTGGCGCAACTGGCGCAGTCCTGAAGCGCAGCCTTTCCACACTTGGCCTGCTGATCAGCCGGGCCACTTCCGAAGTCAGGGGCGAAGGGTCGGACCAGCGCCAAACGTTCTCGGTTGCATCATTCATTGCCGAAGTCGGGCTGGCGGCCCGACTCGATGTCAACCTGAAATCTTCGGTCTTTGAAGTGGCTTCCGTCGACCCGGTGCTGACCGTCGTCGCGAACCGAGAGCTATTGCATGCGGCGCTGGGCAACCTGCTGCAAAACGCGTTCAAGTTCACGCACGAAAACTCGGCAGTGACGCTGACGGCCTACGCAGTCGGGGAGCAAGTGCTGATCGATGTCGAGGACCATTGCGGAGGATTGCCGCCCGGCGCGGCCGCCGGAATGTTCGTCCCGTTCAAGCCCAACGAAGACAGCCGCGGCGGTTTGGGACTCGGGCTGTCCATCGCCCGCCAGAGCATCGAAGCTGATCATGGAATGTTGACGGTTCGGGACGTCCCGGGCTCAGGCTGCATCTTCACGATCAGCCTGCCTCGTCACTCGCTTCGTTAGCGATCAAAGGTCGCCGTGCATCGATCGGTCTGCACGAATGGACCGGCGACAAGTTAACGGTCCTCGCCGATCTGCACTCGCATCTTGGTGCCCGACTGCCTTTCTATCGTCAGTCCCCCAAAGCCAACGCCAACCGTCGTCGACGAATCACTCGGACTCTTCACAGAGCGGACGGTCTGCCACTCTTCGGCAACGTGTCGGGTCGAACCCGTGCACACCACGTCGCCAACCTGCAGTTGCTCGATACATACGTCTTTCACTATCGTCAAAATAATTCCTTGTAGAGGTTGATTGAAGTCACGCCATCAGCCGCTTTGAACTCCGGTTCATTGCGTCCTTGCACATCATTCAGCGCCTTTGAAACCCCAATTGCAACCGTGCTGCCTCCAAGGCGAAAGGTCCCACGTGTCGCAAGGGTTGTGCTTGAACCGCCAATGAGCAACGGATGTACGCCAACGCACATACACGCATCGAGCGATGCCCAATACTGATTTGATTGCTGAGATTTTTTATCGGCGCAGTCCGCGCGATGCCTCTGGAGTTGCGCCCTGCTTCGTGCAATGACATCAACAAGAGATATCAGACACATGACATTCGAAGGCATTCACCGTTTCGATCTCCGGTCGATTCGGTTTGCGTTTTACCCCGACGGACATGACGGCGGCCGAATCCTTGCCGACATTTCAGAGCAGACGCTTGCGCACGTCTTTGGTAATCGCCTGTCCGAGGAAAGCTGGATCGATTTGTGCGCCCGGCACCAATTTCTGCTCGCAGCAAAAGCGTTGATGCAATACCGAGCCGACCCGTCACTTCCGATCGAACTCGCTGTCAAAGATTTTGAAGCGTTCGGTGGTGCCTTCGCAACCGCTACCGGGATGACTGCGAAGTCGATTGTTGGCGCGAGCCCTGGCGAACCTTAAACCGGCAGCGCGACGACCACCGCTGCCTCGTCGATCTCCGCAATGGCCCGACCGCGCACGCGCAGGCCGCTGCCCGCTTTGGCAAAACCGACCAACCGCACACCGCCGGCAAGGACCAACGAAACCTCGTCGCCCGCTTCGCCGCGTTCGACCGAAGTGATCTTGCCATCGATGCGGTTCGTGGTTTTTTCAGACACCGCGGCATCGTCGGCTCGTCGAACCCTGATCGCCGTCGCCTTGCACAGCGCAACGACATGCATCCCGACAACCAGCCCTAACAACTCTGTGCTTTCTCGCGTGATGCGCGCGGTGACAGTGGCATCGTCACCCAACTGCAAGACCAAGCGCGAGATCACGCCGGTGGTGTCGATGGCCGCGACCATGGCAGGCAGTTGGTTGCGCATGCTGGTGCGCAGGGCGAGCCTGCTCGAACCTAACTCGGCCACGCGATCGGCATCGATGCCTGCGATGGCGCCATCGCCTGACGACACGCGCCAGCGCTGCTGTACTGCCATGCGCGCCACGTCCAGCGCCTCGGATAATTCCAGCAACTGCGCGCCCTGTGGAGTGAGCGATGCACCGCCGCCACCCGCACCGCCGACGGCTCGCTCCACCAATTGCACGCCTGCCAGATTGGTCAACGTGTCTATCGCCTGCCACGCGGCCTTGTAGCTGACAGACGCATCGCGTGCAGCTTGCGAAATGCTGCCGCTGCGCCCGATGCCGCGCAGGATGTCGATGCGTTTGTCGCTCTGGCTGTGCCCCAGAGCATCGGTAAATCGAAGGGTCTTCATGAGGAGATTGTGCTGGCGGTCGAGCAGCACGTCTTGTCAGTTCCCTATGTTTCGCCCTCGTCCCGGCCTACTTCAAATCAGGATCGAGACAGGTTGCACCAACGGCTTGCACAAGGCACTTTGAATTTTTGAACAAGGATATCGGTATGAAAAAGCTTTTGTTGGTGCTCGCGGCCTCATCAATGCTCGCAGCCTGCATCGCCGTGCCGTACGACCAGGGCCGCCAGCCACCGCCGCCGCGCGCGTATGGCGATCGCGATCGCGATCGCGACGGCGTTCCGAATCGCGCTGACCGCGACCGCGATGGCGACGGTATTCCGAACCGCTACGACCGGGCGCCGAACAACCCGAATCGCTGAGGCAGGCCCCAAGCTAGGCGCTGACGTCAGGCTTCTCTGTAGAACGCTTCGACCTTACCCTTGAGCTTGATCAGCAGCGGCTTGCCCTTGCGGTCGAGCGCCTTGCCTGCGGGCACTTTGATCCAGCCTTCGCTGACGCAGTACTCCTCTACGTCGACCCGATCCTTGTCGTTGAAGCGAATACCGATGTCGTGATCGAAGACGGCCGCAACGTGGTGCGGGCTGCGCGGATCTATGGACAGATGGTCGGGCAAGGTCGGTTTTTGTGCGGCAGCGGCAGTGGTATCTGTCATGAATGTCGATCCGGTTTCGAGTTGTTTGAAGTTGCACTATTTTGAATGCGATCCGGGCAACTCCGTCCAACGCGGCCGAATTGGGAGGCACGGGTATCGACCTCGACGCTCGCCGACACGCGAGTGACTAGATACTTTTTAACGTGGGGCGGGGCTGTCGGCGTTGCTATGATCGCTATCCCATATAGGAATAGCGATCCCGAGGAGCATTTCGATGACGACGACAACCCGCCAGGTGAGCAATCACCTGTCGAAACGGCCGCCGAACCTGCTCCGGGCAACCGCCGTGCTAGCAGCACTCCTCATAGGCAGCGCCGCAGCGCAGGCGCAAGAACTCGTCGTCTCGGCCGCGGCCAGCTTGACCAACGCTTTCCAGGCCGTCGGCCAAGCTTTCGAGCAGAGCACACCGGGAGCAAAGGTCATCTTCAACTTCGCGGCATCGGGCCCGTTGCTGGCGCAGATCCAGCAAGGCGCGCCGGTCGACGTGTTCGCATCGGCCGACCAGGAAACGATGAACAAGGCAGCCACCGCCAACCTGCTGGCCACGCCAACGCGCGTCGACTTCACCGCCAACACGCTGGTGCTCATCGTGCAGTCGACCGCCAAAGAAATGCCGAAGCAGCTTGCCGACCTGAGCGGCGCAATTTACCGACGTGTGTCCACCGGCACGCCAGCCACCGTGCCGGTCGGCCGCTACACCACCGAGGCGATTGAAAAGGCGGGGCTCACCGCTGCACTGCAACCCAAGTGGATCTATGGCGAAAGCGTGCGGCAGGTGCTCAACTACGTAGCGCGCGGCGAGGTCGATGCAGGCTTCGTGTACCGCACCGACGCCCTGATCGAGCCCGACAAGACCCGCATCGCGCTGACGGTACCGACCACCACGCCAGTGAGCTATCCCATAGCGCAAATCGCGACGAGCAAGCAACCTGCGCTGGCCGGCAAATTCATCGCCTACGTGGTCAGCGCACCGGGGCAATCCATCCTGCAGCGCTTCGGTTTCTCGAAGCCCTGAGCCCGTGCTCACGCCACTCTGGCTGACTCTCAAGGTCGCACTCATCGCCACCCTCATCGCGGGCGGGGTGGGCATCGCGCTCGGCTGGTGGATGTCGCGCCGCCGCTTTGCCGGCAGCAACGTCGTCGACGCTGTGTTGATGCTGCCGATGGTGCTGCCGCCCACGGTCGTCGGCTACTACCTGATCGTGCTCATCGGCCGCAACGGCGTCTTTGGGCAGTACCTCGACCGCTGGTTCGGCATCAACCTCATCTTTACCTGGCAGGGCGCGGTGATCGCTGCATCGGTCGTGTCGTTTCCGCTGGTCTACAAGGGTGCGCGCGCGGCATTCGAGGAGGTGGATGGCCGCTTCGCCAACGCGGCACGCACACTCGGCGCGGGCGAGTTCGAAGTCTTCGTGCGCGTCGCGCTGCCGTTGGCGGTGCGCGGCATTGCAGCCGGACTGATGCTCACCTTCGCGCGCGCGATGGGCGAGTTCGGCGCCACGCTGATGATCGCCGGCAACCTGCCAGGCAAGACGCAGACGCTGTCGATCGCCGTGTACGAAGCAGTGCAGGCAGGCAATGACCAGCTCGCGTTGTGGCTGACGCTGGTGATTTCGGTCGTATGCATCAGCGTGCTCGTGGTGTCGAGCCGCTTGCTGCAGGCGCGGCATTGACATGACTGCCTCACCCGCCTCAATTGCTGTGGCGCTCGACGTCGACGTGCAGCTCACGCTGCGGTCGCCTGAACGCATCTTCGAGCTGCACGCCCGCTTCACCGCGACTGCACAACGCACCGCTTTGATGGGCGCGTCGGGCTCGGGTAAATCGACGGTCTTGCTGGCTATCGCCGGTCTCGCGCCTTCAGTAAGCGGTCATGTTCGCATCGGCGCGCATTCGCTGCTAGACACTCGCCTAGGCATCGATTTGCCGGCGCGCGCGCGCTGCGTCGGCATGGTGTTTCAGGACTACGCACTGTTTCCGCACATGACCGTCGCGCAAAACCTGATGTTCGGCGTGCACCGCCTCGGTCAACGGCCCGACGACGCGCAGCAGGCGCGCATAGACGCGCTGATGCAGCAGTTCGATCTGGCGCGGCTGCGCGATGCGATGCCGCGGCATCTGTCCGGCGGCCAACGGCAGCGCGTGGCGCTGGCCCGCGCGCTGGCGGGCAAACCGCAGTTGCTGCTGCTCGACGAGCCTTTGTCGGCACTCGACGCGCCCCTGCGCCTACGCTTGCGCCGCGAGCTGGCCGAAATGCTCGACCGCGTGCAGGTGCCGACGTTGTTGGTCACGCACGACCCGCAAGACGTCGAGGTACTGGCGCAATCGGTTGTTCATATCGACAACGGACGGATCGTGGCGCCGGGTTCACCTCGAATGCCGCTCATCGACACCACCGGCGCTTCTTGACATGCGCCCATCGAATATTCCGAGCATCCTTCGCGGCTGACTTGTGTGCGGCGCGTTGATCGCGATGGGCAAAGCATCCATCGCTGCGCTCGCGCTCGACTGACTTCGCTGGCAGCAGCATCACCGGCCGGCGTCATGCGGTGCCCTCAGAATGAGTGCTTTTCGCCCTTGAGCAAATGATCGTCCGACCCCGACCCCACTGGCTGCGCATGTTGTTCGTCTTGCGCGGATCGGTGCTGCCCGACATCGCACCGCAACTGCTGGCGACCACGTTTTTTGCGATCGTCATCACGCTGCTTCATGGCCGCGTATTTCAATGGAAGATTCCTCTCAACTTCGTTCCGTTTTCGCTCATCGGCCTGACGCTGGCCATCTTTCTTGGCTTCAGAAACAGCACGAGCTATGCGCGGTATTGGGAAGCGCGAACGCTGTGGGGCACGCTGCTGAACGAGACGCGCTCGCTGGTGCGGCAAGCGCTCACGCTGGCCGACGAACCCGCCCGTGCCTCGGAGTTGACGCAACGGCTGATCGCATTCGTGCACGCGTTACGGCACCAGCTGCGCGGCACCGATCCAACGGCGGACCTGGCACGGCTGCTGTCGCCGCTCGAATGCGACCGGCTCTCGACCGCGCAATTCAAGCCTGCTGTGCTGCTGCTGATGGCGGGTGAATGGCTGCGCGACCAACGACAAGCCGGTCGACTCGCGCCCGCGCTGGTGCAGGCGATGGAGTTGCCGCTCGGTCACCTCAGCGAAGCGCTGGGTGGCTGCGAGCGCATTGCCGGCACGCCCATCCCATTCACCTACGCGGTAATCATCCATCGCACTATCTATCTCTACTGCGTGCTGTTGCCTTTTGGCCTGATCGATTCGATCGGCCCCATGACACCGGTGATCGTGGCCTTTATTTCGTACACCTTCTTCGCGCTCGAAGCGCTCGCAGCCGAGATTGAAGAGCCCTTCGGCATTGCGGCCAATGACCTCGCGCTCGACGCCATGTCCCACATGATCGAAGCGACGTTGCGGGAGATGATGGGAGACAAGATGCAAAACGCGCTACCAATCCCTGCCAACTTCATGCAGACCTGATTCCAGACACTTTATGACCCTCACCCATGCTTACGCGGCTCAGTCCGCCACCACCCCGCTCGCCCCCTTCACCTTCGAGCGCCGCACGCCCACCGCACGCGATGTCGCGATCGACATCCTCCATTGCGGCGTATGCCACTCGGACCTGCACACCGCAAAGAGCGAATGGGGCCCAGCCGTGTTCCCGTGCGTGCCAGGCCATGAAATCGTCGGGCGCGTGACCGCGATTGGCGGCGATGTGTCCAAGTTCAAGGTCGGCGACATCGTCGGCGTGGGTTGCATGGTCGACAGCTGCCAGCATTGCCAGCCCTGCGCCGACGGCCTCGAACAGTATTGCGACAACGGCATGACCGGCACCTACAACAGCCAGGAACAGGTTTCGCGTGCGAACACCTTGGGCGGCTATTCCGACCATATCGTGGTATTTGAAAAATTCGTGCTCAAGGTCAGCCACGACGAAAAAGACCTGGCCGCCGTGGCGCCTCTGCTTTGCGCAGGCATCACGACCTACTCGCCGCTGCGACATTGGAAAGTCGGGCCGGGCCACAAGGTCGGCATCGTCGGATTGGGCGGCCTCGGCCACATGGGCGTGAAGATCGCCGCGGCACTGGGAGCCCATGTGGTGCTCTTCACCACATCGCCAGGCAAGTCGGCCGACGCACTGCGGCTCGGCGCCAAAGAAGTCGTGGTCTCGAAGAACGCCGACGAAATGAAGGCGCACAAAAACAGCTTCGACTTCATCCTCAACACCGTGGCCGCGTCGCACGACCTCGACCCCTTCCTCGCGCTGCTCAAGATGGACGGCACCATGACGCTGGTCGGCGCGCCGAGCACGCCGCATCCATCCCCCGGCGTCTTCGGCCTGATCACCAAGCGCCGCAGCATTGCGGGCTCGATGATCGGCGGCATTCCGGAGACGCAGGAGATGCTGGACTTTTGCGCCAAGCACAACATCGTCTCGGACATCGAAGTCATCAAGATGTCGCAGATCAATGAAGCTTATGAGCGGATGCTCAGGAACGACGTCAAATACCGCTTCGTCATCGATATGTCGACGGTGCAGCAAGCGCACAAATGATGATGCTGATCACCGGCTGCTAGACCGGCTTTGGCCGCGAACTGGCCAAACTGATTCTCGCGCCCGGGTGCGTGGCGACTTCGACAAACGGGAGCCCACGACACTCGGAGCGGACTTCCCTGCGGTCCCGAACTAAAGCGCCGGGCATCTGCCGTTCACCGGCACCGCAGGGTAAGAAAATCGTCGCTGCGCTCGGTACCTAGCCTTACGCTGACGCCAACGCGGCGTTGAGCGTTGCGCTCGGCCGCATCACAGCGTCGCACTTCTTGGCATCCGCCAGGTAGTAGCCGCCGATGTCCGCCGGCCTGCCTTGCACCGCTGCAAGCTCGTCGACGATCTTCGTCTCGCCGTCGGTCAGGCTCTTGGCCAACGCGGTAAAGCGCGACTGCAAGTGCTTGTCGTCGGTCTGAGCAGCGAGCTCTTGTGCCCAGTACATCGCCAGGTAGAACTGGCTGCCGCGGTTGTCGAGTTGGCCGGTCTTGGGCGACGGGTTCTTGTTGTTGTCCAGCAGCTTGCCGGTCGCAACGTCCAGCGTCCTTGCGAGGATAACGGCCTGCTTGTTGCCGGTCTTCAGGCCCAGGTCTTCGAGCGACACGGCCAGCGCCAGGAACTCGCCGAGCGAATCCCAGCGCAGGTGGTTCTCTTCGACCAGTTGCTGCACGTGCTTGGGGGCCGAGCCGCCCGCGCCGGTCTCGTACATGCCGCCGCCGGCCATCAGCGGCACGATCGACAGCATCTTGGCACTGGTGCCCAGCTCCATGATCGGGAACAAGTCGGTCAGGTAGTCGCGCAGGATATTGCCGGTGACCGAGATGGTGTCGAGCCCGCGGATCACGCGCTCCAGCGTGTACCGCATCGCGCGCACTTGCGACATGATTCGGATGTCGAGGCCCGTGGTGTCGTGGTCCTTTAGGTAGAGCTTGACCTTCTTGATGACTTCGTTTTCATGCGGGCGATACGGGTCGAGCCAGAACACGGCGGGCGTTCCCGAATTGCGGGCGCGCGTGACGGCCAGCTTCACCCAGTCGCGGATCGGCGCGTCCTTGACCTGGCACATGCGCCAGATGTCGCCCTTCTCCACGTTCTGGCTCAACAGCACTTCGCCGGTGGCAAGGTCGACAATGTTCGCGACGCCATCGTCCGGCATCTCGAAGGTCTTGTCGTGCGAGCCGTATTCCTCGGCCTGCTGGGCCATCAGGCCGACGTTGGGCACGGTGCCCATCGTCTTCGGGTCGAAGTTACCGTTCCACTTGCAGAAATTGATGATCTCCTGGTAGATGCGGGCGAAGGTCGACTCGGGCATCACGGCCTTCACGTCCTTCAGGCGACCATCGGCGCCCCACATCTTGCCGCCGTTGCGGATCATCGCGGGCATCGACGCGTCCACGATGATGTCGTTGGGCGAATGAAAGTTGGTGATGCCCTTGGCCGAGTCGACCATCGCCAGCTCGGGCCGATGCTCGTGGCAGGCATGCAGGTCCTTGATGACCTGTTCGCGCTGCGACGACGGCAGCGTCTCGAGCTTGTCGTAGAGGTTGACCATGCCGTTGTTGACGTTGACGCCCAGTTCCTCGAACAGCTTGGCGTGCTTCTCGAATGCATCCTTGTAAAAGATGCGAACGCAGTGGCCGAACACGATGGGGTGCGACACCTTCATCATGGTTGCCTTGACGTGCAGCGAGAACATCACGCCGGTCTTGTGCGCGTCTTCGATCTCCTTTTCGTAGAAGGCGATCAATTCCTTCTTGCTCATGAACATGCTGTCGATGATCTCGCCGTCTTTCAGCGACACCTTGGACTTCAGCACGATGGTCTTGCCGGCCGCAGTGGTGAGTTCCATCTTCACGTCGCGCGCCTTGTCGAGCGTCATCGACTTTTCGCCGTGATAGAAGTCGCCGCGGTGCATGTGCGACACATGCGAGCGTGAAGCCTGACTCCAGTCGGCCATGCTGTGCGGATGCTTGCGGGCGTAGTTCTTGACGGCCAGCGGCGCGCGGCGGTCGGAGTTGCCTTCACGCAGCACCGGGTTGACCGCGCTGCCGGTGCACTTGCCGTAGCGCGCGCGAATCGCCTTGTCTTGGTCGGTCTTCGGATCTTCCGGATAGTCGGGCAATGCATAGCCCTTGCCCTGCAGTTCCTTGATGCAGGCCTGAAGCTGCGATACCGATGCGCTGATGTTCGGCAGCTTGATGATGTTGGTGTCGGGCAGCAGCGTGAGCCGGCCGAGTTCTGCCAGGTTGTCGGGCCGGCGCTGGGCTTCGGTCAGAAACTCCGGGAACTCGCCCAGAACGCGGGCCGCCACCGAAATGTCGCTGGTGGTGACCGTGATGCCAGCCGGCGCGGTGAATGCGCGAACGATCGGCAAAAACGCCGCCGTCGCCAGCGCCGGCGCCTCGTCGGTCAGCGTGTAGATGATCGTCGGTTCCGTCGTCGTGCCCATGCGCGTGATTCCTTGGTGAAGATGCGTAATTGTCGCTCTGTCGCCGAGCGGACTTCCAGTCCGAAGACTGGAAAACCCTGATTTCACGAATGCATCGGTCCATTTTCCAAATGAATTGGACCGCCTGGCGTCGAAGGTCGAAACTTTGATCACATGACGCACACGCTCACGGCGTGCTGCACGAACACAAGAACGACGGGACATGATGACTTCACTGGCCCCACCTTCATCGCTACTCTCGGCCCGGGCTGCGCCACAGGTCGAAGCGGCTAATGCGGTACGCGATGTGCTCAAGCGCCGCGCAGGCGAAGCCGGGGCGCTGCTGCCGATCCTCCACGAGGTACAGGACACGCTCGGTTACGTTCCTGCCGAGCAGGTGCCCAACCTCGCCGAAGCGCTGAACCTGTCCCGCGCCGAAGTCCACGGCGTCGTCACTTATTACCACCACTTCAGGAGCGCGCCGGCTGCGCTGCATACGGTGCAGATCTGTCGCGCCGAAGCCTGTCAGTCGATGGGTGCCGACGCGTTGATGGCGCACGCGGAACTGCGGCTTGGTTGTTCGACACACGGCGCTTCGAGGGACAACGCCTTCACGCTCGAACCTGTCTACTGCCTCGGTCTCTGCGCCTCGTCGCCGGCCTTGATGCTCGATGGCGAGTTGCATGCGCGCATGACGCCGCGCGCCTTCGATGCATTGATCGCGGCAGTAACCGAGCCGACCGGGATGACCGCATGAGTGCCGTCACCCTTTACGTGCCACGCGATGCTGCCGCACTCGCCGTCGGTGCCGACCGCGTAGCGCGTCGCATTGCCGACGAAGCACGCTCGCGCGGTCTCGAGGTCCACATCGTGCGCAACGGATCCCGCGGCCTCATGTGGCTCGAACCACTGGTCGAGGTGGCGACGCTCGCCGGGCGCGTCGCGTACGGGCCGGTAACGCCTGGCGACGTCGCAGGCATGTTCGATGCGGGCTTCGTCAGCACGGCGGGTACGTCGGGTGCGCCTCATCCGCTGCACCTCGGTCTGACCGAAAGCATTCCGTACCTCAAAAATCAGGAGCGCTTGACCTTCGCGCGGATGGGCATCACCGACCCACTCTCACTAGCTGACTACGAAGCGCATGAAGGTTATGCCGGCCTGCGCCGCGCGTTGACCCTTACGCCCGCCGACGTCGTGCAGCAGGTGCTCGACTCCGGCCTGCGCGGGCGCGGTGGCGCCGCCTTTCCGGCCGGCATCAAGTGGAAGACCGTGCTCGCCACGCAGGCCGCGCAAAAGTACATCGTCTGCAATGCGGACGAAGGCGATTCGGGCACCTTCTCCGACCGCATGACGATGGAAGGCGACCCCTTCATGCTGATAGAAGGCATGACGATCGCGGCCATCGCGACCGGCGCGACCATGGGCTATGTCTATGTCCGCTCCGAGTACCCGCACGCGATCGCGACGATGAACGAGGCAATCGCTCTCGCCACCGCCGCCGGATTTCTCAGCACTGACATCCTTGGTTCAGGCAACAGCTTTTCGCTCGAAGTGCGAAAGGGTGCGGGCTCGTACGTCTGCGGCGAAGAAACCGCCTTGCTCGAAAGCCTCGAAGGCAAGCGTGGCATCGTGCGCGCCAAGCCGCCGTTGCCAGCGATCACCGGCCTCTTCGGCAAGCCGACGCTTATCAACAACGTCATTACGCTGGCCAGCGTGCCGGCGATCCTGGCGCGGGGCGCGACGTTCTACCGCGACTTCGGCGTCGGACGCTCCCGCGGCACCTTGCCGATCCAACTGGCCGGCAACATCAAGCATGGTGGGCTTGTCGAAAAGGCCTTCGGCGTGACGCTGCGCGAACTGCTCTACGACTACGGTGGCGGCTCGGCGTCCGGCCGGCCGATCAAGGCGGTGCAGGTCGGAGGGCCGCTCGGCGCCTATCTGCCTGAATCGAAGTGGGACTTGCCGCTCGACTACGAGGCGTATGCGGCGGCCGGCGGTACGGTCGGGCATGGCGGCATCGTGGTTCACGACGACACGGCCGACCTGTCTAAGCTGGCGCGCTACGCGATGGAGTTCTGCGCCATCGAGTCGTGCGGCAAGTGCACGCCCTGCCGCATCGGCTCGACCCGCGGCGTCGAGGTGATCGACAAGATCTGCGCGAACAAGAACGAGGACGAGCGAGTCATACAAGTCGAGTTGTTGCGCGACCTGTGCGACACCATGGTCCACGGCTCGCTCTGCGCGATGGGCGGCATGACGCCCTTCCCAGTGCTGTCGGCGCTCGATCATTTTCCGCAGGACTTCGGCATCGCCGCGGTCGAACCCGTTGCGCCGTTACCCGCATGAACCGGCCTGAACGGGCCTGAAGCCGCAAAACGCAGTCACTGGACAAACCCATGCTGGACACCCACAAAGACACAGACTACGGCACGCCCCGACGTGAATCGCCGCGAGAGGTCACGCTCGAAATCGACGGCAACGAAGTAACTGTGCCGGCCGGCACGTCGCTCATGCGCGCCGCCGTCGACGCCGGCATCCAGGTGCCCAAGCTGTGTGCCACAGACAGCCTGGAACCCTTTGGTTCGTGCCGGCTGTGCCTGGTCGAGATCGATGGCCGCAAGGGTTATCCGGCCTCGTGCACCACCCCGGCCGAAGCCGGCATGAAGGTGCGCACGCAAACGCCCAAGCTGCAGCAATTGCGCAAGGGCGTGATGGAGCTCTACATCTCCGACCACCCGCTCGACTGCCTCACCTGCGCGGCCAACGGCGACTGCGAACTGCAGGACATGGCGGGCGTCACTGGCCTGCGCAACGTGCGCTACGGCTTGGACGGCGCCAACCACCTGAAGGCGAAGAAGGACAAGTCGAACCCCTACTTCACCTATGACCCGGCCAAGTGCATCGTGTGCAACCGCTGTGTGCGCGCTTGCGAAGAAACACAAGGCACCTTCGCGCTGACGATCAGCGGTCGCGGTTTCGAGTCGCGCGTGTCACCGGGGCAAGACGAGCCTTTCATGGAATCGGAATGCGTGAGCTGCGGCGCCTGCGTGTCGGCCTGTCCGACCGCCACGCTGCAGGAGAAGTCGGTCATCTGGCTCGGCCAGCCGGAGCACAGCGTCATCACCACCTGCGCCTACTGTGGCGTGGGTTGCGGCTTCAAGGCCGAGATGAAGGGCAACGAGGTCGTGCGCATGACGCCGTGGAAAGACGGCAAAGCCAACGAAGGCCACTCGTGTGTCAAGGGCCGCTTCGCCTGGGGCTACGCCACGCATCAAGACCGCATGTTGAAGCCGATGATCCGCGAGAAGATCACCGACCCGTGGCAGGAGGTGAGCTGGGATGTCGCGGTGCACCACGCGGCCAGCGAGTTCAAGCGGCTGCAGGCCAAGTACGGACGCGATTCGATCGGCGGCATCACCTCTTCTCGCTGCACCAACGAAGAAACCTACCTGGTGCAAAAGCTGGTGCGCACCGCCTTCGGCAACAACAACGTCGACACCTGCGCTCGCGTGTGCCACTCGCCGACCGGCTACGGGCTGGGCCAGACGCTCGGCACGTCGGCCGGTACGCAGACCTTCAAATCCGTCGAGAAGGCCGACGTGATCGTCGTCATCGGCGCCAACCCGACCGACGGCCATCCGGTGTTCGCCTCGCGAATGAAGAAGCGGCTGCGCGGCAGCGCGGCCGTGGCTGGCGCCAGGCTGATCGTGATCGATCCGCGCCGCATCGACATCGTGCGCTCGCCGCATGTTCAGGCCGATCACCACTTGCAGCTGAAGCCCGGCACCAACGTGGCGGTGATCACTGCGATGGCGCACGTGGTGGTTACCGAAGGGCTGGTTGCCGAAGACTTCGTGGCCGAACGTTGCGATGCGAAATCGTTCGGCGAATGGCGCGAATTCGTGGCGCGTGCCGAGAACTCGCCCGAGGCGATGGAAGCAGCGACCGGCGTGCCGGCGGCAGACCTTCGCGCCGCGACGCGCCTCTACGCGAATGCAGAAAACGGCGCCATCTACTACGGCCTTGGCGTGACCGAACACAGCCAGGGCTCGACCATGGTGATGGGTATCGCCAACCTCGCGATGGCAACCGGCAACGTCGGCCGCGAGGGTGTCGGCATCAACCCGCTGCGCGGCCAGAACAACGTGCAGGGCGCTTGCGACATGGGCTCGTTCCCGCACGAGCTGCCGGGCTACCGACACGTGTCCGACAGCACCACGCGCGCATCGTTCGAGGCGGCCTGGGGCGTGGAGATCAGCCCGGAGCCGGGCTTGCGCATTCCCAACATGTTCGATGCGGCGCTGGGCGGCAGCTTCAAGGGGCTGTACTGCGAAGGCGAGGACATCGTGCAGTCGGACCCCAACACGCAGCACGTGGCCGCGGCCATGATGGCGATGGAATGCGTGGTGGTGCAAGACCTCTTTTTGAACGAGACCGCGAAGTACGCGCACGTGTTCCTGCCCGGCTCGTCGTTCCTTGAAAAAGACGGAACCTTCACCAACGCCGAGCGCCGCATCTCGCGCGTCCGCAAGGTGATGCCGCCGAAGGCCGGCCTGGCCGACTGGGAGGTGACGCAGAAGCTGGCGCAGGCACTGGGCTACCCGATGAACTACGCCAGCCCCGAAGAGATCATGGACGAGATCGCCGCGCTGACGCCTACCTTTGCTGGCGTGAGCTACAAGCGGCTCGATGAATTGGGCAGCATCCAGTGGCCCTGCAACGATGCGGCACCCGACGGCACACCGACCATGCACATCGACGCCTTCGTGCGCGGCAAGGGCAAGTTCATCGTCACCCAGTACGTGGCAACGGACGAGAAGGTCACGCGCAAATTTCCGCTGCTGCTGACCACCGGCCGCATCCTGTCGCAATACAACGTCGGCGCGCAGACTCGCCGCACGGACAACAACCAGTGGCACAGCGAAGACAGACTTGAAATCCACCCGCACGATGCCGAAGAGCGCGGCATAAAAAACGACGACTGGGTCGGCATCCGGAGCCGCGCCGGGGAAACTGTGCTGCGCGCGACGGTTTCGCAGCGCATGCAGCCAGGCGTGGTCTACACGACCTTTCACTTTCCGGAATCGGGGGCCAACGTCATCACCACCGACAACTCCGACTGGGCCACCAACTGCCCCGAGTACAAGGTGACCGCGGTGCAGGTCATGCCGGTGATGCAGCCGTCAGCGTGGCAGCAGGAATACAGCCGGTTTCACAAGGTGCAGCTGGACTTACTGACGGTAGCCAGCGATGAACGTTGATTCGCTGGTGCGCATGGCCAACCAGATCGGCACCTTTTTCGAGGCGATGCCCGATCGCGAGGAGGCACTGGAAGGCATCGCGCTGCACCTCAAAAGATTCTGGGCGCCGCCCATGCGGCGCGCGTTGGTAACCCATTTCGACAAGGGCGACAGTACCGCCTTGAGCCCGATGGTCGCCGAGGCGATCCGACTGCACCGCGACGTCGTGACCTGACCGAAACCAACCGGAACCGTCCGGCACTTGGCATCAGGCGAGCGGCTCAGGTCTGGACGGTGAACGCCATGGCCAGGCCATTCATGCAGTAACGCAAGCCGGTCGGCGGCGGCCCGTCGTTGAACACGTGGCCCAAGTGGCCGCCGCAGCGCCGGCACAGAACCTCGTCGCGGCTCATGCCGAGGCTGTCGTCAGCGGTCTTTTGGACCGCGTTGTCCATCGGCTTGTAGAAGCTGGGCCAACCGGTGCGGCTGTCGAACTTGGTGGTCGACGAAAACAACGGCAGCTTGCAGCCGGCACACGAAAACACGCCGGTGCGCTTCTCCTTGTCTAGCGGGCTGGAATACGGCCGCTCGGTGCCGGCCTGGCGCAGCACCTGGAATTGCTCCGGCGTGAGCATCGCCTTCCATTGCGCCTCTGTATGCGTGACCTCGTAGGCTTTGGCTGCGCGGGCAACCGGGGTAAGCATCAGGCCAGGAAGCGTTCCGAGCGCACCGGCGCCAAGGGTGAATAAAAATTGCCTGCGAGGTGCCATGGTGTAGTTCAGTGAGGGGGCTGGTGGGCGCAATCCGAAGTTTCGGTGGCGTTCGTTCCGTTTCTTGTACGCGGACAAACGCTTCGCGGATTCTTTGGCTGGGACTTTTCCGGACAAGAAAGCATGTCCGCTCGTCCCATAATATTTCTATGAAGCGCGAATCTCCCTTGCTCGAATGGCCGGTTGGCGGCAGCGAAGCGGCAGCACTGGCGCGCGGGCTCGATGCCGATAGCTCGCCTTTGGGTGCGGCATCGACTTGGCCAAAGGCCTTGCGCACAACGTTAGAGCTGATGTTGCCGACGCATGCGCAGATGGTGCTTTTCTGGAGCTTCGATTTGGTTGCGTTCTACAACGACGCTTACGCGTCGACCATCGGCTTCAAGCACCCCGCAGCCTTCGGAAAGCCAGTAGCCGAAAACTGGGCAGAGGCCAGCGGCTACGTAGAACACGATACGGTGGAGTTTCGGCTTCGCCGCTTCGACGGCGACCCCCGCTGGCATCTGGTGCGCGCACATCCGGTGCAGGACAGCGAGGCGCGTAAAGGCATTGGAGACGACGACGCTGCGCCGATGCGCTGGATCGGCACCAACACCGACATCAACGATCAGAAAGAGGCTCAACAACGTCGCGCGCTGACGACCTTGATCCAGCGGCTCCTCGCCTTCTCGCCGCGCCAGACACTCGACCCGCGCGCTGATCTTGTCGACCAGCCATGCGACGCTGCGCGAATCCGAAACGCGGCATCACGAAGGCCTGGTTGCCGGCGACTGCATCGCCATTTCAGTGACCGACACCGGTAGCGGCATGCCGCCCGAGGTACTCGCCAAAGTGTTGGACCCCTTCTTCACGATCAAGCCGATCGGCCAGGGAACCGGGCTCGGACTGTCGATGGTCTACGGTTTCGCGCAACAGTCGCGCGGCCATGTGCGCATAGAAAACCGCTTGGGCCACTGCACGCGCGTGACGCTCTATTTGCCGCCGGCGCATGTCGACGCCTGCGCAGAAGCAAAAGCGGAAGCGGCTGCAGAAGCGGCGACTGCAGTGTTGCCGCAGGGGCGCGGCGAGGTCGTGATGGTGGTCGAAGACGATCCGGCCGTTCGGCTGCTGGTTGTCGACGTGCTGGCAGACCTCGGCTACCGCACCATGGAAGCCGTCGACAGTGCTGCGGCCATACCGATACTGCAGTCTGCGGTTCCGATCGATCTGCTGGTGACCGACGTCGGTTTGCCGGGCATCAACGGCCGGCAACTGACAGAGTTCGCGCGCCAGCAGCGACCCGGCTTGCACGTGCTTTTCGTTCGGGGCCGGTCGAGCTGACCATTCCCACCGCCAACGCCGCAGTGTTTGCATCTGTATCTACGACCGACATTCCGGCGCGGCTCGACCGTTTGCCGTGGTCGCGCTGGCATTGGCGCGTGGTCATCGCGCTCGGTATCGCATGGGTGCTCGACGGGCTCGAAGTGACGCTGGTCGGCTCGATCGGAGCGGTGCTCGAGCGCGCCGACACGCTGGCGCTCACCGCGACGGAGATCGGCTGGTCGGGCTCCATCTACATCGCAGGTGCGGTCGTCGGCGCGCTGCTGTTCGGCCGGCTCACCGACAGGCTCGGCCGCAAGAAGCTGTTTCTCGTCACGCTGGTGGTCTACACGATCGGCACGCTGGCGACGGCGTTCTCGAATGACTTCGCCTTCTTCGCGCTCTGCCGCTTCGTCACCGGACTGGGCATCGGTGGCGAGTACGCGGCCATCAACTCGGCCATCGACGAACTCATTCCGGCGCGTCTGCGGGGACGTGTCAACCTCGCCATCAACGGAAGTTTCTGGGTCGGTGCAGCGCTCGGTGCCGGGCTCAGTCTGGTGCTGCTGGACCCGCGCGTGCTCGGCCCGGTATGGGGCTGGCGAGTCGGCTTCGGGCTCGGCGCGGTGCTGGCCGTCGCCATCCTGCTGGTACGCCGTGACGTCCCCGAGAGTCCGCGTTGGTTGCTCGCGCAAGGTCGCGAAGAAGAAGCGCGCCGCATCCTCGACACCATTGAATGCGAAGTGGCAGCGGAATGCGGGCCGCTCCCATTGCCGATAGGCCAAACAGTGTCTGGCCGGCGCACACCGCCGACGATGCGCGAGGTCGCACACGTGCTGCTGCACAGGTACCGGCGCCGCAGCGTGGTGGCGATGGCGCTGATGATCTCGCAGGCCTTTTTCTACAACGCCATCTTCTTTACCTACGCGCTCGTCCTCACACGATTTCACGGCGTGCCGGAAGGCCGCGTGGCGCTCTACATCTTTCCGTTCGCGCTGGGCAACGTGCTCGGGCCGCTGCTGCTCGGCCCGCTTTTCGACCGCATTGGGCGGCGCCGGATGATCGCATTTACCTATGTGCTGTCGGGCGTCGGCCTGGCGCTGACGGGTGGCGCGTTCATGCTGGGCTGGCTCGATGCGCTGACGCAGGCACTTTGCTGGTCGGCCGTGTTCTTCCTGGCGTCCGCGGCGGCGAGTTCGGCGTACCTCACGGTAAGCGAAGTGTTTCCGCTGGAAATGCGGGCGCTGGCCATCTCGATCTTCTATGCAGTAGGCACGGGCACTGGCGGTTTTGCCGCGCCGGTGCTTTTTGGCATGCTGATTGAAACCGGCAGCCGCGGCGCGGTAATGGTCGGCTATTGCTTCGGTGCTGCGCTGGTGATCGTGGCCGGGCTGCTGGCGCTGCGCATGGGCGTGGATGCGGAGCGTAAATCTCTGGAGGATGTGGCGCCACCGCTAGGCGCGGATTCACCCTAAGGCGACCGCGCGGTGCAACGATGCGAAGCGCGGAGAGAGTGAACAAAACGTAGGCACGATCGTGACGATGTTGCGAACGTTCAAAAGGCGCAGGTCCTGAATCCGAAGAAGCCATCGTCGCGACCCGGTGCAGCAAAGTCGCGGCGCTTGTCCGAGCGCAGGCGCGCGCGCGTCGCGAACGATGCACCTCGCAACACGCGCGACTGACCGAACGCCGGCACAGGGTCGAATGCGCTGCCGGCACTCCATGGATCGGCCTTGAAGCCGGCCCATGGTTGCAGCGTGCCGGCGGTCCACTCCTGCACATCCGACCACCGGAAGCCGCGACGCGCTGCCGTGTGCGCAGCGATCTCCCACTCGACCTCAGTCGCCACGCGACGACCGGCCCATCGCGCCCATGCATCGGCCTCCCACCAGCTCAGATGGACCGCGCTTTGCTGCCCTGCTGCCCGCACCGTTGTCCCAAAACGTCGCTGCAGCACTGAACCGCCGCCGCCGTGCCGCGCACCGCCGATCTGCTCGACATAACGCGGCGCCCGGCGGCCCTCGACCTGCGCATTGAGCCAGCGCCAGCCTTCGGGATGCCAAAGCGCGCTCGCGTCGTAGCCGCCGTCGTCGACGAACTCGATGAACTGGCTCCAGGTGATCGGTTGCGCATCGATCTCGAACTCGGGCACCTCGATACGGTCGCCGCCGAGCTCTTGCGCAAACGCGAATCCGGTATCGGGCAAGCCGAGCTCCCAAGTCGTAGCGGACACCAGCAAGGGCTCGCGCGTGACCGCCGTCGGCAGCTGCTCGATGCCCAGCGGCAGGCCGAGCGCCTGCGCCGTAACCACCAGTTGTTCGCCGCACAGGTCTTCATGGAACAACGCGAGCCGATAAAAGTACAGGCCGGCATCGGTTTCGGCAGCGTGTTCGAGCAACTCGAGCGTGCTCTCCAGCGTTTCAAGCAGGTAGGCCTTGGTCTGGCTCAGATCGGGCAAGTCAGGCAACCAGCGCGTGTCGGGCGCGCGTTGCGTGGGGTTCCACCAGTTGTCGGCGTTGGGGTCGATGGCGGCCAGACGCGTCGGGCGCGCGGGGCACTCGACTCCGAAAGCACGCTGCGTGTTGCGGGCGATCCACCACTCGGAGAACCAGCCGACGTGGCCAGCCATCCAGACCGGCGATGCCACGCCCTCTTCGCCCTCGGCATAGGCAGCAGTGGCCGGCAACTCGACCGAGCCCCATACGTTTTCGCACAACGACAGGAGGTGGAGCGTGTGGTTGCGCGCATCGATGAGCGCCAGCGAAAGCAGCTCGCGACCGGCACGCCGCATGTCGGGCGAGTCGATGGAAAAAGGCAACGGGTAGGCGTTGAATGGCGTCGATGACGGGGGACTCGGAGGCATGCGCGATTATGGCGACGCGTCGGCTGCGGCGGGCGATGTCGAGGGGTAAACCCGGTCTGCCCAGCGCCGCAAGAAGGTGAATGCGGCCTGTAATATTGCGCGCTTTCGTCGAGTCCGCGAGCGCACCTCCAAGGGGCTCCCGTCTCCTTAAGATCCGTTGGAGACAACTCTTTTGTACGCACTTCCGAGATTCACGACCGCATGGTGAGCACTATTCCTGAGACAGCCACTGTCGCAAATGCTGCGACCCGCGTAAATCCTGTGAACCCCGTGATCGACAGTCCCGCCTTCCCGCGTTTGCTGCGCATCCTTGCCCTCGTGCTGGTGTTCGATGTCGTCGCGTTCGGCGTGTGGAACCTGCCGGTCATACGCAGCACAACGTGGTCGACCGGCAGCGTGTGGGTCTTCGGCGTGGCGGCGGTGGGCGTGATGTGGATGAGCTACTGGATCGTGCGCAGCCGCACCCGCTTCGACGGCGACGTGATGACGCAGAGCTGGCTATGGAACAAGCACGCGGATGCGAACGACGTGGTGCAGTTGAAGCTGGTGCACATCCGCTGGCTTGAACGCGCCATGGCGCCGCGGCTGCTGGTGCGGCGTCGCAACGGCGCGGTCACCTGGATTCACTCGGCCGACCCGCGCTTGCTGACAGCCTTCATGGCGCGCGTCGCTGAATGTGAGGCGGAACCTATTCCAGGACCTGCAGCGGAATCGCCGAGAGACTTGACCCAGTCCGGGTAGATTTTTTTCCACTCGGGGTTGCTGTTGTTCAGGTCTGAATAGATCTGCTGTGCCGATTTGAAGGCGGCATTCACCACGTCTTGCGAGAACGGACGCAGCTTGGTGCCCGAACCCAAGAGCTGCTTCAACGCGATCGGGTTTCTGGCGTCGTACCTCGCAGTCATGCCGATGTTGGCTTGTGCCGCCGCTGCCCCGACGATCGCTCTGTACTCCGCCGACAGGCCATTCCACGCCTTGCTGTTGACATAGAAGTCGATCTCCGCGCCGCCCTCCCACCAGCCGGGGTGGTGGTAGAACGGCGCGACCTTGTTGAAACCGAGCTTCTGGTCGTCGTAGGGCCCGACCCCTTCAAGACCGTCAAGCGTGCCTTTTTCGAGCGCTTGATACAGATCGGCAGCGGGGATCGACTGCGGGATCACGCCGAAAGGTTTGAGCACCTTGTCGACCAGAGGATGGGCATGGAACTTGAGGCCCTTGAGGTCCGCGATCGACTTGATTTCCTTGCGAAACCAGCCACCCATTGACGCACCGGTGTTGCCGCCCGGCAGATTGACGATGTTGTACCTGGCGTAAAAGGCACGCATCAGCTTCATGCCATTGCCCTCGCACATCCACGCGTTCTGCTGCCGCGCATTCATGCCGAAGGGCACCGCGCCGCCCAAGCAGAAGGTCGGATCTTTGCCATAGAAATAAGACGGTGCCGTTTGCGCCATTTCCACTGCGCCGCTCTGCACGCCGTCGAGCACGCCAATGGCCGGCATGAGTTCGCCGCCTGGATGCACCGCGATCTCGAACTTGCCGCCCGTCATGTCACTGACGCTTTTGGCAAAGGCCTCACCGGTACCGAAGACGGTGTCCAGCGACTTTGGAAAGCTCGAAGCGCAACGCCAGCGCACTGCCGCCTGGGCATGCACCGCGGGCGCGATGCCGGCGGCGAGGACGCCGGCGATGCCGGCATTTTTTATCAGTGAGCGACGGTCCATCGATTTGTCTCCGGCGCAAGGCTGATCAGCTCAGCGCGACAGCCTTGACGGGAAAGTGTGATGGCGGGAAGCGCGCTTGGATAGACGCCTGAATACCCGACGCGTCGAGCCCGAGGCCCGACAGAAGTTTGACCGGGTCACCATGCTCGATGAACCGATCGGGCAAGCCGAGCTGCAGCACCGGCGTCTGAAGCCCGGCCACTTGCAGCGCCTCGAGCACTGCACTGCCCGCGCCGCCCATGATCGCGCCTTCTTCCAGCGTGACGATGGCATCGTGCGACTTCGCCATGTCGATCAGCAATGCCACGTCCAGCGGCTTGGCCCAGCGCATGTTGACGACCGTTGCGTCGAGCGCCTCGCCTGCCACGAGCGCCGGATACAAGAGCGTGCCGAACGCGAGGATCACGATGCCGTTGCCCCTACGACGAACTTCGCCCTTGCCGAAAGGCAGCGCGTCGAGCGTGAGATGAGGCCTCACGCCTGCGCCCGCACCACGCGGGTAACGCACGGCCACTGGATGATCCTGTGCGTAGGCGCTACTCAGCAACTGGCGGCACTCCGCTTCGTCGGCCGGGCATGCGATGCTCATGTTGGGCACGCAGCGCAAGAAAGGAATGTCGTAGGCCCCCGCGTGCGTGGCGCCGTCGGCGCCCACCAAGCCGGCGCGATCCAGTGCGAACACCACTGGCAAATTCTGGATCGCGACATCGTGAATCAGCTGGTCGTAGGCCCGCTGCAAAAATGTCGAGTAGATGGCGACGACCGGCTTCAGCCCTTCACAGGCCAAACCTGCCGCGAAAGTCACGGCATGCTGCTCCGCGATGCCGACGTCGTAATAGCGATCGGGAAAGCGCTGCTCGAATTCGACAAGGCCCGAGCCCTCACGCATTGCCGGCGTGATGCCGACCAGGCGGCCGTCTTGCGCCGCCATGTCGCACAGCCATTGGCCGAAGACCTGCGTGAAGGTCTGCTTTGGCTGAGTGGACGGCTTGACGATACCGATCTGCGGATCGAACTTGCCAGGCCCGTGGTAGGCCACCGGATCGGCTTCGGCCAGCTTGTAGCCTTGGCCTTTTTTGGTAACCACATGCAGAAACTGCGGACCTTGCAGATGCTTGAGGTTTTCCAGCGTAGGCACCAATGAGTCGAGGTCGTGACCATCGATCGGACCCACATAGTTAAAGCCGAACTGCTCGAACAGCGTGGCCGGCACGACCATGCCTTTGGCGTGCTGCTCGAAGCGCTTGGCCAGCTCGAACAGCGGCGGCGCGCCACGCAACACGCTCTTGCCGACGTTCTTGGCCGCGGCGTAGAAATTGCCGCTCATCAACTGTGCGAGGTAGCGATTCAGCGCCCCGACCGGCGGGCTGATCGACATGTCGTTGTCGTTCAGGATCACCAGCAGCTTGCAGTCGGCAACGCCCGCATTATTGAGCGCCTCGAAAGCCATGCCGGCCGTGAGCGCCCCGTCGCCGATGATAGCGACGGCATGGCGGTCTTCACCCTTTTGCTTGGCGGCCATCGCCATGCCGAGCGCGGCCGAAATGCTGGTCGACGAATGCGCCGTGCCGAAGGTGTCGTACTCGCTTTCGCTACGCTGCGGAAAGCCGGAAATGCCGCCCTGCTGCCGCAGCGTCGGCATGCGCTCGCGCCGGCCGGTCAGGATCTTGTGCGGGTAGGTTTGATGGCCCACGTCCCACACCAAGCGGTCGTGCGGCGTGTTGAATACATGGTGCAGCGCGACTGTCAGTTCGACCGTGCCGAGGTTCGAACTCAGATGGCCACCGGTGCGCGACACGTTGTCGAGCACGCAGGCGCGCACCTCGTCGGCCAGTTGCCGCAACTGCGCGCGATCGTATTGGCGGATCGGAGACGGGTCGTGGAGAGTGGGGAGCAGCGGAGCCATTAAGTATTGTTGTTATCGGTCACGGTCGACGACCATATGGGCAAGCGCTCGCAGCGCGTTGGTGTCGGGCAATGCGCTGCGTTCGAGCGCCGCCAGAGCAGCAGTCAGGAGCTGGCGGGACTGCGCACGCGCGCCGTCGAGACCCAGCAACGAGACGTATGTGGGTTTGTCGCTGGCCGCATCCTTGCCGGCAGTTTTTCCAAGCGTCAGCGAGTCGGCCGTGACATCGAGGATGTCGTCGATAACCTGGAATGCGAGGCCGATGGCCGCGCCGTAATCGCGCATCGCCGCCCATGTCGGCGCGGCGACTTTGGCGGCACACGCCGCGCCCATCTCGACGCTGCCTTGCAACAACGCACCCGTTTTCATGCGATGCATTTCGCGCAGCTGCGGCTCGTCGAGCGCGCGTCCGACGCTGGCAAGGTCGATGGCCTGACCGCCTGCCATACCTTGGCTACCGGCGGCACGCGCCAGCAGGCGGCACAGCAGGGCTTGCATCGCCGGAGGAACGGTGTCGACCGAGTCTTCGAAGTCATTGGCAGCGGGGGTCAGCAATTCGAAGGCCAATGCCTGCAGCGCGTCGCCGGCCAGCAGCGCGTCGGCCTCGCCGAACTTGACGTGCACCGTGGGCTTACCGCGGCGCAGCACGTCGTTGTCCATGCACGGCAGATCGTCGTGCACAAGGGAATATGCATGGATGAGTTCGGTGGCACAGGCAGCGCGCAGGGCTGCGGCGGGTCGGCCCTGCACTGCCTCGCTGGCCGCCATCACCAGCAGCGGCCGCAGGCGCTTGCCGCCGTCGAGCACGGCATAGCGCATGGCATCGCCCAACAGCACAGGCGCATCGACACCGACCCAGCGGGACAGCGCCGCCTCGACATTCGCCAGATGCGGCTCACTCCACGCGGCAAGGTGCGCTGCGTCCCAAGTCAGGGGCGGTACGGGGGGCATCGCTGAGTGCGAACTCATTCGGCGGTCCACACCTTCAGGCTGCCGGCGTCGAGCACCTTGATCTGATCTTCGACGGCCTGCAACTTGTCGCGGCAAAAAGTCAACAAAGCCGCACCGCGCTGGTAGCTGACGAGCAGCTGGTCGAGCGGCAGCTGACCTGATTCGAGTTCGGCCACCAGTTGTTCGAGTTCCTGAAGGCCGGCTTCGTAGCTGGCGGGCAACGTGCCCGAGTCGGTCGTGGCGGGTTGTGGAGGAGGAACCTTGGGCATTCAGAAGTCGGTGATTCGTGTGAATAAGCTGGAAGATAGCCCGAAAGTGAAAGGGCATTTTAGGGCGGGGCATGATCAGAAGTCGCCGGGTACAATTGCGTCTCTTCCCGACGGCTCAGCCGTTCATCTTTTCTCTCTCCCTGTGGGGAGCTTGGTCAGGTCCCCCATGTCTGATTTAAGTCTTCAACTGCAGCAGGCCGCGAGCCCCCTCCACGTTTCTGCGTACTTCGACGAGGCGCTTTACGCCCGCGAACTGCAAACGTTGTTTGCCCAAGGCCCGCGCTACGTCGGCCATAGTCTCGCCGTGCCCGAACCAGGCAACTTCCATACGCTGCCCCAGGAGCACCACGGTCGCGCACTCGTGCATACGCCAAAGGGCATCGAGCTGATTTCGAATGTGTGTCGTCATCGGCAGGCGCTGATTCTGCAGGGCCGCGGACAGCTCGCCACGCAAGCTGGCGGGAACATCGTTTGCCCGCTGCATCGCTGGACCTACGCCGCCGCCGACCCGCGAACCACCGGCACGCTGATCGGTGCGCCGCATTTCGACAAAGACCCCTGCCTGAACCTTCACAACTACCCGCTAACCGAGTGGAACGGCCTGCTGTTCGAGCGCAATGCGGGTGCCGACGGAACGAGCCGCGACGTGGCTGCGGACATGGCCAGCCTGGGCCCGCGTGCCGACCTCGACTTCACCGGCTATGCGCTCGACCGGGTCGAACTGCACGAATGCAACTACAACTGGAAGACCTTCATCGAGGTCTACCTCGAGGACTATCACGTGGGCCCGTTTCATCCGGGCCTTGGGAGCTTCGTCACTTGCGACGATCTGCGCTGGGAGTTCAACCGGCATTTCTCGGTGCAAACAGTGGGCGTCGCCAACCGGCTAGGCCGCGCGGGCAGCCCGGTCTACCAAAAGTGGCAGGAGCAACTGCTTAAGTATCGAGAAGGCAAGCCGCCGAAGTACGGCGCTATCTGGCTGACTTATTACCCGCACGTGATGGTTGAGTGGTATCCGCATGTTTTGACGGTGTCGACGCTGCATCCGATCAGCCCGACGAAGACGCTCAACATGGTGGAGTTTTTCTACCCTGAAGAAATCGTCGCGTTCGAGCGCGAATTCGTCGAGGCGCAACAGGCTGCCTACATGGAAACCTGCGTCGAAGACGACGAGATCGCCGAGCGCATGGATGCCGGGCGCCGTGCCCTCATGCTGCGCGGTGACGACGAGAGCGGGCCTTATCAAAGCCCGATGGAAGACGGCATGCAGCAGTTTCACGAGTGGTATCGGCGGGAGATGCACACCACAACGCAGCCGCGCTGATGCAGGCGCTGTGGATGGTGCTGGCCTCATTGCTGTTCGCCAGCATGGGCGTCTGCGTAAAGATCGCTTCGGCCTGGTTCTCGAGCTCTGAATTGGTCTTCTATCGTGGCATGGTCGGCATCGTTTTTCTGGCGGCGATCGCCCGAAGCCGCGGCGTCTCACTCGCAACGAAGTATCCGGGCATGCATGCCTGGCGCAGCACGGTCGGCGTGCTGTCGCTCGGTGCATGGTTCTATGCCATCGCCCACATGCCGCTGGCCACCGCCATGACGCTCAATTACATGAGCAGCATCTGGATTGCCGTGTTCCTCGTCGGCGGCGCGTTGCTGGCCTGGGTGCCGGTGCCGGGTCGCGATGGCAGCCTGCCCAAGCCGCCGTTGCAAGGGCCGCTGGTGCTTGCCGTGATCGCCAGCTTCTGCGGCGTGGTGATGGTGCTCAAGCCCACCGTCGGCGACAACCAGGGCTTCGCCGGCCTGATGGGATTGATGTCCGGGCTGACCGCCGCCTTCGCCTACATGCAGGTCGTCGCTCTCTCTCGACTGGGCGAGCCCGAGACGCGCACGGTGTTCTATTTCGCGGTCGGCTCGGCCGTGGTGGGCCTGGCGGCCGCATTGACTACAGGCTTTTCGGCCTGGGACTGGATGCATGCACTGTGGCTTTTACCGGTCGGCGTGCTGGCCTCGCTCGGCCAGCTCTGCATGACACGTGCCTACGCCAGCGCAAAGACCGAGGGCGGTACGCTGACGGTCGCCAACCTGCAATATTCAGGCATCGTGTTTTCGGGTGTCTACAGCGTGCTGGTGTTCGGAGATCGCATCGACGCCGCAGGCTGGGCCGGCATGGCGCTGATCGTTGCAAGCGGCATCGCGGCAACGGTGCTGCGCCAACGGTCACTGCCAAAGGCGCCGGCTGAAGAGCACTGAAGACATCGAAAAACAGCGAAGAACAGTGAAGGACTTTTATGTACGGCACCTTGATCTCCCTCCAGCAAACGCAAGCGATGCAAAAAGCGGGCGCGGCAATGATGATTTTCGACTGCACGTTCGCGTTGATGCAGCCCGAGGCGGGCGCCGCTGAGTACGACGCCGCGCACATTCCCGGCGCTGTCTATGCCAACCTCGATAGCGATCTGAGCGCACCACACGGCGCTCCGAGCAGCGACGGCACCGTGCTGATCGCAAACGCTGAAGGGGAACCTTCGTCGGGCGGGCGCCACCCGTTGCCGAGCCGCGCAAAGTTCGCGTCGTGGTTGTCCGGCGTCGGCTTCAGGAACGACATGCAGGCCGTCGTGTACGACCGAAACGGCGCCAACTACTGCGGCCGTTTGTGGTGGATGCTGAAGTGGATGGGCCACGACGCCGTCGCGGTGCTCGACGGCGGCTTGCAGGCTTGGCAAGCGGGAGGCGGTGCTGTGACCGATCGACAAGAGCCGGCGCATTTCCAATCGAACTTCGTCCCCAGTTCGCCGATGGCGGCGCTGGTGCAAACGGCTGCGGTGTCGGCGCATCTTGGCGATGGATCGCAAACGCTGATCGATGCACGTGCGGGTGCACGCTACCGCGGCGAGGTCGAACCGCTCGACCCCATCGCCGGCCACATACCTGGGGCGCTGAACCGACCTTTCAGCGACAACCTCGGCCCCGACGGAAAGTTCAAGCCGGCGGCGCAGCTGCGTTCGGAATTCGAAGCGCTTTTAGCTGGTCGCGATCCCGCGACGGTCGTCCACCATTGCGGCAGCGGCGTGAGCGCGCTACCCAATCTGCTGGCAATGGAAATTGCCGGGCTCGGCCCGACCGGGCTTTACGCCGGCAGCTGGAGCGAATGGAGCAACACGCCGGGCCTCCCGACGCGCCAGGGGGCGGCGCCGTAAAGTTTCTTTGTCGGTATTGATACGGAATGCAAAGCCTTTGAAAAGAAGGTCTTGAACGACAGGCGCTGCCGATACGCACTGTCACATCAAGAGTCGGCGAGCGCGCTACGGTGAACGTTGAACGAGGAGCATCTCGCACTTCAGAAGGCGTTCCATGACCCAGACTTGTCCAGGCTTTGCCAAATTCGCAAAAAGCGCAGTCGCCGTACTTTGTATTCCGATGCTGATGCTGACCGGTTGCGACAGGATCAACAGCACATTGGCACCGGCCGCGGCGCCTGTGGTCTCGGCCACACCGGCGGTCGAAGCGTCGACACCAGCTGTTGTTGCCCAGCCAGTCGCGGCGCCTGCAGCACCGGCTTACATGCCGCCTGGCGCCGAGCAGCTCTACCAAATAGTCGCGCCAATCGCGCTCTATCCGGACAAGCTCGTCGCGCAGGTATTGGCCGGCTCGACCTATCCTGACCAAATCACCGCAGCCGACGGGTGGATCGCGCAAAACGCGGCGCTCAAAGCCGGCCCACTGGCCGATGCCGTTGAGCAACAACCCTGGGATCCGAGCATCAAATCGCTCACTGCGTTCAAGCGCGTGCTCGACCAGATGGCCCGAAACCTTCCGTGGACCACTGCATTGGGGCGGGCTTATTACAACGACCCGGACGACGTGATGAACGCGATCCAGGTCATGCGCCAACGTGCATCGCGTGCCGGCCAACTGAAGAGCACTCCCAAGCTGCGTGTGGCAAGTGCTGCAGCACCGGTCAACTACACGCCCGACCCCAATGCGCCGGTCTACTACACCGGGCCAGCGATCATCGAGCCGCCGCCGCAATACATCACCATCGAACCGGCGCAGCCCGACGTGGTCTACGTGCCGAGCTACGATCCCGAGGTCATCTACGGTGAACCGGTCGCGACCTATCCGGGGTATGCATATGCGCCACCGGTGTATTTTGAGCAGCGCAATCCCCGCTATTCAAGCGGGCAGATCGCAGCGGCAGGCGCGGTGACTTTCGGCCTCGGTGTGGTCGTCGGCTCCGCGCTCGAACGCCACGGCTGGGGCTGGAACTCGTGGGGCATGAATTGGGGACGCCCCAACGCATATCGCAGTGGCAATCGACTGCAAGGCGGGTCACCCGGAGGATTTCAGGGTGCCCGTGGCTTCGACCGTCCGGCAGTGGTCTTCAACCAGTCGACCTACATCCCGCACGCCGAATTTGGGGGTGGAGGAAATGGGCGCGAACGGCAACAGCAACAGCAAGTGCAGGCGCAGCAAGCACAAGCGTTGATGCAACAGCAACAGCAACAGCAACAAGCTCAACAGGCACAGCAGGCTCGCGCACAGCAACAGATTCAAGCGCAGCAAGCTCAACAGCAGAATCAGGCGCAGCAGATGCGAATTCAGCAGGAAGCCGCGCAGGCGCAGCAGCAGGCGCAACTGGCTCAACTTCGGCAACAGCAAGCGCAACAGCAGCAGGGGCAGCAGGCCCAGCTTCGCCAGCAACAGGAGCAGGCACGCCAACAGCAGACGCAGCAAACTCAGCAGACGCAGCAAACTCAGCAGGCTCAGGCCCGTCAGCAACAGATGCAGCAGGCTCAGGCCGATCAACAGCGAAGCCAGCAGCAGGCAGTGCAACAGCAGCAACAACAACAACGAGAGCAACGAGAGCAACAAGAGCAAGCTCGACGCCAGCAACAGCAGCAGCAACAGCAAGGTCAACAGGCACAGCAGCAGGCGCAACAACAACGCCAGCAGCAGCAACAGGCCGCGCAAGAGCAGTCACGCCGCCAGCAGGAACAAGCGCAAAGGGTGCAGCAGGTACAGGCCCAACAAGCGCAACAGTCGCAGGCACGACAACAGCAGGAGCAGCAGGTGCAGGAGCAGGCGCGTCGTCACCAGGCTCAGGCGATCCAGCAGCAAGCGCAAATGCAGGCGCAACAAGCCCACCAAGCCCAAGCACGTCAGCAGCAAGCTCAGGCACAACAGGTACAAGCTCAGCAGCGACAACAACAGATGCAGCAACAGCAGGCACAGGCTCAAGCTCAAGCTCAAGCTCAGGCTCAGGCTCACCAGCAACAAGCTCAGCAGGCTCAAGCTCACGCACAGCAGCAGGCACAGATGCAACAACAGCAACAACAAGCACAGATGCAGCGCCAACAGCAGATGCAGCAGCAGGCACAGCAACAGCAACAACAAGTCCAGCAACAAGCGCAAGCCCAACAGCAACGCCGCGTACAGGATCAACAGGCACGTTCCGCAGGGCGGCCATCCGGTGGCCGGCCAGACGATCCGAATCGCTGATTGAAAATGTCAGTCGTCAAACCACTGATGCACTGGTCCCAGCAAGCGGTGGGTCGCTAACTGCACAGCCTGCGTGACCTTACCCGGAAATTCGTGCCGCTTCTGCACACGAACCAGCAGCGGTGAGTGCTCGTCGGCCGGATCGCCACCCGCGACGCAGCAGCGCATCGTGACTATGCCGGTCATCGCACCGACACAACGCAACGCCACCGCCGCGGCACCGCTATAGACACGAGCGCGAAGGCCGCTCAGTCCGGCGCGTTCAATACCCGGTCGCTCTCTTCGTCCGACGGCACGTTGTCGGCATCGAGCCCGCTCGCCTCGCTCAGGTCGAGTCCCGTCTCTTCTTCCAGCTCGTCCATGCCTTCGTTCTCCGGCGAATCAAATTCCTCGCCGAGCAACGGTGCGTCTTTGGGGATGTCGGCGGGTTCGCCAGAGCGGCGGGTGGGGTCCACGTTGGGCATGATCGGCTCTCCTTTGACTACGGCTTCAGAAATCGAAGCAGGTAGACGCATAGTGCACCCGCCGGCCGACTTTGGCGATTTAGCTGCGGGGAAGGATTGCTGTCGGAACGGACTGTGCGAGTGCGATGTCGTTGGGTATCGAAAACTGCACCGCGCCTTGTTTGTGCTCGTGTGTCTGATGGTCGCCGTGACCCGCATGCTCGCCGTGTGCAAGTCGGCTCACGAGCGTAACCAGCACGATCCCCGCCAACAGCCACGCGATCTGAGCGGCCGTCTGGCGCGCCGGTAAACGTCGCTGCAACTGCGGAATCAGATCAGCCAACGCGACATAGACGAAGCTGCTGCCGGCCAGCACCAGAAAATATGGCAGCCACGAATGGAGTTGGTCGACCAGCCACCAGCCGGCAATGCCGCCGAGCGTGGTCATGGTGCCAGCGAGCGATACCTTGACGAGCGCAGCACGCGGGTTGGGCGAACTCTGCCGCAACACGACCAGGTCGCCTATGTGGTGCGGCACCTCGTGCGCCAGCACCGCCACCGCGGCGACCAGGCCCAGGCGGAGGTCCGCGGTAAAGGCCGAAGCGATCAGGATGCCGTCGCCAAAGCAGTGGACGCTGTCGCCGGTGAGCACGGACCAGCCGCCTGCCCTGGGAGGACGACCATGGTCGTGACTGTGCGCGTTGCCATGATCGTGTTCAGCCTGCTCATGCGCCTGCGTGAGACCATTCGCCGCGCCCTCGTGATGCTCGTGCCCGTGGTGCCACAACTCCGCCTTGTCGAGCAAGAAAAAGAACACCAGCCCGAACAACAGCACAGCGAACAATACCGCCGGCTCGATGCTGCTCTCGAAGGCCTCGGGCAACAGGTGCATGAAGGCGGTTGCCAGCAGCGCGCCAGCGGCCAGACTCAGCAGGTGCTGTGGATTCAGGCCGCCAGCGTCACGCCGCACACCGACGCGCATCAGCAAGGCCGCAAGCCAGACGCTGCCGATGCCGGAGACTAGCGTCGCCGCGATGATTGCTATCAGGTTCATGCCTTTTCCAAGAATAAAAAAGCCGCCCCGAGGGACGGCTTCGATGGTCGGTCGGACCGAAAAGTCGGCTTCGTCAGATCGCGCCTTGCGCCTTGAACCAGGCCACGGCACGTTTGCGCCCATCTTTTGCCGGACCCTGCACATCGCTCGGCATTTAGCTTTCGCGGAAGGCACGACCGACCTCCGGTTACACGACAAATTCGGAAGCTTTGGCGGCCGCAGTCCCGGTCGCTGAAGTGGTCTTTGATCTTACCAATGCTGTTGCGCGGCATGCAACCGGACAGCGCGGCCGCTACTGCAAAAGCCGGTGATGGCAGCACGCGCCTCACTCAATGCGCCTTGTCCCAATTTGGCCCGAAGCCGATTTCCGCCAGTAGCGGCACATTGAGCTCTGCCACGCCCGCCATGATTTTCGGCACCTCCGTTCGAACCCATTCGACCTCGTCGTCGGGCACCTCGAACACCAGTTCGTCGTGCACCTGCATGATCATCTTCGTCGCGCGCTCCTCGGCGTCGAGCACGCGTTGCACCTCCACCATGCTGAGCTTGATGAGGTCGGCCGCCGTGCCCTGCATCGGCGCGTTGATGGCAGCACGCTCGGCCCCACCGCGGCGCGGGCCGTTCGGTGAATTGATCTCCGGCAGATACAGCCGGCGGCCGAACACGGTCTCGACGTAGCCTTGCGCCTTGGCGGTGAGCTTGGTCTCGTCCATGTACGCCTTCACTCCGGGGTAGCGCGCAAAGTAGCGCTCGATATACGACGCCGCAGCCTTGGTCTCGATACCCAGGTTGCGCGCCAAACCGAAGCTGCTCATGCCGTAGATGAGGCCGAAGTTGATGACCTTGGCATAGCGGCGCTGCTCGCTCGACACCGCTTCGGGCGCCCCGCCGAACACCTCCGCGGCGGTCGCACGGTGCACGTCGATGCCCTCGGTAAAGGCCCGCAACAGCGAGGCATCGCCGCTGATGTGCGCCATGATTCGCAGCTCGATCTGCGAGTAGTCGGCGCTTGCGATCACGCTGCCGGCCGGCGCCACGAAGGCCTCGCGCACGCGGCGCCCTTCGGCTGTCTTGACCGGGATGTTCTGCAGGTTGGGGTCGTTGCTGCTCAAGCGCCCGGTCACCGCAACCGCTTGCGCGTAGTGCGTGTGCACGCGACCGGTTCGCGGATTCGCGAGCTGGCCCAGCTTGTCGGTGTAGGTGCCCTTCAGCTTGGAAAGGCCGCGGTGCTCCAGGATTTTTGCCGGCAGCGGATAGTCCTCGGCGAGCTTCTCCAGCACTTCTTCGTCCGTGCTCGGTGCGCCGCTCGGCGTCTTCTTGACCACGGGCAAACCGAGCTTGGTGAAGAACACGTCGCCGATCTGCTTAGGGGAGCCGAGGTTGAACGGCTGGCCCGCAAGCTCGTACGCCTCCTGCTCCAGCGCCATGATGCGTTTGCCGAGCTCATGGCTTTGCGCCGACAAGATCGACGCATCGATCAGCACGCCGTTGCGCTCCACGCGATAGAGCGACTCGCTCGACGCTATCTCCAGGTCGTAGATGAAGCGCAGCTTGGCATCGACCTCGATGCGCGGCCAAAGCGCGAGGTGCACGTCGAGCGTCTGGTCGCTGTCTTCGCACGAGTATTCCGACGCCTTGTCGATGGCCACCTGACTGAACGAAATCTGGTGCACGCCTTTGCCGCACAGGTCCTCGTAGCCAATGCCGCTGCGGCCCAGGTGGCGCTCCGCCAGGCTGGCCAGGCCGTGCGGCTTGTGGGCTTCGAGCACATAGCTCTGAAGCATCGTGTCGTGCGCATAGCCTTGCACTTCGACGCCGTGGTTGGCGAAGACGTGCCGGTCGTACTTGATGTGTTGACCCAGCTTCTTCTTCGCGCCGTTTTCGAGCCACGGCTTGAGCTTGGAGAGCACCTCTTCCCGGTTGAGTTGCAGCGGTGCGTCGTTGTAGTTGTGCGCGACCGGGATATAGGCGGCCTCGCCCGGTTTCACGCTGAAGCTCAGGCCGACGATCTCGGCGCGCATTTCATCGAGCGAGGTCGTCTCGGTGTCGACTGCGACCAGCTCTGCCGCCTCGATCTTGGCGAGCCAGGAGTCGAAGGCTTCCCACGTCGTCACCGTCTCGTAGGAGAGGTTGGTCGCCTTCGATGCCGCAGAAAAGCTTGGGTCATCGAACAGCCCGGTACCGCCCTCGGGCCCTTTTTTCTTCTTGTTCTCTTCAATGAGTTCCGGCGATACGTCGTGCGCTTCGAGCGCCTTCACCAGGCCTTTGAAGCCGTACTTTTCGTAGAAAACCTTGAGCGCGTCGACCTGCTGCGTACCGACCGCGATACCGTCGAGCGCCGGCAGACCCGCGATGTAGGCGCTCAGATCGCAATTGGTGCGGATGGTCACCAACCGCTTGCCCTGCGGCAGCCAGTCGAGCGCCTTGCGCAGGTTCTCGCCGGCCTGTCCCTTGATGTCGCCAGCATGCACCAGCAACTCGTCGAGCGAGCCGTATTGCATCAGCCACTTGGCAGCGGTCTTCGGGCCAACTTTGTCGACACCGGGGACGTTGTCGACGGTGTCGCCGACCAACGTCTGGTAGTCGACCATCAAGTGCGGCGGCACGCCGAACTCGGACGTGACACCGGCCACGTCGCGCCTCTTGCCGTTCATGGTGTCGATGATGGTCACGTGCTCGTCGACCAGCTGGCTCATGTCCTTGTCGCCGCTCGACACGATCACCTCGATCGACTGCCGCGCCGCCGTGCGGGCCAGCGTGCCGATGACGTCGTCGGCTTCGACGCCGGGCACGGTGAGCACGGTCCAGCCCAGCAGTTGCACGACCTCGTGGATGGCAGGAACTTGGCTGCGCAGGTCGTCCGGCATGGGCGAACGGTGCGCCTTGTATTCTGGGTACCAGTCATCGCGAAACGTCTTTCCTGGCGCGTCGAATACGCAGGCGGCGTAGTCGGCGCGCACCTCGCGCCGCAGCGCTTGCATCATGTTGATCATTCCGCGGATGGCGCCGGTAGCAGGGCTCGTCGGGTCGCCCGGCACGGCGCGCAAATCAGGCATGGCGTGGAAGGCGCGGTACAAATAGCTCGAACCATCGACGAGCAGCAGCGTTTTCTTGTCGGTCATCCCACCATTTTGCCGCGCGTTGAGGGCGCAGCGATTGGCGGAAGTTCCGCATTGCCGGATGGCACCTGCTTACAACAAGGTCCGCACACGCCACCTACAATCGAAGCATGTCCGCTACTGCTTTCTCCTTCGCCCGCTGCGCCGCTTCCCTCGTGCTCTGCGCAATGCCCTTCGGCTTGGCGAATATTGCGGTGGCGCAAACGCCCGTCGCTGCGCAACCTGCCAGCCCCGACGCTGCGCAAAGCCAGGAGCAATCGGCGCCACGGCAGAACCAGAAGATCGAGAACATCCACGTCGAAGACAGCAGCGCCACGGTCGACGAGGTGCGCTATGGCGGCCGCACGCAGAGCATCAACGTCAAGCCCAAGTCCAACATGCCGGGCTACGAGGTGCTGCCTCCCGGAACCGGTGGTGCCGGTCCCGGCAGCAACGACGCGAGCAACACCAACGGCAATGGGCCGCGCGTCTGGAACGTCCTCAAGTTCTGAGCGCCCTGCGCTGTGGCGGTTTTTACTGAAGTCGGATTCGACCCCGCGGACGCGCTTGTCCAGCGATTGGGGCTCGGTGCATTGCGCGAATTGCGCGGCATCGAAGGCGGCATCGAGAACACCAACTATTTCGCGACCACCGAGCAGGGCGAATACGTCCTGACCGTGTTCGAGCGGCTCGGTTTCGAGCAGCTGCCGTACTACCTATGTTTGATGAAGCACCTTGCGGAGCGCGGGATTCCGGTGCCGGCGCCGGCTGCCGATCCGACAGTCGTGTCGGGCGCCGTTGGAGGTGTCGCCGCACTGGGTGCAGCAGGCAAGAACCAAACGCTGAAAGCGCCATCGATCGCGCCATGCGAGCTGCTGCACACGCTCAGCGGCAAGCCAGCAGCTGTCGTACAGCGGCTGTCGGGCAAGAGCGAACTCGTACCCACGACGGCCCACTGTGCCGAATTGGGAAGGATGCTGGCGCGCATGCATCTGGCAGGACGCGATTTCGACCGCCTGCAGCCCAATTTACGCGGGCTGGCTTGGTGGAACGACACGGCGCCGGTGGTTCTGCCATACCTCGAAGCCTCTCAGGCCGCCTTGCTGCGCAGCGAACTGGCCTACCAGAACCATGTGGCCGAATCGTCTGGCTATGCAGCCCTGCCTCGCGGCCCGGTACACGCTGACCTGTTCCGCGATAACGCGATGTTCGCCACCGAAAACGATGGCGAAATCGGCGACGGCGACAACAAAGGCGGTGCACCCCGCCTGACCGGCATCTTCGATTTTTACTTTGCAGGCACAGACACTTGGTTGTTCGACCTGGCCGTGTGCCTGAACGACTGGGCCATCGACTTGGCCACCGGCAGGCACGATGCGGCGCGGGCCGATGCGCTGCTGGCCGCCTATGCCACCGTGCGGCCACTTACCGGCGCCGAGCGAGCGCTGTTGCCGGCCTTGCTGCGCGCGGCCGCCCTGCGCTTCTGGATATCGCGGCTGTGGGACTACCACCTGCCGCGGGAAGCCAGCATGCTCAAGCCGCACGACCCGACCCACTTCGAGCGGGTACTGCGTCAGCGCGCACGGCATCCCGACGCGCTGCGCATGCCAACATCCGCAGCAGCTCCGACGTCGGCCCTTATTCCGATATTCACTCCAGCGGAAACGCACACGACGGCCCACGCCATCGCAGCCACCGCCTGACCTTGAAACAATGAAACTTCATATCGTGCCGGCCCGCACCGGCGCCGAATGGGTCAAGCTTGGCCTCCGGACTTTCTGGCGGCAACCGCTGGCTTTCGTCTCGCTTTTCTTCCTCTTCATGGCGGCGATTTCCATCGTCTCTCAGGTGCCGCTGCTCGGCAGCCTGCTCGCACCCGTGCTGCTGCCCTTCATGACGCTGGGCCTGATGGTCGCGACCTCCGTCGCCTACATCAACGACACGCAAAAGCCGACCGCGCCTGCCATGTTCATGGCGGCCTTCTCCGCCATGCGGACCAAGTGGCGCCCGATGTTGGTGCTCGGCGTGATCTCGGCGGCGTATTTCGTGGCGGCCGTGTTGTTGTCCATCCTGGTCGACGGCGGCGAGCTTGCCAGGGTCTACCTGCTCGACGCCGACATCACACCCGAAGCTGCCGCCAGCTCCCAGTTCCAGACCGCTCGCGTGCTGGTGATGTGCCTCAACCTGCCGCTCTCTCTCGCGATGTGGCACGCGCCGGCGCTGGTGCACTGGCATAGCGTCGCGCCAGTGAAGAGCCTGTTCTTCAGCCTTGTCGCGCTGTTCCGCAACTTCAGCGCCTATGCGATGTTTTGCCTCGCATGGTTCGGTGTGTTCCTGATCGGCGGCATCGTGCTCGGCCTCATGGCGACACTGCTGGTCGCGCTCGGCGGCATGGGCATGGGCGAAGGCGCCTCGGCCGTCGGCGGGGCGATGATGGTCGGCAGCGCGCTGATCCTTGCGGCGATGTCGCTCAGCTCGACATGGTTCACGTTCAGGGACAGCTTCGATACGGATTGAACGCCGCCGGCTACTTGGCCGCCGACGCGGTATCCGATTCGATCGCGGGCTCGACGGCTTGCGCCTTGAGTCCGCTCAGCAGCGACCACGCCATCCCGCCCAGCAACAGCAAGCCGACACCGAGCGCACTCCATAGCCAAAGCTTGCGCGACGAGGATGCGGGCTGCGCTTTGGACTCTGTCTCGGCAACGCCGGGCGTCGCGGGCACAGCGGGCACCGCAGGCACCGCGGCCTGCGCCAACGTCACGCTCGCTTCACCCAGTGTGGGGGCGTGGCCGGGCTGGTAGCCCGGTATCAACTGCGCCAGCGGCAACGGACCGGGGCCCTCCAGCGCAGTTTGTGCATTGGCGTTCCAGTTCAAGACGAAAGGCGTCTGGCCTTGCGCCAGGAACACCAGCGCACGCGGACGCGCGCCGAAGAGCAACGACGGTGGACTGGCGCCAAGGGCCGCTATCGGACCCTCGGTGCGTAAACGCAGCCGAGTGTGCACGCCACCGTCCATCGCGATCGCGGACGACCGCGCTTCACCGGCTGGTTGATTCAGGCGAAACACCGTGGTGTCGGCCAGCAGCGTTTCGTTGGCAGCAGGCCCTCCACCCTGGACGAAACCGCCCGGCGACTTGTGCGCCTCACGCGACGCGTGGAGCCCATGCCGCAACACATACAGTGCGTTGCGGGGCCTGGCCGGCCGCTCGCTAGTGGCAGCGCGCGGCTCGCTTACGCTCGACAGCCGAACCGGCGCCAGCGTGTTCGGCTGGCCGAGCACGACACGCAGGCTCTGCAGCGGAAGGCCGCGCGGTGCCGGATAGTCGCAGTAGTCGACGCCGCAGGCAGACGGCCGCACCTCTGCCCCCCAGGCGATGGCGGGCACTGAAAGCTCCGGCTGCTGGACGCTGTCGAGCCAGGCCGCACTCAGTTGCGGTGCCAGCGCAGGGCTCTGCCAACGCAAGCGCAAAAATCGCGTGCGCACTTGATCGAGCGCCACGGCGAGTCGTTCGATGGTCTGCTCGCCGTGGCGCAGTCGCACCAGTTGATCGTCCGAACCGAGCCGATGCCACTGCCGCAGGTCTTCACTGCCTTCGAGCGTGTAAGGAAATAGCCCCATCGGGCCAGCAGCCAGCTCGAACCGGATCTGAACCAGTGCGCCGGTGACCTCGCTGGCGTCGATCACCCATTCGGCTACCGGAGCAAGCACCGCGGCAGCCGACGGCACGGCGGCCACCCTGGCCAACGCGATCGAACCGTCGGGACGCATCTTGAGCGAGAGCAATTCGTCGGCGGGCGCGGTTGATGTGTCTCCCGAGCCACCCCTCCGGACGGGCTGCAAGGCGAACAACGGCGCACGCAGCGAAGCGGGTACGGCTTGTGCGGCTTCAGGCTCAGCATCGAGCCAACCGAAGGGCACGGCCTGGCCAGCACCGTTGCGCACGCGCAGGTCGCGTAAATCGTCGAAGGCCGCGATGCCATGCACAGCCAGCGGCAGCTCGAGACGATAAAAAGGTCCGTTGCCACGCAGCACGATCGGGCTCTGCGCATGCACGGAGCTGACGGTGGCCAGCGCCAGTGCGAGCGCCAGCGCCAGCGCGGCGGTGAAACGTCCGGGGTGCGTCATGCCGGCACCTCGACCGGCGCGGTGCGCCGCAGCGTCGGCACCGGCGCGAAATAGCCGACCAGCAGCAACAAGGTGCCCACGCCGATGAACGAAACGATGCGAAACAAGCTGCCCTGATTTGCCAGTTCGACGAAGAACAGCTTGAGCACCACCACGCCCAGCAACGCCACGCCGGCGATCCAGACGATGCGCGTGCCGCGGCGATTGCCCAGCACCATCGCGAGCACGCCGCACATCGCCCATGCGATCGACAACGCGGCCTGGGTCAGGGTCGACACGTACAGCGCGTTCAGGTTCCACGCGACATCGGCATAGTGATGGCATGCGCGCAGCACCGCCCCGGTCAACAGGGCCCACGCCGTGAGCGCAGCAACAGCCTTCGCCCAATGCGGCGGCACCCGCATGTCGGCGCTGGCCGGCAGTACTTTCCACCAGAGCACGAGCGCAGTCAACACCAGCCACTGCGCTAGTTCGAGCGGGTTCAAGACTGGCACGAAAGGCAATGGCGCAGCGTCCCCTGCGCTCAGCACGTTAGTAGCCCAGCACCAGCAAAGCAGCAATAGCGCCACCGGTTGCAACGCGCATTCGAGGTAGAGACTCCGATAGTCGGTGAGCGGCCAGCGCGTCAGCAAAAGGCGAGAGCGCAACGCCCATAGCGCGATGACGGGCACCAGCACCCAACCCAGCAGCGGCCAGGCGGAATAGGCGTCGCCGACATTCGCAAGCTGCGACTGGCACTCACGCGCAGCCATCAGCAAGAAGAACCAAAGCCCTGCGACATGCAGGATGCGCTGCAATGCTGGCTGCAGCCAGCGGCGTTGCGTATGCAGCAACCGGAAATGCCACAGCAACGCCAGCGGCCAGGCCAGCCAGCCGAACCCGGTCGAGGGCAGCGTTACGCCGAAGGGCAGGCCGATCAGCGCAGCGGCCATGAACATCGGCAAGGTCAGCACGGTGATCTGCCCAAGCTGTCGCCAGTCACGCCGCGCAGCCACGACGCTGGCCACTATCGAATTCAGCAACATCACGCCGACGATGGCGGCCGGCACACGATCCCAATGGCCCTGCTCTGCCAGCACGCGCACGCTTTCGCCCATGGTGGCAGCGATCCACCAACCCGCACCCCAGAGCAGCGAAACCCATGACACGACTGGTTGCGCACACCACGGGTTGATCCAGGACGCGACCGGCGCACCGGCGTCGGCGGTCTGCGCAGTCGATGCGCGGCGCGCCTGCGCGCGAAACCAGTCAGCGGCGACCAATGCGGTAACACCCAAGGCCGATGGCGTCCAGAATCCCAGGTTGGCGAAAGCCTGGCGCGTGTCATCCCAAGACGTCGAGGTACCGACGAACAGTACCGCTGCCACAACATGAATCGTCGCGGCGAGAACGGCCAGCGGACGGTGCGCCATGCGGAGAGACAGCCACAGTACGACCGCTGCAGTGAACGGCCAGATCAACGCAGCATGTGCCAAATCGACACCGAACAACATCGCCAGGTGCAGCAGGCTGACACCGGCAAGGAGGCCGACGACCTGCAGCATCGACCGGCGCGGCGGCGTGCCAGCGACCAATGCATCGCGATGTACGTGCCACATCGCCCAGGCCGCGGTGGCCAGCAGGCTGAAAGCGACCAGACCGGCCGCTGCCGTGCCTTGCCAGCCACTCGCGAATGCGGCGGCACCGGCAGCGCCGGGCTGTAGGCCGGCGATCAGCGCGGCGACCGAAAGCGCCTGGATCGAATGGGCGATCGGGCGCAACGGCAACAGCATCCACCGCACACCGGCGGCGAAGCAAAGCAGTGCGAGCACGGCGGCGGAGGCGGGTGCCCAGAGCCCCGCGAGCGTCAACCAGCTCACCGTCGTGAAGGCGGCCATGGCCGCCCACGGCAGGCCTACGCTGGCGATCGATTCCCAGTCGTTGCGACCGGCATCGACAGGCTTGCCAGCGCGCAGGTACAACGCCCACATGGCGAAGAGTGCAGCGCCAATGCAGCCCACAGCGCCGACGCTGCCAACCAGCAACGGGTCGCCTTCAGCACCGATTTGCAGTGACGTGGCGAACACCAGCACCGCCAGCGATTGCATCGCAAACGCGATGAGGCGCAGCGGCTGCAGCGAGGCGCGCAGCGCGATCGCATAGGCTGCAAGGGCCATCAGTCCGGTCGCCACGGCGGCCCAGGGTTGGGGCAGCAGCATGAACGGCGCCAGCGTGAGCGCGGCCATGCCGACCCAGGGCAAAGCCAGCCCGGCTGCCGCGTCCCAGGGCTGAGGGCTCCGCCGCACAACCGGTCGCTGCAGCAACCATGTGATCAAAATACCAGCGCCAAGGCCGAGCGCCGCAACAAACGGCCCCTGCAGCAATGGTCCGCCCACTTCACCCGTTTCGCTGGCGCGCAGCGCAAGGCCAAACGCAACGGCCGCCAGTGCCTGCAGCACCAGCGCCACCGGCTGCAGCGGCGACATGCCGCGGCGCCGGCCGAGCGCAAACGCCGCCAACGCCAAAAGCGAACTGGCCATCGCGGCCCATGGTGGCGCCAGCGTTTGCCACGGCAGCAATGCGAGCGCGGCCATGCCGACCCACGGCAGTACGCTCCCGGCACGCGACTCCCAGTTCAGCACCTCGTGCAACCGAGCGCGCCGCAGCAGCGCTAGGCTGGTGAACACGCCGCCAGCGACCATCAGCGGCCCGAGAAAACTGCCATGCAACAACGGATGTCCGGCAGCGCCGTCGACCGACGTGGCGCGCAGCAGTTGGACCACCGAACCCGCAAGCAGGACGAACGAAAATGCGCGCGCATAAGGTCTCGCCTGCCGCACGCCCAGCCAATACATGCCCGCCGCCTCGATCGCCCAAGTCGCGCCCGTCCATTGGCCTTCGAGTCCCAGCGGGATGGCGAGTGTCGCGAAGATCACGCCCACGATCGCATACGCCTCGGCCAGCAAACGCAGGCCGCGCGGCTGGCTGACAAAGACGAACCAGCCCAGCGACAGATAAAAGGCACCGAACCCGAGCGCAGAGAAAGCAGCGCCGAACTCCCACTGACGCGCCAACAGATATTGCAGACCGAAAGCAGCCATAGGCGCGCCGAACACCAGCGCGCTGTCGACCCGGCCGACACGCCGCAGTGTCGCAACCGCGCGCTCGGCCAGCGGCAGCTTGTCGTCGGGCGGTGCTTCAAACAGGGTGCGCCGAGCGAACAGCAAGCCAATCGCGGCGAACAGCACGAAGAAGGCGATGAGAAAAACTTGCACTGTGCCGTATTGATCGGGCGAGTAGTACCGCTGCGCCCAGGCACTCGCGAGCGTGAACGTACCCACGGCACCGATCAAGTTCAAAAGCCGCCAGGCCTTAAACCATGCGACCAGAAAGATGCCGATGTCGAGCACCAGGAGATAGCTGAAGAGGCCGACAGCATTGTTGCTGCCGGTCGATGCAAGCAGCGGCGCGGCGAAGCCCTCCAGCGCCGCCACGATGGCCAACACCGGCGCGTTCTGCGCCACGGCGAGCACGGCACTGAGTACCGCGACCGCAAACAGAAAACCAAAGCCGACCGTGGGCGGCAAAAGTTCGTGGACCTTCATTGCGGCCAGCGTGGTCAGGTAGAAAACGCCGATGCCAGCACCCTGGAGAATCAGCGCATAGCTCGCGCGCTTACGACGCAAGAACCAACCCAACGCCAGCAAAGCGGCGCCCACCAATGCCACGCCGGCGTAACGCAATTCGATTGGCACTGTCACGCGTTCTGCTGTGTAGCGCAGCAAGAACGCCAGACCGAGAAACAGGATCAGCACACCGAGCTTGACCAGCACGTTTCCGCCGAAAATCAGGTTGCGCAAAGGCGCCGGTAGGCGGTCGCGCAGCGGCACGGCCGGAGGAGGAGGAGGAGGAGGGGCAGGTTGCCGGGGTGGCGAGGGCGGCGTTGGCGCGACGATCCGAGGAACAGCCGGAGTCGCTGACTGTCGCGGCACGACGCCGGACGGCATCACGGGCGCGACCGCCGGCGGTGCTGCTGACGCCGTGACCTGCGCGGCGATGAGCGGCTTCGCTTCAAGCACATGCACAGGCACAGGCGCAAGGACAGCTATCGGGGTCGCAGCAGGTGTGGACTCCGTCGCTACGGGCTTGACCGGCACCGAAATGCGTCCAAAGCTGTTCGCGGGCATCGCAGCGGCGACCGGCGGGCTCCACTTAGGAACTACTGGGACCACTGGCGGTGGGGCTGCAAGCGGCGCAGTCGAAGCGGAAGCCCGGCCCGTCTCCAGCGCGACCAGTCGTCGCTCTAGCAGATCGACGCGTCGTTGCAACGTGGCGATGTCAAGTTGCTGCACCGGCCCTAATTCGGACGGTGCCCCCCCCTGCCTTGCTTTCCTTGTCCGTTTTGGCGATCAGCGGCAAAACGATCGCGCCGATGGCGCCGAGCACGAGTGCCGCGCCCATAGATTGAAAAACCGCACCGGCCAACAGCCCGGCTAGCAAACCGACAAACCACATCCCTGAACCTCGCTCTTTTTCAGCGAGTCTACGGTTGGCTTTTTAGGGGAAAGGCTAAACCGGCGTCAACTTGGCCACCGATAGCGCCAACCATTTCACGCCGTGACGCGGAAAGTTGATCTGAGCCCGCGCGTCGTCGCCGGTGCCTTCGAGGCCCAGCACGGTGCCCTCTCCGAACTTGTTGTGGAACACCTGCATACCCGAGCGCAGGCCGTGCGACGGCGCTGTCTTCTGCGGTGGTACCGGTGGGCTGGCGAACGAATCTTTCGAGAAACCGGCGCCACCGACCGGACGCGACGTCGCGTAGCCCCCGCCATAACCGAAAGCCGACGGCGTGAAGCCCTGGTTCTTCGGCGTCAGCCACTTCAACGCGCCTTCCGGCAGCTCATCGAAGAAGCGGCTCCTGACGTTGTAGCGCGTCTGGCCATGCAGCATGCGCGTCTGTGAATGGCTCAAATAGAGGCGCTTGCGGGCCCGCGTGATCGCGACGTACGCCAGCCGGCGCTCTTCCTCGAGGCTCTCGTAGTCGTTCATCGAGTTCTCGTGCGGAAACAGGCCCTCTTCCATACCGGTAATGAAAACGCAATCGAACTCGAGGCCCTTGGCCGCATGGACCGTCATAAGCTGCACAGCGTCTTGACCTGTCTTGGCTTGGTTGTCACCGGACTCCAGCGCCGCGTGAGTCAGGAAAGCGGCCAGTGGACTCAGCGTTTCGCCCGTCTCTGAATCGGGCGCCAACGGCTCGTCGATGACAGGCCGATTCGGGTCGAGCCCCTGGCTGACGAGCGATTGGCGCAGCTCGTCGATCGGCAGTGCCACTGCATCGTGTCCAAAGCCTTCTTGCGTGACGAAGCTCTCGGCCGCGTTCACCAGTTCCTCCAAATTCTCGATGCGGTCGGCGCCTTCGCGGTCCGCCTTGTAGTGCTCGATCAGTCCGCTGTGGTCGAGCACCAGATCGATGATCTCGCGCAGGCTGATGCCTTGCGTGTGCTCCCGAAGCACGTCGATCTTGGCGACGAAGCCTGTCAGGTTTGATCCGGCCTTGCCAGACACCGCACCGACCGCGTCGTGCATCGACTTGCCGGCAGCGCGTGCCGCGTCCTGCAATTGCTCGATGGTGCGCGCGCCAATGCCACGCGGCGGAAAGTTGACGACGCGCAGAAAGCTCGTGTCGTCGTCCTTGTTCTCCAGCAGCCGCAAATACGCCAGCGCGTGCTTGATTTCAGCGCGTTCGAAGAATCGCAACCCGCCGTACACGCGGTACGGCACGGCCGCATTGAAGAGCGCCGTCTCGATCACCCGGCTCTGCGCATTGCTGCGGTAAAGCACAGCCATCTCTTTGCGGTCGAAGCCATCGCGTACCAATTGACGCATCTCTTCGACCATCCACTGCGCCTCTGCGAAGTCGCTGGTCGACTCGTACACACGCACCGGCTCGCCGGGGCCCTGGTCGGTACGCAGGTTCTTGCCGAGCCGCTTCTTGTTGTGGCTGATGAGCTCGTTGGCCGAGTCGAGAATATTGCTGAAGCTACGGTAGTTCTGCTCCAGCTTGACCTGGTGCGTCACATGGAACTCGCGCACGAAATCGGCCATGTTGCCAACGCGCGCACCGCGAAACGCATAGATGCTCTGGTCGTCGTCGCCGACCGCGATCACGCTGTTTTCCCCGGGAATGAAGGTGCCGTCGACGATGTTGCCCGACAGCATCTTGATCCACGCGTATTGCAGGCGGTTAGTGTCCTGAAACTCGTCGATCAGGATGTGCCGGAAGCGCCGCTGGTAGTGCTCGCGAATCGGATCGTTGTCGCGCAATAGCTCGTAGCTGCGCAGCATTAATTCGCTGAAGTCGACCACGCCTTCGCGCTGGCATTGCTCTTCGTACAGTTGGTACAACTCGACCTTCTTGCGGTCGTCGTCGCTGCGAATCTCTACATCGCGCGGGCGTAAGCCGTCTTCCTTGGCGCCGGCGATGAACCATTGCGTCTGCTTGGCCGGAAAGCGCTCGTCGTCGACCGCGTACTGCTTCATCAGCCGCTTGATGGCCGAGAGCTGATCTTGCGTGTCGAGGATCTGAAAGGTCGATGGCAAGCCGGCCAGCTTCCAGTGCGCGCGCAACAGGCGGTTGCACAGGCCGTGAAAGGTGCCGATCCACATGCCGCGCACATTCACCGGCAGCATCGCCGTCAGCCGCGCGGTCATTTCCTTGGCGGCTTTATTGGTAAAGGTGACGGCCAGGATGCCGCCCGGCGACACCTGCCCGGTCTGCAGCAACCAGGCGATGCGTGTGGTGAGCACACGGGTCTTGCCGGAGCCAGCCCCCGCCAGGATGAGGGCATTGCCGGCGGGCAGCGCCACGGCGGCGCGTTGCTCGGGGTTGAGGTGCTGAAGCAGCGGCGATTCCGCCGGGTCGGGGGCGGTCGCAAGATCGGTGAACATGAAGCGATTGTAGAAACCGCAGCGTGTGGCAGTTATATAAAAAGCCAATGCCCTGCCTCGGGACGACCGCGTAAAATCGGACACCGGGCCCAAGTTTCTTGCGTCCAGTTTTTTTTAAAACCGGCCGGACCAAGCGCTCGTTCGTTATTTCAAACGACCTTCACAGGAGCTTGGTTATGCAGATTTTCGACTACGACAACATCCTCTTGCTTCCGCGCAAATGCCGCGTGGAAAGCCGCTCGGAATGCGACGCCAGCGTCACGCTGGGCCCCCGCAGCTTTCGCCTCCCGGTGGTGCCGGCCAACATGAAGACGGTGGTCGACGAAACCATCAGCCTGTGGCTCGCGAAGAACGGGTATTTCTACGTGATGCACCGCTTCGACCTGGACAACGTGCGCTTCGTGAAGCATATGCATGCACAAGGCGTTTTCGCGTCGATCTCGCTGGGCGTAAAGCAGGCCGACTACGACACCGTCGACCTGCTGGCCGCTGAAGGTCTGGTGCCCGAATACATCACGATCGATATCGCGCACGGCCACGCCGACAGCGTGAAGAACATGATCGGCTACCTGAAGCAGAAGCTGCCGAAGTCGTTCGTCATCGCCGGCAATGTCGGCACGCCGGAAGCGGTGATCGACCTGGAAAATTGGGGCGCCGACGCGACCAAGGTCGGCATCGGCCCGGGCAAGGTCTGCATCACCAAGCTCAAGACCGGCTTCGGCACCGGGGGCTGGCAACTGTCGGCGTTGAAATGGTGCGCCCGCGTCGCGACCAAGCCGATCATTGCTGACGGCGGCATACGCGACCATGGCGACATCGCCAAGAGCGTTCGATTCGGTGCGTCGATGGTCATGATCGGCTCGCTGTTCGCCGGCCACGAAGAGTCACCCGGCAAGACGGTCGAAGTCGACGGCGCGCTGTTCAAGGAGTACTACGGCTCGGCCAGCGACTTCAACAAGGGCGAATACAAGCACGTCGAAGGCAAGCGCATCCTGGAGCCGATCAAGGGCAAGCTGGCCGACACACTGATCGAGATGGAGCAGGACGTGCAGAGCTCCATAAGTTACTCGGGCGGGCAGAAGCTGATGGACATCCGCAAGGTCAACTACGTGACCCTGGGCGGCGGGGACAACGCAGGTGAGCACCTGCTGATGTAGGCCGGCGATGAAGCCGTGAAGCCCGGCAGCTCAGCCGCCTCCGCGGTCGGGCTTCAAGCCGACCTCAGCCCTTTAGCAAGCGAAGAGCGTACTGATGCAACGCGTGCCTAGGATCGACCAAGGCGTCGAGCACGCTGAAGTGATGCAGCCCCGGCAAGATGTCGCAGACCGGCACGGTGGCTTCGCCCCACGCATCTTGAATCAGGCGCGCTTGCGAGGCGAATGCTTCGCTCTCGTCGGCGCCGGCCACGGCATACAGCATGCGTGCCCTGGGCGCAGGGAGCAGCGCCGGGCTCGCGCGCCGTGCATCGGCTGCGGTCAATCGCAGCGCATCCATCAAGAACGGCGTGTGCTGCAACGGCCGAAGGTCGTGAACACCGGAAATCGACAGCGCGTTGCGTACGAGATTCGATGGCAAGTCAGCAGCGACCGCAGTCCACTCGCATGCCAGCGACATCGCTGCCAGATGCCCACCGGCCGAATGCCCGGCCACGGTGATACGCGACGGATCGCCACCGTATTCGGCGACATGGCGCCACGTCCATTCGAGCGCATGCGCCACGCACAAGGCGATGTCCGGGATCGCGACGGGGCGCTCCGGCGTGCCCGGGCAGAGCGGGTAGTTCGGCATCACTACGCACACGCCTGCGCGCGTGAAGCTCGGCGCAATGAACGAGTGACCGCCCTTGTCGAGCGAGCGCCAGTAGCCGCCGTGGATGAAGACCAGCACCGGAGCGCCGGACTGAGCGTTGCCTACACCTGAAGCCGGAAAGATGTCGAGCGTCTCGCGCGACCCGTTACCGTAGGGCACGTTGAGCGTGCAAGGCTCTGTCGTCCGAACCCGTTCGGATTCGGTCGCCCAGCGCGCCAGGAATTCGGCGTAGTCGGGCACCAGCGTACGGTTGTTGTAGACACGATCGAGCGAGGCGGGGTCTTGCAAAGTCATGCGCCGATTCTGATCGATCGCAGTAGAATTTTTCTGAATTGTTGGGGGGGTAGCTCAGCTGGGAGAGCGCCGCGTTCGCAATGCGGAGGTCGTGAGTTCGATCCTCATCCTCTCCACCAACATTCCCTGCAAACCGAGCCCCTCGGGCGCTGGCCTTCAGCGCGCCCGCAAAAGTCGGTCGTGCTTTTCGAGAACAAACCGGAGACGACATTGACCCCAACCCCCTCCCCCACCAAAGTAGCCCTCGTCATCGGCGCCGGCGATTCCACTGGCGGCGCCATCGCCAAACGCTTCGCGGCAGGCGGCTATACGGCGTGCATGACGCGCCGCGATTCGGACAAGCTCAAGCCACTGATCGAGGGCATCGAGGCGGCAGGCGGCAAGGCGCATGGCTTTGGCTCCGATGCGCGCAAGGAAGAAGAAGTGATCGCGCTGTTCGACACCATCGAACGCGACATCGGGCCGGTCGAGGTGCTGGTATTCAACATCGGCGCCAACGTGCCGACGCCTGTGGTCGACGAGACCGCGCGCAAGTACTACAAGATCTGGGAGATGGCCTGCTTCGGCGGCTTCTTGAACGGCCGCGAAGCCGCGCGGCGCATGAGCGAGCGTGGGCGGGGAACGATCATCTTCACCGGCGCGACCGCCGCATTGCGCGGCTCGGCCAATTTCGCGGCGTTCGCTGGCGCCAAGCACGCATTGCGTGCGCTGTCGCAGAGCATGGCGCGCGAGCTGGGGCCGAAGAATATCCATGTCGCGCACGTCGTGGTCGACGGCGCAATCGACACCGAATTCATCCGCACCAACTTCCCCGAGAAGTACGCGACCAAAGACCAGGACGGCATCCTGAACCCGGATCACATCGCCGAGAACTACTGGTACCTCCACACGCAGCCGCGCGACGCGTGGACCTACGAGCTCGACCTGCGACCGTGGAACGAGCGCTGGTAACTCGCGCCACTTGCAACGCGGCCGCTGGCCGAGATCGCTTCCTTAGCCGATCGTCATCAAGCTCGCATTGCCGCCCGCTGCTGCCGTGTTCACGCTCAGAGAACGCTCGACAACCAGGCTTTCGAGCGCGATGTTTGCTGCACCGACCGCCAGCGACCGCACACCGACGATCGGCCCGGCGCGATCGGCCAATGCCTGGTTGACCTGCATCAGCGAGGCGGCGTCGCCATGGTGGAGCACTGCATCGAACACCACCGCGTCGGCGGTCCAGTCTTGCGCGATGACGATCGACTGCTGCACTGCAGGCGGTAGCGACGCACACAGTGCCTCGACATGCGACCCGGCCGGCCACACGGCCGTGCTGCCAACCGCAAGCACTGCAGCGAGCTGCATCAGCCGATCTGCATCGTCTGCCGCCAGGCACAACACGGCCTCGCGCGGCACCAGCGTGTAGACGTTGCGCTCACCGGTCGGGCCGACCAGCGTGCGGGCATGGCCACTGCGCGACAGGCCGGCGAAACGTCGGCATTGCGCAGCAAGCGATTCGCGACCTTCGCGCTGTGCCCAAGCAACGAGTGCATTCATCGCCGCACTCGACCTGCCGCTCGTCGAGCCACCGATGTCAGCGCCCGCAACTGGATTCCCCGGATCGGCATCCGCCATTGCCCGCGCCATCACATCGTCCGGCCGCGCCGACAGCATCCGATACATGTACAGCGGCCCGCCCGCCTTTGGGCCAGTCCCCGACAAGCCTTCGCCCCCAAAAGGCTGCACACCGACGACAGCACCGACGATGTTTCGGTTCACATAGACATTGCCGGCCTTGGCCTGCTCGACCACTTGCGCGATCGTCTCGTCGATGCGCGTGTGCACGCCCAGCGTCAACCCGTAGCCGGTGCCGTTGATCTGGCCGATGAGCGCGCCAAGATCGCGGCGGCGATAACGCACGACATGCAGCACCGGCCCAAACACCTCGCGCTGCAGCTCGGACAGGCTCTCGAGTTCGATCAACGTCGGCACCACGAAGGTGCCGTGCTGCGTCGCCTGATCGATGTCGCGCGCTGCACGAAACACCTTGCGCCCGCGCGCTTCCATCGCCGCCACATGGCGCTCGATGCCGCTGCGCGCTTCGGAATCGATCACCGGGCCGATATCGACTGCCAACGTCGCCGGATTGCCGATGCGGCTCTCGGCCATGGCGCCCTTCAGCATCCCGATCACGCGGTCAGCGACCTCCTCTTGCACGCACAGCACGCGCAATGCCGAGCATCGCTGGCCCGCACTGTCGAATGCGGATGCGACCACGTCGACCACGACCTGCTCCACCAGCGCCGACGAGTCGACGATCATCGCGTTCTGACCGCCGGTCTCTGCAATCAACGGCACACTGCGGCCATCGGCGCCGAGCCGCTGCGACAAGGTCTTTTGCAGGAGTCGTGCGACCTCGGTCGATCCAGTGAACATGACGCCCTGCACGCGCGCGTTACCGACCAGCGCGGCGCCGATCGTTTCACCTCGTCCCGGCAGCAATTGGAGTGCGGCGTGCGGCACGCCTGCCTGCCACAACAGCCGCACCGCTTCGGCAGCGATCAGCGGCGTTTGCTCTGCCGGTTTGGCCAGCACCGGATTACCAGCCGCCAACGCTGCGGCGATCTGTCCGACGAAGATGGCGAGCGGAAAATTCCACGGGCTGATGCACACCATCGGGCCCAGTGGCCGGTGCGTCTCGACGGCGAAGTCGGTACGCCCTTGCGCCGCGTAGAAGCGCAGGAAGTCGACGGCCTCGCGCACTTCGGCGATGCCGTTGGCGTAAGTCTTGCCGGCCTCGCGGGCCAGCAATCCAAGCAGGCGCGGCATGTGTGCTTGCAGCAGATCGGCAGCGCGATCGAGTTGCGATGCGCGCTCAGCAGGTAGCGTTGCAGCCCACGTCGGCGCAAAGGTTTGCGCAGAGGCGATGGCGATCTCGACGTCCGCCAACGTCGCCGCATGCACCAAGCCGACAATGTCGCGCAAGTCGGACGGGTTGCGCACCGTTTGCGCCGCGACACCCGACGAAGCATCGGTCTTCGACGCCAGTAACGGACCGGCGGCCCAGGCTTCGGATGCACTCTGTGTCAATACCTCACCGAGTGCGCGCAATCGATCGTCGTTTGCAAGATCGAGCCCAGAAGAGTTCGCGCGGGCCGCGCCATACAGGGAAATGGGCAGTGCGATCGACGGATGCGGCAACCCGACCGCACCTTCGTTCTTCGTCATCTGTTCGACCGTCGCGACCGGGTCTTCCACCAGCACATCGATTGCAATCGTCGCGTCGGCGATACGGTTGACGAACGAGGTGTTGGCTCCGTTTTCCAGCAAGCGTCGCACTAGGTAAGCCAGCAGCGTTTCATGCGTGCCGACCGGCGCGTAGATGCGGCATGGCCGGTTCAGCTTGCCGAGTTCGATCGCGCCGACGACCTGCTCGTAGAGCGGCTCGCCCATGCCGTGCAGACACTGGAATTCATACTGACCCGGCGTGTACGTCGAAGGCTCCGCCATCTCGTAAATTGCAGACAGCGTGTGCGCGTTGTGCGTCGCGAATTGCGGGTACACCGCATCGGGTGCTGCGAGCAACCTCCGTGCGCACGCCAGGTAAGAGACGTCGGTGTAGGCCTTGCGCGTGAACACCGGATAGCCTTCCAGGCCTTCGATCTGCGCGCGCTTGATCTCGCTGTCCCAGTAGGCGCCCTTCACCAACCGAACCATCAGCCGATGACCGCTGCGACGCGCCAGGTCGACGACGAAATCGATGACGAACGGACAGCGCTTCTGGTACGCCTGAATGACGAAACCGATGCCGTTCCATTGCGCGAGCGCGGGCTCGAAGCACAGCTTCTCCATCAGGTCGAGCGACAGCTCCAGACGGTCGGCTTCTTCGGCGTCGATGTTCAGGCCGATGTCGTACTGCCGTGCCAGCAACGTAAGGTCGCGCAGCACCGGATACAGCTCGTCCATCACGCGGGCATGCTGTGCTCGCACATAGCGTGGATGCAGCGCCGACAGCTTTATCGAAATGCCAGGCCCTTCGTAGACGCCGCGGCCGGCCGATGCTTTGCCGATCGCATGGATCGCCTGCTCGTAGGAAACGCGGTAACGCTCGGCATCGTGCGCCGTCAGCGCAGCCTCGCCGAGCATGTCATACGAATAACGAAAGCCTTCGGCCTCCAGATGCTTCGAATGGTCGAGCGCTTGCGCGATGGTTTCGCCAGTCACGAACTGCTCGCCCATCATGCGCATCGCCATGTCGACGCCCTTGCGGATCAAAGGCTCGCCGCCCTTGCCGATGAGCCGCGTCAGCGTGTTCGAAAGGCCCGTTTCGCTGTGGGTGGAAACCAGTTTTCCGGTCAGCAGCAAGCCCCATGTTGCCGCATTGACGAACACCGACGGGCTGCGGCCGGCATGCGCCTGCCACTGGCCGTTTGCGATCTTGTCGCGGATCAACGCGTTGCGGGTAGCGGCGTCCGGAATGCGCAGCAGCGCTTCGGCAAGGCACATCAACGCGACACCTTCTTGCGACGACAGCGCGTACTCCTGGAGCAAACCCTGCACCAGTCCGGCACGGCCAACCGCGTTCTTTCGGTTACGCAGTTGCGTGGCGATGCGGTGGGCCAGCGTGTGTGCCGCAGTCGCTGCATCGCCACCGACTCGTGCTGCCTCCAGAAGCGGCGGGAGCGCTTCTGCCTCCGTCTTGCGGTACGCCGCGGTGATCCGCGAACGCAGTGGCGTCGGAGTGTCTAGCGCATCGGCGAAGGGGGTGGCAGTGGCTGTCATGGCGGTATCCATTGGTGGTTAAACGGATAATGCCCTCCAATTTGCCGCTTTTTATTTCAAATAATGACAATCAAGCCGAAGAAAATGGCATCTGTTGCCGCATTGCCAGTCGAAGATCCAGCGCCGGGACTGGATCGGCTCGACGTTCGCATCCTCGCCGCTCTGCAGGGCGATGGCCGCCTTTCCAACGTGAAGCTGGCAGAGACGATTGCGCTGTCACCGACAGCTGTGCTGGCACGGGTTCAGCGCCTCACGCGGGAAGGTTTTATCGTGGGTTACGAAGCTCGGCTCAACCCGCTCAAGCTGGGCGCCGGCATGCTCGTGTTCGTCGAGGTGTTGCTCGACCGCACGACGCCAAACGTGTTCGACCAATTCAAGGCTGCGGTGCAGGTGCAGCCGGCGATCATGGAATGCCACATGGTCGCGGGCGGCTTCGACTACCTGCTCAAGACCCGGAGCGCCGACATGAACGACTACCGTTCGTTCGCCGGCAGCGTGCTTTGGCAATTGCCGGGCGTGCGCGAAACACGCACCTATGCGGTGATGGAAGAAGTGAAGAACTCGACCCACCTGCACCTGCGTGGCGGGTAAACGTGGCCGTCAATCGCACGCCGGGCCGGACAAGCCCAGCAACGACAACGCATGCGCGTATGTCGATGAATTCGGGTCCGCCAGATCGTTCAGCACGCTCATGTGGTTCTTGCCGGCGACACGCTCGCTCGCGACGACGATATCCGGACCCCACGCCGCAGACATCGCATCGGCCTGACGCAAGAACTCTTCGCTTTCGTCGGCACCCACGACCGTCACGAGCGAGCCCATCGTCGGCGCGCGCATCCGCAGCGGACTCAGCCGCAGCGCAGATGCTTCCGTCAGCCCGATGTCGGCCGACAGAAACGGCGCATGCCGCAGCGGCTCCAGTTCGTACACGCCTGAAATCGACAGCGCCGACTTGACCAAGTCGCGCGGCAGGTCCGGCGCCACGGCGCGCCAGTCGCAGGCAAGCAGCATCGTCGCGAGGTGACCGCCGGCGGAGTGGCCGGCCACCACGATGCGCTCTCGATCTCCACCGTGTTCTTCTGCATGTCGGTAGACCCAGGCCAGCGCCTGCACCATTTGCAGCACGATGTGCTCGATGCCGACCGAAGGGCACAGCGCGTAGTTCAACTGCACCACCAGCGCACCCGCGGCATGCAGCGGCGGCGCGATGAAGGCGTGGTCGCGCTTGTCGAGCGCGCGCCAGTAGCCGCCGTGGATGTACACGAACACGGGAGCGCCCGAGCGCGCGGGGAGGATGTCGAGCCGCTCGCTCGCGTGTTCACCGTACGCGACGTCGAGCACCCAATCGCGTCGCTCGAACGCGGCGGCGGATGCGTCTGCCCAGTAGCGAAGAATGGCCGGATGCTCGGGGATGCGTGCGCGGTTGTTGTACTGGGCGTCGAGCCATTCGGGATCAACGGTGACCATGCGCTCCTTCTCGATCGACGTCTCCAAAGGCAGCGGCACCGGGTCCAGGCCGGACTCGCGCAGCGCCGCATCGATCAGCGCATCCGCCATCCACAGCGCGGTGCGCTCCACCTCGCGGTCACGCAGACCCCAGATGTCTTTCAAAATCACGTACGGCTCGATGCCGTAGACCACCGACAGCGCCTGGTGCAAACGGTCGCGTACAGCTGGTCGCAGCAGCGGAATCATCGGCTGCAGCGCGTGCTCGAGAATGCCCACGCGATGGCCGCGGCGGTACGGCTCTTCTTCCAATAACCCCGCGCGCTCGAGGCCCCACTGCTCCAGCGACAACTGCGCGGCAGCACGCATCTGCGGCTCGAACTCCTTGAAGCGCGGGAAGGTCTTGATGAACAGCTCGTGTACGCGCTCTCGTCCGTTCGGCTTGTCCGAAGCGAGCTTGCGCACCGGTCCCAAAGAGCTGTCGACCACCGCTGTCACCAGTGCGCTTCGACTCGGGAAATATCGGTATGCGGTGGCGCGCGAGACCTTCGATCGAGCTGCCGCCTCGGCGACCGAAGGGATGTGGCCTTTCAAACGAATGATGTCCATCGCGGCTTCGAGCAATGCCTTGAAGGTCGCTGCGCGAACGCCGCCTTCGGGTGCGATTGGCGGATCGGTCAACTTGTATTTGAGTCGCGGCATCGGGTTTGTACGGGTCAAGAGGGGTCTGTTTCGGCTTGTGAATATCTAAGCGTCAACCGTATGATGCGGCCAACCAGATTTGAGACGCAAGTCTCAAAAATGACTTCCGAGATCTCGCGGCGCCCGGTACACACCGGTAAGACCGCGGGGCAATATGGGGACAAAGTCTATGCGTTTTGCGAGTTGGAGCTGGGGTGGCCGCGATCATGTCGGCACTATTTCGCAGGATGGCCGCGAGGCCACGCCGTTGGCCGTGCGCGACCCTTCGCTCGGTACGCTGCCGCTGATCCAGGCGATGGCGCGCGACGAAGCACTGCCGCAACCCTCGGGTGCGCGGCTGCCCGTCGACGTCATCACGCTTCGCTCGCCGTTGCCGCGCCCACTGCGCAGTCTGTTCTGCGTCGGCCGCAATTACCACGCACATGCAGCCGAGCTGGCCGGTTCCGTGTTCAACGCAAAACCCGAAGCTGAAGCCTGGCCGATCGTCTTCGGCAAGCTCGCCGAATGCGTGATCGGCCCCAACGACACGGTACAGCTCCCGGCACCCGCTGCTTCCGTGCAGATCGACTACGAATCCGAGCTCGCCGTGGTCATCGGCCGTGGCGGCCGCAACATCCTTCGCTCGCGCGCCATGGACCATGTCTTCGGCTACACGGTCGTCAACGACGTGACCGCCCGCGACGTGCAAATGCGCCACCAGCAATGGGACCTGGGCAAGAGCTTCGACACCTTCTGCCCGATGGGCCCGTGGATCGTGACGGCCGATGAAGTCGACGGCCGCGACACTCGCGTGCGCGGCTGGGTCAACGGCACGCTGCGGCAAGACGGCCAGACGCGCGACATGATCTTCGACATCCCCACGCTCATCGAAACCTGCTCGCGCGGCATCACGCTGTATCCCGGCGACGTCATCGCGACCGGTACGCCGGCAGGCGTCGGCATGGGGTTGAAGCCACCGCAGTGGCTGCGTTCGGGCGACATCGTGCGCATCGAGATCGACGGCGTCGGCGTCATCGAGAACCGGTTCGAGTGACCGAAAGATCACCATGACATTCCAGCTCATCGACCGCGTGGCGGTAGAAGAAGAAGGCGACGGCCCGGTGGTCGTCTGCGTGCACGGCCTGGGCGGCAGTTCAAACACCTACACGCCGCTCATGCCCGCAATGGCGCGGCATCGCGTGGTGCGCGTGGACCTGCCCGGCAGCGGCCGGTCGCAACGCGTCGAGGGTCCGCTCTCGATCGAGCGCTACGTCGACACGATGCTCGGCATCTGCGATCGACTGGGCATCACGCGGGCGCATTGGCTCGGCCATTCGCTGGGCACCATCGTTTGCCAGCACATTGCCGCGGCGCATCCCAAGCTCGTCGCCAGCGTCGCTTTGTTCGGCCCGCTTATCGCGCCGCCCGATGCTGCGCGCGCAGCCATGAAAGCACGCGCAGCGAAGGCCCGCGAAGGCGCTGCGGGCATGCACGACATCATCCAGTCGTTGCTTCAAGGCGCCATTTCCGCCGACACCCGACAACACCATCCGGTGGTGGTCGCCTTCGTGCGCGAGAGCCTGATGCGGCAAGAAGGCGAATCCTATGCGCGCAGCTGCGAGGCGCTGGCTGGCGCGCAGGCTGCTGCCATCGAAAAGATTGAAGCACCCGTGCTGCTGGTGACCGGCGACGAAGACGGTGTCGCACCGCCGCAAGCGGTGCGCGCCATGGCCGACCGGCTGCACCGCGCCGCCAGCAAGCGCGTCGTCGTGCTGGCGAAGTGCGGACACTGGACGCCGGTCGAGCGGCCCGACGAATGCCAGCGCGAGCTGCGCGAGTTCCTGGCAGCAAACGAGCGCCTTGCGCAGCGCAGTCAATAGGAGCACGACCATGGCAGACGTTCTGTTCACCAACGTACGCGTCTTCGACGGCGGCGGCGAGGCGCCCTTCACCGGCGACGTGCTGGTGCAAGGCAACCGCATCTCGCGCGTCGTCAAGACCGCTTACGGCGCGCCTCAAGCACCGATCCACGGCGCACAAATCATCGACGGTGCCGGCGCCTTCCTGATGCCCGGCATGGTCGAGGCGCACACGCACTTTTCATGGAACGACCAGCCGAGCCTGGACGCGATCCAGCGCATGCCGCCCGAAGAACACATCCTGTGGTGCGCCGAGGTCGCGAAGAAGTACCTCGACATGGGCTGGACCAGTTGCGTCGGTGCGGCATCCGCCAAGCCCCGGCTCGATGTGGTGATCCGCAATGCGATCGCCGACGGCACCATCATCGGCCCGCGCTACCTCGCCGCCGGGCAAGAGATCACCGTGCCGGGCGGACTCGGCGACAGCACCCAACCGCATCTGCCGCAGCCGGAATTCGCTTTCGGCGCCGTGGTGAGTGGCGCCGAGGAGATGCGCCGTTGCGTCCGCATGATGGCCAAGTGGGGCGTCGACTCGGTGAAGATCAATCTGTCGGGCGAGTCGATCACCGGCATGTCGAGCGAGATGAGCCAGTTCACCGAAGAAGAGATCCGCGTCTGCGTGCAGGAGGCGAAGGCCTGGGGCAAGCGCGTCGCCGCGCACGCGCGCTCCACCTGGGCCATCAAGCAATGCGTGAAGCAGGGCATCGAGGTGATCTATCACGCCAGCTTTGCCGACACCGAGGCGCTCGACCTGCTTGAAGCCCACAAGACCGAGCACTTCATCGCGCCCGGTCTGGCATGGCTCATCAACACCTGTCACAACGCAAGCCAGTGGGGTCTGACCAAGGAAGTCACGACCAAGATGGGCTATCACCGCGAGCTCGAAGCCGCGGTCGAAAGCATGCGGGCGCTGCGCAAGCGCGGTGTCCGAATCCTGCCTGGAGGCGACTACGGCTTTGCCTGGACCCCGCACGGCACCAACGCGAAAGACCTCGAGTACTTCGTCAAGTACGTCGGCATGAGCACGATGGAAGCGCTGCTCTCGGCCACAGCCTGGGGCGGCCCGATGATGCGCATGGGCAAGGTGCTCGGCTACATCCGCGAGGGCTACCTGGCCGACATCCTGCTGATCGATGGCGACCCGCTGGCCGACATCACCGTGCTGCAAGACAAGTCGCGCATCATGGCCGTCATGAAAGACGGCGAGTTTCACCGCGCGCCGCCGATGCGCTCGGCCCGCACCACGCGCTGGGCCGCTTGAGAACAACAGGGGCACGCCATGAACGATGTCGTCTTCACCAACGTCCGCATCCTCGACGGGACCGGACAGAACCCTTTCAGCGGCAGCGTGCTGGTGCGAGGCAACCGCATCCGGCAGGTCGGTCGCAGCACGGCGCCGATCGCGCCGAGCGGTGCCACCGTGATCGATGGCGCAGGCGCCACCTTGATGCCGGGCATGTGCGAAGCCCACACCCACTTTTCATGGAACGACGCCGCCACGCTGTCGGCCATCCAGACGCTGCCGCTCGAAGAGCATGTGCTGTGGTGCGCCAAGGTTGCCAAGCGCTACTTAGAAGCCGGCTTTACCTCGTGCGTCGGCGCCGCCTGCGCCAAGCCGCGGCTCGACGTGGTGATCCGCAACGCGATCAACTCGGGCCAGATACCCGGTCCGCGCTACCTCGCGGCGAGCCAGGAGATCACGGTGCTCGGCGCACTGGGCGACGAGACGCTGCCGCACCTGCCGTTCCCGGAATTCAGCTTTGGCGTGAACGTGTCAGGCGCCGACGAAATGCGCAAGGCCGTGCGGATGTTCTTGAAGTACGGCGTCGACTCGGTCAAGCTCAATCTTTCAGGCGACAACTTCACGCCGCAGTCGCCAGCCGAAACCACCTGGATGCTCGACGAGGAAGTGGCCGCGGCCATGCGCGAAGTCAAGATCCGCGGTAAGCGCGGTATTGCGCACGCCCGCTCCTCGGACAGCGTGAAGCAGGCGTTGCGGCACGGCATCGACCTGATCTACCACGCCAGCTTCGTCGACAACGAAGCGCTCGACATGCTCGAAGCGGCGAAAGACCGCGTGTTCGTCGCGCCGGGCATCGCCATCCTCTACGCGATGCTGCACGAGGCAGAAGCGTTCGGCATCACCAACGCGATGGCGACCGACATGGGCTACCAAATTGAATGGGACGCCGCGCTCGAGTCGCTCGCCAAGATGCACAAGCGTGGCATTCGCGTGTTGCCGGGCGGCGACTACGGCTTCGCCTTTACGCCCCACACGCAAAACGCGCGCGACCTGGAGTTCTTCGTCAAGTACCTCGGCTTCACGCCCATGGAAGCGATCCGTTCGACCACGCTCTATGGCGGCCAGATCATGATGCAGCCCGATGAACTCGGCGTCATCAAGGACGGCTATCTGGCCGACCTGCTGCTGGTCGACGGCGATCCGCTGGCCAACCTGTCGATCCTGCGCGACCCCAAGCGCATCCTGGCAGTGATGAAAGACGGCGTGTTCGCCAAAGCACCGGACATCGCGTCAGAGCGTGCCTGGGAACGCGTCGCATGAACGGCATGGCGCGCATGAATCGCAAGTCGCTGGCGCTCTGGCTGATCTTCGGCGTGCCGATCGCAGTGTTCTCCGTCTGGGCCATCTCAGACAACTATCCGCTTTACTTCAAGACGCTGCTCAACGGACTCACGCTGGCATCGCTCTACTTCCTGGTCGCGAGCGGCTTCACGTTGGTGTTCGGGCTGATGCGCAACGTGAACCTCGCGCACGGCTCGCTCTACCTGTTCGGTGCCTACGTCGGCTGGTTCGTCGGCGAGCACACGGGCTCGTGGGTGCTCGCTGTCATCGCCGGGTTTCTCGCGTCGGCGATCCTCGGTCTGCTGATGCAGTTGCTGGTGTTCCGTCACATGCAGGGGCAAGACCTGCGGCAAACGCTGGTGACCATCGGCCTGTCAATCGTCTTCGCGGATCTGATGCTGTGGATCTGGGGTGCGGAGATCTACACCTTCGATCCGCCTGCGTGGATCTACGGCTCGACCACTCTCCCCCTGGTCGCGAAATTTCCGACATACCGACTGTTCGTGTTGCTGGCATCGATCGTCATCGGCGTCGGGCTCTGGCTGCTGCTGGCGCGCACGCGCATCGGCATGATGATCCGCGCCGGCGTGGACGACCGCGGCATGCTGGCCGCGTCGGGCGTCAACGTGCAACTGGTGTTCGCGCTGACCTTCGCGATCGGTGCCGGGCTCGCCGGGTTGGCCGGCGTGGTGGGCGGCACGGCGCTGTCGATCTCGCCGGGCGAGGACACGCGCTACCTGCTGGCTTCCCTGGTGGTGGTCATCGTCGGCGGCATGGGCAGCGTGGTCGGCGCTGCCATCGGGGCGTTGCTCATTGGCCTGGCGGAGCAGTTCGGCCTGGCCTATGCGCCGACCTACAGCGTGGTCTTCACTTTCGTGATCATGGTCGTCGCGCTCGCATTCAAGCCGCGCGGGCTGATGGGAAAGCCCGCATGAGCGCTTCGCAATGGAGACGGGCGATGAAGTCGCCGGCGGCGGGAGTCGCCGCGGCAAAAGAAGCGCGGGCGACCCAGGCCGGGCGGGTCGTCGTCTTGCCAAGTGCGGCGGCAAACCGGCATACCGAGCCGCCACAGGCCCAGGGCGACCTTCCGCAGTGGCTGCGCGTGCTGTTTCGTCCGGTGCGTTGGCGGCATGCGATGGTCGCCGCGCTCGTGCTCCTTTACCCCTTCTTCGCCACGCCGTTCTTCACCTTCCAGATCGGCGCGCAATCGCTCGCTCTGGGCTTGGTCGCGCTGTCGCTCACCTTCCTCGGCGGCTACGGCGGCATGGTGTCGCTGGCACAAATGACAGTGGCCGGGTTCGCCGCCTACCTGGTCGCCATCATCGGCAGCAGCAGCAACGCGGTGATCAGCCTGGGCTGGCCGTGGTGGCTGGCGGTGATCGCGGCGCTGTCTCTTTCGACGATTTTTTCCGCAGCGATTGGCTGGTTGTCCGTGCGCACCGAGGGCATCTACACCATCATGATCACGCTGGCGGTGGGCGTGGCGTTTTTCTATCTCGCGCAACAGAACTACACGCTCTTCAACGGCTTCCAGGGCTTCAGCAAACTCGCCGCGCCGATCGTCTTCGGGCTCGACCTGCGTGAGCCGATGCCGTTCTACTTTCTGGTGCTGGCCTGCTCGGTCGCCGGCTACTTTCTGGTCAAGCACCTCGTTCGCGCGCCCTTCGGCGTGGCGCTGCAAGGCATCCGCGACAACCCGCGGCGTATGCAGGCGCTCGGCTACAACGTGACCGCGCACCGCGTCGCAGCCTATGCGGTGGCGGGCTTTCTGGCGGCCGTCGGCGGCGTGCTGCTGGTTTGGTACAACGGCCGCATCTCGCCGGGCACTGTCGGTATCGGCGCGATGATCAACATCCTCATCATCGCCGTCCTCGGCGGCATGAAGCACCCGATCGGCGCGTTCATCGGTGCCGTGGTCTTCGTTCTTTTGCAGAACTTCGCCATCGACCTGGTCGACCGCGAGCGCTTCAATCTTGTGATCGGCGGGGTTTTCCTCGCGATCGTCCTGTTCTCACCCGACGGCTTGCTGGGCTTGTGGCAACACCTGCGCAGTCGCTTGATGGGTCGAGGTCCCCAGCCGCGGCAGAGGTCGCATTCGAAAACCACAACCAGGAGCGAGACATGACGGTTAAGCAAGAGCACAAGAAGATATTCGCGCGCAGCCTCGTCGGCGCCGCGGCAGCGTTGGCCATGGCCGGCCTCGCGGGCATGGCCCAGGCGCAAGAGGTCTTGAAGATAGGCCTGCTGGCCTCGCTCGAAGGCCCGTTCGCGGCACCCGGGCAAGACGGCATGCGCGGTGCCGACCTGGCGCTGAAAGAAAAGAACGGAATGGCCGGCGGCAAGAAGATCGAGTTCATCAAGGTCTCGTCTGACGCCACGCCCGACAAGGCAGTCAACTCGACGCGCAAGGCGGTGGAGCAAGACAAGGTCCAGATCATGATCGGCCCACTGTCGGGCGACGAGGGCATCGCGGTCAAGAACTACGCCAAGACGCAACCCAACGTCACCTTCATCAACGGCTCGGCCGGCGCCCAGGCCGCCACGCTGCAAGACCCTGCGGCCAACTTCTATCGCTTCAACACCGAAGGCGCGCAGTGGATGGTGGGCCTTGGCGAGCACGCGCTGGCCAAGGGCTACAAAAGGACGTTCCTCATCGCCGAGGACTACGGCTTTCCCTATTCGCAAGTGCAAGGCTTCATGGCGAGCTACTGCGCCAAGGGCGGCAAGGTGATCGACAAGGCCTGGGTGCCGCTGGGCACCAAGGACTACGCGTCGGTCATCGCCAAGATCCCGAAAAACATCGATGCGCTGGTCGTCGTGTTGGGTGGTTCCGACGCAGTCAACTTCCTGACGCAGTACGAACAGGCCGGTGGCGACAAGCCGATGATCGGCGGCTCCATCACTGTCGACCAGACTGTCCTCAACTTCAAGGGCAAGCGCCGCGAGTCGTTGCTGGGTACGGCTTCCGCCGGCCCGATGGCCGACTCGATCGACACGCCGGAGTGGAAGAAGTTCGTGTCCGACTACAAGGCCAATTTCAAGGATGGCTTCCCGAGCCCGTCCCTCTTCGCCTACCTGTACTACATCAACACCAAAGCGACGCTGGATGCACTCGACGTGGTCAAGGGTGATCTGTCCGGCGGGCAGAAGGCCTATCGCGATGCGCTGCAAAAAACCAACTTCAAGGGTCCGGCGGGTGAAGTGAAGATCGATGCCAACCGCAACGGCGTGGGCACGACCTACATCACCGAAGTGGCCAAGGCGGCCGACGGCTCGTTCTACAACAAGGTCGTGAAGTCGGTGCCCAATATCTCGCAGACGCTGGGTCTGCCGGAAGCCGAGTTCAAGAAGATGGGCCTTGGCACGCGCGACGTGCCGGACTGCCGGACTTGATGCTCTAGACAACGCACACATGGCCACGATCACCCCGCTCCGCCAGACCGCTTCACGCGGCCCGACGAACCGAAAGCCCGAAACGCAGCTGCTCTCGGGCGATGCGTTGCGGCTGGACGGGGTGACGCGCGCCTTCGGGGCGCTGCGTGCAGTCGACGATGTGTCGCTCACGGTCACAGCCGGCCAGAAGTACGCGGTACTCGGATCGAACGGCGCTGGCAAGACGACACTCTTCAATGCGATCACCGGCGACTTCCCGCCCACCGCCGGCCGCATCTATTTCTTTGGCGAAGACATCACCGACCTCGCGCCGCAAGACCGCATTCGCAAGGGCATGCGGCGCACTTACCAGTCTTCACTTCTGTTTCGCGACCTGACGGTGCGAGACAACCTTTTTCTCGCGGTGCGCGGCGTTGCCAGCGGCCGCTTCAGCTTTCGGCGCGCGGGCGTGGGGCACCCATCGACTCGCGCTACGGAAGACCTGCTCGACCGATCCCGCCTGAGCCATATCGCCGACGAGCGCGTGGCCAACCTGGCGCATGGCCAGCAGCGCCAGCTCGAGATCGGCATGGCACTGGCCGGTGCGCCGCGGCTCATCCTGTTCGACGAGCCAGCCGCCGGCCTATCACCTGCCGAACGCCGCGAATTGGTCGCGCTGCTGACCTCGTTGCCTGCGCACATGAGCTTCGTGCTGATCGAGCACGACCTCGATATTGCGCTGCGCGTGGTCGACCGCGTGACAGTCATGCACAACGGCCGCGTGCTGCGCACCGGCAGTCCGGACGAGATCGAGAACGACGCGCAGGTCCAAGCCATTTATATGGGGAGTAAGCACTGATGGCCTGGTTCGGCAGCGATCGCGAGTCAGCGGCCAACAAGTCGACGGCGCTGGTCATCGACGGGCTCGATGTGTTCTACGGCCGAGCCCACGCGCTGCAGGGCGTGGCTTTGACGCTGGAGCGCGGCGTGCTCGGCATCGTGGGCCGCAACGGCATGGGCAAGACAACGCTGTGCAACGCGATCACCGGCATGGTGCCGGCACGCGGCAGTATCCGCTTCGCCGGGGAAGAGATCCTCGGCATGGCGCCGAACGAGATCACCAAGCGCGGCATCGCCTATGTGCCGCAAGGCCGCCGCGTGTGGCCTTCGCTGTCGGTCGACGAAACGCTGCGACTGGTGGCGAGCCGACGCCGCGACGTCGACCGGGTCTACACGATGTTTCCGCGCCTGGCCGAGCGCCGCAGCAATGGCGGAGCGCAGCTGTCCGGTGGCGAGCAGCAGATGCTGGCGATAGGCCGTGCGCTGCTGCTGAACCCGAAACTGCTGGTCATGGACGAGCCCACCGAAGGCCTCGCGCCGGTGATCGTCGAGCAAGTCGCGCAGGCGTTGCGCGAGCTTGCGGCAGACGGGATCGCCGTGCTGTTGATCGAACAGAACCTGGGTGTTGCGCTGTCGGTGGCTGACCGCATCGGGCTGATGGTCAACGGGCGCATCGCGCAGGAGATGCCGGCGGCGGCGCTTGCAGCAGACCGTGAGTTGCAGGAGCGACTGCTGGGAGTGCGCTCGGGCGGCCATGGGGATGAACTCGATGCGGAGCCGCGGGTCATCGACGGCGCACCATCCACCGGAATGCAGGTCTTTACCGTTCGCCGGGCGCACGGCGATAGGGCACCGTCGCTCGACGACTTGGCGCCGGCGACGGTACGGGGCTTCACGCGATGGAACGCGGGGGGGACTGCGGCGGCGGTGACAGATATCTCGCGGGAAGCAGCATCGCCATCGCCATCGCCGCATCCCTCGGCTCAACCTTCCACCGCAAGCGGGAGAGTGGGCAATGCTGTGTTCGACTTTCCGGTGGCAGCCAGCAGCGTGCGTGCCGCCTATGTCGCGGGCACCTTCGACACCAAGGGACGCGAGCTGGCCTTCCTGCGCCAGTGCATCGAAAAACTCGGCCTCCGCGTCGTCACGGTCGACTTGTCCACGTCGGGCAAACCGTCGCCCGCCAGCGTGCACCCGCGTGAGGTGGCGCGTCATCACCCCGCAGGCGAGTCGGCCGTGTTCAGCGACGACCGCGGCCGTGCGACAGAGGCGATGGGGCTCGCCTTCGAAGCCTTCGTGCGCAAGCGGCGCGACATCGGCGGAATCATTTCCGCAGGGGGCTCTGGCGGCACCTCGATGGCAACGCAGGGCATGCGTGCATTGCCGATCGGCGTGCCCAAGATGATGGTGTCGACCATGGCCAGCGGCGACACGCGTCCCTACGTCGGACCGAGCGACATCTGCATGATGTATTCGGTCACCGACGTGCAGGGCATCAACCGCATCAGCGAGAGCGTGCTGGCCAATGCCGCGAACGCGCTGGCCGGCATGGTCGCGCATCCGCCCATGGTGTCGACCATCACGCGCCCAGCCGTGGGCCTCACGATGTTCGGCGTGACCACAGCCTGCGTGCAGGCCGTGACCAAGGCGCTCGAAGAGAGCTACGACTGCCTGGTGTTCCATGCGACCGGCGTCGGTGGCCAGTCGATGGAAAAGCTGATCGAGTCGGGCTTGCTCGCCGGCGTGATCGACGTGTCGACGACCGAAGTCGCTGACGAAATCGTTGGTGGCGTGCTGTCTTCCGGTCCGACGCGGCTCGACGTGTTCGCGCACCATGCAGTGCCTTACGTCGGTTCGTGCGGTGCGCTCGACATGGTGAACTTCGGCGCGTGGGACACCGTGCCTGAGCGCTTCAAGGCACGCAAGCTGTACCGCCACAACACGACCGTGACGCTGATGCGCACCACGGTCGAGGACTGCCGCGTCATCGGTGAATTCATTGCCACCAAGCTCAACGCCATGCGCGGCCCAGTGCGCTTTCTGATCCCGGAAGGCGGCGTCTCCGCGATCGACAAGGCGGGCCAGCCGTTTCACGACCCCGAGGCCGACCGCATGCTGTTTTCGACCATCGAAGCAGGGTTCCGCAGCGGTCCGGATCGGCGTCTGCAACGCCTGCCGCTTCACATCAACGACGAAGCATTTTCTGCTGCGCTCGTGGTCGCATGGCACGAGGTCGCGCGCACACCAGTCGACGCGCGACGCGCCTGAATCCAACAACGTCGAAACCAAGAAACCAAGGGAAACCGACCAACCATGCCACGCATCGCAAGATCGACATTGCTCGAGCGCTTCCGCACCAAGATCGCGTCGGGACAGCCACTCATCGGCGGCGGCGCGGGCACCGGCCTGTCGGCCAAGTGCGAAGAAGCCGGCGGCATCGACCTCATCGTCATCTACAACTCGGGACGCTACCGCATGGCCGGTCGTGGCTCGCTCGCGGGGCTGATGGCCTATGGCAACGCCAACGAGATCGTGTGCGAGATGGCACGCGAGGTGCTGCCGGTGGTCAAGCACACACCGGTACTTGCCGGCGTCAACGGCACCGACCCTTTCATGATCGCCGACGAATTCCTGGGCCGACTCATCACGCTCGGTTTTTCAGGCGTACAAAACTTTCCTACGGTCGGACTTATCGACGGCACTTTTCGCGCCAACCTCGAAGAAACCGGTATGGGCTACGCGCTCGAAGTCGATCTCATAGCCCGCGCCCATGCGCTCGACCTGCTCACGACGCCCTATGTCTTCAACGAGCAAGAAGCGCGCGCCATGGCCGGTGCCGGGGCAGACATCGTCGTGTGCCACCTCGGGCTCACCACCGGTGGTGCCATTGGCGCAGAGACCGCGCTGACACTGGCCGACTGCGTACCGCGCATCGACCGCTGGGCGGCAGCCGCACGCGAAGTCAATCCCGATGCCATCGTGCTGTGCCACGGCGGCCCGATCGCTACGCCCAAAGATGCGCAGTACGTGCTTTCACAGTGCCGCGCATGCGACGGTTTCTATGGAGCGAGTTCGATGGAGCGCTTGCCCACCGAGACGGCGCTCACAGACACCACGCGACGCTTTGTCGAGATCACGCGATAACAGGAGACGATGTCCATGTCAGGTTCTCAATTCGGTAGTTTCATCCTCGGGCTCATCGTTGTCGCGATCGTCGTCGCCATCGCGGTCTGGCTGCTTCACTGGCTCTATTTGCGCAGCTCGAAAGAGCGCGCCTTCGTGCGCACCGGCCTTGGCGGACAAAAGGTGGTGCTCGACGGCGGCGCTTTCGTGCTGCCGATCGTGCACGACGTGGTACCGGTCAACATGAACACGCTGCGTATCGAGGTGAGCCGTGGCCGCGACAAGGCGCTCATCACCAAGGACCGCATGCGTGTCGACGTGATCGCCGAGTTCTACGTGCGAGTGGCCGCCAATGCCGATTCGGTGGCAGTGGCCGCGCAGACGCTGGGCCTGCGCACCATGGAGCCCGATCAGCTCAAGGAGTTGGTCGAAGGCAAGTTCGTCGATGCGCTGCGCACCGCGGCGGCAGAAATGACCATGGAAGAGCTGCACGAAAAGCGTGGCGCCTACGTCAAGCGCGTTCGCGAAGCGGTGGCCGAGGATCTCACCAACAACGGCTTGGAACTCGAGGCGGCATCACTCACCCAACTCGACCAGACCGGCATGGAGTTTTTCAACCCGAGCAACGCCTTCGACGCCGAAGGCTTGACGCGCCTGACCGAGCAGATCGAACACCGCAAGAAGCAGCGCAACGACGTCGAGCAAGACACCCTGATCGCCATCCGCAACAAGAATCTGGAAGCTGAAAAGCTGTCGCTCGAAATCGATCGCGAAAGCGAGCACGCACGACTGTCGCAGCAGCGCGAAGTCGAGATGGCGCGCTCGCGGCAACGCTCCGAAGTGGCGGTGGAGCGGGCGCAACGCGAGCAGCTCGCGGAAAGCGCGCAGATCGCCGCCAAGCAGAGCATCGACGCGGCGCGCATCCGCTCTGAGCAAACGATCGAAGAAGGCCGCATCGGCAAGGAGCGCGCCATTCAGAGTGCGGAGCTGGAGCGGCGCATGTCGCTGGAGCTGGCCGAGCAACAGCGCTCGATCGCGGTGGCACGCGAGAGCAAGGCGCAGAGCGAGGCGCAGGCCGAAGCGGAGATTGCACGGGCGCAAGCCGTGTCGGCCGAAGAGAAAGTGTTCACCGCGCGCGAGGTCGAGATGGCCGAGCGCAAGAAAGCCATCGAGCTGATCGCCGCGGCGCTGATTTCCGAGCGAGATGCGTTGCGGCTCACGTCGGCCGCGCAAGCAGAGAGCGACGCCAGCGCCAACCGTGGCGCCTCGATCCGTGCGCAAGCGGAAGCCGATGCAGACGCCGACAAGATCCGGTCGATTGCGCTGCGCATTCGTGCCGAGATCGAGGCCGAAGCAGCACGGCTGATGAACGAAGCGCACAACATGTTGACGCCCGAGGCGCGCATGTCTGCCCTGCGCATGCGACTCGTCGAAAAGGCCGAAGGAATCATCCGCGAATCGGTGCGGCCGATGGAGCGCATCGAGGGAATCAAGATCCTGCAGGTCGATGGCTTCGGCGGCGGGTCGAGCGGCCATAGCCGTGATGGCGACGGTGTCGGGCTGGCCGATGGCTTGGTCAACTCTGCCTTGCGATTCAGGGCGCAGGCGCCGCTGGTCGATCAGTTGCTGCGCGAGATCGGCATCGAGGGCGGCGACATCCAGAAACTGGTCGGCAACGTGAGTGGCTCGCATGTCGCGTTGCCCTCCAAGGCCTCGCAGGAATAGGAAGGAAAGCGCATGGTGAACGTCTATGTTTCCAGCGTGATCGATGCCGGGGCCGACAGCGTGTGGTCGCGCGTGCGCGACTTCAACGGCATGCCGCAATGGCATCCGCTGATCGCCGACAGCCGCATCGAGAACGGCCAGCCGGCTGATCGTGTCGGCTGCATCCGGCATTTTCATTTGCGCGATGGCGGCACGATTCGCGAGCGCCTGCTTGCCCTGTCGGACTACGAATACAGCTGCACCTACGAGATCCTCGAAAGCCCGATGGGCGTGATCGACTACACCGCCACATTGAAGCTGACGCCGGTGACCGACGGCACGCGCTGCTTCGCTGAATGGAGCGCCGAATTCGAATGCGACGAAGGCCGTGAGAGCGAGCTGACCGAGTCCATTGGCGCCGGTGTCTTCCAGGGCGGCTTCGATGCATTGAAGCGGCATTTCGGCGGGCGCTGATGCTTCAAAAAGTTGTGCGCTCGACCATCATCGATGCGCCGATCGAGCGCGTCTGGGCTGTGCTGCGCGACTTCAACAGCCATGCCGAGTGGCACGACGTCGTCGAGTCGAGCCGCATCGAAGGCGATGAGCGCGGTGACCAGGTCGGGTGCGTGCGCAGCTTCACGCTGAAAGACGGCAACCGCATCCGCGAGCAATTGCTGACGTTGTCCGACAAGGATCACAAGAGCACTTACTGCATCGTCGAGGCGACCTTGCCGCTACAACGCTACGTGGCGACGCTTACCCTCAAGCCGGTGACCGATGGCAATCGGACGTTCTGGCATTGGGAGTCGAGCTTCGGGACGCCGCCGGGACGGGAACGGGAGTTGCGCGATACGGTGGCGCAGGGCGTTTACGAGGCCGGATTTGCCAATCTGCGACGGTATTTGCAGCAAGGCGGTGACCTTCATCAAGGCGACGGCACCACATCTTCGATGCCTCGCGCGTTGCCTGTGTCCACGCGACGTGTCGGCCTTTCGCACTATGGTGGCCCCGACGTGCTGCAGCCGCGAAGCGGCGAGGCCGCAGCACCACGCCCGGGCGAGATACGCATCCGGCAGCGCGCCATCGGCATCAACTACATCGACGTCTATCTCCGTCGTGGCTGGATTCCTTCCATGCTGCCGGTGTCTGAAGAATCGCTTGGCGTTCCCGGCATGGAGGCCGCCGGTGGCGTGCTCGATGTCGGCGAAAACGTCCATGGCTTTTTTGCGGGCGACCGCGTGGCATACCTTGGCCCCGTGCCCGGTGCCTACTGCGGTGTGCGCTCCGTGCCCGCAGAGTGGGTGGTGCGCTTGCCGCCTGTCATCGAAGACGACGTTGCCGCGGCACTGCTGCTCAAGGGAATCACCGCCGACTACTTGCTCCATGACTTGGGACGCGTGCAACGCGGCACGCGCATCCTCGTGCACGCTGCGGCGGGCGGCGTCGGACTGTTGCTATGTGCATGGGCGCGTCACCTCGGCGCGACCGTGGTGGGCACGGTGTCGAGCGAGGCCAAGGCCCGCGTCGCGCGCGATCACGGCTGCGAGCATGTCATCGTCACGCGCGACTACCGCTTCGCCAATGCGGTGCAACAGGCCTGCGGTGGCGTCGATCTGTTGATCGACGGGCTCGGCGAAGCGGCACGCGATGAGAACCTCGCATCGCTCGCGAGCCGCGGCCACTGGATCAGCCTCGGCCAAGCCAGCGGCGCCTTGACGGCGCTGTCGTCGGACACGCTCGGCGCCAAGTCGCTCAGCTTTTCACGACCCGCGGTGTTCGACTACGTCTCAGCACCCGGGCAGTCGGCCGAGCGCGCGCAACGGGTTTGGAACGCACTGGCCGATGGCGTCATCAAAAGGCCGACGATCGAGCGCTTTTCGCTTGAGTCAGCAGCGCAGGCGCACGCACGGCTGGAGTCGCGTGGCAGCGTTGGTGCACTGGTGCTCGTTACATAACGAATTGAAACGGAGGCAAAGATGATCGTCGGAATGAACCACTTCACCGTGACCGCAGAAGACGAGGTGAAAACGCTGGACTTTTACTGCGGCCTGCTCGGTCTGCACGTAGGCTATCGGCCGGACCTCGGCTTTTCCGGCGCATGGCTCTATGGCACCGGCACTCAGGCGGTGCTGCATATGTACTTCGGCCGTCCTGTGCCGGCGCAGCGCACAGGCGTTATCGACCACATGGCGTTTACGGCCGAAGGTCTGAGTGCGGTCAAAGCCCGCTTCGACCAGAGCGGCTGGAAATACGACCTCGGCCAGCAAGTCGGCTCCGGCACTTGGCAGCTCTTTTGCCACGACCCGAGCGGGGCGAAGGTCGAACTTGATTTCGATTCCAGTGAATCTCTTGTGGCGTCCTGATCAGTCGAGCGAATCCAATTGGCCTCGGGGACCGTATGAGTAATTGCTGCCGCACATCTTTGCGACGGCCTACTTTCGAGAGAACTCCTCCAATGCAACGCAATCTACGCCGCTTCGCTTCCATTACCCTCGCCGTTGCCATGGCTGTCGGCGCAGTCTCTGCCATCGCCCAAGTGACCGTGGGTGGCGCGAAGATGTACCCGACCAAGGACATCATCGACAACGCAGTCAATTCCAAGGACCATACGACGCTCGTCGCGGCCGTCAAGGCAGCCGGTCTCGTAGATACGCTCAAAGGCCCAGGCCCGTTCACGGTTTTCGCACCGACCAACAAGGCGTTCGCAGCATTGCCCGCTGGCACGGTCGACACACTGCTCAAGCCTGAAAACAAAGACAAGCTGACCAGTATCCTGACTTACCACGTTGTAGCCGGGAACATGGATTCGAAGATGTTGATGAAGGCCATCAAGGACGGCAAGGGAACGGCGTCTCTGAAGACAGTGTCCGGCGGCACGCTGACAGCCAAATCAAGCGGCAAGAAAGTCATGATCACCGACGAAAACGGTGGCACCGCAAAAGTGACAATTGCCGACGTGAAGCAATCTAACGGCGTCATCCACGTGGTCGACAAGGTGCTTTTGCCCAAGTAACGATTCGCCAGCCGTCAAACTGTGGGGATTCAATCCGTCGCTTCTGTAAAAAGTGGCGGCGGATGCGATCTCCTCATCGGCCCGATGATCTTGGTCACGCACGGCTTTATGAATCCGCTCGTTCCTCTCGCCATCTTGACGGTGCTGATAGGTGCTCCCGCACTTTTAATGATGCCGCGCGAGATGAGAGCTGTTTTTGCGTTGCATCTCACAATGGTTACCGGGCTGACGGCTTATGTGGTGCTCGGGAACAGTCTCTAGCTGTAGCAGTCGTGCGGCAGTCGGGGTGACCGGTGGAATCCGACTCAGCGCTTGCAGATTCCCAGCACCAGTTCTTGCTCGGTGCAGTTCTTCGACGCTGGCGCCGCCCCGCCAGCGGTAGCGAACCCGGGGGCGCCGCGCTTCGCAATGCATGCGCGCATCCGCTTTTCCATTGGCGCGTAATAGCGCCACCCCTGGCTCAGTGGCGGAAGCTCCAGTCGCACCTGTTTCCATTTGGGGTGCCCGTTGGCCTGCAACTTGTCGAAGTTGTCACAAAGAGACTCGGCGAAGCGATTCAGGTTAGTGATCGTCGATTGCAATCCGTAGTCGTAGGTGACAAGGTAGGCTTTGACGGTCAATGTGGGCGCGTCGTCCTTGAGCCAGTTCGAATAGCTCGCGGCTCGTATGACCGCGGGAAAGTAGGCTTTTTTTGCGCGTGCAGTCTCGGGTGCCGCATCGTCCAACTTCAGAAGCTTGATGTAATTGCGGGCTTCGGCTTTCATGTCGGTGAATAGCTTGGCCGGCTGCCCCGCGACGATAATGGCGACGTCAATCGACTTATCGACCGTGAGCTTGGCCAGCGCTTCTTCGTTGGTCAGGTATTGCGTGTTGGCAGGCGGCAGTGGCTCCCCAAACATCAGCTGATACAGCGTCCTCGACGTGAGGGCGGTGCCACTTCCCAACGGTCCGACGGCGATCTTCTTGTTCTTGATTTCGTGGATGTTGTTCAGCGACGAATCGGCGCGTGCGACGAAATAGATCTCTTCGTCGTAAAGCGGCATGATGAGGCGCAGCGGCTTGATGATGTCGCCGGCATCGACGTTTCCGGCCTTGGCTTCGTCCAGGAATGCCTGATAGACATCCGACTGCACCAGCGCCAGCTTGACTCCCCGCTCGAATCGCATTCTCTGGATGTTTTCCGCCGAGCCTTTCGACTCTAGAACCTCCAGCGCAATATCGGCAGGCTCCGCGACCAGTGTCGCGAGGTCACGGCCGATCTGAATGTATGTGCCCGTTTTCGTCGCGGTGACGATCTTGTATTCCGCGCGAGGTGCCGCGGTCGCACACACAAAGAAAGAGATCCACAACAGTCCGGCCATCACAGATCTGATTGTCATGTTGCTACTCCGAGTTGCTATTGTTTTGGGCACAACGCCAATGCGGCGAGCGCCACACTGCACTCTTTCTGCGCAGCTCGTGGCAGGCCAGTGGGTTGATCGGGGAGCCCGGCAGCCGCTTGATCGGGCGCCACAAGGGCGACCGGTATCGAGTCTCCCGATGCAGGCGCGTTGGGCGCAATCTGAGCCGTGGTGTCCAGTGGTTCGCTACGCCACGTGGAGCGCTCACGAATGCGTAGATCGAGAGCGTCCCTGAGGGACTGAACCCCGGAATCGCCCAGGTACTTGGATTCGATCGCATCGAGGAGCTGACCGGCGCTGCTCAAATCGCCGCGATTCAAGGCTGTCTGCGCTCGCTCGATGTCGATTTTTACGGCACTCCGGGTGTCGAAATACCCCTGCTTCAAGCCAACGAGGCCGACCGCAATCGAGATCAGTAAAACGGCAATTCCAGTCTTCAGCTTGTCAGGCGATAGGTGCGTCGTCCAAAGCGCCTTGCTCCCAACGCCCAACAATTCGGTCTCACGGTGGCCGCTGGGCTGGACCTGGAATAGATCGGTGTCCTTCCTCGCGTTGAGCGCTCCGCCCGCTGGGGTGGAAAACGGAAAGAGTTCCGCAGCAGACGGGTGCACGGTGTCGGCGAATTCGACTCCACCGAGGTCCCTGTTTGCATTGGACGCCGAGTTGTCACGTGACGACGTGGTTGCCGACGCTGCATCCCCATCGGGATCTGTATCTGCACCGACCGACGGGAACTGGTCCTCCAGGCAGAACGGGCAAAAACGATTCCATTCCTGCAACAGGCCGGCACATCGTCTGCAGGGCACTGAGAACGATGGGTCCAGCTCACGTGGGTTCGCAATGGTTCGAATACGGTCCATGCTTGCGGCGGGTCGAGGGTTTTGCGTATTTTGGACCTACTTCGTGGCGCAACCAAGGGGGTAGGCGAAAAGTCGACAGACGCAAAAAAGCCACCCGAAGGTGGCTTTTTTCATTGGAGAGACTCCAAATTACTGGCGGAGCGGACGGGACTCGAACCCGCGACCCCCGGCGTGACAGGCCGGTATTCTAACCAACTGAACTACCACTCCTGGTAGACAACGTTTGCTCTGTGAAGAGCCAAGTGCTGACAACTTGTTTGCCTCATCGACCGAAGCCGATTTGGCGACCCTACGGGGATTCGAACCCCGGTAGCCACCGTGAAAGGGTGGTGTCCTAGGCCTCTAGACGATAGGGTCAAAACCTTGGACTAATCCGATAACTTCCGATTCGACAACCTTGATGGTGGAGGTAAACGGGATCGAACCGATGACCTCTTGCATGCCATGCAAGCGCTCTCCCAGCTGAGCTATACCCCCTCGGGTGTCGAGCCTCGAATTATAGCCCGATATTTACGCTGCTCTCAACCTCGATATGACTGTTTGACGAGCAAAGAGGGCGAGCACCGCATCCAGCGATGGTGTTTGAGCCGTTCCCATCGTCAACACACGCACTGGCATGGCAAGTGCCGGCATCTTGATGCCGTGTGCAACGAGCACTTCCTTGATGGCGGCCGCGATCGAGGGCTTGTCCCACGTCACCTCTGAAAGCTTGTCGGCCAGCGCGAGTACGAGGGGGCGAATTGCGTCGGTCACGTGTAGTGCGCGCTCGCCCTCGGACGGCGATACGTCTGCGTAGAACGCGGCCGCCCAATCGGCCAGCACGACCGTGGTGTCGCAGCGGTCTTTGAACAGCGCGCAGATCGCAGACAACCGCTCGTCGGCCGCTATGCCGCGCTTTTGCAATTGACCCGCAACCAACGATGCGAGCGCATCGTCAGGTTTCGCCTTGATGTATTGCGCATTGACCCATGCAAGCTTGGTCGCGTCCCATTGCGCCGGGCTTTTTGACAGATGCGAACCATCGAACCAGCTCACCATTTGCTCGCGCGTGAACAGCTCTTCGTCGCCATGGCTCCAGCCGAGCCTGGCCAGATAATTGAGCATCGCCTCGGGCAGGTAGCCGTTCTCTTCGTATGCCGTCACGCTCACCGCGCCGCGCCGCTTCGACAGCTTCTGCCCGTCGTCGCCGAGGATCACCGGGACATGGCCGAACCGCGGCAACGGCGCACCGAGCGCGTTAAAGATGTTGATCTGCCACGGCGTGTTGTTGATGTGCTCGTCGCCCCGAAAGACGTGGCTGATCGCCATGTCCCAATCGTCGACCACTACCGCGAAGTTGTACGTCGGCACGCCGTCGGGGCGCAGGATGATCAGGTCGTCGATCTCGCGGTTGTTGATGGTGATCTCGCCCTTGACGAGGTCGTCCCAGGTCACGTCGCCGCTCGCCGGATTACAGAAGCGCACCACGGGCGGCACGCCTTCTGGCACCGGTGGCAACACCTTGCCCGCCGCGGGGCGCCAGCGGCCGTCGTAGAGTGTTTTTTCACCGCGTGCGCGTTGCGCTTCACGCACTTCTTCCAGCTCGGCCGGCGTGCAGTAGCAGCGGTACGCGGTGCCGGCCGCCAGCATCTGCGCGATGACTTCCTGGTAGCGCGCCAATCGTTGCATCTGATAGATCGGACCTTCGTCGTAGCCGAGGCCGAGCCAGTGCATCGAGGCGAGGATCTGGTCGGTCGAATCCTGTGTGGAACGCGCGACGTCGGTGTCTTCGATGCGCAGCACGAATTCGCCGCCGTGATGCCGCGCATAAGCCCACGAATACAGCGCGGTACGCGCCGTGCCGAGGTGGAGAAAACCAGTCGGGGAAGGAGCAATGCGGGTGCGAACTTTGCCGGTCATGAAAGCGATCAGATACTGAGTGTGTCGAACCCGCGAAGCAGGTCGGTCTTGATGTCGTCGATGTGGTCGAGGCCGACCGCGAGCCGAATCAACCCTTGACCGATGCCTGCCGCCTGGCGCTGTGCTTCAGTGAGGCGCCCGTGCGAGGTCGTGCCGGGATGCGTGATGATCGTCTTGGTGTCGCCGAGATTGGTCGCGATACTCACGACGCGCGTGCTATTGATGATGTGGAATGCGTTGGCACGCGCCGTTTCCGGATCGCCTCCGCGCACGTCGAACGACAGCACCGCGCCGCCCTGCCCCGACTGCTGGCGCATCGCCAGTTCGTGCTGCGGATGGGACTTCAAGCCCGGATAGTAAACGCGCGAAACAGCCGGCTGCGTTTCGAGCCATTCGGCTACAGCCAAAGCATTCGCGCACTGCGCCTGCATGCGGATGCCGAGCGTCTCCAAACCCTTCAAAACGACCCACGCATTGAACGGCGCAAGCGCCATGCCTGCGGTACGCACCACCGGCCCAAACACATCGACGATCAACCTCGAAGGCCCGCAAATCGCGCCCGCCATGACGCGGCCCTGGCCGTCGAGGTACTTGGTGCCTGAATGAATCACCAGATCGGCACCCAACTCGGTCGGCCGCTGCAACGCTGGCGAACAAAAGCAGTTGTCGACCGCGAGCAACGCGCCCACGCTGTGCGCAAGGTCTGCGAGCGCGCGGATGTCGCAAACGTCGGTCAGCGGATTGGTCGGCGTCTCGGCGAACAGCAGCTTGGTCGTTGGGCGCAACGCATCGCGCCATTCGGTGACATCAGTCTGCGAAACAAAACTGGTTTCGACGCCGAACTTCGAGAACTCCTTAGCGAAGAGATTGAGGGTCGAGCCGAACATCGAGCGCGAGCAGATCACGTGATCGCCCATCTTCAACAACCCCATGCACATCATCAGGATCGCGCCCATTCCGGTCGATGCCCCGATGGCCGTCTCGGTGCCTTCCAGCGCTGCGAGCCGCTGCTCGAAGCTGGTGACCGTCGGGTTGGACGTGCGCCCGTAGGTAAAGCCTTCTTCGGTGCCGGCGAACCGCCGCATCGATGTTTCCGCATCGGGCTGAACGAAGCCACTCGTCAAAAACAAGGCTTCGGAATTTTCGCCGTGCTGGCTACGCGGCAGCGCTGTGCGCACGGCCAGCGTGTCGCGGTGTAAGCCCGGTGGCAAGGATCGATCGGTCACGGGTTCTTTCGCTTGTTCGAAAAACTATTTGGAGAATTATTCGGAGAAATTCGGTAGCGCGAGGCGCGAGGAGTCTTCTTCGGTCTCCTCCATGCGAGGACGGTTGCCGTTCATGCGGTTGATGGATTCGGTATCGATGTCGCCGGTGACGTACACGCCGTCGAAACACGAGGCATCAAAGCCGTCGAGCTTGGCGTTAAGGGAACCGATTGCGCGCTTCATGGCATCCACGTCCTGATAGATCAGGGCATCGCAACCGATGAGTTCGCGAATCTCTTCGATGGTGCGGTCGTGTGCGACGAGTTCGTCCTTGGTCGGCATGTCGATGCCGTAGACGTTGGGGTAGCGTACCGGCGGTGCCGCGCTGGCCAGATAGACCTTGCGTGCGCCGGCGTCGCGCGCCATCTGCACGATTTCTCGGCTCGTCGTGCCGCGCACGATCGAGTCATCGACCAGCAACACGTTACGCCCCTTGAATTCGCTGGCGATCACGTTGAGTTTTTGCCGGACCGACTTCTTGCGAACGCCCTGCCCCGGCATGATGAAAGTGCGGCCGACATAGCGGTTCTTGACGAAGCCTTCTCGGTATGGGATGCCGAGAAGGTGAGCCAGTTGAGTGGCGCTCGGCCGGCTGGATTCGGGGATCGGAATGATCACGTCGATCTGGCTCGGTGGCACCGTAGACACCACGCGCTTGGCCAGCGCTTCCCCCAGGTTGAGGCGAGCTTGATAGACCGAGATGCCGTCGAGCGTCGAATCGGGACGCGCCAGATAGACAAATTCGAAGATGCACGGATTCAGCGTTGCCGCCTCGGCGCACTGGCGCGAATGCACCTGGCCTTGCAAGTCGATGAACACAGCCTCGCCCGGCGCGATATCTCGCTCGAACTTGAAGCCCGACCCTTCCAGCGCCACCGACTCGCTCGCCACCATGATCACGCCATCGGCATTGCGCCCCATGCACAGCGGCCGGATGCCGTAAGGGTCGCGAAACGCGAGCAGACCGTGGCCCGAAATCATCGACACCACTGCATACGAGCCGCGCAAGCGCTTTTGCATGCTGGTGACTGAAGCAAAGACTTCTTCAGCGTGCAACGGCACCCCGCGGGTCGCGCGCTCGAGTTCGTGCGCGAGCACGTTAAGCAGCACCTCGGAGTCGCTCTCGGTGTTGGTGTGCCGATGGTCAGTGGAGAACAGCTCGGCACGCAGCGCGTGGGCGTTGGTCAGATTGCCGTTGTGCACGAGCACGATGCCGAAGGGCGCGTTCACATAGAACGGTTGCGCCTCTTCTTCGCTGTAGGCATTGCCGGCGGTCGGGTAACGCACTTGGCCCAGGCCGATGTTGCCGGGCAGTGCCCGCATGTTGCGCGTGCGAAACACGTCTTTCACCATGCCCTTTGCCTTGTGCATGAAGAATTTTCGCTCCAGCAAAGTCACGATGCCGGCTGCGTCCTGACCGCGATGCTGCAGCAGCAGCAAGGCGTCGTAGAGCAGTTGATTCACAGGAGCGTTACTGACAACGCCGACGATTCCGCACATGGGGACAATCCTCTCAGGGAAGGTAACTGGCCAACTTTTCGGGCAACACGGGCTTCACACCCTGCAACGCCGCATCAAGAACAACAGCGCCGCGCGACTCCTTCCACAAGGCCCCGCCGCTCAACGCCAACAAATGAACCACTACCGCGACCACCATCAACGCGACGACACCGCGTGCGAGGCCGAATGCAGCACCGAGCGTGCGGTCGACCGGTCGCAAACCCACCGAGGCAATCATCCGGCGCGTCAGTGAAGCCACAAGCCCCACGGCAAAAGCGACCGCGATGAACACCAGCACGAAAGCGACCGGGTAGCGCCACGCGGCCCCTGTCTCACCGATAGGCAACCAATCCGCTACCGGCCCTGCGAACCACTGCGCACAAAGAAAAGCGGCGATCCAGCCCGCCAGCGAAATCACCTCGAACACCAGCCCGCGCATCAAGCCAAGCAACACCGACACCACGAGCACTGCAATACCGATCCAGTCGAGCAAGGCCACTGCAGCACGTGGCGATTAAAGCGTGAGCACCGAAGCTGCCAACGACAGACTCTTGACTCGGCTTGCCGCGCGATCGGCATCGGCCCGCGTCGCGAACGGGCCGACGCGCACACGGGTGCGCTCGCCGTCTGCTGTCTTGGCCACATGGGTGTAGGTTTTCAGACCGGCGCTCTCGAGCTTCTGGCGAACCTCGCGGGCCTTCGAAGCGTCTGCGAAGGCGCCAACCTGGACCACGAAACGGCCAGCTTCTTCGGCCGCCACGGCGGGCTTGGCAGTCGCCGCAGTGGCAGCGGTGCTGCTGGCCACCTTGCCTTCGAGCAAGGCGCGTGCGCGGGCGCCGTCTTCGCTAGAGGCCGACTTGACTTCCGTCGGCTTGGGTTTGGGATCGGGCCTGACCTCTGGCTTCGGCTCTGGCTTCGGCTTGCCTTCGACCTTCGCTTCGGGCTTAGGCTTGCCTTCCGGCTTGGCCTCGGGCTTGGGCTCCGGCTTGGGGGCAGGCACGCTCATCGTCGGTTTGCTTGCCGAAATTTCGCTGCCATCGGCCGCCTCGGTGAGCATCGTGCTCGGTGGCAATGCGGCAGCAATGCGTGTGCTGGTGCTTGCTTTGCCGCCTTCCCCGTCCGGCGCCGCGGAAGTAGGCCCCGGCGTGGTTGGAACGGCCAGTGGCTTGACCTTGGCGCGGTCGGGAATCTCGATTGGAATATCTACCGACACCGGCCGCGGTTGCGTGTCGAAAAGCAGCGGAAAACCGATGACACCGACCAGCACGAGCACCGCCGCGCCGAGCAGGCGGTGACGAGCCCGGCGGCGCATGGCTTCGACGCTCTCGGCCGGTGGTGAGGCGACGCTGGCGCTGCGCCCTTCGTTGCCTTGAGAACCGCGGTTGCGGAACTTGAAAAACGCCATGAAAGTCGGTCCCTTATGTGTGCAGCGAAAGAGAAGAAAAATGCGCCGTGGACTGCATCGTCGGCCTATGCCGATCGGGCGCCTGGCGACAGGTGTTTGGCTTGCAGACGAGGGGTTCCATGCACCAGCACGCCACCCACTGTGAAGAACGATCCGAAGACTATGATTCTATCAGCGGGGTCCGCATGATCGATGGCGGCCTGGAGCGCTTCGAGCGGTGCCGCATGCACCGTGGCCAAGACGTCGGTGCGAGTGTTTTGTGCTTGCCAGAGCGCCATCATGTCGGCGGCTTTCGCGGCGCGCGGCGTCGGCAAATCCGTGAAGTACCAACGATCGATCAACGGTCCGATGCGCGCGAACATCGGTGCAAGGTCTTTGTCCACCATAACGCCGAAAACGGCGTGCGTGGTTGGATAGAAACCCATCGCATCGAGGTTCTCGGCCAGCGCCGCGACGGCATGCGGGTTATGCGCCACATCGAGCACCAGCGAAGGCTGGCCCGGCACGATCCGGAACCGGCCCGGCAGGTCGACCATCGCAAGGCCGGTTCGCACGGCCTGCGCCGTGATCGGCAACAGCGGCCGCACCGCTTCGAGCGCGGCCAGGGCGCCGGCCGCGTTGATCAACTGGTTGGCGCCACGCAAGGCCGGGTACGCCATCCCGCTGTAGCGCCGACCGCGACCGGACCAACCCCACTGCTGCTGATCGCCCGACACGTTGAAGTCCCGGCCGAATCGCCACAGGTCAGCGCCGATCGCCTCGGCGTGATCGACCACGCTTTGCGGTGGCAGCGGATCGCTCACGATTGCCGGCTTGCCGCTGCGCAGGATGCCGGCCTTTTCGAAGCCGATGCTCTCGCGGTCGGTCCCCAGAAAATCCATGTGATCGAGGTCGATGCTGGTGATGACCGAGCAATCGGCGTCGATGATGTTGACAGCATCGAGCCGACCACCCAGACCGACCTCCAGGATGACGACCTCCGGCTTTGCGGCCGCAGCACAATGCATCAACGCCAGCGTGGTGAACTCAAAATAGGTGAGGCTGATTTCTTCCCGCGCCGTCTCGACTGCGACGAAGTGCGGCAGCAGTTTGGCGGCGTCGACCTGCTCGCCCGCCAGTCGCAGCCGCTCCTCGAAATGCACGAGATGCGGCGACGTGTACACGGCAGTTCGGTAGCCGGCGTGCGTCAGGATCGACTCGAGCATGGCGCAGGTCGAGCCCTTGCCATTGGTGCCGGCGACAGTGATGACGGGACAATCGAATTTCAGACGCATGCGTTCGGCCACGCGGCGTACGCGATCCAGGCCGAGGTCGATGTTTTTTGCGTGCAGGCGCTCGGCGTGTGCGAGCCAGTCGGCGAGGGTTTCCATGGAGCTGCGCATTGTCGCCGACGCTCCGAAGCGGCATCATCCATTCCAAATGATCACCCTTTTCGGCATCTCCAATTGCGATACCGTCAAACGCGCCAGAGCCTGGCTGGCCCAAGAAGGCGTCGCCTACCGCTTTCACGATTTCAAAAAGGACGGCGTGCCTGAAGTTCTGCTGGACCAGTGGCTCGACGATCCAGGCTGGGAAGCCCTGGTCAACCGGCGCGGCACCACTTGGCGACGGCTGGACGACGCGGCACGCACGGCGGTGATCGATACGGCTTCGGCGAAAGCGGTACTGCTTGCAAGTCCCAGCCTGATTAAGCGTCCGGTGGTCGCCTGGGAAGGCAAAGGCAGCACCACCACGGTCGGGTTCAACGCGGGGCAATGGCAGCACAAAGTAGCGACCGTTGACAACACGAAGTGAAGGAGATTCGAGCAACGGGGGCAAAGTGAACCTGACGCCGACAATCGCATCGAACTGGTTCAACGCGGGGTTGGTCCTCGCCATCAGGAGTCAAAAAATGGTTCTTTCAATTCGTGATCTTGCAGCTTTCACCGTGCTGGCCGCGCTCGGGTCAGCCGCGTCGTTCGCACAGGCGCAGCCGGCATCGCAAGTCGAGCAGGCACGCGTTATCTCCAGCAAGCAGCTGGCCGACGGCGGCTACAACGTTACTTACGAGTACGCGGGCCGCCGATACACAACGCGCACCGACTCGGCTCCCGGTCGCACGATGCAGGTCCAGGTCAGCGCCATGGGTGTGACGACGAATCCGGTGCTGTCGTCACAGATCGACCCGGTGGAAAACGGGCAGCGTCGGGGTGACCCAGCGGCCTGGCAAAACGTGATTCCGGAGCCCGGCGTGGTGGTGTCAGGGAATGGCGGCGCTCCCACGTATCCGACGGCCTACCCGGCGCCGGTGTACGCGCAACCCGGCTATGCCACTTCTTACGCCGCTCCTTATTCCGCGCCGATTTACGTCCAGCCCGGCTACGGGTACGCGCAGCCGTACTACGCAGCACCAATCGGCCTATCGCTTAACTTAGGCTACTCACGTGGCTGGGGAGGCGGTGGCTGGGGCGGCGGCGGATGGCATCGCGGCGGTTGGCGCTGAGGTTTCCCGAAGTAACGTTCTGCTCGTTCAATGTAGGACGTTCACTGACAGAGGCGTAGGAAAACACACTACGCGTTACACAGTTTTGGCTTGAAAATGCATACGTTTCCTAAAATCCGTTTGTTTTTCACCAAAAGTTAACGATTACATGAACGAACTTCAATGCCTCGAGGCGCCGTTCGATGCAACGAATGGGCTGAGCCAGTCAGTTCTTCAGAGAACCCTTTCACCGGTTCCTCCGGCATCCCCGAGCAGTGACATCAACGACATTGCCGCGCTTGCGGCCCTTTCTGCGGGTGCCGCTGCGTCTTTGAGTGCCTGCGGCGGCGGCGGGGGTGGGAGTGGAGGCAGCGGGAGCTTCGCCGGCCTCGCCGCCACCAGCGCTACAACCAAAACTGCGGATGCAGCAGAACCCATCATGGGCGTCGCGATCCCCGGTTCGCCAATCGTCGCCGGTGCGGGGACGACCATTTACACGACGCCAGCGAACAACAAAGACGCAGCGCGCTTTCTTTCGCAGGCCTCGCCGGGTGCGACCAAGGCACAGATCACCGCAATGCAGGCGATGAGCTATTCGGCTTGGCTCGATGCGCAGTTCGCCTCGCCGCGAAGCCAGACGAATGTCGACTGGCTCTCGTCCCAAGGCTACGGGTCAACCGCCTATCTCGGACACGTGGACGGCCTCGACAACACGGTATGGCGCAAGTTCATCTCCAGTCCCGATCTACTGCGCCAGCGCATGGTGATGGCCCTCAGTGAAATCTTCGTCGTGTCGATCGACGGGTTGAACGCCTACTACCCCCAGTTTTCGGTGGGTTACTTTCTCGACGTGCTCGAAGGCAATGCGTTCGGCAACTACCGCACCCTTATTTACGACGTGTCGCGCAGCGCCGCTATGGGCACGTATCTCACATACGTCGGCAACCAGTTAGGAGACCCAGCCACAGGCAGCGAACCGGACGAGAACTACGCGCGTGAAATCATGCAGCTGTTCACCATCGGGCTGTACAAGCTAAACAACGACGGCTCAAAAGTGTTGGTCAACGGAGCGCCAGTCGAAAGCTACACGCAAGCCGACGTTAGCGGGCTGGCCCGCGTGTTCACCGGCTGGTTCAACGACACCAGCAGCGGAACGCAGACGCCAGTGGCCTTCACCACGCCGATGGTTCAAGTTAGCTCGCTTTATGAAGAAGGCGCGAAGACATTCCTCGGCACGACCATCCCGGCCGGCGCCAAGACCCAGGCCGGCGCCCTCGACAGCCTGAACCGCGCGCTCGACACGCTGTTCAATCATCCGAACATGCCGCCTTTCGTGGGTCGCCAACTTATCCAGCGGCTGGTCACGAGCAATCCGAGTCCGGCGTACGTGAACCGCGTCGCCAATGCCTTCATCAACAACGGCAGCGGCGTTCGCGGCGACCTGAAGGCGGTGATCCGGCAGATCCTCTTGGACGACGAGGCACGCAATCCGTTCATCAGCACGACGATCGCTTTCGGCAAGCTGCGCGAGCCGGTGATGCGATTTTTGAATTGGGCTCGCGGCTGGAACGTGACATCGAGCAGCGGCAGTTGGGCCATCGGCGACCTGTCGAGCGCGGCCAACGGACTCGGCCAGAGCCCGATGCATTCGCCGTCGGTCTTCAACTTTTTCAGGCCGGGCTACGTACCCACTAACAGCGACCTCGGCAAGTACAACCTCAACGGGCCGGAGTTCCAGATCACCAACGAGTCGACGGTGTCCGGCTACGTCAATTTTATGCAGCGCGCGGTGTCCGGCCAGATCTTGCCCGACCTCAAACCCAACTACGGCACGCTGACCGCCATCGCCACCGATTCAGGCGCCTTGCTCGACGAAATCAACCTGGTGCTGGCGGCTGGCGAGCTGTCTGCCGGCACCCTGACCACACTCAAGGCCGCTATCGATACGATCTCGGCCGACAACGACGCGGGCAAGCTGAACCGCGTCTACGCTGCCCTCACGCTCGTGCTGGCGTCACCCGAATACATCGTTCAAAAATAACCCGCCGCATGACAGATTTTTCTTTTCGATTCGGCCGCCCTTCTGCATCTGCGCATTTTCCCGGCGTGCAACCCGACAGCCCGTCGCGCCGCGAATTCTTGCGCCGCACCGGCGCCCTGTCGCTGGCTGCCTCCGCCACGCCGTGGGCGCTCAGCCTGGCCGCCATGGGCGAAGCCGCAGCCGCCACAGCCACCGACTACAAAGCCCTCGTCTGTATTTTTCTGTACGGTGGCAACGACTACGCCAACACACTTGTCGCCTACGACCAGGCCACCTACAACGCCTACTACAGCCTGCGCAGCAACATCGCGATCGGCCGCGACCTGTTGGCGTCGACCGTGCTTTCACCGGCAACCGATCTGCCGAACGGTCGGCAGTACGCACTGGCACCGACGCTCGCGCCTCTCCTACCGATCTTCAACGCGGGCGCCCTGTCGATTGCGCTCAACGTTGGCACGCTGGTGCAGCCAACGACCAAGGCGCAATACAACGCGCGCTCAGTGGCGCTTCCGCCCAAGCTCTTTTCGCACAACGACCAAGCGTCGTACTGGCAAGCGTCCGCACCCGAAGGCGCATCGTCGGGCTGGGGCGGACGCATGGGCGACATGCTCGCGGGTGGCAATGGCAACTCGACCTTCACCTGCGTATCGGTTGCCGGAAACGCCGTCTACCTGTCGGGCAACCAGATGTCGCAATACCAAGTGGCGTCGAGCGGGCCGGTTGCGGTCGCAGGCATCAAGTCGGCGATGTTCGGCTCAGCCGCTTGCTCGACCGCACTCAATGGCTTGATGATGAACACGCGCACCCAGCTGCTTGAAAGCAGCTACGCCGCGGTGTCGCGCCGCGCACTCACCTCGAACGACCAGCTCAGCAGCGCCCTCGACGGCGCCAACGTCGCGACCACGTTCCCGACCAACAACTCGCTGGCAGATCAGCTGAAGCTTGTCGCCAGAATGATCTCCGTCAGCAGCACGCTCGGCGCCAAGCGGCAGGTGTTCTTCGTCTCGATGGGCGGCTTTGACAACCACGACGGTCTGGGCGGTGCCGGCGGCACGCACGCCTTGCTGCTCGCTGGTGTGGCCAACGCCATGTCGGCCTTCTATCAAGCGACCAAAGATTTGGGTGTGTCGCAGCAAGTCACCACGTTCACCGCGTCGGACTTCGGCCGCACGCTCAACAGCAACACGAGCGGCTCCGACCACGGCTGGGGCGGCGTGCAGTTCGTCATGGGCGATGCCGTCAAAGGGAAGTCTTTTATCGGCACCGCGCCCACGTTGGCCAACGACGGGCCCGATGACGTGGGTCAGGGGCGACTGGTGCCGACCACCGGCGTCGACCAGTTCGGCGGCACGCTCGCCAACTGGTTCGGCGTGTTGCCGAGCGATCAACTCTCGGTGCTGCCTAACCTGAAAAATTACAGCACGCGCAATCTCGGCTTCATGGGCTGACGTCGTAGGGTCGGCTCCCGGCCATTGCGCTGGCTCTCGCGAGCGCGCCACTAAAATTGCTGCTTCTGAAAAGCGAGTTCGCAATGACCACTGAAACCTTCGCAGACGTAACCGTGACCACCAAGGCCAACGTCTACTTCGACGGCAAATGCGTGAGCCACGGCTTCGTGCAGGCCGATGGCACCAAAAAGTCGATCGGCGTGATCCTGCCGTCGACCCTCACCTTCAGCACCGGTGCGCCGGAGATCATGGAAGGCGTGAGCGGCGCTTGCGAATATCAGCTAGCCGACAACACCGAGTGGAAAAAGTCGGGCGTCGGCGAAAAGTTCAGCGTGCCCGCCAATGCGTCGTTTCAGATTCGCGTGACCGGCGAGCCTTACAGCTACATCTGCCACTTCGGCTGAGCTGAACCCATGCAGAGGCGCCGGCTCGGCCAACTAGTCGCCGCCGCCTCCGCCGCAACCGCCGCCACAACCTGATCCGCCGTCTCCGGACGAGCCTCCGTCGCTCAAAGAGCCGCCATCGCCGCTGGCACTGCTCGTCGACTCGCTGCCGCCGAAGCCACCGGCATCACCCGAGCCGCTGTCGGAGCTGCTGAAGTCGCTACCGCATTGAGTGGTCGAACCGTCGTGGCGTGCCATCGCCTTGCAGTCGGGCACGTAGGTAAAGCCACCGGCCACGCCGTACTTGGCATCCAGCGCAAAGAGCAGCGGCAACCGGCTCGGCTTGCGCGGATCGATGCTTTCTTCCTTGCAGGCCCAGTACCAGCTGCGCCGCAAACCGTCGTTGCGGCGCGCATTGCGACCAAGCACTTCGGCCGGGCTGTGATGCAGCATTCCGCCGAACTCGGCGTCGCACCAGCGCTGGTAGCCCTGCGTATGCAGAATGAACTCGTGCCACGCGGCGTCGACCAGCTTCGACGGCATCGCGACGAATTTTCTGTCGCTGCGCAGATGCGCCATGAAGAACTGCCGCAGACCGCGCAACACCAGCTCGGCATCGCGTTGGCGCATCGACGGATAAGCCTGGATCAGCTTGCCGACCAAAAACCGCGGCAACTCCGCTTCGCGCACGAACTGGCGTCGCAGGCTGGTCTCCCGCGCCTTGAGCGCCTGTGCCAGCAGCAGGCACAGCACCACCACAGCGATCAGCGCGTCGAACTGGCGCCTCAGAACAAAAATCGACAGCACCGCGATCAACCACAACCCGCGGCGCGCCCACATCAGCCCCACGATGCGGCGACGAAAGTTTGGGTGGAGCAGGTCGACGACGATCTTTGGAACGAGCTTCGGTGCCGCCCGCCCTGATCGCTCGTCACGCATGCTCAGACCACGACCGGCTCGGGTTCCAACCGGATCCCGAATCGCTCGTACACGCTGGTCTGGATGGCTTTGGCCAGCGTCATGACCTCGCCGCCGGTGACAGGGTCGACGCTACCGCCGCGGTTGACCAGCACCAGCGCCTGGCGCTCATAAACGCCTGCATTGCCGACCGACTTGCCCTTCCATCCGCACGCCTCGATGAGCCATCCTGCGGCCAGCTTGATGCTGCCGTCGACCATGGGGTAGTGCACGATCTTCGGGTCGCGCGCGATGATGTCGGCGCACTGTTCGGGCGTGACGGTCGGGTTCTTGAAGAAGCTGCCGGCATTGCCTAGCACCCGCCAGTCGGGTAGCTTGGCGCGACGGATCGCGACGATCCAGTCGAATACCTGCATGGCAGTCGGCGCGATGTTGCCCGCCTCCGCCATCTTCTTTTCGAGATCGACGTAGCCGAGCACCGGCTTCCATAGCCGAGGCAAGCGAAAGCGCACGCGCGTGATCAGCGCCCGGCCCGCCAACCCGAAGTCGTTGGGGCCGGCCGGCACATGCTTGAAGACAGAATCGCGATAGCCGAAGGCGCATTGCGCTGCGTCGAGCGTGAAGGTGCGGCCGGTGTCGAGATCGATCGCGTCGAGCGACTCGAAGCGATCTTGCAGCTCCACACCGTAAGCGCCGATGTTCTGCACCGGCGCACCGCCGACCGTGCCGGGAATGAGCGCCAGGTTTTCCAGCCCCGGAAAACCGTTCTCCACGGTCCAGCGCACCACCTCGTGCCAGTTTTCGCCGGCACCCGCCTCGACGATCCAGGCGCGCGGCGTCTCTTCGACCAGCCTCAGACCCTTGATCTCGACCTTGAGCACAAGCTGCTTGACGTCGCCGGTGAGCACGATGTTGCTACCGCCGCCGAGCACGAAGCGCGGCGCATCGCGCCATTCAGCATCGTCGCGCAGTGCCTCCACGTCCGCCTCGCCGGTGATGCGCGTCAGATGCTGCGCGCGCGCGACGATGCCAAAGCTGTTGTAGGGCTGCAGGGGGACGTTGGACTCCACGATCATGGGAGAATTGTCGCACTCAGTCCCCCAGAATCAGGAACGTCCATGCCGTCTTTCGACACCGTCTGCGAACCCAACTTGCCCGAGGTCAAAAACGCCGTCGAGAACACCGCCAAAGAAATCGGCACCCGCTTCGACTTCAAGGGCACGGCCGCTGCGGTTGAGCTCAAGGACAAGGAAATCACGATGATCGGCGATGCTGAATTCCAGCTCGTTCAGGTCGAAGACATCCTTCGGGCCAAGCTCATCAAGCGCAGTGTCGACGTGCGCTTCCTCGATAAGGGCGACGTGCAGAAGATCGGCGGCGACAAGGTCAAGCAGGTCATCAAGGTCAAAAGCGGCATCGAAAGCGAGCAGGCCAAGAAGATCACCCGTCTGCTCAAGGACAGCAAGATGAAAGTGACATCGGCTATCCAGGGCGACGCGGTGCGCGTGACCGGCGCCAAGCGCGACGACTTGCAAGCGGCCATGGCGCTCATCAAGAAAGATGTGCCGGACATGCCGCTGTCGTTCAACAACTTCAGGGATTGAGGTGTTCGGCCTCCGGCTCGCAGCGGGGTTGATGCTCGCGGGCGTTTGCGTGTTGGCGCAAGCCGAAAGCTCGGTAATGCTCACCGGCACCATCGGCAGCCGGGCCATCCTGATCGTCAACGGCGGCGCGCCAAAAACCCTGGCCGTTGGAGAGACCTATCAAGGCATGAAGCTTGTCGCGCTGCAAGGCGAACAAGCCACCGTCGAATCTGGCGGCAAGCGCATCGCCTTGCGCATGGACACACCCGCCAGCATCGGCGGTGGAGGTCCGAGTAGCGCAGGCGGTAATCGCATCGTGCTGCCGGCCGACAGCCGCGGTCACTTCATGACGCAGGGCGCCATCAATGGCCGAACCGTCAGCTTCATGCTGGACACCGGCGCCACCACTGTCGCGATATCGGCGGCGGACGCACTGCGCATTGGGCTCGACTACAGCAAGGGCACGCCGGTGCAGATCAACACGGCCAACGGTGTGGCGGCGGGTTATCGGCTACGGCTGAATTCCGTACGAGTCGGCGATGTCGAGGTATACGACGTCGACGCCATCGTGTCGGAGCAGTCGATGCCGTTCGTCCTGCTCGGCAACAGCTTCATCAACCGCTTTTCGATGCGGCGCGACGCGGATCAGATGGTTCTCGAGAAACGCTTCTGAGGCGCTTGCGAAGCGTCTAGGCCTGCGCGGCAGTGACGACGATCTCGATCTTGTAGGCGGCGTTGGCCATTTTCGCTTGCACCGTGGCGCGCGGCGGCGTGTGGCCTGCAGGAATCCAAGCATCCCAGATCTCGTTCATGACGGTAATGTCATCGATGTCGTTCAAGAAGATCTGCGTCATCAGGATGCGTGACTTGTCACTGCCGGCTTCAACCAGCAGGCGCTCTACCATGCCGAGCACCTGCCCTGTCTGGCCGCGCATGTCTTGCGTAGTGTCGTCCGGCACCTGGCCCGCGAGATACACGGTGCCGTTGTGCACCGCGGTCTCGGACAAGCGAGGGCCAACGTGAAAGCGGGTGATCTCAGGCATGGTCAGACTTTCTTTTTGGAGCCGAGTTTCGACTCCGTGCCGGCAGCGAGCCGGCGGATGTTTTCACGGTGCCGCCAGAACAGCAGCATGCTCATTACGATGAGCGCCACGACCACCATGCGATGCAGGGGCCAGGCGATGTTGCCGCCGATCAGGTAGTAGGCCGGCGCGAAGAAGGCCGCCGCCAGCGAGGCCAGTGAAGAGTAGCGAAAGAACACCGCGATGATGAGCCATGTCGCGCCCGTCGCAAGCCCAAGCAGCGGTGCGATGCCGACGATCACGCCGGCAGCGGTCGCGACGCCTTTGCCGCCTTTGAAGGAAAAGAATACGGGGTACAGATGGCCAAGAAACGCGGCCAGGCCAGCAAGCGCTGCGAGCCCATCGTCGAGGCCCCAGTCGGTGCCGAAGTGCCGGATCACGAACACCGGCAACCAGCCCTTTGCCGCATCGAGCAGCAAGGTCGCGAGTGCCGCCGTCTTGTTCCCCGAGCGCAGCACGTTGGTCGCACCGGGATTGCCGCTGCCGTAGCTGCGCGGGTCCGCCATGCCGAAGGCCTTGCTCACGATCACCGCGAACGACAACGAACCGATCAGGTAGGCCGCGAAGATCGTAACGATGGATGGCAGGTATGAACTCAACGCGGGCTCCGGCCTCGAGAAAAAAGGTCGCTCATTCTGCCAGCGCGCACTGCTCCGGTCGGGCAGCGAGCAAGTCGATGCGCACCTTGGGAGTGATGCCCACCAGAGCCCGTCGCCGACCGCCATCGATGATGAATCACATCGCGGGGTCGCGAATATCCCAGCGAATCTTGTCGATTTCGACCAGCACCTCGGGCGACAACGTGGTGCCCCACGCATCCAGGTCTTCATCGAGCTGCGCCACGGTCGTCACGCCGATGATGGTGCTCGCGACCTGCCACTTGGTGTAGCAAAAGGCGAGCGCCAGCTGCGTCGGCGTCATGCCGTTGTCGCGCGCGAGGCGGTTATAGGCACGCGAGGCGCGCAATGCATCGGGGCGGCCCCAGCGTTGCTTGCGTACCGACTCGTAGCCCGAGATCCGCCCCCTGGGCGCCTCCGGACCCTCGGTGCCGCTCTCGTCGTACTTGCCGGTCAACAGGCCGAAAGCCAGTGGCGAATAGGCAAGCAACGACACGTCTAGCCGATGCATTGTTTCGTCCAGGCCGTTTTCCAGAGCGCGACTGATCAGGCTGTATACGTTCTGCACGGTCGCGATGCGCGGCAGTGAATGCTGCTCTGCCAGGCGGACGAACTCATGCACGCCGTACGGCGTCTCGTTCGACAGGCCGATATAGCGAACCTTGCCTTCCTTCACCAGGCCGCCGAGTGCTTCCAACTGCTCGTGAATCGACGTCTGCGTGCGCTCTTTGGTCGGGTCGAAGTAGATCTGGCCGAACAGCGGCGTGTTGCGCTCGGGCCAGTGAATTTGATAGAGATCGATCACGTCGGTCTGCAAGCGCTTCAAGCTCGCATTGCACGACGCGACGATGTCGGCCGCCGCCATGCCGGTGCCTTCACGCACCCAAGGCATGCCGCGCGACGGTCCGGCCACCTTGGTCGCCAGCGTCAGCTTTTGCCGCACGCCGGGGTTGGCAGCGAACCAGCGACCGATGATGCTTTCGGTCACGCTGTAGGTCTCTTGCCGCGTCGGCACCGAATACATCTCGGCGGTGTCGATGAAGTCGACGCCACGTTCGAGCGAACGGCTCAGTACGGCATGCGAGGTGGGCTCGTCGACCTGCTCGCCGAAGGTCATGGTGCCAAGGCAAATCGGCGTGACGCGCAGATCGCTCTGGCCCAGCCTGACTTTTTCGAATGGGATGTTTTTCATGGCCGGAATGCTACCGCCGCCAGAGCTGTCGCGTGCCGGCCAGCATTGGGGCTCGTGTGCGACAGCCCAGCGCACGTTGCCTGCATATCATCAAGCGCATGTACCAAGCCCTCCGCGTCTCCCGCAGCGAATTCGTGCCCGTGCGAAATCTCAACTACCACGTGCGGCTGTGGGGCCAGCCATCGGCCACGCGGCCTCCACTGGTGCTGCTGCACGGCTGGATGGACGTGGGCGCGTCATGGCAATTCGTGGTCGATGCGCTGGCCGAAGAGCGCTTCGTTATCGCGCCCGACTGGCGTGGCTTCGGTCTGACCGAAGGTGGCGGTGTCGACAACTACTGGATGCCCGATTACCTGGCCGATCTCGACTGGCTGCTCGACCACTACGCGGGTCAGTCAGAGGCCACCGAGAGCGTCTCGGTCGATTTGGTCGGTCACAGCATGGGCGGCAACGTCGCGATGCACTACGCCGGTGTGCGGCCGCAGCGCATCCGGCGCCTGGTCAACCTCGAAGGGTTCGGCATGCCCGGTTTGGCGCCGAGCGAAGCGCCGCAGCGTTACGGCAAATGGATCGACGAACTCAAGCGCCTGCACCGCGGTGAAATGGCTCTGGCCGCCTACCCCGCGGCCGACGGCGTGGCGCGCCGCCTCATGAAGACCAACCCGCGATTGACACAGGACAAGGCCGATTGGCTGGCGAGCCACTGGGCCGGCAGCAGCCTGAATGCCGACGGCAACGAGCGCTGGGAAATCCTGGGCGACGCAGCGCACAAGATCATCAACGCGCACATTTTTAGGGTCGATGAAGTCCTGGCCTTGTACGCCTGCATCGCCGCGCCGCTGCTGGCAGTCGAAGCGGCCGACGACAGCCTCAGTAAATGGTGGAAGGGCCGCTACTCACTAGACGAATACCACGCGCGCTTGAAGTCGGTAAAAGACGCCAGGGTTGCGCGCATCGAGGATGCCGGTCACATGCTCCATCACGACCGCCCGGAGCGCGTTGCCGACTTGATCCAGAATTTTCTCGCGGGCTGACGACCGCCCGCGCCGGTCTCCGCGTGAGTCTCCGCGCGACTCTCGCCTGCCTTGGGCGCAGGCGCGAACGCGCGGCTTTTTCCGACAGCGCCGGGCGCCCCGGTCGGGCAGACTTAGGCGGTTTTGCCTTGTCTTACCTCCGACCCGTCTTCCATGAAAAGCCCCAACGCGATCGATCAGCAATCCTTTCAGCGCGTGTTGAGCCGCAACCTCAAGTTGCCGCTTGCCGCAGGTTTGGCAGGCGCAGTGATGTTCGTGGCCTTGATCCTCTATCTTTTGTCGGTGATTGGTTGGGTCGAACACACCGACCAGGTCACCCGTAGCGCCACGGAGGCGCAACGCCTCACGGTCGATCTCGAGTCCGGCATGCGGGGCTTTCTCATCACAGGAGAGCCGCGTTTTCTGGAACCCTACGACGCCGCGCAGTCGCGCATCGGCCCCGAGTTGGCCGCGCTGCGGCAGCTGGTGTCTGACAACGCGCAACAGGTGTCGCGGGTCGACCGGATCGCAGCCACGCAAAAAAGCTGGGATGCCTACGCATCCGAGCTGATCTCGTTGCGGCGCGCCGGCCAGGACTACCGCACGGTCGTGACCGCCGGCCGTGGCAAGTCACTAAGCGATGCCATGCGCGCCGATTACGGCGCCTTCATAGCCACCGAGCAGGCACTGCGCTTTCAACGCAACAACGAATCGCACAACACGAGCGTCGCCGTTGTGGTGGCGTATGTGCTGTTCAGCCTTACCTTCTCTGGCCTCCTGGCGTACTTCGGACGCCGTCAGCTCACCGAGCTGTCAGCAAACTACGGTGCCGCGCTCGACGAGCAAACCGCGCACGCTGAAGCGCTGCAGCAACAGGCGTGGTTGCGCAGCGCGCAGACCGATCTGTCTGCCGAAATCACCGGCCAGTTGAGCGCACAAGAGCTTGGCCGGAGAGCGCTCGCGTTCTTTTCTCGGCAACTCGGAAGTACCGTCGGTGCGCTGTATTTGCGCGAACCTAATGGCAAGCTGCGTCGCGCCGCCAGCTACGGCTTTTCAGCCGAAGCCGAAGCCAGCTCGCAGACCTTCTCACCGACTGAGAGCCTGCTGGGCCAGGCCGCCAACGAGCGCCGAGTGATGGTCGTCGAGCCGGTCACGATGGACTATTTCAAGGTGAACTCCGGCCTGGGCGCCATGTCGCCACGCGCCGCACTGTTGCTGCCGGTGTCCAATGACGGGCTGGTCAACGGCGTGCTCGAACTCGGCCTGATGGGCAAGCCCGACGCACGTGCGTCGGCATTGCTCGATTCGGTGTCGGGCATGCTTGGCAGCGCCTTGGCCGCCGCCCGCTATCGCGAGCAGTTGCAAGACGTATTGGCCGAGACGCAGCAACTCAACGAAGAACTGCAGGTGCAGCAGGAAGAATTGCGCACCGCCAACGAAGAGCTGGAAGAACAGTCGCGCACACTGCGGCAATCGCAGGCCACGCTGGAAAACCAGCAGGCCGAACTGGAACAAACCAATAGCCAGTTGTCGGAGCGCACCGAGGCTCTGGACCAACGCAATCTGGCGTTGCGCCGCGTGCAACGCGACCTCAGCGAACATGCCGAAGAACTGCAGCGCGCCAGCCGCTACAAGTCGGAATTTCTGGCGAACATGTCGCACGAACTGCGCACGCCGCTCAACAGCGCGCTCATCCTCGCCAAGCTGTTGGGAGACAACCCTCAGGGCAACCTGAGTGCAGAGCAGGTGAAGTTCGCCGAGTCGATCTACGCCTCGGGCAACGATCTGCTGCTGTTGATCAACGACATCCTGGACATCGCCAAGGTCGAAGCCGGCAAGATGGAACTGGTGGCCGAAGACGTGCCGGTGTCCCGCCTGACCGACAGCCTATCGATGACCTTCACACCGCTCGCCATGCAGAAAAGGCTGGGCTTCCGGCTCGACCTGCAACCGGGCGCGCCGACGAGCTTCAACACCGACCGCCAACGGCTCGAACAGATCCTCAAGAACCTGTTGTCGAACGCGCTCAAGTTCACCGAAAGCGGCGAAGTAGTGCTAGGTGTTTCGGCTGCGTCCGAAGGAGGTGTGGCGTTTTCCGTGAGCGACTCGGGCATCGGAATTCGGGCCGATCAGCAAGAGGTGGTCTTCGAAGCCTTCCGCCAAGCCGACGGCACCACGAGCCGGCGCTATGGCGGCACCGGATTGGGCCTGTCGATTTCGCGCGATCTGGCGCATCTGCTCGGCGGAACGCTTGAAGTGGAGAGCGCGCCGGGCCAGGGAAGCACGTTCACGTTGAAGCTGCCCGCCGCATTGCCGTCGGAGCCCGCGGAACTTCCGGTGCGCAACGCGCATGCTGGCGCCGGGCAAGTGCCGGGCTTCGTGCCTTCACCTTCGCCCCCAAGTGCACCGGCAGCCTCGTCCACGGCACGGGCGATGTCGACGACGCCGGCCACTCCCGGCCCGCCAGCACCGCCCCGCCCCGTACTGCCCGTCTTCGCTGACGATCGCGCCTTGCCGCGTAACCAGGCGCGCCGCGTGCTCGTCATCGAAGACGAGCCGCAGTTCGCGCACATCCTCTACGACCTGGCGCACGAGCTCGGCTACAGCTGCCTGGTGGCGCACGGCGCGGCTGACGGCTTCTCGCTGGCGACTCAGTTCGTGCCCGACGCCATCCTGCTCGACATGCGGCTGCCTGACAGCAGCGGCCTCGCCGTACTTCAGCACCTCAAGGACGACCCGCAGACACGGCACATCCCGGTGCATGTGGTGTCGGCGCAAGACCAGTCCGAAGCCGCGCTGCACATGGGCGCTATCGGTTATGCGCTCAAGCCCACGTCGCGCGACCAGCTCAAACAGGTGTTCAAGAAGATCGAAGGCAAGCTGTCGCAAAAAGTCAAACAGGTGCTGCTGGTGGAAGACGATGCAATGCAGCGCGAAAGCGTGGTCAAACTCATCGGCGACGACGACGTGGCGATCACTGCGGTCGCGTCCGGGGAAGAAGCGATGAAGCTGCTTCGCAACCGCGTGTTCGACTGCATGATCACCGACTTGCGCCTGCCCGACATGCAAGGCAGCGAGCTTCTCAAACGCATGGCGACCGAGGAGATTTCGTCGTTTCCGCCGGTCATCGTGTACACCGGCCGCAACCTCACGCGCGACGAAGAAGCCGAGCTGCTGCGCTATTCGCGCTCCATCATCATCAAGGGCGCGCGCTCGCCGGAGCGGTTGCTCGACGAAGTCACGTTGTTCCTGCACAAGGTGGAATCGGAGCTGTCGAGCGAACGGCAAACGATGCTCAAGACCGCTCGCAGCCGCGACCGTGTTTTCGAAGGCCGCCGTATTCTTCTGGTCGACGACGACGTACGAAACATCTTCGCCCTGACCAGCGCACTCGAACAGCGCGGCGCCATCGTGGAGATCGGACGCAACGGCTTCGAGGCGCTCGCCAAGCTCGATAGCGTGCCCGAGATCGACCTGGTTTTGATGGACGTGATGATGCCGGAGATGGACGGGCTCGAAGCCACACGTCGGATTCGCCAGGACAGGCGTTTCGACAAGCTGCCGGTAATCGCCGTCACTGCCAAGGCGATGAAGGACGACCAGGAACAATGCCTGGCCGCAGGCGCCAACGACTATCTCGCAAAGCCGGTCGACCTCGATCGGCTCTTCTCGGTGCTGCGCGTTTGGATGCCCAAGATGGAACGGCTATGACCTTACTGCCTCCGGCTTCCGCTCACCCTCCCCCTGCGCTCGTCCCGCCCGGCAAAGACGAGATCGACCTTCGCCTGCTGATGGAGGCGATCTACCTCAAGTACAGCTACGACTTTCGGAACTACACCGGCGCTTCTCAAAAGCGCCGTGTGACCTATGCGTTGACGCAGTTTGGCCTCCCATCGGTCTCCGCGCTACAGGAGCGAGTTTTGCGCGAGCCCACCACCTTCACGCGGTTGCTGCAGTACCTCACCATCCCGGTCAGCGAGATGTTCCGCGACCCGAGCTACTTTCTGGCGCTGCGACGGCAGGTGGTGCCGGTGCTGCACACCTACCCTTCCATCAAAGTGTGGGTCGCAGGATGCAGCACGGGCGAAGAGGTTTATTCGATCGCGATCCTGCTGCGCGAAGAGGGCCTGCTCGAGCGCAGCCAGATCTACGCGACCGACATCAACCCGGCCTCGCTCGACAAGGCGCGGCAGGGGATTTTCGCGCTCGAGACGCTGCAAAAGTACACGGTCAACTACCAGCGCGCCGGTGGCACGCGGGCGTTCTCCGACTACTACACCGCGGCCTACGGTGCCGCGAAGTTCGATCCATCGCTATGCGCAAATGTCATCTTCGCCGACCACAGCCTGGCCACCGACAGCGTGTTCGCAGAGACTCAATTGGTGTCGTGTCGCAACGTGTTGATCTACTTCAACCAGCAACTGCAGGACCGCGCGCTCGGCCTCTTCCACGAGTCGTTGTGCCACCGCGGCTTTCTCGGCCTTGGGTCCAAGGAGAGCATCGATTTCTCCGGCTATGCGACGCGCTTCGACTCGTTGGTGCGAGCCGAGCGCCTGTTCCGGAAAGCCTCGTGACTACGCGACGTATCGATGCAGTGGTGATCGGCGCCTCGGCTGGCGGCATCGACGCGCTGCTCAACCTCCTCGTCGGTCTTCCGCAGACCTGGCGACTGCCGATCGTGACGGTGCTGCACTTGCCCGATGGCCGCGAAAGCCGGCTGGCCGAAGTGTTCGCGCCGCGCCTGTCGATTCCGGTGTGCGAGGCTGAAGACAAGCGCCCGCTCGCCCCCGGAACGCTGCACTTCGCGCCACCTGGCTACCACCTGTCGATCGAACGGGATCGCTGTTTTTCGTTGAGCTGCGAACCTCCCGTGTTGTTCTCCCGCCCGTCGATCGATGTGCTGATGAGTTCGGCTGCCGACGCCTACCAAGGTGCACTGGCCGGGTTACTGCTGACCGGCGCCAACGAGGACGGTGCGCGCGGCATGGCGCACATTCATTCGCTCGGCGGGTTTACGGCGGTGCAAGATCCGCTTGAGGCCCATGTGCCGACCATGCCGCTGGCCGCGCTGGCCCGCCACACGCCGGATGCCGTGCTGCCTTTGCTCGGATTGAGCTCGTTGCTTCTTCGACTGGACCCCTTGGATTCGCCTCATGCTCACTGACGTCGAAAGCAAATTGCTGATCGTCGACGACCTTCCGGACAACCTGATGGCGCTCGACGCGCTCATCCGCGGTCCTCTGCGCACCGTATACCAGGCGACCTCCGCCGACGCAGCGCTGACGCTGATGCTCGAACACGAATTCGCGCTCGCCATCCTCGATGTGCAGATGCCCGGCATGAACGGCTTCGAACTGGCTGAAATGATGCGCGGCACCGAACGCACGCGGCACATCCCGATCATCTTCGTGAGCGCTGCGGGCAGCGAACTCAACTACGCATTCAAAGGCTACGAAAGTGGCGCGGTCGACTTTTTGCAGAAACCGCTCGATGGTCACGTGGTCATCAGCAAGATCAACGTCTTCGTTGACCTGCACCGGCACCGCAAGGCGCTCAAGCACGAGATGGACGCGCTGGCCGCGGCTCACCAGCAAACTGAACAGCTGGTGCAACAGCTGCAGGCGACGCAGGCCGAACTGCAGCGCGCGGTGCGCATGCGTGACGACTTCATGTCGATGGTGTCGCACGAGCTGCGCACGCCGCTCAACACGCTGTATCTTGAGACGCAGGTGCGCAAGCTGCATCTCGCCAAGGGCAATCTGGCGCTGTTCGAGCCTGCCAGGCTGCCGGCCATGATCGAGCGCGACCAGCGGCAGATCCTGAACATGGTGCGCTTGATCGACGACATGCTGGACGTCACGCGGCTGCGCAGCGGTGCCTTGTCGATCCAGCCCAAGTCCTTCGACCTGTCGGCAATGGCCGCGCGCGTAGTCGAGAGCCTGACGCAGCAAGCGGAGGCCGCGGGCGCGACCATCACGCTGCACGCCACCGCCCCGGTGCAAGGCATGTGGGACGAGTTCCGCATCGAGCAAGTGCTGACGAATCTATTGACCAACGCGTTGCGCTACGGCGGCGGCAAGCCGGTACGGGTGGATGTCGGCGCTGCTGAATCCGATCTGCCCGGCGCAGGGCAACAGGCATCGATGACGGTGCAGGACGCTGGCATGGGCATCGCGCCAGAAGACCAGCAGCGCATCTTCGAGCAATTCGAGCGCACCGCCGACAGCAAAAAGCAGGCGGCCGGCCTCGGCTTGGGTCTTTACATCACACGCCAGATCGTGCGGGCCCACGGTGGCGAAATCGGTGTCGAAAGCAAACCCGGCGCCGGTGCGATCTTTCGGGTCACTCTGCCCCTGGAGGTGACTACCGCCGTTTCATGAAGCCGTGAGAAAATACTCGGTTTCCCCGAACACCGTCAGGACACCCCATGGATGCAGAGCAAATCAACCAAATCAGTGCCAGCCTCGCCGACCTGAGCGTGCGGACGGTCGATTTACGGAGGTATCTTTGACTACGATGCCAAAGCCGAACGTCTGAGGACGGTCAACGCATCACTCGAAGATCCCAAGGTCTGGAACGACCCCAAGAAAGCCCAGGAGCTGGGCCGCGAGAAGAAAGCGCTCGACGACGTGGTCGTCACGCTCGACAAGCTCACCAGCGGTCTGTCGGACAACACCGAGCTTTTCGACATGTCGAAAGAAGACGGCGACATGGATGGCCTGCAAGCCATTTCCGATGACGCAGCCAAGCTCGAAGCCGACATCAAGCATCTTGAATTTCGCCGGATGTTCAACAACCCGGCCGATCCGCTCAATTGCTTTGTCGACATCCAGGCTGGCGCCGGAGGCACCGAGGCGTGCGACTGGGCCAGCATGCTGCTGCGCCAGTACCTTAAGTACGCCGAGCGCAAGGGTTTCAAGACGCAGATCGAAGACGAGACTCCGGGCGACACCGCGGGCATCAAGGGCGCGACCATCAAGGTCGAGGGCGACTACGCCTTCGGTTTGCTGCGCACGGAAACCGGAGTACATCGGCTGGTGCGAAAGTCGCCGTTCGACTCGTCGGGTGGCCGCCACACCAGCTTTGCCAGCATCTTCGTGTACCCCGAAGTCGACGACTCGATCGAGATCGACATCAACCCGTCGGACGTCCGGGTCGACACCTTCCGAGCCAGCGGCGCGGGCGGCCAGCACATCAACAAGACCGATTCGGCCGTGCGGCTCACGCACATCCCGACGGGCATCGTGGTGCAGTGCCAGGACGGTCGGAGCCAGCACAGCAACCGCGACGTGGCGTGGAAGCGCCTGCGCTCACGGCTCTACGACTTCGAGTTGAGGAAGCAGCAGGAAGCGCAGCAGAAGCTGGAAGACACCAAGACCGATGTGGGCTGGGGCCACCAGATTCGCAGCTACGTGCTGGACAACAGCCGCATCAAGGACCTGCGCACCAACGTCGAAGTCTCGGCCACGCAGAAGGTGCTCGACGGCGATCTCGATGTCTTCATCGAAGCTTCGCTGAAGCAGGGCGTCTGATGGCGGTCGACATGCTCTGGACAGGCCCGGTCGAAGCGCTCATCTTCGACATGGACGGCACCATGATCGACTCGATGCCCTGGCACGCCAAGGCCTGGGTCGAATACGCGCGCCGCCGCAACATGACAGTCGACGTGCCGGACCTGATGCGCCGTACCACCGGCCGCACCGCCATCGAATGCGCTCGCGAGCTAATGCAGCGCGAGGTGACCGAGGCCGAGAGCGCCGAGATCACGCACGAGAAAGAGCTGATCTACCGCGAACTCTTCGCGGCGGAGTTTCGTGAAGTGGCTGGCTTCGGCGCTTTCGCCCAGGCCGCCTTCGCGCGTGGACTGAAGATCGCCGTCGGCACCGCTGGCGACAGGCACAACATCGAGTTCGCGATGTCCCGGCTCAGGATGGACCCGCTACCGCTGGCCATCGTCGGTGGCGACGAAGGCTTTGCCGGCAAGCCGACGCCTGAGATCTTTCTCGAAGCAGCGCGCCGCATCGGCGTGGTGCCCGAGCGCTGCATCGTTTTCGAAGACGCCCCGTTCGGCATCGAAGCCGCACGCCGCGGTGGCATGCGTGCCGTCGCGGTCTGCAGCACCCACACACCTGCCGAGCTCGCCGGCCCGCACGTCATCGCCGCCGTGCACGACTACGACGAACTCGCCCATTCAAATTTTCTGGAGACACTCGATGCTGTTGCGTGACGCACAAGGCCAACCGGTCGCCATTCGCCGCGAAGAATATGTCGCGCCCGCTTACTGGATAGATACGGTCGAACTGACCTTCGACCTCGACCCGAACAAGACGCGCGTGCTCAACCGCATGCGCATGCGCCGCAACACCGACGTGCCGATGCAGGCACTGCGTTTGGATGGCGACGAGCTCAACCTGGCGCGCGTGCTGGTCGACAACCATGGCGCCTCGTTTCGCATGGAAGAAGGCCAACTGGTCATCGACGCCTTGCCCGATGCTTTCGAGCTCGAGATCTTCACGACCTGCTGCCCCATCAAGAACACCAAGCTGATGGGCCTGTTCGTGAGCGAAGACACCTTCTTCACGCAGTGCGAGGCCGAGGGCTTTCGGCGCATCACGTACTTTTTGGACCGGCCCGACGTGATGGCCAGCTACACCGTCACGCTGCGCGCCAGCAAGGGCGCCTACCCGGTGCTGCTGTCGAACGGCAATCTGGTCGAGCAAGGCGATCTAGAGGGGCCTGGTAACGAAGGTCGGCACTTTGCGAAATGGGTAGACCCGTTCAAGAAGCCGGCCTATCTGTTCGCCCTGGTCGCCGGCAAGCTGGTGGCGCGCGAGCAGCGCATCACCGCGCGCAACGGCAAGGAGCATCTGCTGCAGGTCTATGTGCGTGCCGGCGATCTCGACAAGACCGAGCACGCGATGAACTCGCTGGTCAACTCGGTGCTGTGGGATGAAGTGCGCTTCGGCCTGCCGCTCGACCTCGACCGCTTCATGATCGTCGCGACCAGCGACTTCAACATGGGCGCGATGGAGAACAAGGGCCTGAACATCTTCAACACGAAGTACGTTCTGGCCAATCAGGCAACCGCAACCGACGCCGACTACAGCAACATCGAAAGCGTGGTCGGGCACGAGTACTTTCACAACTGGTCGGGCGACCGCGTGACCTGCCGTGACTGGTTCCAACTCTCGTTGAAAGAAGGCCTGACCGTCTTCCGCGACCAGGAGTTCAGCCAGGACCTGTGCGCCGACGCATCGGCCCGCGCGGTCAAGCGCATCGAGGATGTGCGCGTGTTGCGCACCGCTCAGTTCCCCGAAGACGCCGGCCCGATGGCGCACCCGGTGCGACCCGACAGTTACATCGAGATCAGCAATTTCTACACCGTCACCATCTACGAAAAAGGCGCCGAAGTCGTTCGCATGATGCAGACGCTGGTCGGCCGCAAGGGCTTCGAACGTGGCATCACGCTGTACTTCGAGCGCTTCGACGGCCAGGCCGTGACTTGCGATGATTTTGCGCAGGCCATCGCCGATGCCAACCCTGAGTCCGACCTTGCACGCCTGCTGCCGCAGTTCAAGCGCTGGTATGCCCAGGCCGGAACGCCGCGGCTCGCCGCCCAAGGCAGCTACGACGCAGCCGCCCGCCGCTACACGCTGAGTTTTGCGCAGAGCTGCGCGCCGACGCCGGGCCAGCCCGTCAAAGATGCGTTCGTGATCCCGGTCAACCTCGGCTTGCTGAGCGCCGACGGCCATGAGCTGCCGTTGCAACTCGGAGGCGAAAGCGACGCGGTGCACGGAACGCGCACGCTGGTGCTGACGCAAGAACGCGAGCAGATCACTTTCGTCAACCTCGACGCCGAACCCGTACCATCGATCCTGCGTGGTTTCAGCGCGCCGGTGATCCTCGACTTCGAATACAACGACACGCAGTTGTTGACCCTTCTGGCCAACGATGTCGATCCGTTCAATCGCTGGGAAGCGGGGCAGCGCCTTGGCTTGCGCTCTGCCATCGGGGCTATCACGGGAGATGCCAAAGCCACCGAACCGGCGCTGAACGAAGCGTATGTCGAAGCGATGCGCGGCGTGCTGCGCGACCCGAAACTCGACTCGGCCTTCAAGGAACTGGTGCTGGCATTGCCGTCGGAAACGTACATCTCCGAGCAGCTCGACGTGGTCGATCCGCAGCGCGTGCATGCCGTGCGCGAGGCCATGCGCGTGCAGTTGGCGACCGCCCTTTTCTCCGACTGGCAGCGTGTCTACGAAGACAACCAGGACACCGGCGCCTACAGCCCCGATCCGACATCGTCGGGGCGGCGCGCGTTGGCTGGCATGGCGTTGACGTACCTGTGCATCGCGGCGCGCGAATCGAACCACACCATGTGGCCGGGGAAAACGCTCCAGCGCTTCAAGGACGCCGGCAATATGACCGATCGCTTCAACGCACTCAACGCGCTGGTGTCGTCGGGCCATGCGCTGGCGGCACAGGCGCTCGCACGCTTCCATTCGATCTTCAAGGACGAGGCGCTGGTCATCGACAAGTGGTTCTCGCTGCAAGCCGGCGCGCCCGACAGCAACGGCGACATCTTGCCGCTGGTCAAGCAATTGTTGAAGCACCCGGACTTCTCCATCAAGAACCCAAACCGCGCGCGCAGCGTGATCTTCAGCTACTGCAGCGGCAACCCCGGCGCGTTCCATCGGCCCGATGCGGCCGGCTATGTGTTCTGGAGCGACCGCGTGATCGAACTCGATGCCATCAACCCGCAGGTTGCGGCGCGCCTCGCACGCGGCCTCGACCGCTGGAGCAAGCTGGCCGAGCCGTACCGCAGTGCGGCCCGCGAGGCCATTGCCCGCGTGGCGGCCAAGCCCGACCTCAGCAAGGACACGCACGAGGTCGTCACGCGCGCTCTGGCCGCATAGCGGCCAGAGGCCCCAGTTCGAAAGAAGCATTCATGGCACAAAACATTTCACTCACCCGCTATCTGGTCGAACAGCAGCGCGTCGACGGAAAAATTCCAGCACAGCTACGGCTGCTGCTCGAAGTCGTCGCGCGCGCCTGCAAAAGCATCAGCATGGCCGTGAACAAAGGCCAGCTCGGCGGCGAGAACAGCATCATGGGCTCGACCGAAAGCGAGAACGTGCAGGGCGAGATCCAGAAGAAGCTGGACATCATCGCCAACGAGGTGCTGATCGAGGCCAACGAATGGGGCGGCCACCTGGCGGCCATGGCCAGCGAAGAGATGGACAGCATCTACGTGGTGCCCAACCGCTATCCGCAAGGCGAATACCTGCTGCTGTTCGACCCGCTCGACGGCTCCAGCAACATCGACGTGAACGTCAGCATCGGCACCATCTTCAGCGTCTTAAAAAAGCCCGAAGGCGAGCACGGCGTGCAGGAGTCCGACTTCTTGCAACCGGGCGTGAATCAGGTGGCTGCCGGCTACTGCATCTACGGCCCGCAGACTACGCTGGTGCTGACGGTCGGCGATGGCGTCGCGATGTTCACGCTCGACCGCGAGCAAGGCTCCTTCGTGCTCACGCAAGAACATCTGCGTATCCCAGCGGACACCAAGGAGTTCTCTATCAACATGAGCAACATGCGCCACTGGGATGCCCCGGTCAAACGCTACATCGACGAGATGCTCGCCGGCACCGAAGGCCCGCGCGAAAAAGACTTCAACATGCGCTGGATCGCCAGCATGGTGACCGACGTGCACCGCATCCTGATGCGCGGCGGCGTCTTCATGTACCCGTGGGACAAGCGCGAACCCGAAAAGCCCGGCAAGCTCCGCTTGATGTACGAGGCCAATCCCATGGGCTGGCTGGTCGAGCAGGCCGGCGGTTCCGCGACCAACGGCCGGCAGCGCATCCTCGAATTGCAGCCAACCAAACTGCACGAGCGCGTCGCGGTGGTTCTCGGCTCGAAAAACGAGGTGGAGCGCCTGACCCGCTACCACGACCCGCTATAATCAGAGGCTAAGCCGGTGTAGCTCAGTCGGTAGAGCAGCTCATTCGTAATGAGAAGGTCGGGTGTTCGATTCATCTCTCCGGCACCAATGCAGTCAAGAAAAGCCCGCTATCAGTTTGATAGCGGGCTTTTGCAATTTTGCCTTTCGCGTCGTGTTTTGGGATCCGAACACTGCGACCGGCAAAATTTATTTACCAAGCTGACTAGCACGTTCAGGTACTAATTGAAAGCGCCTCATAAAATCGTGCCGTGAGCACCATCCTTCTTCGTCGCCTCGTCGCAACACACTTCATGTGGTGGTGCCTGGCGGGCGTCGTGTTGACCGTCCTGCAACCCTTTCTCTTCACGCATTTCCGACAGGACGGGTGGGAAGACGAACCGGGTTTTCGCGTCCGAAACGTAGAGGCGATGGCGCTGTTTTCGCCGGACGATCGAGACGATCACAGCATGGAACTGGAGACAACGCTCTACGTCCCGGCGGCAGCGCATATCGACGTGCCCAATGCCTTTGCGCATGGACTCGATGTGTTGATGGCTCTGGTTCTGTTGCTGCTGCCACTCGCAGTCGCGTTGCTCCGGTTGCTCGTGCCCATCGAGCGCACGATTACCGAGCGCGTGCCGTACACCAGTGGCGCTCCGCCGCCCACTGTGCTCTGGCGAACCCAACCGCCGCACACCGCCTCGCCGCAGACGACCTGACAAGCGACGTCGTCTGACGCCGACCCCTGCTCACGCGCATGCGCCGGCAGACCCCTTACTTATGGTTCAAAGGCTGGAAATGACGAATGCCGTCAACGTGTCGCTGTTGCAGTGGATACCTGCACGCGACGATCCCAAATCCTGGGCACCGCGCACAGCACGGTGCAATGCCGGACGAAACCTGCCACCCGATGAACCATCGACGCATGTCAAGTGGAACGCATCATGAACCGGCCGACGCATGCGGGGCCGAGACTGTTCCAAGATGCCACCGACGCGGCGGACGCCGCGGATGCCGTCGACGCTGCCGAAGCACGCAGTGTTTCATGCGTTATCCCATGCTTCAACGAGGCAGCCAATCTGCGCGTGCTGCTGCCCCGCCTCGAAGAGATCCTGTGGGCCACGCGACTGCGCTGGGAAATCATCGTGGTCGACGATGGCAGCACCGACAACACCGCTGCGGTGGTGTCGGCATGGTGCGAACTCGAAGGGTTTCGCTGCATCACGCTGTCGCGTAACTTCGGCAAGGAGGCCGCACTGACCGCGGGCCTTCAGGCAGCGCACGGCGACGCCGTCATCCTGCTCGATGGCGATCTGCAACATTCACCATCGCTCATCGGCTCGATGCTCGACAAGTGGTCGGAGGGCGCCGAAGTCGTCTATGCCGTTCGGGAAGCGCGCACCGACGAATCAACACTCAAGCGCTTGGGTAGCCGCCTTTTCTACAAGCTGGTCAACTCGTCCGGCCGCTTCGAACTGCCGAAGGACGCAGGTGATTTCCGGTTGATGGACCGCAAGGTGGTCGATGCGCTGCTCAGCCTGCCCGAGCGCAGCCGATTCATGAAGGGCCTGTATGCATGGGTCGGCTTCAAAGCTGTGCCGTTGCCTTACACGCCAGCGCCACGAGCGCAAGGCGTCAGCACTTTCAGCGTGCTGCGGCTGGTGCATCTGGCAGTCGATGGACTGACGTCTTTCACTACTTGGCCACTGCGGCTGGTCAGCATCTTCGGGCTGTTGATGGCGGTGCCCGCATTCGCTTACGGCGTGTTCCTGATCATCGATCACTTCGTGGTGGGCGATGCCGTTTCTGGCTGGTCGACCATCATGGTGAGCCTGATGTTCTTTATGGGCGTGCAGATGATTTCCACCGGCATCGTCGGCGAATACGTGGCCCGAGTTTTCGAGGAAGTGAAGGGCCGCCCGCTCTACGTGGTCAAGAGCGTCACGGGCACCGGACTCAAAGGCGACAAGACGTGATGGAGTCGCTGGGGAAGTCGCATCGACAGGCCGATTGGCGCCGCACTTTCATCTTCATAGCGATCATCTTTCTTTGGCTTGCAGCCACGGCTGGCGTGCGACGCTTCACTGCACCGGACGAAGGCCGCTACGCAGGCGTCGCGCTCGAAATGCTGCGAACGGGGGACTGGCTGGTGCCACGTCTCGACGGTCTTCCGTTCTTCCACAAGCCACCTTTGTTCTACTGGATCGGCGCTGCGTCGATGTCAGCCTTCGGCGTGTCGGAATGGCCGGCGCGTCTGCCATCGGTGCTCGGCGCGACGCTGGCAGCCGGCCCGTTCCTCCTGTTCGCGCGGCGCTGGGCCGACCATGCAAGCGCAGCCGTCGCCACGCTCGTTCTGTTGACAATGCCGTTTTTCTACGTCGGAGCGCAGTTCGCCAATCTCGACATGCTGGTGGCCGGGTGTATCTCGGCGACGGTGCTTGCAGCGGCGCACGCTGTACTTATGAAAGAGCATGGTGAAGCGTGGCGGAGTGCGCTCGCGCTGGCCTTCTTGATGGCCGCCCTGGGTGTGCTGGCAAAGGGGCTGATCGGGTTCGTACTTCCCGGTGCCGTCTTTCTCGCGTGGTGCCTGGTGACCCGACGGTTTCGCATGGCATCGATGCTCGCATGGTGGCCTGGATGGTGCATCTTTTTGGCAATCGCCGCACCGTGGTTCATTGCGATGCAGTGGCGCTATCCCGGCTTCTATGACTACTTCGTCGTGACGCAGCACTTCAGGCGTTTCGCGGCAGCAGGCTTCAACAACGCGCACCCGTTCTGGTTCTACGGACCGGTGATCGTCGGGCTGACCTTGCCTTGGGTCGGATGGATTGCCTGGAACTCTGTCATGCAGCTGCGAACCAGCCAGACTTCGCCGTCTTCAGTTCCCTCCGGGGCCTCAGGAAGGTTCACCACGTTCTCCGATGTCGACTGGCTCATGCTCGTCTGGTTCATCGTCATCGTGGTGTTCTTCTCACTGCCGAAATCCAAGCTCATCGGCTATGTGCTGCCTGCCTTGCCGCCGCTGGCATGGTTTGTCGCAAAGGCATTGCGCGCAGCGACGCTCGAGCAGTGGATGTCCAGCCCGAGGCTGCGTTGGACGACCGGCGTTGCCGCCATCGTCTGCGTCGCCTCGGTAATCGCCGCGGACCGTCTGGCAACGCCTCCCGGTGCGCGGTTGTACCTGCCGGCTGAAGCGCATATCGGCGCGGACGATCAAGTGGTCATGCTCGATGCCTACTACTACGAGATCCCGTTCTACTGGAAGCTGAAGCAGACCACCATGGTTGTGAGCGACTGGCAAGACCCGGCCTTGCCACTGCACGACAACTGGCGCAATGAGCTGAGCGATGCCGGCCACTTCGAGCCCAGCAGGGCTGCCCGTACGCTGGTGAATCGGGTGGACCTGCCCCGCCTGCTCTGCGTGCCGCGTCGCACCTGGCTGGTCGGCTCGTCGGCTTCGTTCCTGACGTCGCCCTGGCTGGTCGACCCACGCTTCGTCATGGCGGCGCACAACCAAGAGGCAGCGGTGTGGCGGTTCGATGGACCACCGGTCGCCGATGCGCGTTGCTTCACTTCGGGCAAGCCGTCGCCGTCGTCGACCGGAGAAACGCCATGAACGGCGAGCGCTTCCTGTGCATTTGTGTCGACGACTTCGGCCTGAGCGAGGGCATCGACGCCGCCGCGCTGGAACTCGCCAATCACGGAAAGATATCCGCCATCGGCTGCATGGTGCGGCGCAACTTCTGGCACGCCGGCGCACATGAATTGCGACATCTCGACGCCGACCAAGTCGACATCGGGCTGCACCTCGACCTGGACTTTCCATCTGCACCCGGTGGCCGCGAAGGTAGCTTGCCGACCCTCATCGCACTCACCTATCTGGGCTTGCTCAACGGCAAGCGATTGCGTGACGAGATCCGCCTTCAGTTGGACAGCTTCGAAGACCGGATGGGTCGGCCGCCCGCCTTCATCGACGGTCATCGACACGTGCACCAGCTGCGTGGCGTGCGTGATTTGTTGATCGCCGAGATCGAGGCACGGTATCGCCTGGCGCCGCCGTGGCTGCGCAACACGGCACCGTCAGAACCGCGCTGGCTGCCTCGCAGCAAATCCGACATCAAGGCCGCAATCATCCACGCGCTGGGCGGTCGAGAACTAAATCGACTCGCGCAGGCGCACGCCATTCCGATGAGTCGCTCCTTGCTCGGCGTGTACACGTTTCCAGGCGGTGATGTCGACTACCAGACTGCATTTGCGCATTGGATCGAGCAGTGCCGCAGCGGCGATGTGTTGATGTGTCACCCGTCATCGGGCGGCATCCCATCTGCGCCACACGACGAATCGCGTCGACGCGAGTACCTGGTACTGAGCGCCCTCGATCTCGATGCGCTGCGCCAAACCGCCGGCATCGTCGTGGTACCCCTGTCGCGCGTATTCAGCGACCATGCCATGAACTCGGCAGTACCTGCCGATCTGACGGAATCCATGCGAGGCGCGCCGGAAGAGCTTCGCTGGTGAGCCATGCGGCCGCTCGACGAGCTCCGCATCCAGAACGCCGGACCGCATACTGAGATCGAACTGCAAGGAGACGCATGCCGAAGACGAAGGCCGCATTCGCGGTGTCGACAGTCCTGCTGACGGCAATGCTCGCCGTCACAACGTACAGCGCGCACGCGCAACAAACGCCGCGCCTACCGCAGCCCCAGGCACAGCCGCAAATGAATGTGCAGGGCTTCGCGGTGAAGGGCTGCAACGAGTACCTGCAAGCGCGCGCGGCGCGCAAGGAAGATCCGTGGATCTACTGGGTACAGGGCTATCTCTCGGGCGCCAACATGGCGCGACTCGACTTCATCATGACGAGTGCAGCGCTGCCGCCACCGGAGTCGATGGCGCAGTCGATAGAAAGATACTGTCGCGCCCATCCGCTCGGCACCATGCTCAGCGCCACCGACGCGCTCTACCAAGATCTGCTCGCGACAAGTCCGATGCAGTTGCCCGCGCCGAGCACGAGTCAGCGTCGCCGGCCCTGAGGTAGCGAGCGCTTGCGCAGGGCGTAAAACTTCAAACGTCGCACTGGTGATTGCTCACCCTCACCGGCGCACAGGCTCAGACCTACAACGGCGTGCACACCCATGTTTAGTCGAGGAATCGTGCCGACGTCGATGCAGAAGCCGTCGACACCGCTGCTGCGCTGCAAGCGCAGCAGCGCACGCCCGCTACCGCCAAGTAAGCCAGTTCAAGCGAACCCGTAGCGGGGCGTTGCTGCGGCACCGCTGCCGTACAGCGCGAGCTTGCGACAGCCGGCAAAAATAGACTTGGGCGTGAGCCCGTAGACCTGCCGAATCGAGTGGCTGAAATGCGTCGAGTCCGGGTAGCCGACATCGAGCGCGAAGTTCGCCAGGTTCGCGTTTTGCGTCACGTAGTAGAGGACGCTGCGCGCCCGTTGCCAGGTTCGGAAACTCCGAAACGGCGACCCTACTTCCGCCTTGAACAGATGCAGAAAGCGCGACACCGACAAGTGCGACGCCACTGCGCAAGCCTCTGCCGAGGTGTGGCTGTTCGGGTCTTGCTTGATGCGGTCGAGCACCGCACGAATGCGGCGATCGATCGGGCGTGTGGGCAAAGCACATCCGAAGAAGTTGCGATCGAAATCTTCAGTTCGTTCGTACTGCCGCAGCGTGCAGCGCTTGAATCGGTCCAGCGCATCGCGCATGGCTTTAAGGGCCGCAGGCGCATCGACCGCACCGCGACCGTTGCGAATGTAGTCCGGCAAGCTTTGCAGATCCACCGTCTCCGATTCGATCAACACATTGCAGATCATGCGTTCACCCGACGCGATCCGATGCGGCACACCGGGCGGCACCACAGAAAACTCGGTCTCCTGCCACGTCTCACCATCGATGCAGATCTTGTGCGGACACTTGAGCGATACATAGATGGAGATCGCACCGAGCGTGCGCAACGACGGTTCGCCATGCAGCCCCACGTAAAGCACGCGATCGGCGTTGAGCCACATCACGCGCTCCGACGAGGACGATGATGAGCCCGGAGTCCTCGGGGACTTCGGCGTGTCGATTTGAATCTGTTGCATGTTTGTCTCCTTCGTTTGATCGAAGATTAACGGTACTTGGCCAGTTCCAGTTTGCCGATCTGGTTACGGTGCACCTCATCGGGTCCGTCGGCCAACCGCAGCAGCCGTGCCGTGGCATAGGCAGACGCGATGCCTTCGTCGTTGTTCGTGCCGCCACCGCCAAAGGCCTGGATGGTCCAGTCGATGACCTGGCAGGCCATCTGCGGCGCCGCCACCTTGATCATCGCAATATCGGCCTTGGCGATCTTGTTGCCCACGGTGTCCATGCGGTGCGCCGCGTTGAGCGTGAGCAGTCGCGACTGCTCGATAAGGATGCGCGACTGCGCGATGCGCTCGATGGTCACGCCCTGCTGAGCGATCGGTTTGCCAAAAGCCACGCGCGACAGACTGCGCTTGCACATCTTCTCGAGCATGCGCTCGGCCAGGCCGACGAGGCGCATGCAATGGTGAATGCGGCCGGGGCCGAGGCGGCCTTGCGCGATCTCGAAACCTCGACCTTCGCCCAACAGCATGTTGGACGCCGGCACCCGCACGTTGTCGAAGGTGACCTCGGAAGCACGGTCGGGCACGCCGTAAAAGCCAAACACCGCGATGGCGCGCACCACCGTCACGCCGGGAGTGTCCAGCGGCACGAGGATCATCGATTGCTGCTTGTGGCGATCGGCATTGTCCGGGTCGGACTTGCCCATGAAGATGGCGATCTTGCAGCGTGGGTCGGTCGCGTTGGTGGTGTACCACTTGTGGCCGTTGATGACGTAGTCGTCACCGTCGCGCACGATGCTCGACTCGATGTTGGTTGCATCGCTGGATGCAACGTCGGGTTCCGTCATCGCGAAGCACGAACGGATCTCGCCGGCCAGCAAAGGCTTGAGCCAGCGCTCCTGATGCTCGGGCGTACCGTAGCGCGCCAGCACCTCCATGTTGCCGGTGTCGGGCGCCGAACAGTTGAAGACTTCAGGCGCCAGATGCGATCGACCCATGATTTCACAGAGCGGCGCGTATTCGAAGTTGGTGAGACCCGCACCATGAGAAGACTCCGGCAAAAAGAGGTTCCAAAGACCGGCATCGCGCGCCTTGGGCTTCAACTCATCGAGTACCGGCGCGACTTTCCACGGACCAAGCTCTTCAGCCTCTTTGTAGTAGCGCTTCTCATTCGGATAGATGTGCTCTTCCATGAACGCAGAAAGGCGCATCTGGAGATCCTGGACCTTGGGGGAAAACTCGAACACGAGAACCTTTCGGATGATGTTGCAAATAACAACGTTGGTTGAAGAACCTGCTGCGTTTTTTCTGTCGCGTGCCGCTAGCGCTCGCCGCGCGAAAAGTGCGCTTCGACTTGTCGCCAGGCCGCCTCGGCTATCGGCCGTGCCCGCGCTCCCGTTTCTATGGCTTCGGCGCTGGAAGCCGTGCCATCGCGCGCACGCTTGGAGATGCCATGAAGAATGGCGGCGAGCCGGAACATGCTGTACGTCAGGTAGAACTCCCAATGCGCCGGGTCGATTGGCTCGCGACCGACACGCTTGCAGTACGTCATCAGGTAGGTGGCCTCATCGGGGATGCCAAGCGCTGCGTAGTCGGTTCCGGCCATGCCACGAAATTCAGCTGCTGTGAGGCGCCACGGCAGCACGTGGTACGCGAAGTCCGCCAGCGGATGGCCGAGCGTCGACAGCTCCCAGTCGAGAACCGCCAGAACACGCGGCTCGGTCGAGTGAAAGATCATGTTGTCGATGCGCAGGTCGCCGTGAAAGATGCACGTCTCGTCTTGCGCACCCGGTGGAACATGTGCCGGCAACCACTCGATGAGCCGCTCCATCGCGGGGATCGGATCGTCGGCCGAGGCGGCCTTGTATTGCTTTGTCCAGCGGCCGATCTGGCGATCGAAAAAGTTGCCGGATCGACCATAGTCCGCGAGGCCGACCGCCTTGTAGTCGACGCGGTGCAAGGCGGCGACCACCCTGTTCATGTCGTCGTAGATTGCGGTGCGTTCGACATTGGCCAGGCCCGGCAGCGCTGGGTCCCAGAGGATGCGGCCATCGACGAAGGCCATGACATAGAACGGCGTGCCGATGACGTCGGCGTCGCCACAATAGCCGTGCGCGCCGGCAACCGGCACGTCGGTGCCACGCAGCGCATCGATCACACGAAATTCGCGGTCGACCGCATGTGCCGAAGGCAACAACTCGCCCTCGGGCTTCTTTCGCAGAACATAACGGTTGCCCGTCGCGTCGATGACCAGATAGGTGGGATTGGACTGCCCGCCTTTGAATCGACTGAGCGTCAGCGGCGCGCAAAAGCCGTCGATGCGCTCGCGCATCCAGGGCTCGAGCCGTGCGACGTCGAAGCCACCAAAACCACTCATTACGCATGACCTTGCATGCCAAAATGGTACGAAGAGATTGTCCGACAATCAACTAGGGTTTGTCCGACACCAAGCAGGTATCCGTGGCGCTACCAAATGGGGTGACCGGCGCAAGACGCGGGCCTCAGCGCATCAGTTGCCAGCCCATGCCGAGCAGCCCGGCGGCCACGATGACCTTGATGACACCGACCTTGAACCGGAAGAGCGCAATCGCTGCCAGCACGCCGATCGATGCCGCCGCCCATTCGAAGCGCCCCGCCAGCCCCAGGGGCCACAGTACGTGCATCGCGAAGAACACAGCCAGGTTCACGATGACGCCCACCACGGCCGCGGTGATCGCGGTGAGCGGCGCGGTGAACTTGATCTTTCCGTGCGTCGACTCGATGAAAGGCGCGCCGACGAAGATGAAAAAGAACGACGGCAAAAAAGTAAAGAACGTGACCACCGTCGCTGCCACTGCACCGGCCAGAAACGGCGAACCCGCACCAAAGATCTCCTTGCTCCATCCGCCGACGAATCCGACGAACGCCACGACCATGATGAGCGGGCCCGGCGTGGTTTCGCCCAGCGCCAGCCCGTCGATCATTTGCGACGCCGTCAACCAGTGCTGCGTCTCGACCGCGCCTTGGTAAACATAGGGAAGAACGGCGTACGCACCGCCGAAGGTGAGCAGTGCGGCCTTGGTGAAGAACCACGCCATCTGTGTCAGCACCGCATCCCATCCGTAGGCCACGGTCAACGCGCCGATAGCGGCAACCCACAAGCCGATCGATGCCGCAGTGACCCGTCGAATGCGCGACCAACTGAAGATGGCGTGCGACGGCACAGGCGTATCGTCGTCGATCCATGCCGGCGCCGACGAAACCGCGCCTTGCCCGTGGCCACCGCCGCTCGAAAACTTGCCCGGCGCCCTCCGCCCACCGATATAGCCGATCACGGCAGCTGCCAGCACGATCAGCGGGAACGGCATGTTGAACGCGAAGATGGCGACAAACGCTGCGAGCGCGATGCCGTAGAGCCACGCGTTCTTCAACGTACGCGAGCCGATCCGGTACGCCGCGAAGACGACGATGGCGGTCACCGCGGGCTTGATGCCATAGAGCACCCCGGCGATGGCCGGCACATGACCAAAGGCCATGTAGACCCAAGACAGCCCGATGAGCACGAACAAAGACGGCAGCACAAAAAGTCCGCCTGCGATGACGCCACCCCACGTGCGATGCATCAGCCAGCCCATGTAGGTGGCCAGTTGCTGCGCCTCCGGCCCGGGCAGCAGCATGCAGTAGTTAAGCGCGTGCAAAAAGCGCCCCTCCGAAATCCAGCGACGCCGCTCGACCAGTTCCTGGTGCATCAGTGCGATCTGTCCCGCCGGTCCGCCAAAGCTGATGAAGCCGAGCTTCAACCAGTAAGAGAAGGCCTGGCGGAAAGTCAGCGGAGGTGGTGATGGTGGCGCAGACGTTTCATCGGTCATTTGGACCGCATTGTGCAGGGCGACCTGCGCACCAGCCAACGTTATCTCAGTCGCGAAAGACCGGCGGTCGCTGCTCCGGAGCACAGCGCGAAGCGCGGGCAAATGGCATCGAGCAACGCAGACGACAGCACCACAGTGCCAGCCGACCGATGCGCTGTCGACCGAAGCGCTGTCGACCGGTCGCTTTTACTTCGGCTACGGAACTTACTTCGGCACGACCACCGGTTCCAGGAACTCGCTCACCAGATTCCACTTGCCCTTGACCAACTGCGTGACGCGCACTTTCTGGTTGCTCAGCCGGTTGTCTTTCGACACGTTGAAGCCCGGGTTGCCGAGCGCGTCGGTGCCAAGTTTAGTGGCTTCCAACGCGGTGTTGAATGTCTCCGGCGTCAGGTTCTTGCCGGCCTTGTCGGCGGCCTTTGCAAAAGTCGTCATCGCGTAGTACGCGTACATCGAGTACAGGCCTGGGTCTTCGTTGAAGCGCTTCTTGTAGGCGGCGAACCAGTCGCGCACTGCAGGGTTCGGGTCGTCCGCATAGGGCAGCGCGATGAAGGTCGCGCCGTACACGCCCTCCATCGCCGCGCCGCCGAGCAGCGGCACCTGCTGCGAGTAGTTGGCAGCGGTGCCGAGAAAGTCGGGGTTGAAGCCGATCTTGCGGGCCTCGCCGACCGAGCCGATGAATTCGCGCAGCGTCGACGCGTTGAACACCAGATCGCAGTCCGCTGCCTTCAGCTTGGCCATCTGGGAAGAGAAGTCAGTCGCCCCGCGCTTGTATGAAGTCTTTTCGACCAGCGGCGTCCCCTTGGCTTTAAGGTAAGCCTCGACGCCTTCGAAAGCTTCGCGGCCGTAGTCGTCGTCCTGGTAGATAACGCCGACGCGCTTGTACGCCTTCTTCTTCATCATGTAGTCGATGGTCGAAGCCGACATCGAAAAGTACGACGGCGCCAGCGCGACCTTGTACTGGCTCGGCGGATCGTAGAGTCCGCTCGATGCACCTTGCGGCATGAAGTTGAACACCTTGTTCTCGATCAGGAACGGCAGCGCCGCCATATTGGTCGCGGTGCCGAGGTGACCGAGGATCGCGAAGGCGCCGTCCTGCGTGACGAGCTTTTGCGCGGCCAGCACGGCGCGCTTGGGCTCGTAGCCGTTGTCTTCCACCAGCAGCTTGATCTTGCGGCCCTGGATGCCGCCCTTGGCATTGATCTCGTCCACAGCCATGTTCATGCCGTTGCGCGACTCCTTGCCATAGTTGGCCACCGGCCCTGACAGGTCGGTGATGAGGCCGAGCACCAGCTCGGCGTCGGTCACGCCTTTGCTTTGCGCGCCGGCCAGGGTGAAAGCGCACAGCAGTGCCGTCGCAATGAGTGTTCTACGAAGCAACATCGATATCTCCTTGGTTGGAATGAATCAGACGGGCTTGCGGCCGAAGACCGATGCCCGTTTCTCGGAAAAAGCCGTCACGCCCTCGATCGCGTCGGCAGTACGGCCCGACTCAACCATGTAGCGATGTTCGAGGTCGAGCTACTGCGCCAGCGTGCGCTGCGAGGCGCCGTCGACCAGCGCCTTGATGCGTGCCATCGAGCCGGTCGCACCCCGTGCGAGGGACGTGACGAGCGCCGTGGCGTGCGCCTCCAGCTCGCCGTCGGGCAGCACATGCGACACGATGCCGAACTGCAGGCACTGCTGCGCCGACAGCGGCTCGTTGGTGAAGAGAATTTCCTTGGCGCGCGCTTCCCCCGCGCGTCGCGCCAAGAACCACGACGAGCCGACATCGGGCGTGAGGCCGATGGCCGAATAGCCACCGCGCAGCTTCATCGACTCGGCCGCCAGCACGATGTCGGCACACAGCGCGAGGCCGATTCCACCACCACCAATGGGCCCGTTCAGAGCGCTCACAACCGGCACCGGCAAGGTTGCCAGCCGAAGCATCGTGCGGTGCAGCGGCGGGATGTGGATGTCGAGCAGACCTCCGAGATCGTCGATCGAGTCGACGAAATCCCCGATGTCGCCGCCAGCGCAAAAGTGCCTGCCCCGCGCCTGCAGCAGCACCGCGCGCAGCGACTGATCGTCGACCAGCGCGTCGACGGCAGCGATGAGCGCCGCCGACATTTCCAGGTCGAGCACGTTGGCGCGATCGGGCCGGTTCAGCGTGAGGAAGGCGATGCCGTCGCGACGGTCCAGAAGCACGGCAGAAGACATTCGGACGCCTTTCGAATCGCCGCGTGGGCGGCATGTTGCAACGTCATTGGAGCGTAGGCAGCACCCGATGCTCAGTCTTGTGTCGACACGCTGCCACTCTGTCCTGGCGCCCCCGGGGAAACACGGATGACCGACCCGCGACGCCGAATTCATCACCAGTCCCGACAGGGTTGAACCTGATTCCGTCTGGCACACCTGTCTGTAAATATTGCCAGACAATAAGTGTGCTGAGCGCTTTGACTCCCCATGGCGGAGCAGACGCGACAGACGCCATCTTCTGAAATCTGCCGCTGCCGGCCTGGATCCAACTTTTAGCACTGCGCGAGCCCGAATGAACGACACCCCAACAGCCACAGCAACCCGCGCGGGCGCAGCGAAAATCGTCAAGGCGGCAAAGACAGCAGCGGCAGCGAAGGCCGTCAAAGCGCCAACGCCAATCGCTGCCCGGCATCCGCGCAGCACGCCCGACCGCGTGGCAGACGCCATCAGCAAAGGCATCCTGATGCGCCGCTTTACCGTCGGGCAGCGACTGGTCGAGGCTGACCTCACGCGCGATCTCGGCGTAAGCCGCAGCACGGTGCGCGAGGCCTTGCGCATCCTGGCGTCGAGCGGGGTGGTCGACCTCACGCCGCACCGCGGTGCCGTGATCCGCTCGCTAGACCGCGAAGATGCAGCCAGCCTGCTGGGCGTGCTCGAAGTGCTCACCGGCCTGGCTGCGCGCCTGGCCGCCGCCAACATCCAGATCGGCAACAACGCCAAGCGCTTCGAGGCGGCGGCGCAAAAACTTATCGAGGCCAACACGCCGGAGGCGCTCGACCGGGTGCTCGACGAGCGCGCCAACTACTACAAGGTCATGTTCGACATTGCCAACAGCGGCGAGCTGAATCGCGTGCTGCCGCAAGCACGCGCCCATCTTTTTCGGGCGCAGTTCTATCACTCCCTCACCACCACCGACCTGCGATCGATGGTGGCCGAATACCGCGCCATCACCACGGCGATTCTGGAAGGCGACCAGGCCAAGGCCGAGGCGCGCACCCGCAAGCACTTGCAGAAAACCGGCGAACGCACCCTGCCGCGCATGACCGCGTTCTCGTTGGCGTAAGTCGTCTTCGTTTCAAGCCCTGGAGTCGATGACGGCGGCATTGATCATGGTGCGCAATTCGCGCCGAATCGGATACAGGCTGGACGGAATCAGTTGCGTGAGGAATACGACGCAGAGGTCTTCCACCGGGTCGATCCAGAAAGCCGTCGAAGCCAGTCCACCCCACCAGTACTCACCGACCGAGCCGGCCAGCCCGGTTTTTGCCACGTCGGTTGTCATCGCAAAGCCCAGTCCGAATCCCACGCCGGCGTAGGTGGCCTCGGAAAACATCGAGACCGCCATGTCGGCCAGTTCTCGGCCCCCGGGCAGATGGTTGGAGCGCATCAGTCGCAACGTCTTCGGGCCCAGCAGGCGCACGTCACCCAAGGCACCACCCTGGCGCAGCATCTCGCAAAAGCGCATGTAGTCGCGCGCAGTCGAGACCAGTCCGCCGCCGCCTGAAGGCGCTGCGGGAGGCTCGCGGAAGGTGCGGCCGGGTGCTGGCACCAGCGCACCCGCAGAAGACTTCACGTAGCACTGGGCGAGACGCGCGGCCTTGTCTTCTCCGACGTGGAAAGCCGTGTCCACCATCCCGAGTGGCTCGAAGATGCGCTGACGTAAAAACTCGTCGAACGGGACGCCGGAGATCTTCCCGATCAGGTAGCCCAGCACATCGGTGGCGACTGAATAGTTCCACGCCGAGCCCGGAGAAAATTCCAGCGGCAGCTGAGACAACTGGTCGATAAATCCATCCAGCCCTTCAGCCTGCTCGAAGGGCTCGACCCTGCCGCGGCGGTAGGCGGCGTCGACGCTCGTGCGCATCTGAAAGCCGTAGGTGAGGCCGGACGTGTGCCGCAGCAGATCGACCATGCGCATCGGCGCAGCCGTCGGTCTCGTCTGGAAATTGCCCGGCAGCCCCGATTGATAGACGCCCAGGTCGCGCCATGCCGGAATGAAGCGGTGCACCGGATCGTCCAGCGCCACCAAGCCCGCCTCCACCAGCATCATGAAGGCGACGCTCGTGACCGGCTTGGTCATGGAATAGATGCGCACGATGCTGTCTTCACGCAGCGGCGTGCCGCCTTCGAGCGAGGCGTGCCCCAGCACCGATTGATGCACCAGCTGACCGCCGCGCGCAACCTGCAGCAAGGCACACGGCAGCTTGCCGGGCGTCACATACTGGTCGGCCAGGAACTTGTCGATGCGGGCCAGGCGCTTCGAGCACATGCCCAACGATTCGGGCGATGCGGTGTTTGTCATGTCGGCGGCTTTCAGGTGGTGTCGCTGAAATGCTAACGCCCCCGCCAGACCGCTGCACGTTTCTCGGCAAATGCCGCAGCACCTTCACGCGCATCCGCCGACTTGTTGACGGCTTGCGACAACAGCCGCTGGTGCATGAACATGTCGCCGTCGCTCCAGGTGCGCGAAGCCATCACGATCTCCTTGCTGCCCGCGACGGCCAGTGGCGCATTGGCGTCAATCAGTGCGGCCAGCGCCAATGCCGCATCGAGTGCGCTGCCCGGCTCGACCAGACGGTTGACCAGGCCCCATGCGTGCGCTTGCACCGCGGTGACCGGGTCGCCGGTGAGCGCCATCTCCATTGCGAGCCCGACCGGCAGCCGGTGCGGCAGACGCATCAAGCCGCCCGACGACGCGACCAGTCCGCGCTTGACCTCGGGCAAGCCGAAGCTGGCGCTGCGACTCGCCACCACCAGGTCGCAAGTCAGCACGATCTCGAAACCGCCCGCGACCGCATGGCCCTCGACCGCGGCGATCAACGGCTTCTTTGGTGGCGCCTCGCACAGCCCGGCAAAACCGCGGCCTTCGATCGCCGGCTCGACGCCTTCGTAAGCGAAGGCTTTCAGGTCCATGCCAGAGCAGAAATTGCCGCCCGCGCCGGTGAGGATGCATACGTGCAGGTCGTCCCGCGCATCGAGCTCGATCATGGCCGCGGCGAGCGCCTTCGCGACCTCCAGGCTGATGGCGTTGCGTACGTGCGGCCGGTTGATCGTCACGATCTGCACATGGCCTTCGACACGGACCAGGACGGGCGCTTCGTTCAAAGGACTTCCTTGTTGGCCGAACCGGTAGTCGAGCGCAACTTGCCGACGATGCCGCTCGGAAAGAAGTAGACCGACAGCACGAAGACAGTGCCGAACCACAGCAGCCAGCGGTCGGGATGAAAGAGCTTGGCAAGTAGCGGTACCGACACCAGCGACGTGCTCACGCCACCCATCAGGCTCTGCAGATAGTTCTCGGCCACGACGAACAACGCGACCCCGACGACCGACCCATACACCGTGCCCAGCCCGCCGATCACGGCCATCAGCAGGATGTTCAGCATCACGTTGAAGCCGACGGTCGTCTGCGGCCCGACATAGCGCAACCAGAGCGCCATCAGGATGCCGGCGCAGGTCGCCAGTGCGGCCGACAGGCAATTGATCGCCACGCGATAGAACAGCGTGCGGTAACCGATGGCTTCGGCGCGGAACTCGTTCTCGCGGATCGCTTCGAGCACACGGCCAAAGCGCGAATTGACGACCCGCAGCATCAACAGGAACAACAGCGCCGACGCGACAAAGATGAGGTAGTAGGTCAGCACCTTGCCGTTGACGGTGGTGCCGAAGACATCGTTCTCGAACAGTCGAAAGGCTGGTGTCAACAACTCCGGAAGCTTGAAGGTGCGGCCGTCGTCGCCACCCGTGAGGTTGCCGAGACGCGTCACCAGCGCGCCGAAGGCAGCGCCCACGGCCAGCGTCATCATCGTGTAGAAGATCGCCTTGACCCGCAGCGAGATCAGCGCGATCAGGAACGACAGCGACACCGACACGCCGAGCGCCGATACGGCACCAATCGCCATCGCGCCCCAGGTCGGGCCCAGCTTGTACATCGCGATGGCGATGCCGTAGGCGCCGATGCCATAGAACATCGCATGGGCGAACGACACCACGCCACAACAGCCGAGCAGCAAATCGAAAGAGGCGACCAGCACCACGAACACGCAGATGGTCGCAGCCACGTTGAGCGACCTCGCGCCCGAGAACAGGAACGGTGCGCTGGCCAGGTACAGCACGATCAGGATCAGCAGCGCGGTGAGCAAGCGGCTGCGCGGAAAGTCGCCAGAGAATATTCGGATGAGCATGGGTTCGGTCCGTATGCGTGCGTCAGTGCTTGTTCACCGAATACAAGCCTTGCGGCCGCCACAGCAGCACGATCATCATTACCAGGATGTTCGACACCAGCGCGAGGTCGGGCAGCAAGAAGCTGACGTAGTTGGTGCTCAGCGCAATCAGCATCGCGCCCGCGAAGCAGCCGGTGACCGAGCCGAGCCCGCCGATGATGACGATGATGAGCATCTGCACCAGCACCTCGGCTCCGATGGCCACTGTGAACTGCTCACGGTAGAAGCCCCACATCACGCCGCCCAGCCCTGCGAGCGCCGAGCCGCCGACGAACACCGCGACGAACACGCCGCGAATGCGGTAGCCGAGCGCCTCGACCATCGAACGGTTCTCCACACCCGCGCGAATCAGCAGCCCGACACGCGTGCGGCTCAGCAGCAGCGTGAGCCCGACATAGACCACCAGGCCGACGGCAACCGCGACCAGTCGGTAGCGCTCGATCGACACGTCGCCGATGACGAAAGAGCCGCGCACCGTCTCGGGCAGCGGCAGCAGCATCTGGTTAGCGCCGAACAGCACCAGCACCAGTTGCTCGATGATGATCATCGCGCCGATGGTGATGAGAATTTGCTTCAGGTGGTCGCCGTATACCGGCTTGATGAAGAGCCGCTCGTAGACCCAGCCGAGCGCTGCGGTGACGAGCATCGCCACCACGATCACCGCGAAGATCGCCAGCAGGCTGGCAACCACCGACCCCGATTCGAGCAAGCCCTTGAGCGGCCCGACAATCAGCGTCGCGGTGTAGGCACCCACCGCGACGAAGGCCGCATGGCCGAGGTTCATGACGTCCATCAGGCCGAACACCAGCGTGAGGCCGCTGGCCATGATGAACAGCATCATTCCCATCGCTAACGCCGCCACGGTGAGCGTGATCCAGGTCGGCACGCTGCCCACAACAGGCAACGCCAGCACGATGAAGCCGAGGATCAGCAGGCCGGGGACGAGGTCGCGCTGGCGACCGGGCAATGCTTCGAGTGCGGCGCTGTCGATCGCGGACGCCATGGTGGTGGGTGGGTTCGCCGACATCTAATGCACCGCGCCCGCATGCAGCCCGAGCAGCCGCGCCTGCAACGACTCGTCGTCCGACAGTGCTTGCATGCTGCCCGCATGCACGATGCGGCCGTCGTCCATCACGGCCACGTGATCGCCGAGAGCGCGAACGAAATGAAAGTTCTGCTCAACCAGCAGGATGGTCGTGTCGCGTGCCTTCAGCTCGATGAAGGCCTGTGACAGGTTGTCGACGATGGCCGGCGCAAGCCCCTTGGTCGGCTCGTCGATCAGTAGCAGCTTGCGTGGCTCGATGATGGCGCGCGCGATGGCGACCATCTGCTTTTGTCCGCCGGAAAGCGTACCGCCCGGCCGCAGCCAGAAGCGCTTGAGCGCCGGGAAGAGGCTGAAGATCCAGTCGAGTCGGGCCTGGTCGAAGCGCCCGCCGATGGCGGCGAGACGCAGATTCTCCTGCACCGTCAGGCCCGAGAAGATGCCCATGTCTTCGGGCACGAAGGCGATGCCGCGACGCGAAATGTCGGGTGTCGCCTCAGTCGTGATGTCGTTGCCGTCGAATTGCAACTTACCTGCGCTGGCATGCCACAGACCCATGATCGTGCGCAGCGTAGTGCTCTTGCCTGCGCCGTTGCGGCCGAGCAAAACGGTGAGTCCGGCGCGTGGCACCACGAGGTCGACGCCTTGCAGGATGTGGTACTCGCCGATGTGCGTGTGCACCCCTTCGAGTGTCAGTAACGGCACAGTGGGCGAGCGCAATGAGCGCGCCAGAGCGGCAGCGGCGTCAAGCATGCATTGCCTCCTCGCGCTGCACCACCGGCCGCTTCATGCCGAGGTAAGCCTCCTGCACGATGGCCGATGCCATCACGTCTTTCGGCAACCCGTCTGCCACGAGCCGGCCGTTGTGCAGGACCACGATGCGGTCGGCCAGCGAATGGATCACGTCCATCTTGTGCTCGACCAGCAGGATGGTCTTGTCGCCGCGCGCCTTCAGCCGGCGAATCAGTTCGAGGATGACCGGCACTTCGTCGACGCTCATGCCCGCAGTCGGTTCATCGAACATCAATATCTCCGGCTCCAGCGCCATCAGGATCGCGACTTCGAGCTTGCGTTTGTCGCCGTGCGGCAGCTTGGACGCGACATCGTTGCGCCGGCCGGCCAGGCCGACTTCTTCAAGATAACGGTCGGCCTGCTCGATCAGGTCGCGTCGGCCGCGCCACATGGCGAGCATGTTGAAGCCCGCGCTGTGCCGGCTCTGCACCGCCAGCCGCACGTTCTCGGCGACCGAAAGGCGGGGAAACAGATTGGTGAGCTGGAACGCGCGGCCGATGCCTTTGCTCGTGCGCTGCGCGGCGCTCAGCCGTGTGATGTCTTCACCCTTCAACCGTACCGCCCCCGCCGACGCGCGCAGTTGGCCCGACAGCAAGTTGAAGTAGGTCGTCTTACCGGCGCCGTTGGGCCCGACGATGGCCGTCAGCGTGCCCGCACCGAACTCGGCCGACACATCGTCGACGGCCGCGTGGCCGCCGAAACGAATGCCAAGGCCAATGCTGGACAGCGCTGCCGCTCCGACCGATCCGTTCATCGCGTCAGCGCTTGGCGTTGGTCGGCACCGGCATTTCCGATGCCGGGATTTCACGCACCAGTTCGAGCAAGTCCCACTCGCTGGCGGGCGTCTTCTTCATCTTGAACTGGTATTGCGCCTGCATCGCCTGATGGTCTTCCTTCCGGAAAGTCATCTTGCCTTTGGGCGTGTCGAACTCCATGCCTTCCATCGCCGCGATCAGCTTGGGCGTGTCGACCGAGCCGGCCTTCTTGATGCCGGCGACGATGGCCGCTGCACTGACGAAGCCGCCGGCGGTGAACAGGTCCGGTGGCACCTGGAAGCGCTTCTGGTGTTCGGTGACGAGCCAGTCGTTCATCGAGTTCTTCGGGAAGCCGTAGTAGTAGAAGGTACCGCCGGTCACGTCGAGCCCCTTCCACGGTTTGGTGTTCTCGAGGTTGGCGCCGCCGATCGACAGGAACTCGATGCCGTAGCGGCCGGGATTGAGTTCGCTGATCTTGCGGATCGGATTCGGTGCGCCCCAGATCACCACCAGGTACTTGCGCCCGGTCACGTTTTTCATGGCGTCGAAGATGCGTTGCATCGGCGCGGTGAAGTCGGATGTCGCCAGCGGGATGAACTCCTCGTGCACGACCTTGGCGGTGCTCTTGGTCTGCGTCATCGCATCCTTGAAAGCCTTGACGCCGTCTTTGCCGTACACGTAGTCGGGTGCGAGAAAGGCGATGTTGTCGCCGTCTTTCAGGCCGGCAGCGCTGGCCAGCGCATCCTGGAACGAGTTGCGGCTGGCCCTGAAGAGGTACTTGTTCCAAGCCGATCCGGTGAGTGAATCGGCGATGGCCGGCTCGACCATCAGGATCTTGCCGTACTCCTCCGCGACCGGCGCCATCGACAGCGCGCCGCCAGACCACGAGGTGCCGACGGCGATGTCGGCCTTGTCGTCGGCGAGTGCTTCGGTCAGCATGGCTTTCGACAGCTCGGGCTTCATCTGGTCGTCCTTGACGATGACCTCGATCTTGCGACCCAGCAACGTCATGGTGCCACCGGTGAGGTACTCGAGCCCGAGCCTAAAGCCGCGCTCGGTGTCGCGCGCATAGGCCTCCGAAGGGCCGGTCTTGCTCGCGATCAACGCGATCTTGATCGGCTTGTCTTGCGCGTGCGCAGGCGCTGCGAGCCACAGGCCGGCAGCGGCCACCAACGTCGACGCGGCGACGATCCATTTTTTCAACGACATGCTTGTCTCCCTTTGTATTGACTGACTAATTCGACTACCCGATGGCCCGTGTCTGGCCCTGCCAATAAGGCTCGCGCAGAATGCGTTTCAGGATCTTTCCGCTCGGGTTACGCGGCAATGCTTCGACGATGTCGACCGTCTTCGGGCACTTGAAGTGCGCGAGGTTGGCGCGCATGAAATCGATGATGTCGCGTGGGTCCGCCTGCATGCCCGGCCGCAACACGACGCAGGCCTTGACCGCTTCGCCCCAGGTCGCGTCGGGCACGCCGATCACCGCGCCGTCGGCCACCGCGGGGTGCCGCATCAACACGTTCTCGACTTCGGCCGGATAGATGTTCTCGCCGCCCGACAGGATCATGTCCTTGATGCGGTCGTGGATGTAGAGGTAGCCGCTCTTCAGGTAGCCGCCGTCGCCGGAGCGAAACCAGCCGCCGTTGTCGTTGCGGCCTTCCGGGTAGGCGGCGGCCGTCGCTTCGGGGTTGCGCCAGTACTCTTTCAGGTTGCGATCCGACTCGATCCAGATTTCGCCGACCTCGCCATCGGTCAGATCTTGCTGCGTGACCGGGTCCACGATCCGAAGCCGCGCGCCACCGATCGGGCGGCCAGCAGAGCGCAGCAAGTCCGCATCGCCGGCCCGATGATCTTCAGGGAAGAGAAAGGTCGCCGGTCCCGAGACTTCGGTGAGTCCGTAGACCTGCAGGAAGTCGCAGCCGAAAAGCGCGACCGCCTGCTTCAGCACCGTCTCGCTGATGGGCGATCCGCCGTAGGCCATCAGTTGCAAATTGCTGAAGTCGTACTTTTCATCGGGTTTGTCTTTTGCTTTCGATGAGGCTACCTGCAGCATGAACAAAATCATCGCCGGCACCACGAAGGTGTGCGTGATGCCGTGCCGTGCAAAGCTCTTGAGGTAATCGGCGGGGTCGAAGTCCGCGAAGACTGCCGTATGGCCACCGGTCTCCAGCGTGAGCAGCAGCATCGTCATGCCGGCCACATGGAATACCGGCAGCGGATTGCCGAGCACGTTGCGCTCGTCGAACTTCCAGTCATGCGCGACGACGCGCATCGCCGACAGCAGCCCGGCATGCGTCAGCACCACGCCCTTCGGCAAGCCTGTGGTGCCGGACGAGTAGAGCTGCAACGCCGCGTCGTGCGTGTCGACCGCGACGGGTGCAAACGTGGTCGGCCAAGCCGCAGCCCATTGCTCGAGCGACTGCACATCGCCCACCGTTTCTTCGGTGCAAACCACCTGCTTGATCGAAGGCAACGCGGCAGCTCGCGCGGTCGCGACGAAAGCAGCGTCGACCATCAGGAACGGCGCCTCGCCGTTGTTCACGATGTATTCGATCTCCGGCACGGCCAGGCGCCAGTTGACCGGCATGCATACCGCCCCGAGCTTGCATGCAGCCATCGTGACCAGCAGGCATTCGATGTGCTGCTTGGTCAGCAGCGCCACGCGCGTGCCGCGCCCGACGCCCATTGCAGCGAGTGCATTGGCGATGCGGTTGCTGCGTTCTTCTACATCGCGAAACGTCAGCCGTCGCTCGCCGCCTCGGTACGCGAGCGCATCGGGACGGGTGGCGACCTGGCGAAGCAGGCTGTCGACGAGGGTGTGATTTGGCATGGATTGGACTTCCGTTCAGTTGGACTCAGGCGGCTTGCCAGTCGGAGACGCGCTGGCCGCTCTTCGCGAGGCTAGCCAGCAACGACGACACGGTCCAGTAGCCGAATGGGTTGCCACGCACCTGGGCGTAATGCGCCAGCCGCTCGGCGATGGCCACGAGCCCGATGCCGTCGGCCATCCACATCGGCCCGCCCTTGTGGTCCGGAAAGCCGTAGCCGGCGGTCCATACGATGTCGATGTCGCCCGGCCGGTAGGCGATGCCTTCCTCCAGAATCTTCGCGCCTTCGTTGATGAGCGGGTACAACAGGCGCTCGACGATCTGCTGCTGGCCGATGTCGGTGCGCTGCGCGATGCCATGCATCGCTGCCTGCTCTTTGGCAATGCGCGCGGTTTCAGGATCGGTCACCGGCTTGCGGCCGTCGTAGCGGTAGTAGCCCGAGCCGGTCTTCTGGCCGAAGCGGCCGAGCTCGAACATCTTGCGCACCACCGCGCGGTAGCTGTCGTCGGGCGGCAGGCCGCCGGCCTTGCCGTACTCGATGACGGTCTTGGCGCCGAAGTCGATGCCCGCCATGTCGAGCATGCGGCACGGGCCCATCGCCATGCCGAGCGCTTCGACCGCACCGTCGATCTCGGCCGAACTGGCGCCTTCCATCATCAGGAACTCGGCCTCGCGCATGTAGACCTCGGCCATGCGGTTGCCGATGAAGCCGTAGCACACGCCCGACACCGCTGCCACTTTGCCGATCCTGCGGGCCACCTGCATCACGGTCGCGAGCACATCGGGCGCGGTCTTCGCGCCGCGCACCACTTCGAGCAGGCGCATCACGTTGGCGGGGCTGAAGAAGTGCATGCCGACCACGTCCGCCGGGCGACCCGTGGCTTCCGCCAGCACGTCGACATCGAGCGTGGACGTGTTGGTCGCGATGATGGCGCCGGACTTGCAGACCTTGCCGAGACGCGCACACACCTGCTTCTTCAGGTCCATGTTCTCGAACACCGCTTCGATCACGAGATCGCAATCCGCCAGTGCCGAGTCGTCGAGCGAGCCGCTCAGCAGTGCCATGCGTTGTTCGACCTGCCCGGTCGTGAGCCGGCCCTTGGCGGCGCTGGCTTCGTAGTTGGCGCGCACCAGTCCGAGCCCGCGGTCCAGTGCAGCTTGAGACGCTTCGACCAGCACCGTCGGAATGCCGGCGTTGGCAAAGTTCATCGCAATGCCACCGCCCATCGTGCCGGCGCCGAGGATGCCGACCAAGGCGATGGGGCGCAGCCTGACGTCCTTGGCGAGCCCTGAAATCTTGGCGGCCTGGCGCTCGGCGAAGAACAGGTGGCGCATGGCCTTCGATTCGGGCGAGACACGCAGTTCTTCGAAGAGCCGAGCTTCGATCGCTTCGCCCTCGGCGAAGGGCAGCGTCGATGCCTGCACCGCCAGCACGATGTTGCGGGCCGAGGGATAGAAGGCCTTGCGGCTTGCCGCGTCGGCCAGTGCCTTGTCGAAGAAGTCGGCGGGTACGCTGTCGCGCGATACGGGCCGTGCGCTCAGGCGGCGCGGCGCCGCTTTGCGTTCGACAAGCGCGTGCGCGTACGCGAGCCCCACGTCCAGCGGCTTGCCTTCACGCACCTCGTCGACGATGCCGGCCTTCAGTGCCGTGGCCGTGTCGATGCTGCGGCCGCTGGCGATCAGGTCGAGCGCCAGTGCGATGCCGGCGACGCGCGGCAGGCGCTGCGTGCCGAGGGAGCCGGGGAGGATGCCGAGCTTGACTTCGGGCAGGCCGACCTGGGTGCCCGGCACCGCCACGCGGTAGTGGCATGCCAGCGCCAGTTCCAGGCCACCGCCGAGCACGGTGCCGTGCAGCGCCGCCGCTACCGGTCGGTCGAGCGCTTCGATGCGGCCGAGCGTGCCGTTGTAGAGTGCAGCCGAAAAGTCAGGGTCGTCGAACGACGTAATGTCACCACCTGCGACGAAGGTGCGGCCTTCGCAATGCAGCAGCAACGCGGCGTACGTGCGATCGGCCTCGAACGCATCGACGGCAGCGGCCAGGCCGGCGACCACCTCGGGTGACAGCGCGTTGACCGGCGGGTTAGCGATGCGCAGCACGGCGATGTCGCCATGGCGTACCAGCGACACCAGAGTGCCGGAAGTGGCCGTCAAGTTCACGTTTTCAGTCATCGGAAAGCACCTGGAACGCGCCGGAGAAGCGCCTGCAAAGGCTAGCAAAGGGCATTTGGCGGCGCTTGCGTCAAGTCGCTGAAGCGGTGCGGGCACACCCTGAGGCGCACACGTCGATGTCGCCGACGAAGCCGAATTGGCGCGCCTCCTCGACCGTGTCGGCGGCCGGACTTCTGTCGCAGTTCGACGCACCCTACGCCGTGAGCAAACATGCCGCCGTCGCCTTCGCGGAGTGGCTGTCGATCACCTATGGCGACCGCGGCATTCGGGTGAGCTGCCTGCCTGTGCCCCGGTGCGGTCGACACGCCGCTGCTGCGCGCGGAAACCGATACGCGGCGCGAGTTGATGTCGTTCAGGCCGCCCGGTCGGCCGTGCTGGCGTACATCGAGTCGATCAGGCTTGCGTACTTCTTGTTGACCAGCGTGCGCTTGAGCTTCATCGTCGGGGTGAGCTCTTCGTCCTCGGCACTCAATCTGGTTTCGATCAACCGGAACTGCTTGATTTGCTCGACCCGCGCAAAGTGCTTGTTCACCTTTTCGATCTCTTCGGCGATGAGCGCGGTCACTTCACGGCTGCGCGTGAGCGAGCGATAGTCGCTGAACGCGACCGAGCGCTCCTGCGCCCATTGCTCGACGTTTTCCTGGTCGATCATCACCAGGCAACTGAGGTAGGCGCGGCGGTCGCCGATGACCACCGCATCGGTCACGTACGGGCTGAACTTGACCTGGTTCTCCCACTCCGAAGGCGTCACGTTCTTGCCGCCGGCGGTGATGATGATGTCCTTCATGCGGTCGGTGATGTAGAAGTAACCGTCGTCGTCGACGCGTCCCACATCGCCCGTCTTCAGCCATCCGTCTTGCAGCACCTCAGCCGTCTTCTCAGGCAGGTTGAGGTATCCCATGAAGACCTGCGCACCGCGCACCATCAGCTCGCCTTCGGCCGACAGCTTCACCTCCGAGCCCGGCAACGGAATGCCGATGCTGCCCGGCTTGCTGCGGCCCTGCGGATTGCAGGTGGCGGCGCCCGTCACTTCGGTCATGCCCCACAGCTCGTCGAGCTCGATGCCGAGCGCCAGAAACCAGCGAATGAGGTCGGCGGAGATCGGCGCCGCACCGGTGATCGCGACTTCGACGCAGCCCAGGCCCATCATCTTTCGCAAATTGTCGAGTACCAGCTTTCGAGCGATCCAGTAGCGGCATTGCAAGCCGGCGGGCACCGGCGTGCGTTGCTCACGGCATAGCGCGACTTGCTTGCCCACTGCCAGTGCGCGGTGGTAAGCCCATTGCTCCAGCGAGGTCGCCTCGCGCATCGAAGTGGTCACGCTCGAGTAGAGCTTTTCCCAGATGCGGGGCACCGCCATGAACACGTCGGGCTGAATCTCCCGAATGTTGTCGAAGATGGTCTCGGGGTCTTCGACGAAGTTCATCGTCTGCCCGACCAACAGCGCGTAGTACTCGCCGAAGATGCGCTCCGACACGTGACACAGCGGCAGGAAGGCCGCGCGTTCGCGCAGTCGCGTGGTTGGTAAAAAAGCTTCCAACGTGCGAGCGGCGGCCATCACGTTGGCGTGCGAAATCATCGCGCCCTTGGGACGGCCCGTCGTCCCCGACGTATAGACCAACACGGCCAGGTCGGCCGGGCCGCGGCTCGCCAGCCGTTGCGCGACCAGACCGGGTTCCGCCGCGCGGCGCGCGTGGCCGGCAGAGAGGAGCACCGTGAGCGACATGACATGCGGATGCGCCAGCCGCGCCAGGCCTTCCATGTCGAACACAATCACCTGCCGAACGAACGGTAGCTGGTCCTCGACGTCGAGAAACTTGTCGAGCTGCTCCTCGTTCTCGACGAACAGAATGGTCGTGCGGGAGTCGGTGCAGAGGTATTGAAGCTGCGTGGCCGAGTCGGTCGGGTAGACGCCGCTGACGACACCGCCTGCGGTGAGGCCTGCCAGGTCGGTCCACAGCCACTCGCGGCTGGTGTTGGACAAGACAGACACGACATCGCCCGGCTGCAGGCCGAGCCCGACCAGGCCGCAGGCAAGGTCGGCCACGATCTCGCCGACCTCGGCATACGAGTACGCACGCCAGATGCCGAGTTCCTTCTGCCGCAGCATGACGTCGCTGCCGCGTGTCGCGACGGCGTACTGAAACAGGCGCGGGATCGTGTCGACGCCGTCGGGCAAGGACTGGACGGATTGCGAGGAATGCGCAGGTTGCGACAGAGTTTGGGTGGCCATGCGGATCGGGCTTTCGGTCGGGCTTGCGGTCGTGATCGCGCTCTTTTTCAACGCCACGTCTTCTTCTTTTTCCAACGGCGCTCGCCACGGGCACCGGTCTCTTTCGCGCCCAGGTAGAACTCCTTGATGTCGTCCTTCTCGCGCAGCACGCTGCAACTGTCTTCCATGACGATGCGGCCGTTCTCCAGCACATAGCCGAAGTCGGCCGCGTTCAGCGCCATGTTGGCGTTTTGCTCGACCAGCAGGATCGTGGTGCCGCGTTCGCGGTTGATGCGAACGATGATCTCGAAGATCTCCTTGGTCAGCCGCGGGCTTAGGCCCAGGCTGGGCTCGTCGAGAAGGATCAGTTCAGGCTCGGCCATGAGCGCACGAGAGATCGCCAGCATTTGCTGTTGCCCGCCCGACAGCAGGCCCGCATCTTGTGCAGCGCGGTCGCGCAGGATGGGAAAGTACCCGTACACCACTTCGATGTCGCGCGCTACGCCGTCGCGGTCGCGACGGGTGTAGGCGCCCATCATGAGGTTGTCGCGCACCGACAGCAACGGGAACACTTCGCGCCCTTCCGGCACGTGGCTCAGGCCGGCGCGCACGATGGCTGCCGGATCTTGCGCGGTGATGTCGCGGCCCTTGAATTCGATGCTGCCCTTGGCCGGATCGAGTACCCCCGAGATGGTCTTCAGGATGGTGCTTTTGCCGGCGCCGTTGGAGCCGAGCACGGTGGCGATCTCGCCCTTGCGCACCTGCAGGCTCACGCCGCGTATCGCCTTGACGGGTCCATATGAACTCTCGACGTTGGCCAGCTTCAGCACGATGCCCTCTTCGCTATTCATGGGATGGCCTTCATGCGGCGACCCGACGCAAGCTCGACACGTCGTCGATGCTGCCGAGGTAGGCCTCGATCACGCCCGGATGCGCCTGCACTTCGGCCGGCGTGCCGAGCGCCAGCACCTCGCCCTGGTTCATCGCCAGAACGCGGTCCGACACGCGCGACACCAACGTCATGTCGTGTTCGACCATCAGCACGGTGATGCCGAGCTCGCGCTGGATGTCCTGGATCCACCAGGCCATGTCTTCGGTCTCTTCGGCGTTGAGGCCCGACGACGGTTCGTCGAGCAGCAGCAGTTTGGGCGCACTGCAGAGCGCACGCGCCAGCTCGACGACTTTGCGCACGCCGTAGGGCAAGCCGGCCACGCGCTGGTCGCGGTAGCGCATCAGCCGCAGCGATTCGATCACCTCCTCGGCCTTGCGCCGCGCGGCGACTTCATTGCGACGGGCCTTCGGCGTGAACAGCAGATCGTTCCAGAATCCGGAGCGCCGATGCGTGTGAAAGCCGATCAGGAGGTTCTGCAGCACCGTCGCCTGCTCGAACAGTTCGATGTTCTGGAAGGTGCGCGCGATGCCCAACGCCGCGATGCCGTGCGCCGGCGTGTTGTCCAGCGGCACGCCATCGAAGCTCAGGCTGCCGGTGGTCGGCATGTAGATGCGGCTGATGAGGTTGAACACCGTGGTCTTGCCGGCGCCGTTGGGACCGATCAGCGTGAACACCTCGCCCTTCTGCACGTCGAAGCTCACCTTGTTGACAGCCAGCACGCCACCAAAGCGAGCGCTCAGGTCGCGTGCGGTCAACAGCGCCTCAGGTACGGCCCTACTCACCGCTTCGGTCATCGCACCCGCTCCGATTTCTGGAACGACTTCTGCCGCCTGAACATGCCGCGCCGGAAGGTCGGAAACAGTTCCAGATACGTCCGCAGCTTGACCCATCGACCGTACAGGCCGGTCGGCTCGAACATGACGAAGCCCATCAGCACGGCACCGAAGACCACCGCCTGCAAGCCCGCCGCCTGGCCGATGGCGGTCGGCAACCAGTCTTTGCCGAGCGCGATGAGCTGCGGCATGGTGATGAGGAAGATCGCCCCGAAGAACGCGCCATGCACCGAGCCCAACCCGCCGACCACCACCAGCAAGAGGAGGTCGAGCGATTGCGCGATGCCGAACTGCTCCGGCGAAATGAAGCGCAGCTTGTGCGCGTACAAGGCACCGGCGATGCCGACGATGGCGGCCGACAGCGCGAACGACATCGTCTTGTAGCGCGCCAGATGGATGCCCATGCTCTGCGCCGAAATCTCGGAATCGCGGATCGCGATGAAGGCACGACCGGTCGAGCTGCGCAGCAGGTTCAGCACCCCGACGGTGACGATCACGCACACCACCAGCACGACCATGTAGAACGACTCGGCACTGCCGGCGGTCCAGCCGAAGAAGGTTGGCGCCTTGACCGACAAGCCGCTGTTGCCGCCGGTGATGCTCGCCCACCGCGCCATCACTTCCTCGACGATGAAACCGAACGCCAGCGTCGCGACGGCGAGGTAGATGCCCTTGACGCGCAGGGCTGGCAAGCCGACCACGACACCGACCGAGGCCGACAACCCCGCGGCAGCGAACAGCGCCACCGGAAAGGGCCAGCCGCGGCTGGTCAGCGCAGCCTGCGTGTACGCACCGACACCCAGGAACGCAGCGTGCCCGATAGACAGCAAGCCGGTGTAGCCCGACAGCACCATCAACCCGAGGCCTGCGATGGAATAGATCAGCACGAAGGTGATCTGCGACGTCCAGTACGGGCCCACCAGCCATGGCGCCGCAAGCAACACCGCGAGCAGCAACCCGTACCAGAAGACCTGGCCGCCGTGCTTGGCCAGGCGGTAGTCCTGCGCATAGCTGGTCTTGAAAAGGAATCTCATACCTTCTTGCGCAGCTTTTCTCCGAACAGCCCGTTCGGTTTGACGACCAGCATCGCGAGCACCACCACGTAGGCGGCAACATCCTTGAAACCTTCAGGCAGGTAGAAGCCGGCGAAGGCCTCGACGATGCCGATGACCAACCCGCCGACCACCGCACCGGGCAAGCTGCCGAAGCCGCCGACCACCGCTGCCGGGAAAGCTTTCAGCCCGATGAAACCCATGTTGACGTGCACGAACGTGATGGGTGCGAGCAGCAGCCCGGCGATGGTCGCGACCCCGGCCGACAGACCCCAGACCAGGCCGTTCAGCCGCTTCACCGGAATGCCCATGTAGTAGGCGGCCAACTGGTTCTGCGACGAGGCCTGCATCGCGACACCGAGCTTGGTGTACTTGAACATCACGAAAAGCAGCAGGCACAGCAACAACGTGACACCGATGATGGTGCCCTGCTCGGCGCTCAGCACGAGGCCGCCGAGATTCCACACATTGCCCTTGTAAGGTACGGCGAGCACATGTGTGTCGGTGCCGACGCCCGGCAGCATGGTGACCAGCCCGCGCGTGATGTAGCCCAGGCCGATGGTCAGCATCACCACGGTGAATTGCGGCTGCCCAAGGATCGGGCGGATCACCGTGCGCTCCAGCAGAAAGCCGAAGCCCGCCATACCGGCCACGCTCACCAACGCGGCCCAGATGAAGGGCAGCTTGAACCAGAGCATCAACAGGTAGCCGACGCAGGCACCCAGCATCATCATTTCGCCCTGCGCGAAGTTGACGGTTTCAGTCGCCTTGTAGATCAACACGAATCCGATCGCGATCAGCGCGTAGATGCAGCCGAGTGCGGAGCCGGAGATCAGCAGTTGAACGATTTCCAAAGGCTCTCCCTGTTTGCCCGAGCGCGGCTCAAGGCCGCACTTCGATCGGTCGCACGACCGGGATCGGCCGTCGTCGGAGGGCAGTGTCGCGAAGGCGCCCGGCATGGTCTTGCGCCGACTCGCTGCGCCGGTCGATGCCAGGGGAAATCCCTAGCCAGACCTGGCGAGAGGGCGGCTCAACCGGTTTCGCGCCCGAGCGCCGTCGTCAGCATGATCTTGCCGGTGGCACGCCGGTCTGCCACCACGCGCAATGCCTCGGCCGCGCGCTCCAGCGGGTAGCGCGCAGTGATGGCGGGCTTGATGCGGCCGTCGGCCAGCCAGCCGACCAGTTCCTGCATGAAGGCGTCGTAGCGCGCCGGCTCGGCCTGCGCGAAGCCGCCGTAGAACACGCCGACGATGCTGCACCCCTTGAGCAACACCAGGTTGAGTGGCAACTTCGGAATCTCGCCCGTGGTGAAGCCGATGACCAGGTAGCGCCCTCGCCACGCCATGCTGCGCAGCGCCGGCTCCGCATAGGCTCCGCCCACCGGGTCGTACACGACGTCGACGCCGCGGCCGCCGGTGAGCGCGTTCACGCGCTGGCGCAGGTCTTCGGTCGCGTAGTTGATGGTCTCGTCGGCGCCACGCGCCTTGCACAGCGCCAGCTTCTCGTCGCTCGATGCGGCGGCGATCACCTTCGCGCCCATCAGCTTGCCGAGCTCGATGGCCGACACGCCCGTGCCGCCTGCGGCACCGAGCACCAGCAGGGTTTCGCCCGGCTGGATGGCGGCGCGGTCTTGCAAGGCGTAGTGAGAGGTTCCGTAGGTGATGACCAGTGCCGCGGCCGCCTCCATGTCGATACCCTGCGGCAGCCGCACCAGCTTGTCGACGGTGGTCAGCACCTCTTCCGCATAGCCGCCCCAACCGCAGACGGCGATGACGCGGTCGCCGACCTCGAACCCGTTCACGCCCTCGCCTACAGACTTGATGGTGCCCGCCACCTCGCCACCCGGCGCGAACGGGAGTTCAGGCTTGAACTGGTACTTGTTTTCGATGATGAGCGTGTCGGGGAAGTTGACCGCGCTGGCATGCACGGACACCAGCACCTGGCCCTTGCCGGGTTCAGGCGATGGAACTTCGTCGACCGTCAAGGACTCCGGCGGACCGTGCCGGTGGATGCGCATTGCTTTCACTTTTTTGCTTTCGCTCAGATCATCGAGATCGACATGCCGCCGTCGATGGCGAGGCTCGCGCCCGTCACGAAGGCACCCGCCGGCGAACTCAGGTACAGCACCGCGTAGCCGATTTCTTCAGGTTGCCCCAGGCGATGTACCGGCGTCTTCTTCAGGATTCGCTCTTTCGCCTCGCCGTCGAACGCCTCGGCCAGCCGCGTCTCGATCACGCCTGGCAGCACCGTGTTGACGCGAATGCCGAACTCACCGTATTCCAGCGCGAAGGCGCGGCTCATGCCGATGAGCGCCGTCTTGAGCGTGCCGTAGAGCCCGAGCATCTTTTCGGGGTGCCAGGCCGACAGTGACGAGATGTTGACGATGCTGCCGCCACCGCGCGGCTCCATCAGCTTGACTGCTTCGGCCGACATGAACCAGTAACCGCGCAGGTTGACGTCGACTGTCTTGCCGAAGAGCCCCACGTCGATGTCTTCGATCTTTCGCCACGGGCTCAGCACCGCGTTGTTGACCAGGATGTCGAGCCCGCCGTGCTTCGCCTGAAGATGCGCCGCCATGGCGGTGATGTCTTCCATGCGTCCGATGTGGCAGGCGCGCGCTTCAGCCGACAGGCCTTCGTCGCGCAGGGCTTGCGCGACGCGCTCGCAGTCGTCGGCCTTGCGGCTGCTGATGACCACGTGCGCGCCGGCCTGTGCCAGCACGCGTGCGGTCGCAGCGCCGATGCCCTGCGACGAGCCGGTAACCAGCGCCACCTTGCCGGCGACGCTGAAGGGGTTGAGAGTCGATGACGTCATTGCGGATGCCCTGATGAATGTTTCATTGATCGAGGATGTCGAGCCCGGTCTGCGCGAATACATCCATCGTGTCGCCGAATTGCAAGGCACTCTCGGCCACCGCAGTGCCCAGTGCCGCGCGGCGCCGCAAGCCGGCCGACATGGCGGCCTGCCTGAACATCGCGAAAGCCTTGAAGAAGCGCAAGTCGATCGCTGGGTCCATATCCATCGCGCGCAGGTAGCGTTCGCTCAATTCGGCCTGCGTCGGCAGGCCTTCTGCAGCGCGATCGACACCGCGCAAGCCGGGCAGCAGGTAGTCGGCCGGCAAGTCCTGCACCGCCAGGAACTGGCCGAGATCGGCGAGCGGATGGCCGAGGGTCGAGAGCTCCCAGTCGAGCACGGCGAGCACGCGCTCGCCCTCTTCATTGCGCGCGGGCTTGAACATCAGGTTGTCGATGCGCGAGTCGCCGTGCAGCAGAACCACCGCGTGCGCCGCGCGTGGCAGCGTCGCTTCCAGCCGGGCGATGAGCTGGTCCATCGGCACGGAGCCTTCGGGCATCGCGGTGCGGTACTGCTGCGTCCAGCGATGCAACTGCCGCTCGAAGTAATTGCCGGGCCGGCCGAAGTCGCGCAGCCCCAACCCATCGAGGTCGGTGCGATGGATGGCCACCAGGCTGTCGATGGCGGCGGCATACACGGCACCTCGCTGCTCGCGGACGACATCGGGCAGCGCGACGTTGCGATGCACTACGCCGTCGACATGGTCCATCAAGTAGAACTGCACGCCGATCACGTCGATGTCGTTGCACAGCGCGCGCAGGCGCGGCACCGGCACCGCACTGCCATGCAACGCCGTCAGCACGCGTGCCTCGCGATCGAGCGCGTGGGCTGACCTCAGCAGCTCGCCGGCCGGTTGCGTTCGCAGGATGTAGCGGCCACTGTCTGCCTGGACGCGCCAGATCGGGTTCGAGTTGCCGCCGACGAATCGCTCGGCGGTTCGCAGGCCGCGAAAGCCTTCGGCATGCGCTTCGAGCCACGCTCCAAGCCGTCCCAGGTGAATCGGCGGCGCGCTGACGACGACCGTGTTGTGCATCGGTCGTTGCGTGTTCAGGCCGGCAGCGGCGCGGCATAACGCTGCAACAGTTGCTTGCCCACCGCAGAAAGGTGGACTTGGTCGGGACCGTCGCCAATGCGGATAAAGCGTGCGTAGACATATGCGCGCGGCAGGAAGGTGTCTTGCGACACGCCGGCGCCACCATGGATCTGGATGGCCCGATCGATGACGCGCGCCGCCATGCTCGGCACCACGATTTTGGCCGCCGCGATGAGGTCGCGCGCCGCCTTGTTGCCCTCACGGTCCATCTTGTCGGCCGCGCGCAACGTCAGCAGGCGCGCCTGTTCGATCTCGCAGAACGAATGCGCGATGTCTTCGCGCAGCGAGCCCTGTTCACCCAGCAGTTTTCCGAACGCCACGCGCGAGTTCGCGCGCTGGCACATGAGTTCGAGTGCGCGCTGGGCGCAGCCGATGAGCCGCATGCAGTGGTGGATGCGACCCGGCCCGAGCCGGCCCTGCGCGATCTCGAAGCCGCGGCCTTCGCCGAGCAGCATGTTGGTGGCGGGCACGCGCACGTTGTCGTAGACGATCTCGGGATGGCCGACCGGCGCGTCGTCGTAGCCGAAGGTCGTGAGGTCGCGCACGATGCGCACACCCGGCGTGTCCTTGGGCACCAGGATCATCGATTGCTGGCGATGCCGCTCGGCGTGGTCCGGGTCGCTCTTGCCCATCACGATCAGCAGCTTGCAATCTTCGTTGAGCGCGCCTGATGTCCACCACTTGCGGCCGTTGATGACGTAGTGATCGCCGTCGCGGCAAATCTCGCACTGGATGTTGGTCGCATCGCTCGATGCTACTGCCGGTTCGGTCATCGAGAACGCCGAGCGGATGCTGCCATCCATCAGCGGCGTCAGCCATTGCGCCTTTTGCGCCTCCGTGCCGTAGTTGGCCAGCACCTCCATGTTGCCGGTGTCGGGCGCCGAGCAGTTGAAGATCTCAGGCGCCCACAGCACGCGGCCCATGATCTCCTTGACCGGTGCGTAGTCCAGGTTGTTAAGCCCGCTGCCGTGGTCGCCGGAAAGGAACAGGTTCCACAGGCCTTTCGATTTGGCCAACGCCTTCAGGTCCTGCAGCACCCGTGGTGTGCGGTAGCGACGCTCGCCTTGCTGCGCCTCTTCGTAGTAACGGTTTTCGACCGGGTACACGTGTTCTTCCATGAACTCGGCGACACGTGCCTGGAGTTCGAGCGACCGGGGTGCAGGGGAAAAATCCATGCGTCTTCCTTGGGCTGTTGATGCTCGGAACTCAGGTCGCCGCCGCGACGTTGTGCACGCGAAGCTTGGCCTTCAGCACCTTGCCGGTCGGGTTGCGCGGCAGCGCGTCGACGATGCGCAGTTCTTTGGGCAGCTTGTAGCGCGCGAGCTTGCCTTCGGCGAAGGTGTGCAGCCCTTCCAGCGTGATCGACTTGCCAGGTCGTGGTGCCACCACCGCCACCACGCGCTCACCCCAGCGCGCGTCGGGGGCACCGATGACCGCGACCTCGGCAATGTCCGGGTGGTCGTACAGCACGCTCTCGACTTCGGCAGGATAGATGTTCTCGCCACCGCTGATGACCATGTCCTTGATGCGATCGCAGACGTACAGAAAGCTTTCGGCATCGCGGTAGCCGATGTCGCCACTGCGAAACCAGCCATCGGGCGTGAAGCTCGCTTCGGTGGCCTCGGGCCGGTTCCAGTAGCCGGGCATGACGTTGGCGCCGCGCACGCAGATCTCGCCGGTGGCGCCGGGGGCAGTGACCGGCTCACCGGCCGCATCGATCAGCTTGATCTCGGTCATGAGCGGCGGCGTGCCGCTGGAACCGAGCTTGTCTGAAGATCTGTCGGGATGCAGGAAGGTGATCATCGATGCGGTCTCGGTCATGCCGTAGCCCTGGTGCACCGGGATGTTGCGAGCGCCGTACAGGCGCAACAACGGCTCGGGCATCGGCGCACCACCGACCGCGATCAATCGCAGCGACGAGAGGTCCGCCGCCTCGAATGCGGCGTGCTGGCTGATGAAGAGCAGCATCGCCGGCACCGCGAAGCTCACGGTGATGCGGTGCGCCGCAACCGCATCGAGCACCGCTTGCGCATCGAACGCGCGTTGCAGCACGAGGTGACCGCCCGCCAGCAACGTGGTCATGCTGCCGCACAGCAAGCCGCCGACGTGGAACATGGGCGCGAAGTTGAGCGTGACGTCGGTCGACACCATGTCCCACAAGAACATCTCGTTGAGGTTGTTGGCCCAGAAGTTGCCATGCGTGAGCATCGCGCCCTTGGGGTGGCCCGTGGTGCCGGAGGTGTACATGATCACGGCGACGTCGTCGGCACGCACCGGAATGGCCACGGGCAACGACTGCGCGGCGCAAGCCTCCGACATCAGCGCATCGGCGGACTCCCACCCCGGCGCCCCAGCACCGCGATGAATGAAGCGATGGCAAGCGAGGCTACTGCGCACCTCGTCGATCACCGCGATGTGCTCCTCACCGACGACCAGCGTGTGCACGCCGGCGTCGCCGATGATGAAAGCGAGTTCTTGTCCGCTGAGCCTGAAGTTGAGCGGTACGCAGATCGCGCCGATGCGTGCGGTCGCGAACAGCACGACGACGAACATCGGATCATTGAGGCCGAGGTAGCCGACGCGTGCGCCGGGCATCACGCCGCCGGCCGCCAGAACCGCTGACATGCGCTCGATACGATCGATCAGCTCGCCGTAATTCCAGGTGATGCCGTTGCAGGTCAGCGCGGGCTTGTGCGGAGCGCGCGCGGCACGGCGGGTGAGCCACTCAGCCAGGCCGACCGAGTGAGCGCTGCCGGCGGTGACCGCAGCAGCGGCCTTTGCGGTGCTCGCGGTGGTCAACGGCCGGTCCATACCGGCTCTCTCTTTTCGTTGAACGAGGCCAGGCCTTCTTTCGCGTCTTCGGTCATGGCGAGCAGGGCAATCTGACTTTCGGTGAACGCGATGCCTTCGTCGAACGACATCGACGACAACGCGCGCATGGCGTACTTGCCGCGGCGTATCGCTGTCGGTGACTTGCCCGCGAGCCGGTCGATCAACCACTGCGTCTTGGCATCGAGCTCGGCCGTGGGCACGACATGGTTCAGCAGCCCTGCTTCCTTCGCCTCGGCGGCGCCGAAGGGCTCGCCGGTAAGACACCACTCGCGCACAGTGCGACGCGGCACGATGGCCTGCAGCAGGCTCAGCACCTGCATCGGGAACAGGCCGATCTTGACTTCGGGCAAGCCGAACTGAACATGGTCGGCGGCGATCGCCATGTCGGTCATGCACAGCAGGCCGATGCCGCCAGCCATGCAAATTCCGTTGATGCGCGCGATGCTGGGCAGGGTCGAGTTCTGCACTTCGCGCAGCATGTCGGCGTAGTCGAGATTGGGTTGAGAGAGATCGAACGCGAAGCCGGCACCGGGCTGCAAGTCGCCGCCCGCACAAAACGCTTTCTCGCCCGCAGCGGTGAGTACGACGACGCGCACGTCCTTGTCGGCTTGCGCCTGCCGCCAGCCGTCGCGGATGCCCGCAACCACGTCTTTGTTGATGGCGTTCCGCTTGTCGGGTCGGTTGATCGTCACCCACATCGCGTGGCCGCGCTTTTCGGTCAGCACGGCCGCCCCGGCCGACTGGGTTTCAAGTGTCGTATCGGTCATCGCTTGTCAGTCTCCTTCGATCTCGTTCGTCACCTTCGCGGCCTCGCGTCTTCAGACGGGCATGCCGGCAGGTTCTTTCACCACTGCTTCGATCTCCACCACCACGCGGCTCGCCGCCACCTGGTCGCCGGTCTTCACATGCAGTGCGATCACCTTGCCGGCGACGGGTGCGGCATGGATATGTTCCATCTTCATGGCCTCGAGCGTGACCATCGGCTGACCGGCCTCGACCATGTCACCCACCGCCGTCATTACCGCGACGACGCGGCCGTTCATCGATGCACGCAACTTGCCGTCGCCGGCCGCATCGCCCTGCTTGGCAGAGGCTGCGCGCGTCTTGTCTTCGATGCGGATGGGCACGCCGCGGTACTGCAGCAGCAAGAGCGCGCCGTCGCGATGAAAGGCCGCGCGTTCGAACAGGCCGTCGCAGATGAAATGCGCTTCGGTCTCCGCGATCTCGTCAAGCTCCATGACGAAGGTCTGCGTGCCGATGGTCACGTCGAAGTGCCGCTGGCCGGTGAGCACAACCCCCGCGGTGTTCAGCTTTCCGCCCACTTCGAAGCGCAGCGAAATCGGCAGGCTGTGCGTCATGCGCCGGCCCGGTGCACGAGCTCGCCGGTCACCAGCCGTTTCGTACAGCAGCACGGCAGCGATGGCAGCGGCACGGCTTTGCAGCTCGGTGTCGGCGGCCAACAGCGCATCCTGGTTCTGCGCGATGAAGGCGGTGGTGGCGCCGCCGGCTGCGAATACCTCGTGGCCGAGGCACCGATGCAAGAACGCTTGATTGGTCGTCACGCCCAAGGCGACCGCGTCTTCGAGCCCGGCCATAAGCTTGCGGCGTGCGGCCTCGCGGTTGTCGCCGTGGCTGATGACCTTGGCGATCATCGAGTCGTAGTAAGGCGGAATCTCTGCACCCGAGCGCATCGCGTGCTCGACGCGCAACTGCGTCGGCATGTGCCACAGCGCCATGGTGCCGCTCTGCGGCATGAAGCCTTTGTCTGCGTCTTCGGCGCACAGCCGCACTTCGATCGCGTGGCCGGTGAAGGTCACTTGCTCTTGCGTGATTGGCAATGGCTCGCCGGCCGCCACGCGCAATTGCAGTGCCACCAGGTCGAGCCCCGTGATGGCCTCAGTCACCGGATGCTCGACCTGCAGCCGCGTGTTCATCTCCATGAAATAGAAGTTGCCCTGGTTGTCGAGCAAAAATTCCAGCGTGCCCGCGCCCTCGTAGCGGATGGCCTTGACCGCGGCTACGGCCGTGGCACCCATGCGGGCCCGCAGATCGGCATTCACTGCGGGCGACGGTGCTTCCTCGATCAGCTTTTGATGGCGCCGCTGCACAGAGCAGTCGCGCTCACCGAGATGGACCGCATTGCCAAAGCGATCGGCAAACACCTGAATCTCGATGTGGCGCGGCTCGACGATGGCGCGCTCGAGGATCACCTCCGGATCGCCGAATGCGCTCCGCGCTTCGGACCGTGCGCTGCGCAGCAGCTCGCCGAATTCCTTGGCCGATGGCACGAGTCGCATGCCACGCCCGCCACCCCCGGCGGTCGCCTTGATCATCACCGGAAAGCCAATGCGCGAGGCCTCTTCGGCAAGTCGCTCTTCGCTTTGGTCTTCACCCTGATAGCCCGGAATGCACGGCACGCCCGCCGCCATCATCAAGGTCTTCGCGCCCGCCTTGTTGCCCATCGACACGATGGCCTGGGCCGACGGGCCGATGAAGACAAGCCCCGCGTCCTTGCACGCCTGTGCGAAGTCTTCGTTCTCCGCCAGGAAGCCGTAGCCGGGATGCACCGCGTCGGCACCACTCAATCGCGCGGCCTCGACGATGGCCGGGATGCGCAGGTACGACTGGGCCGGCAACGGCTCGCCGATGCACACCGCCTGGTCGGCCTCGCGCACGTGGCGCGCATCGGCATCGGCCGTCGAGTACACCGCCACCGTGCGGTAGCCGAGCGCGCGGGCGCTGCGGATGATGCGCAACGCGATCTCGCCGCGGTTGGCGACCAGCACCTTTCGGAACGGTGTCGACGACGGTGCGGCGGTCGACGAGGCGGACGCTGCTGTACTGGGCTTCGTTGCGGTCATGGGCGTTCGTCTGACGATTTATGCAGCGTTCGGGAACGGAAAAGTACCCATGAATTTAGCGAGGATCTGAAGCATCACTTCGTCGGCGCCACCACCGATGGAGGTCAACCGCCCATCGCGGAAGATGCGCGAAATCGGGCTTTCGTCCATGTAGCCCATGCCGCCCCAGAACTGCAGACAGCCGTCGGCCACTTCGCGGATCAGGCGACCGGCCTTCAGCTTGGCCATGGTGGCGGTGCGCGTGGCATCGGTACCGGCCACGACCTCTTCGACGCCTTGCCAGCAAAGGGCCTTCAGGCACGCGACCTCGGTCTGCAGTTCGGCGAGTTTGTAGTGAACCCACTGGTTGTCCAGGATCGAACGGCCAAAGGCCTGCCGATCGCGCGTGTAGGCGATGGTGAGGTCGATGGCGCGCTGCGCCATGCTGGCGCTGTTGAGCGCGCCCCAGAGCCGCTCGATCTGGAACTGCTCCATTTGGTAGATGAAGCCCATGCCTTCTTCGCCGATGCGATAGCGCTGCGGCACGCGCACATCGTCGAAGTGAATCTGCGCCGTGTCGGACGAGTGCATGCCCAATTTCTTGAGCTTGCGCGCGACCTGCACGCCTTTCGTTTTCATCGGCACGACGATGAGCGACTTGTTGCGGTGGGACGCGCCTTCGGAGGTGTTCGCCAGCACGCAGCAAAAGTCGGCTTGCGTGCCGTTGGTGGTCCACATCTTGCCGCCATTGATGACGTAGTCGCCGTCGACCTTGCGCGCCGTGGTCTTGACCGATGCGACGTCGGAACCGCTGCCGACCTCCGACACGCCGAGGCAAGCCACGTAGTCGCCGCTGATGGCCGGAGCAAGGAATTCGTCGCGCAACTCCTTGCTGCCACGGTGCGCGAGCGCCGGCGTGGCCATGTCGGTCTGCACGCCGATCGCCATCGGGATACCGCCGCAGTTCATGTGCGCGAGCGTTTCGGCCATGACTGCGCCATACGAATAATCGAGCCCCGAGCCGCCGTTTTCGACCGGCTTGGTCAGGCCCAGAAAACCCAGTTCGCCGAGCCGCTTGAAGACCTGGTGCGCCGGAAAGATCTCCGCCTTTTCCCACTCGTCGACGAACGGATTGACCTCTTTGTCGATGAAGCGTTTGAGGGTGTCGCGCAGGGTGTCGTGTTCAGGTGTGAGTTGCATGGAAGGCTCCGTTGTGTTCTTAGGGTCGTGCCACAGAGAACTGCATCTTCTGCGGCTCGCGTGCCTCGGCATCGCGGCAGATCGAAAGTACTTTGGCCAAGACTTCGCGTGTATCGCGCGGGTCGATCACGCCGTCGTCGAGCAGGCGCGCACTCGTGGTGAACACGCTCATCTGGCTGTCGAAATGGTCCACGATGCGCTTTTCCATCGCGTCGAGCTTGGCCTGGTCGACCTCACCTTTGCGCTTCATGGCGGCCTCGGTGACGATGACCATCGTCTTGGCCGCCTGCTCGCCGCCCATCACCGCGGTCTTGGCGTTGGGCCACGAGAAACAGAAGCGCGGATGAAAGCCGCGGCCGCACATGCCGTAGTTGCCAGCACCAAAGGAGGCGCCGCAATAGATGGTGATCTGCGGCACGGTGGCGTTGGTCACGGCCTGGATCATCTTGGAGCCGTGCTTGATGATGCCGGCCTCTTCGTAGTCCTTGCCGACCATAAAACCGGTCGTGTTGTTCAGGTATAGCAACGGCGTCTTCGACTGGCAGCAGGCCTGGATGAAGTGGGTCGCCTTGGTCGCGCCGGCCGGATCGATCGGCCCGTTGTTAGTGACCACGCCGACCGGCATGCCTTCGATTTTGATGTGGCCGACGACGGTGGCGCCGCCGTAGTTTTCACCGAACTCCAGGAATTCCGAGTCGTCGGCGATGTGCGCGATGACCTGCTTCATGTCGACCGGCCGCTTGTGGTCCATCGGCATGATGCCGAGCAGGGATTCGGCGTCGTAGCGAGGCGGCTTGAAGGTGCGCGCCGGAGCATTGGCGGCCTCACGGTTCCAGTCGATGTTGGCGAGGATTTCGCGTGCGATGCGAATGGCGTCGCGATCGTCTTCGGCGAGATAGTCACCGAGGCCGGAGATCGAGGTGTGCATCAACGCGCCGCCGAGCTCTTCTTCGGTCGCGACCTCGCCGGTGGCGGCCTTCAACAGCGGCGGCCCCGCCAGGAAGGCTCGCGAGCGGCCGCGCACCATCACGATGTAGTCGGACAGACCAGTCTGGTACGCGCCGCCCGCTGTCGACGAGCCATGCGTGACCGTTACCACCGGCAAGCCGGCTGCCGAGATGCGCGCGATGTTTCGGAACAGGTTGCCGCCCGTGATGAACTCCTCGACCTTGTAGGTCATGAGATTGGCGCCGGCGCTCTCCACCAGTTGCACGTAGGGCAGCTTGTTCTCCAGCGCAAGTTCCTGCATGCGCAACTGCTTGGGAATGCCCATCGGCTGCAGCGCGCCGGCGTCGATGCCGGAGTCCGATGCATTGATCATCACGCGCACGCCCGACACCCAACCGATGCCGCCGATGACGCCACCGCCTGGCACGCTTTTCTCGAGGTCTTCGTTGTCGAGCCCGAGGCCCGCGAGCGAGCTGATTTCAAGGAACGACGTGCCGGGGTCGAGCAGCAGCGACAGCCGCTCGCGTGGCAGCAACTGGCCGCGCTTTTCAAACCGCTCGCGCGACTTGGCCGACGTGGCGATGCTGCGCCGCTCATAGCCGCGCACGCGCTCGATCAGTGCCAGCATGCCGGCGCGATTGGCCTCGATAGCCTCACTGCCGGGTGAAACGGTCGTCTCGATGATTGCCATGTGTAGTTGCCTGGCCGGAATACGGCACGATGCTGATGAGGCAGCTTAGGCACTGGCAGGGGTTGGGTCTTGCGCGAACTGGCTGCGCTAAGGCGCTTACATCATGGAGAGGGGTTGAACATCCGGTCATCGAACTGGAACGGCTTGCGCTCGACCGTCACCACGATGGACGCGAACTGCGGATGGTCGGGATTGAGCATCAGGTTCGACTCGCCGGGTTCGACCACCGAGGGCAACCACAGACCAAGCGAGGCGCCCGACGCGCGCCAGCGAACACCGGCGTCCTGCGTCCAGGGCTCCTCATCGGGCCAATCGACCGGCAGGTTTTCCAACGCGCGGATGTCGAGCAGCACGGCAGCGTCCGGTAAATCCAGCCGGAGCAGCGCCTGGTTACGCGGCTGTACGCCGTTGCAGTGGACCCGTTTCTCCAGTTGGCACAGCGCGCGGCTGGCACCTGCATAGACGACGGGCTGACCATCTGGTGCCGTGCGGTGCCAGCGTCCGGATTCGAGCGTCGAACCGAAGGCAAGCGTGGCGAGCATCAGCCCTTTGGTGCTGCCGATTCGCCAGACTCCCGGCATCAGACGACACCGCCATATTCGATCGCGTTCAGGATCTGGCGGACCTTCGCACCACCGAACTCATTGGTCGCATACGCCATCGGGGCCTTGCCGTCGAGCAGATCGTGCGGCTTGGTCATCCAGGTAGCGCCGTCCTCACCGAACACTTCAGCCGCCCGCACGAACAACTCGCTCTGCCTCAGCATGCGCTCTGTGACAGCGGCGTCGAGCGTCGTATCGGGCTTGGCGCGCGAGAGCGTCGAAGGACTGACCTGCAGCGCGATAAACAGGTCCTTTTTCTTCTCGAGGCCGGTCGCCGCAAACCATTGGTGCAACGCCGTTGCGGGCAGGCTTTTGGACGCCCATTGCGCGGCGGCGTCGCGATTCAAAGTCGGTGCTTCGTGGTGCGCCAGGGTGACAAAAAGGAGCTTCTTGCTGCTGCCGAGTGCGGACTTGGCGGCCACCTTGGTCGAGCGGGCAAAGGCGTGATGAAAGACGTGCTCGAACTTTTTTGCCATCGCGGCAGCGGCGTCTCCCTGCGAGGGCGGCAGCGTTGGGGCGGGTTTTGCAGAGGCGGAGGCAGAGGCGTGCGTTTTCATTTGACGACGGTAGCATAGTTGCGAATGCAATGTTCTTGTGTTGCACATGCACGCAACTTCCTTTGGAACATGTCTGGAAGCCGTCATTCAAATATGCCGCTTGAACTGCCGAGGTCGGGCCACAAGCAGACCTTCGCAGAGCCGAGTTGACCGGCCGCTTCAGACTGAAAGCGGTCGTCTCGGCGTGAGTGATTTAGATCGGGGTTGGGCCAGTAGCAGTCACTCGCAGATGTCTGCAATCGGGCAGTAAAAGGGGTTTGTCATTTGGAGAAGCTGACAGGCTGGAATGTGGCGGCTCCAACCATTAGCTGTCACGCCCTCATATGCCTCTCTCAGCCACATTCGGATCAATCGGCGTTCAGCAAAAACTACGCCTCGATGGCGAGTTTTGAGAGCTCCTCAGACGTTGCGAGCGCGCGAGCTGAGCGAGGTGGATGGCCGACGCGCGGATCGATGTCATTGAAGGGCACCTGCCGACCGTCTGTCCAAACTTTGGGCTTAGGTTTCGCTTCGCAGACGGTAGACTTCTTAAGTCATATACTTTTGTATATAATATATATTTTTATGCCATCCGCTGGCGATCAAGATGAATGCGAATTTGCTCGAAAAAAACCGCTACAAAGTCATGCGCCGAATGGCCCTATGGGAGGGACGCTTGAGCCGTGGTCGGCTTATGGACGTCCTCGGCCTGAGCGGCATACGGGTGAGCCAGCTCCTCAGGGAGGTCCGGGAAGAAACCCCCGACTGGTTTGAATGGGACAGCAAGAGCAAGTCCTACCTTGTCACCAGTGCCGCTTACAAAAAGGTCCAAGCTGAGCTCAAGGCTGGCAACTCTGATTTGAGTTTAGCGGCCTACCTGGCAGAGGCGGACATTCATGCGGACCTCGGCCCGGGTGCCGGTCCGGTCACAGTGGCCCCGTGGGGCTTCTCCCAAGTCAACCCGCACGTTTTCTCGCGCATCCGCCTGGTCATCGAGCAGGGTTCGCGATTGAAGATGGAGTATCGCTCCATGCGCGCGCCAGAGCCGCACCCGCGGACCGTGGAGCCGCACATCCTGGTCCAGGCTGGCCGGCGTTGGCACATGCGCGGCTACTGCTTGGAGACCGGTGACTTCCGGGACTTCGTGTTGGGGCGTATCGCAAAGCTCACCATGCTGGACCAGAAGGCCGAGTCCACGGTCTCAAAGGACACCGAATGGAACGCCGTGGTCAAGGTGCGCATCCAGGCACACCCCAAACTGACGCCCGGCCAGCAGGATCTGGTTCGCAGTGAGTATTTCGATGGCACTGTCGCACGCGTTCATAGCTGCCGCGGCGCCCTGTTGCCCTATATGGTCCAGGAGCTACGGCTGGCCCTGGACGTAACCAAGGAGTTACCGCCCGAGTACCAGTTGGCCGTCGAAAACGTCGAGGAGGTTCGCAAATGGCTGTTCCCAGCGTAGTCCCCGCTTCCATGGCGCTCTTTCAGCGCATCCCGGAACGACTCTTCGGCCCGCTGGCATCTCTAAATCGCCACGGCTACTGGGCGCTGCTTTGCCACCTGCACCGCCGGCGATTCGGTCCCGACGCACCCCTACCGCCGAGCTACGGCTTCCTGCAGCGCGAGATCACACAGGAGATCGAAGATCACCTCAAATACGCGGACGAATGGCAACCGGAGACCGGCGATCAACGCGACACCCCTTTGAACATCCGAGCCATTGGCACCTTCAACCGCTTGCTCGACGCGGGCTGGTTCCGTTTGGAGAAGTACGGCATCGAGAAGACCGTCAACATGGCGCCGGCCGTGGGCCAGCTGTTGACCCAGCTGATCAACTTCGCCGAGATGGGCCCGGTGTTTGTTTCGGGAAAGATCCGCTCGATTGACGCCGCCGTGGCCCAGGTGTACGAGGGCGAAGCCAGCGGCGACCTGTTGCGGGAGGCGGCCGAGCAGTGCCGCAACCTGTTGGTCCACATCCGCAACACCGGCACCAACGTGCGCGACCTGATGGCGGCCATCGGCGCACAACCCACCACCGCCCAGTATGTCCGGACCTTCTTCCAGGACTACATCCAGCAGGTTTTCATCGGTGACTACCAGGAGCTCCGCACGCGGGAGCACCCCTTATCCAAGCGCCAGCAGATCCTGGACGCTGTTGCAGACATTGATACCCAGCCAGAGCATCGCAGTCGCTTGCTGGATTGGTATGTGAACCGCCTCTGCAGCGGGGACGACAAAAAGGGTCAGACCGCTTTCCAGCGTGACCTGCAGCGCCTCTATGAGCTTGACCGGATCGAGGAGTACTTGGAGCGCCTGGATGATGAAATCCGCAGCGCTAACCGGCGCGCGCTGGCTTTTCTGGAATACAAGTTGCGGGCCATCCGCCCCATCGACAACCTGCTCCGTCAGACCATGGACCGGTTGATTACCAATCCCGACATTGATGTCGCCCCCGTGTTTCCACCGGATGCCCTGATGAGTGGCGCGCGACTGGCACAGCCGCGTAAAGAGGTGCCTCGGCTGGCGCCTACTCCCTTGCGCCAGGTGATCATCTCCGACCGCACCCGCGCCATTGGCAACCTGGTGCGCCGCGCCCAGGAGCGCCGGTCCATCACGCCCATGAAGCTGCGCGCCTATGCGGAGAAAGTGCTGCAGGACGCGGCCATCGCCGGCAGCGATGCCCTGCCTTGTGCGTCTATAGAGGACTTGCGCGCTTTCCAGGCCCTAACGAGCGTGGCCATGGCCACCAACTCCCGGATTCCCAGGCTAGAGATGGAAGGCCGGGCGTCGGCCCCGGGCATGGAGCTGCGCTACACCAGCGACGAAGCCGCCAAGCACCCGTATTTGAGTGGCAAGCCATTCACACTGAGCTGGCGCAAACGCCAGACTAAAAACAGGGAGACCAAATGAGCAAGCCAGGGGATTGGGAGGATCTGGCCAGCCGGTTGGATGGCATCTATACCGTCGAAGACTTCGAAACCGCCGCCTACCGGCTAGTGGCCGAGCAGGTGATCTACCACTCCGATCGGAGCAGTCGGGTGACCTATGCCATCCTGGATCTCTACGAGCGCGAGTTCGCGAAGGTTCTGGCCCCGCTGGGGGTGTCCCTGTCGATCAACCGGCAGCTGCGCTATGTCACCGCGCTGCCGCGGCACGCCAAGGCCGGTACCGCGACCGTAGCCCAGACGCTGTTTGCTCTGGTGCTGCGCGGCCTGTACGACGAAGGCGTGCGCGCGGGTGGGCTCACAGAAGATGGCGAGATCCTGTGCGACTACATCGAACTGCAGGAGAAGTTCCACCTGATGACCGGGCGCGACCTGCCAACCCGAGGCGAGCTTGACACACTGCTGCGCTCCGCCAAGCGCTGGGGCATCGCTCGGCGGCTGGAAGACGATGACAGTGGCCATCTCACCCCCCTGCAGGAGCAGTCGGTTGGTGGCGTGGCCATTCGCCCGGCCATCGTCGACGTGCTGGGAGAAACAGCGTTGATACGGCTGGCGCAGTGGGGAGCCGCCAGGGATGAGGCGCATGCAGATGGCACCGTCGGCGAGCCTGTGGCGATCGAAGACAAACAGGGGATCAACGATGAAGCGGCTTGAGAGCGTCAAACTGGTGCAGTTCCTGCTGTATGAGCAGCAGGAATTCCGCTTGGAAGAAATCACCGGTCTGTTCGGCCGCAATGGCAGCGGCAAGAGTTCGGCGCTCGATGCGGTGCAGATTGCCATGATGGGCGCCAACAAGAACCAGATGCACTTTAATGCCCAGGCCGACAACAAATCGCACCAGCAAAGCAGAACCTTGCGCTCCTACTGCCTCGGTCAGTATGGCGACACCATCGAACAATGCGCACGGCAGCAAGCCACAACCTACATCACACTGGTCTGGCGCGACACCGAGACCAATGAGCCGGTCTCCATGGGCGTGTGCATTGAGGCTTCTCTGAGCAACGAGGCGGAGAAGGTGCTTGGGCGCTACGTGATCCGCGGCATTGAGCTGAGCATGTCCGAGCACCTGCAGACGGTGGACGGGGCAACCATGCCCCTGCCCTGGAGCAGTTTCCGCCACCGGTTGCTGTAGCAATCCAAAGTCACCGGTGAGGGGCCGCTGTTCGACGATGGCGCGAGCTACGTCAAGCAGATGCTGTTCATGCTGCGTGGCAAGGCCGGTCCGGCATCCTACGACGCGTTTGCGCGTGCCTTCCGTTTTGCGCTGCGCATGAGCTTCTCCAAGTCGGTGGACCAGATCGTGCGCCAGGACGTCCTAGAGGACCGGCCCACCAACGTCGCCCGGTTCAAGCAGCTGGTGGAGACCTTCAAGCGGATCAACCTCTTGGTCGAGGGGGTCGAGCAAAAAATCAAACAAGGCCTGGAGGTCAGCAAGAACTTTGATGCTGCACTGGTCGAGGCTCGTAAATCCGCCACGTGGACCGCGCTTCAGGCCTCTGCGGTTTACGAACTGAGCAATGCGGCGCATGAGAAGCTGACGGCCGAGAAGTTTGATCAGGAAGTAGTGGTTGGGGAAAGCACCCAGGCCAGCACGAAAGCCGATGAAGCGGTGGTGGCCTGGACTCGCGAAGTAGGTCAACTGTCCGGGCTACAGCGCGCCCATGCGGACCATGCCGAGAATGCGGGCGCGCAACAGGACTTGGCGCAGGCGCAAGAAAAATCCACCCGTCGGGAAGAAGAGTTGAAACGGGAGCTGCGCAACTTCCGGCAGTTGCTCCAAAACGCCAGCTCCAACGACCTGCTGGCCCAGTGGCAGCCGGAACTTGCACTGGCCGCGTTGCAGCTGAGAGACTTCTCGTGGAAGCAGAGCCGGGTCGACCAGGACGCGCTGGGGCAAATCATCCAGGACCTCGGAGAAACGCTGAAGGTCGCTGGTACGCACATGAATGAGGAGCACGACGTCGTCAAGGAGCAGATCCGGCTCGCCACAGAACGGCTCTCGACGATCGGCCTGGGCATGGAGCGCGCCAACACCAACCGCGCACAGGTCAGCGAACCTACGGCCCGGCTCATGCATGAGTTCGCGGAACACGGATTGCACCCCACCCCCGTCTGTGACTTGGTGAAGGTGACCGATCTCAAATGGCAGCCAGCGATGGAAGCCTACTTGGCCAGGAACGTAGAAGCCATCTTGCTGCGGGACTCGGAGGAAGAACAAAAAGCCTTTGGCATCTACCAGGCCTTGCAGGGAAAACGCACCATCTATGGCGTCAAGATCGTGCGCTCGGACAAAGCGCGACCTGGGCAGGGCCAGCCGGCGGCCGACACGGTTGCCAGCCTGATACAGGGCAGCAACCAAGTGGCAGTTGCCTACCTGCGTGGCAAGCTGGGTAACCTCAAGCGCGCCAATACCGCCCAGGAGGCGTTGCGGGGCGAGCGTGCCCTGACCCTGGACGGCATGCTGGTGGGGCCCGGCGACTTCGAGCGACTGAGGCTGGTTCCGGAGGCTGACCTGCAGATAGGCGCCGGCGCAAAAGGCCAGGTCGACGGGCTCAGAGCCGAATCCCGTGACTGAAACCGAAAAGTAGCCGACCTTCAAGGACGCCAGGGAGAACTTGAGCGGATCCGTCTGGCGGTGCAGAGCTTGTCATCGCCTGAGACCCTGCGCCTTCTGCTTGGCGTTACGGCCCAGCTGGGCGAGGCGCTCATCGAAAGAGAGCTTGCCCACCAGCGCAACTCGGGTAGCACCAGCGCCGAATATCAGGCGCTGAATGCTGATTTTATAGCAGTGCAGGAACGCAAACCGCAGCTGGAAACCGATGCCCGCAATGCCCGTGATGCCGTGTTAGGGCCCAGACGGTACTAGACAGATTGACCAAGGAATGCGCGGCCAAGTTGCTGGAACTCCAGGGCAAGCGGACAGCCCATGAGGCCTGCCGTGGCCATGCAGACTATGACCCAGGCTATGCGTCCGATCGCTGGGACGCGCTGTTGGAGCAATACGGCGACAACTACCAGGCCATGGCCGACCACTGCGAATCCCAGTCCAAGCGCTGCAACGCCTCGATGGTGCGTCACCTGGGCCCGGCCCAGACGCTGCTGGGAACCTTTCTGACCGACCACCGCGAAGCCGTCAGCGATGAAGTGACGTCTGACTGGCGTCAAGCCAAGGCCTGGATGGAGCAGCAAGTCACCAGGCTGCAGAACACGGAGCTGCCCCAGTACAAAGATCAAGCCCAAGAGGCCTACCTTGCGTCGCAGAACACCTTCCGCCAGGATGTGGCGCTGGCCCTGCACGCCAATCTCAAGTACCAAACCACCACCTTCAAGCGTTTGAACGATGCGCTCAAGGCCTCCCCCGCCTTCACCAATGGGGAGCGGTACCAGTTCCAGGCCAAAATCCGCCCAGACCTGATGCCGCTGAAGAAGTTCATCGAGAACATCGCCGACTTCGGCGCCGATGGCGGGCTGTTTGGAGAGCCCGGGGAAATCCCTCCCCAGTTCGCGGAGCTGCTGCGCGAGAAGACCACCACGGGCAATGCCGCGGTCAAAAGTCCGCTGGATGACTACCGGGAGTTCTTCGAATTCGACATCGAAATTGAGACTGATGATCCGGTCACCGGTGTCACCAAAACCATCGGGCACCTGAGCAAACGCATTGGCCCGGGTTCCGGTGGCGAGCACCGCGCGCCGCTGTACGTGATCGCCGGCGCCGCCCTGTCTTCAGCCTATCGCATGGATGAAAACAATCAGGACGGTTTGCGGCTCATCCTCCTGGACGAGGCCTTCGACAAGATGGACACGCCCAACATCGTGGCCACCATGCGTTACCTCGAAAAACTCGGGTTGCAGGTGCTGCTGGCCAGCCCGGGAGAGAACCTGCCCACGCTGACCGCCTTCCTGCACCGCTACTTCGAGATCATGAAAGACGAAACTCGCCATGTGATCCACGTGGAAGAACGTCGGGTCAGCGAAGCCATGCGAGAGCAGTTCCGCGAGGACATGTGGGAATACCACCCGGAGCTGCTGGAGGCGGAGCTACAAGCCGTGCGGCAGGAGCCCATTGCACGCCCTGTAGCGAGCCCAGCACCATGAACGCCGGCGCCATCGCGAAGGACTTGCTGGCCAAGCTGCTGGATGCCGGCAACAAGCACGCCGCCGGCGCCCGTGCGCGCGCACCGGCACTGACAGCCACGCACTTGAAGCCCTACAGTGAATTGCGGAGCTGGCAGCATAAGCAGGAATGCGATGAGACGTTTTTGGCCGCGCGCGACGCCGGTGCCGTCACTTTGCAGCGTGACAAGCTGAATCCGGATGATGGACTGTTTGAGCGCATTGACCTGGTGGACGGGCAGGCGCTCGCCCGGTTTCTGGGTCGCAGAACCTATGCGGACCAGCTGGCCCAGACCGTTTCCGAGTTGGAGCCACTGCAGGCTGAGTTTCCCGTCATTCAGGAGGTGATTGGACGCTGGACCAGCATGGCCAAGGTGCGCGGGCTGGGTCCGCAGGACACGCGAGCCTGGATCGACGCAGCAAAGACAATTCAGGCTTGCGCGGAGCGTAGCCAGGACGCGGTTGCAGCCCCGGTGCGTGAATTCAGCGCCCGGCTATTTCTCGACAGCAAGCGGATTGAGGCGCTCACCGCCCAGCTCGACGTCCTGCTGAATGGCGGCGTTGAGGAAACTCCCAGGCCCGCGGCCCAGGTGTGGCGAGAGCTGGGATTGTTCCGGGAAGAGCATCCCGTGCTGCTGGCCGGCCAGGTGCACATCGCGCGCGATCGCTCTACCGGGCTGATTGACGCCCCCTACATGGGGTTGCCAGCTGCGGCCATTCAGGGGGTGGCCAGCAAGGTCACGGAAGTCATCACCATTGAGAACAAGACGACGTTTCACAGTGAGGCGAAGAGGCGCCAGAACAAGGAAGCGCTTTTGGTCTACACGGCAGGAATGCCCTCACCAGCCTGGCGGGCGATGTACGCGCGTCTGCTGGAAAGCCTGCCACCGACAACCCCCGTTTTACACTGGGGGGACGTCGATGAGGGGGGATTTCGGATTGCATCCACGATCGCGGCGGTTTGCCAGGCAGCGGGCTTTAAGCTTCAGCCCTACGCGATGTCACCGGACGATGTGCCCTCTGCGATGCGAGTCAAGGCTTCGGCCCGGACACTTGAGCGCATCCACCACTTCGCGTGCGCAGCTGGCTGGCCAGACCTGGGGCGATCCGTGCTTGAGGCAGGCTTCGTCGCCGAGCAAGAAGCGCTAGATCGAGGTTGAGGCGCTTTTTTAGGTAACGCAGCGTCAAGTCGTTTCAACATGCAGCTGGCTAACGGGCGATGATTTCACCAAACTCTAAGACAGCGACGGATCGGGTCTTGCCGTATGAGCAGCTAGGTCGTATGGCAACTCATGGTCGGGTACCGTCTTACCGAAGTCCGGCAATCGATGATGGACCCAAAATTAATCGGTAATCGGTAATCGGTAATCGGTAATCGGTAATCGGTAATCGGTAATCGGTAATCGGTAATCGGGCATCAATCCCTATGAGTGCTTACGAGATGTCCCGTGGAGATTGGCAATGACTGCAATAGAGCGGCCATCATTTCTCTGCAAGTTTTTTCTAACGGCTCCTAACGCTGCGAAGCAGACGTTCGTTGGCAGTTAATGAGTGACGGCAGTGGACCCCTCTGAGACATTCAGCCCGCCCCAAAGCCGTCAGTGCGATTGGCCTCGAAGGCCTCACTGCCCAGAGAAACGGTCGTCTCGATGATTGCCTTTTTTGTTCGATGTCTGGCCGCTGTGCGGCGCGATGCTGATGCCGCAGCTCAAGCACTGCCCTGCACACTGTCTTGCGCGAACCGGCTGCGCAGCCCGATGCGCCATTTGGGCACCAGCGCCGCGGGCTGGTACGAACGCTTGCTCCGTCGAAACCCGGCAAGCCCCATGTCTTGTTCGAAGTTGAGCCAGGCGACTTCGCGCGCGAAGTGCCTGCAGAAGTGTTGGAACATGTACGGATAAATTCCGACGTGACTGTCTAGTCCTTTTGCGAAACGCATCGCGAAGACGCCCGGTTGCAGTTGCTGCGCCAGCACAAAACCGATGGGCGTGTCGCCAACGAAATAGACAAAGCCTTCGAGCCCGAAGCGCGCGGCGGTGTCGATCGCTTCGAGGCACGCATCGTCGTCGGCCTCGCCTCGCCTTGCCCTTGTGCGTGAACCAGCCTTGCAGCACGCTGCGCGCAGCGTCGGCCAGGGCCGGTGCAAAGGGTTTGCAAGAGGGCTCGTGCGCCGCGAGAAACTGGCGCACCAGATTGCGCTTCTTAGCCAGGGGCCGGCCTGAATAGTCGACGAAGGTTTCGGCTTGGTACAGGTAGTCCGCATCGTCTGCCGATGCGGTCGCAACGAAGACGTTGTCGGGCAGCTCGGCAGCGTCGCGCGCCGCCACCGGATAGAGGCAACCATGCGCCTCGATCAGTTCCGACAGCACGTCCAGCGGCGCACAACGCGGCGCGAACAACGGCATGAAATGCCGTGTCCCGTCATACGCACAACCGGCTATGCCCGGCCACTCAGCATCGATGAACCGGTAGCCGTGCGCCGCCCTGAAGAGGTACAGATTGGAGAACGCATGGTCCGACAAACAGTGCTCGCCGCTGCCCTCGCGCAACGCAGCCAGCGCCGCCTCGATTCGCGGCTGCAAGGCGAGCTCGATCGGCAGTCCGGACGTCAAGCGCTGGCCGCCGCCTTGCGCACGCCGGGCCCGGGCGCATCGGCCGGCGGACCGGCAAAGCACTGCGCGATCCGTAGCCAGTCGCGAGCCGAGCCATCGCTGTAGCGCAGCGCGGTGTCGGCCAGGTTGCGGCGCTGCGTCACCAGGAGGCAGAAGTCTTCGGCGGGACCGCGGATTGTCTCGGAGGATGTCGCATCACCCCAGGTCCACACGCCGCCCTCGGGTGCATCGAGCTCGATGTAAGGGACGACGGCAGGCACCGGCAGCTTGCGGTTCACGAAGCTCCAGCCAAAGGTCGTCACGCCGATGTGGGCGATGTGGCGCAGCCGGTCCGTGGCCGGTCGCCGGCGGCCAACGACGTCCCAAACGTCTTGCCCGTGCGCCCAGGTTTCCATCAGCCGCGCCGTCGCGAACGACCGCGCGCTCATGGTCGGGCCGTACCACGGCAGCCTTGCTTTCGGGTCGAGCGCCGCGAGCGCATCCACAACCTGTGTCGAGAGTGGCTCCCAGTACGCGAGCAGTTGCGCGCCTTCGAGGTGGCCGTACTTTTCGCGAGCGATGGCGCTGATTTCCTTGCCGGTGGCGAGCGTCGCATTCAAAGTCGCGGTGTCGGCGGCGAATGCATCGGGGTCGGTGGCCGACAGCAAACCGGTCTCGTCGAAGAAGCAAAGGTGCGCGATTTCATCCCACGGTGTCCAGCCATAGAAGTCGCTGCGCAGCCGCCATTGCGCAGGCGTCAGCGTCCGCACCAGATCGGCCAGGTCGCGGTATTCGTTACGGAGGTCGTCGCTCGTTTGCTTCATCGTGGGTCTGTCTCGCGTTCTTGATCGCGTTGTGTTTTTATACGCCGAGTTGTCGGGCAGCAAGGTCTTTCATGACCTCTTCGGAGCCGCCGCCGATCATCATCACCTTGACCTCGCGGTAGATGCGTTCGCTGCGCGTGCCGCGCATGTAGCCCATGCCGCCGAGCAGTTGCACCGCCTGATCGGCACAGAACTGCATGGCCTGCGTCGCCTGCACTTTGGCCAGGCAGACCCGCGCCACCAACTGCGCCGGCCGCGCCAGCTTGTGTTCGATGCGGTAGGCCAAGTCATAGATCAACGAGCGCGCCGCGTCGATGCGCAGCGTCATGTCCATCAGCTTGTGGCGCACCACCTGTCGCTCCGACAACGCGGTGCCGGCGAGCGTACGCTGTCGCGTCCAGTCGACGGCTTCCTGCAAGCAGACTTTGGCATAGCCGCAGGCCAGTGCGGACATGAAGAGCCGCTCGCTGTTGAAGTTCTGCATGAAGGTCTTGAAGCCGCGGTTCTCGTCGCCGACGAGGTTGGCGACCGGCACGCGGCAGTTGTCGAAGCGCAGGTGCGCCGTGTCTGAACTCCACCAGCCCATCTTCTTGAGCGAGGTGCGCGTGAGGCCCGGTGTATCGCCGTCGATCACCAGCACCGAGATGCCGCCCGAGCCCTTGATGGCGGGGTTGGTGCGCACCGCAGTGGTGATGAAGTCGGCTCGCATGCCGGAGGTGATGAAGGTCTTTTCGCCGTTGACGACGTAGTGATCGCCGTCGAGCACCGCTGTCGTCCTGAGGTTGGCGACATCCGAGCCGCCGGAAGGCTCGGTCACAGCGAGTGCGGCGATTTTCTCGCCGCGCAACACCGAGGGAATCACGCGCCGCTTGATGGCGTCGCTTCCGGCATTGAGGATCGGTGGTAACGCGATGCTGTGCGAGTTCATCGAGGCCTGCACGCCACCACCACCGCAACGGGCGAACTCTTCGGCAACCACCAGTTGATAGAAGATGTCTGCTGGCGTGCCGCCATATTCCTCGGGGTAGCCCAGGCCCTGGATGCCGATCTCGGCAGCACGTCCATACAGCGCGCGCGGGAAGGTTTCCGCCTCGTCCCACTCGTTGACGAACGGCGTGATCTCGCGCGCCACGAAGTCGCGGACGCTGGCGCGGAACTGCTCGTGGTCAGGCGTGAAATAGAACGGCAGCGGCGGCGCCTCGAGAAATTCCATGCAGGTCTCCATCGTTTCGACGAGGCTAGCGTCGGTGCCGCCCAAGGTCTTGCGCGCAGTGGCTGCGGTCAGCCACTCGGCACAAGCCCGATTGCGCGGCAGGTTCTAGGCTGTGAGGTTTCAGCGCCCCCTCGCTTCCGGTGCAATCCATGCCAAACGTTCCGCTCTCAGTTTCGCTCTCCTCCATCACGCTGCCGGCCGCCTTGTGCCACGCTGCCCTGTCGCATCCGCAAGTCGTCGCCTATATCGACGGGGAGCGCACCTTCTCCTTTGCCAAGACCGAGGCGACCAGCCGGCGACTGGCTTCGGCGCTCCTTGCCAGCGGTCTGCAGCGCGGTGACCGCATCGCCGTGCTGTCGCACAACCAGATCGAGTGGCTGCAGCTCTTCTTCGCGGCCACGCGGATCGGAGTGGCGGTGGTGGCGTTGAGCGCGCGCTACCGCGATTCCGAGATCGAATACATGCTGGCCGACAGCCAGTCGAAGGCGGTCTTCACCATCGGCGACGCCGACGACTTCGACTGCCTCGCGATGTTCGCCCGCATGCGCGATCGCCTGCCTTCGCTGCAGCGCGTGGTCGCGATAGACAGCAAAGAGTTCGTGTCGATGATCGCCACCGGTGACGATGCCGCGCGGCTTGAAGCTGCGGCTGCGGAGGTGCAGCCAGACGACCTCGCCATGGTGATCTACACCTCCGGGACCACCGGCCGACCCAAGGGCTGCGCACTGTCGCACGACAGCCTGCTGGCCTCCGCCGCAGCACAGGCAACCCACACGCGCACGCAAGCCGGGGACCTGGTGCAGCTCGCCAACCCGTTCAACCATGTCGGCGGCATCACCTGCGGCATCCTGGCGCAGCTGCTGGTGGGCGGCACCTGCGAACTCGTCGCGAGCTTCAAGGCCAAGACGGTGCTGGAGATGATCCGCCGCCACCCACCGCAGCTCCTCGTCGGCGTGCCGACCATGATGACGCTGCTGCTGATGCATCCGGACTCGGCGGCGACAGACCTGCGCTCGGTTCGCATCGTCATCACCGGCGGCTCGAACGTCGACGGCACGTTGCTGACGCAATTGCAGCGGCGCATGCCGGGTGCGACGATCATGAATCTCTACGGACTGTCGGAGGCGTCCGGCGCCATCGTCATGACGCCATGGGAGTGCCCCGACGACGACCTGATGCAGAGCATCGGCAAGCCGCTCAAAGGGGCAGAGTTGCGTGTCGTCGACGCCACTGGCGATGAACTGCCGGCGGGCGAAATTGGCGAGCTGCACTTTCGCGGGCTCGGCGTGGTGCGCGACTACATCGGCGCGGCTGCGGGCTCGAATGCGTTCGAAGGCGGTTGGCTGCGCACCGGTGACCTGGGATTGGTCGACGCACGCGGCTTCATCACGCTCAAGGGGCGCATGAAGGACATGTATATCCAGGGCGGCTTCAACGTGTACCCGGCGGAGGTCGAGGCATTGATCGCAACCCATCCGGCCGTCGTCATGGTCGCGGGCATCGGCGTCGCGGACAAGGTGCTGGGCGAGGTCGGGCGCTATTACGTGGTGGCCCGCGAAGGCAGCGGCCTGAGCGCGGCGGATGTGCTGGCGCATTGCGCTGGGAAGATCGCCGACTACAAGATGCCGCGCCAGGTCGTGCTGCGCGATGCACTGCCGCTGACGCCGGCCGGCAAAATACAGAAGGCGGCGTTGCGCTCCGAGGCAGCCTGAAAAAGCAGAACCAGGCCGCACGGAGGCCGATATGACCCGGCTGGCGCTACGCCTTCGCGGTGACGTCCGCCGCTGTGTCGGTCTACAGGTCCGTCGGCACGTCCACTGGCTCGGCCTGCGGCTTGCGAACCCAGCGCGGATAAAAGGCCGCCACCTGCGGCCCGTCGGTCGCCAGCGCATGGCAACCATCCAGCTGGAACGGCTTGACGTCGTCTGGCTGCTTCAAGCTGCCAGTCAAAGTCTGCAGCACCGCGGTGGCCATGGTCGTCATCAGTTCGGTCTGGTGCGTGCAGCCACGGGTGCCCGCGAGCAGCCGCTTCACCTGACCGCGAAATCCCGCGCCCACCCGAACGCCGATCAGGCCCCTGTAAGCCGGCGCGATAGCGCCGCAAACGTCGTCGAACGGTGCGACCTCGCTGACCACGTTCACGTCGACGATCAGCGCGTTGGCGTCGACAGTGAGCCGCAGCCACATCGAATGGATCGGGTGCCCCGCCGGCCGACCGCCGCCCGGATAGGTGACGTCTTTGGCGCGCACATCGGTGAGATGCCCTTCGACGTCGAAAAGACCGTCGCTGCGCTCGTAGCCCCGGATGGTGATGGTGCGCGTGTGGGCGAGCGCGCGCCCGACGGTGGGTGCGGGCAAAGATGCGGACAAAGACATAAACCCGTGAATCTTGCCGCACCACTCGTAGCGCTGTCTTGCGGCAACTGGTCGACTGGCGAGTCGGGCACCAGGCCAGCGAGTCGGCGCAAGCGTCGGGCGCAGCGCGTCGCTAAGCTGGTGCAACGACTTTTTGCACCTGGAGTCCCGAAGGACCGCAAGGAAAAAATCATGACAGACAGAACGAAGAACAGCGCCGCCAGTGGGCCACGCAACGACGGCAAGGTCGTCCGCATCGGCGGTGCCTCGGGCTTTTGGGGCGACAGCATGGTGGCAGCGCCGCAGCTGGTGAAGCTCGGTCGACTCGACTACCTGGTGTTCGACTTTCTGGCCGAGACCACGATGTCCATCCTCGCCTCCGCGCGGGCCAAGAAGCCCGAGATGGGCTACGCCACCGACTTCGTCGACATCGCGATGAAGTCGGTGCTTTCCGAAGTCAAGCGGCAAGGCATCAAAGTGGTGAGCAACGCCGGCGGCATCAACCCGCACGGTTGTGCAGCCGCGTTGCAGGCACTGGCCACGGCCGAGGGTATCTCGCTGCGTATCGCGGTGATCGAAGGTGACGACGTCAGCCTGCACATGCCCGACTTGCGTGCGCGCGGCGTGCAGGACATGTTCACAGGCGAGTCGCTGCCCGACAAAGTGCTGAGCGCCAACGCCTACTTGGGTGCGACACCGATCGCCGCTGCACTCGCCGCCGGCGCAGAGGTGGTGATCACCGGGCGCTGCGTCGACAGCGCGGTGACGCTCGGCCCGCTGATGCACGAGTTCGGCTGGGGTGCCGCTGATTACGACCTGCTGGCCTCTGGCAGCCTGGCGGGTCACATCATCGAATGCGGCTGCCAGGCCACTGGCGGCCTGCACACCGATTGGGAAGACATCCCGGACTGGGCCCACATCGGCTACCCGGTGATCGAATGCCATGCCGACGGCAGCTTCGTAGTGACCAAACCCGAAGGCACCGGTGGCAAGGTGATTCGCGCCAACGTCGCCGAGCAGATGCTGTACGAGATCGGCGATCCGGGCGCCTATCTGCTGCCCGACGTGTCGTGCGATTTTCGCGCTGTGACGATCGAGCAGCAGGGCGAGAACCGCGTGTTGGTCAGCTCGGCCAGGGGACGCGTGCCTACGCCGTTCTACAAGGTCTCGGCGACGCAACTCGACGGTTTCCGATGTGCCGGCAGCATGGTCATCATCGGCATCGATGCCGACAAGAAAGCGCGCCGCACCGCCGAGGCGATCATCGAGCGCGTGAGCGACATCCTGCGCGAAAGCGGCATGCCGCCGTTCACGTCGACGTTCATTGAAGTCATCGGCTCGGAGTCTTCGTACGGTCCGCAATCGCGGATGCGGCCATCGCGCGAAGTGATGATGCGCGTGGTCGCGAACCATCCGCTGAAGGCCGCCCTGGCGATCTTCGCGCGAGAGATTTCTCCGTCGGGCACCTCGTGGGCGCCAGGCACTACCAGCCCCGGAGGCGGTCGGCCCGCGGTTTCTCCGCTGATCAAGCCCTTCTCTTTTTTGCTCGACAAACAGACCTTGCCGGTGGCTTTCGTGATCGATGGCGAACGGCAAACTGTAGCGGTCGGCAAGGGCAGCGGCGATGGTGCGACGCCTGATCGCGGCACGCCCGAAGCATGGAGTGAACCGGGCGAATCTACACGCCCGGTGCGACTGATCGACCTGGCTTACGCGCGCAGCGGCGACAAGGGCAACCTGTCCAACATCGGCGTCATTGCGCGCCGACCGGAATGGCTGCCACTGTTGTGGAACCGACTGAGCGACAAAGCGGTGGGTGATTATTTCGCGCACCTGGTGCACGGCCGCATCGAGCGTTTCTACCTGCCCGGCACCGCGTCGCTCAATCTGTTGCTGCACGACGCGCTCGACGGTGGCGGGCCCTCGTCGATGCGGATGGACCCGCTCGGCAAGGGCATGGCGCAGATGCTGCTGGACATCGTCATCGAGGTGCCGGCGTCGGTTGCCGACAGTTTGCCGGCACCGCGCGGCTGACCTCCCCGCCTTTTGTTGCCTCTGCCAACTCTGCAGTCCCGCAACTCAGCGCTTTCTGGTGTTTTCCGCCAGCACGTCGATACGCGCCAGCACCTTGTCGATACGCCGTCCGTCGAGTTGCAGAACCTCAAAACTCCAGCCCGCACATTCGACGATCTCGTGCACTTTCGGCAACTGGCCAGAGACGGACATCAGCAAGCCCGCGACCGTGTTGTAGCGGCCGCGGTCTTCGTCGGGCAACTCGCGAATGGCAAGACGCGCACGCAGTTCCGACACCGGCATCAGGCCGTCGAGCTCCCACACACCGGCTTCGCGTGCGGTGGCCCACGCATCGGTCTGCATGCCGGGTTGCAGCTCGCCGGTGATGGCTTCGAGCAGGTCGCGCGGCGTCATCACGCCCTGCACCCCGCCGTATTCGTCGACCACGAAAACGAGGCGACCGGCGCGCTCGCGAAACTGTTCCAGCAGCTCCATGCCGGTCAGCGTTTCTGGCACGAACGACGCCGGCTGCGCCACGCTTTCGATCGAGCCTTCGTAGGCAGGCCCGAGGCGCAATAGATGTGCGACGCTGATGACGCCGACCACGTCGTCCAGCGAGTTGCGGCACACCGGGTACCAGGAGTGCACGAGATTGAGCGCTCCGGCAGCCGCCACGTTTTGCAGGCTCGATGCAACCGTGCCGGAGGCTTCGAGCCACTCGATGTCGCCGCGTGGAATCATCAACGACGACAAACGCCGATCGTCCAGGTGGAACACGTTGCGCACCATCTGGTGCTCGTGCTGCTCGATGAGACCGGCGTCGACGCCTTCTTCGAGACTGGCCGAGATCTCTTCTTCGGTGACCAAGCGGGCCGAGTTAGTGTCGATCTTCAACAGCTTGAGAATGGCCGCGGTCGCACCCGAAAGCAGCAGCACGAAAGGCTTGGCGCCCTTGGCCAGCCAGCGCATCGGCCGCGCCACGAAGCGCGCCACCGGCTCGGGGTAGAGCTGACCGATGCGCTTGGGCACGAGCTCGCCGAAGATGATCGTGAAGAAGGTGATGCAGGCGACCACCACCGCGGTCGACGCGATGCTGGCGGTGCCTGAACGCATGCCGAGACTTTCCATCCAGACCGACAAGGGCGCCGCGAACGCAGCCTCGCCGACGATGCCACTCAGCATGCCGATGGAGGTGATGCCGATCTGCACGCTCGACAGGAACTGGGTCGGGTCTTCCATCAGCTTGAGTGCTGCGGCGGCGCCGGCGTCACCCGATTCGGCCATGGCCGCAAGCCGTGCACGCCGGCTGGTCGACAGCGCCATTTCGGACATGGAGAACAACGCGTTGAGCGTGGTCAACAAGGCCAGCAGAAGGACATCCATGGACGCGGGTGAGAATGGGGAGCATGGCACTCTACCTTATCGGTGACGTGCAGGGCTGCGACGAAGCGTTGCAGCGCCTGCTCGACAAGATCGACTTTTCTGCGAGCCGCGACAGCGTGGTACTGCTCGGCGACCTGGTCAACCGCGGACCAGATTCGGCGGCGGTGTTGCGGCGCGTGCATGCGCTGGGCAACGCGGCAAATGCGCTGCTCGGCAACCACGACTTGCACCTTCTCGGCATCGCGCACGGTGCTCGCAAGGCCGGCCGCAGGGACACGCTGGCACCGGTGCTCGCCGCAGCCGACAGCGAGGCCATGCTCGACTGGCTGCGCCATCAATCGATGGCACTGCATCGCACCATCGGCGGCAAGGATCTGCTCATGGTGCACGCCGGCGTGTTGCCGCAATGGAACGTGGCCGATACGCTCACGCTGGCCGCCGAAGTCGAGTCGGTGCTGCGCGGTCCGGCGCTCAACGAGTTCGTCATGACGATGTATGGCAACGACCCGGCGCAGTGGAGTGATTCGCTCACCGGCACCGCGCGGCTGCGTGTGATCGTCAATGCGCTGACGCGGCTGCGTTTCTGCTCAGCGGCGGGCGTGATGGATTTCGATGCCAAGGACGGTGCCGACACGGCGCCCGACGGATTCATGCCGTGGTTCGATGTGCCGGGGCGAGGGACCGCGACCGCGACGCTGGCGTTCGGGCACTGGTCGACCCTGGGCTACGTCTCCCGGCCCGACCTGTTGTCGACCGACACCGGCTGTGTTTGGGGCGGCTGCCTCAGCGCGGTGCGCATCGGCGCGACGCTGGACGAGCGGGAGTTGATTCAGGTGCAGTGCGTAGAAGTGCAAAAGCCGGGGATTTGACCCGGCTTCCGTTATCGGCCTGAGTCACTCAGCTCAGTTCCAGTCGACTCGATTCCAGTCGACTCAGCTCGTCGGTTCGCTGGTCTTGAACAGCGCCGCGACCTTGCGCTTGGTCTTGATGTTGCTCGAGATACCGCGCGAAGGCGCAGCCTTGGCGGCGGCTTCCCACGCGGGCGTGGCGTCGGGCTGACCCGCTTCGTAAGGCTTGTCGAAGAATGGGTCGCGCGACATGGCGGGACCGCGGTGCGGACGTCCGCCGCCACGCATCGGCGGCCGCGCTTCGCTGAAGCGCTCGTTAGTGCGATCACCGCCACGATCGCTGCGATCACGCGACTCGAAGTTACTGCCGCCGTCACCATCGGTCCGCGCACGAGGCTGATCGAGCACATCGCGTGCATCGCCGGCCTCGCCCTCTTCGCGCCAATGACGACGACCGTCGTTGATGCGACCGCGGGGCGCGTCTTCCTCGAACTCGATCGCTTCGAGTTCGATCTTGGTCTTGATCAGCTTTTCGATATCGGCCACCAGGCGTGCATCGTTGCCGCCGCTGGCGAAACTCACCGCCAGACCCGACGCACCAGCGCGACCGGTGCGACCGATGCGGTGCACGTAGTCTTCGGCGTTGAACGGAATGTCGAAGTTGAAAACCGCCGGCACGTCCTTGATGTCGAGCCCGCGTGCCGCCACGTCAGTGCACACCAGCAAATCGACTTCGCCCTTCTTGAACGATTCGAGCGCCTTCAGCCGCTCGTCCTGGCTCTTGTCGCCGTGCAGTGCGGTGGTCTTCAGGCCTTCACGCTCAAGCGACCGAGCCAGGCGGGCACACCCCAGCTTGCTGTTGACGAAGACAAAAGCCTGCGTGATGCCGCGCTGCTTGATGATCTGCTTGAGCGCACGGCGCTTGTCATCGTCGCTCACGCTGTAGAAATGCTGTTCGACGGTCGACGCCGTTTCATTCGGCCGGGCCACTTCGATGAGCACCGGGTTTTGCAGATAGCTGCTGGCGAGCCGCTTGATTTCCGGCGAGAAGGTCGCCGAGAACAAGAGCGTGATCCGCTGCTTGGGCAGGAAACTGAGGATGCGCTGCAGGTCAGGCAAAAAGCCGATGTCGAGCATGCGGTCGGCCTCGTCGAGCACGACGTACTCGACCTGATTCAGCACCGCGTTCTTGGCCTCGATGTGGTCAAGCAACCGACCGGGTGTGGCCACCAACACTTCGACGCCCTTTTTGAGCTCAAGCGTCTGCGGCTTCATGTCCATGCCGCCGAAAACGACCGCACTGCGCAGATTGGTGTACTTGGCGTAGAGCTCGACCTGCTGCGCGACCTGCACGGCGAGTTCGCGCGTTGGCAGGAGCACCAATGCACGCACCGGATGCCGGGCCGGCGAAGTCGAAGAGTTTTCGTGCTTGAGCATGCGCTGCAGCAAAGGCAGCGCAAACGCTGCTGTCTTGCCGGTGCCGGTTTGGGCGGCACCCATCACGTCTTGACCCGACAGCACCACCGGAATGGCCTGCTCCTGGATCGGTGTCATGGTCTCGTAGCCCATTTCGGCTACGGCGCGCGCTAGCGGTTCAGCCAGCGAAAGATTGGAAAAGGAGCTTGTCATTAAGCCCTCTATTGTCGCACCGCCGCAAAAAACACTGATGACAGCGCTGAGACACGGCCTTTTGCGGTTAAGGGGACGGTCTCATCGAGGCGTCCACCGAAGCGTTCTCGAAGACGTCAAAGGCTTTTTGAATTGAACGTGTCGCACGACTGAATGCTGCCACTCTGGTAACCGGCGCCGAACCACTTCTGCCGTTGCGCGCTCGATCCATGCGTGAAGCTGTCGGGCACCACGGCGCGGCCAGCCGACCGCTGCAGCGCATCGTCGCCGATCTTCTGAGCGGCGTTCATTGCCGACTCGATGTCGCCCGGGTCGAGCCATTTCTTCGACTGCTGCGATTTGTTGGCCCAGATGCCGGCGAAGCAATCGGCCTGCAATTCGACGCGCACGCTCATCGCATTATTTTGCGTCTGGCTCAGCCGGCTTCGCATGCCGTCGACCTTGCCGGTGATGCCGAGCTCGTCCTGTACGTGGTGGCCGACTTCGTGCGCAATGACGTACGCCTGAGCGAATTCGCCCGGTGCGCCGAGCTGGTTCTTCAACGTTTCGTAAAAGCCGAGGTCGATGTAGACCTTTTGGTCGCCGGGGCAATAGAACGGTCCCATGGCCGACTGGCCCGTGCCGCAAGCTGTTGGCGTCGCGCCGCGAAACAGCACCAGCTTGGGTGCGTGGTAGGTGCCGCCGTTCTTCTGGAAGACGTCGGTCCAGACGACTTCGGTGTTCTTGAGCACAGTCGAGACGAACGAGGCTTCGCGGTCGCTGGCCGGCGGTGCCTTGGCGGGGCCTTGCTGTTGCTGTTGCTGGGCCTGCGGAGCCTGGCCTCCGCCCGTTAGCAACCCGAGCACCGTCAGCGGATTGATGCCGAAAATCCATCCAGCGATCAGCGCCACAGCGACGGTACCGATGCCGACACTGCGTCCGCCGATCGGAAATCCACCGCCTCCCCCGCCTCCACCATCACGGCGGTCCTCTACGTTGTCCGACTGCTCGTTGCCTTCCCACTTCATGAGACTCTCCTCACCGGCAACGGCCGGCTGTCGCGTTATGGTAGCGGCTTAGCGGGGGGCGCCGTAACCGACGGTGATCGGTCGCGCGCTACGCGGCGAGCCGGACTCGGCGCGCTGTGCAACGGCCCCGCGACTGGAGGCCTCCGCAGCTTCGCGCATCTCGGCCTTCTGCACCTGCGAGCGCACCAGCATCGTCATGGCCACAGCCTGCGCACACACAATGGCGACCAGCACGGCCGAAAGCAATTTGCGAAGCGGAGAAAGCTCGGCGATCCATTGGGTCATAACGATTCCTGATCCCGCTGGGTGCGTGATCTCAAGAATAGATATTGACCACGAGCGACGCCGCAAGTTGGGAGCGCCCGGCGCGATGCGATGTAGGACCGCGCCGGAGCGCGGTCATCGACTTATAAGTCGAAACTGTGCTGCGGCTTTTCTTCGGACTTTCGTCTTCAGGCTTTCGGCAGCGTGACGCCGCGCTGGCCCTGATACTTGCCGCCGCGGTCCTTGTAGCTCGTTTCGCAAACTTCATCGCTCTCGAAGAACAACACCTGCGCGCAGCCTTCACCCGCATAGATCTTGGCCGGCAGCGGCGTCGTGTTGCTGAATTCGAGCGTCACGTAGCCTTCCCACTCGGGTTCGAACGGCGTCACATTGACAATGATTCCGCAGCGGGCGTAGGTGCTCTTGCCCAGGCAGATGGTGAGAACGTTGCGCGGGATGCGAAAGTATTCGACGGTACGCGCCAGGGCGAAGCTGTTCGGCGGAATGATGCAGAAGTCGCCATCCATGTCGACAAAGCTCTTCTCATCGAAATTCTTGGGGTCGACCACCGTGCTGTGGATGTTCGTAAACACCTTGAACTCGGGCGCACAGCGAATGTCGTAACCGTAACTCGACGTGCCGTAGCTGATGATCTTGTTGCCTTCGCGCTCGCGCACCTGGGTGGGCTCGAAGGGCTCGATCATGCCGGTCTGCTCGGCCATGCGCCGAATCCATTTGTCGCTCTTGATGGTCATCTCAGGGGGTCCTTCTTCGGGCTGTCATTCTAAGGAGCCGCCTGCGCCATCTTCGACGCAAGGCGCCTCAGTTGCCGGTCGCCTGCGAAATGACGGTGCGCTCGATGAGCCGGTCGTCGCCCAGCACGATCATCGAAAACAGCAACTCTTCAAGGTTGGCCGTCAATCCGCTTTTGCGCGCCAGCAGTGGTGTCGCCTGCGGATTCAGCACAATGAAATCGGCCTCGTTTCCGGGCAGCAGATTGCCCACGACGCCGTCGAGCCCCAGCGCCAGCGCCGCGCCGCCGGTATGGCGCCACCACAGCGCCGATGGCGCGATGCTGATGCCGGGCTTGGTCTGCCCTTCGCGCCCGACGTAGTAGGCCGCCATCATGGTGTGAAACGGGCTGAAGCTGGTGCCGCCGCCGACGTCGCTGGCCAGACCGTAGCGATAGCCGATGCGATCGGCGCCTTCGAAGTCGAAGAAGCCGCTGCCGAGGAACAGGTTACTGGTCGGGCTCACCGCCGTCGCCGCGCCGGTCTCCCGCATCGAGCGGCGGTCGTCGTCGTCGAAGTGAATGCAGTGCGCATACACCGCGCGCTCGCGCATCAGGCCGAAGCCCGCATACACGTCGAGGTACGAACGTGCCTGCGGAAACAGTTCGCGCGCCCACTTCACCTCGTCCTTGTTCTCGGCGACGTGCGAGTGAATCCAGGTGTCGGGGTACTTGGCGGCCAGCTCGCCGGCACCACGAAGTTGCGCGTCGGTGCTGGTCGGTGCAAAACGCGGGGTGATCGCGTAACCCAGCCGGTCGACGTTGTGCCACTTGCCGATCAGCGACTCGGTGTCGATCAGGCTTTGTTCGGTCTCGTCGCGCACGCCATCGGGCGAGTGGCGGTCTTGCAGCACCTTGCCGGTGATCATGCGCAAACTGCGCCGCTGAGCCGCTTCGAAAAAGGCGTCGACCGACTGCACGTGCGAGGTCGCGAACGTCAGCGAGGTGGTCACACCGTTGCGCAACATCTCGTCGAGAAAGAACTCGGCTACTTCGATCGAATGTGCCGGATCGGCAAAGCGCGCCTCTGCCGGGAAGGTGTAGTTCTCAAGCCACGGCAACAAGCCTTCCGATGGCGCGCCGATGATGTCGCTCTGCGGAAAGTGCACGTGCATGTCGATGAAGCCCGGCGCGATGATGCGACCCGCCCAGTGCGTCACCGGCACGTGGGCGTACTGCGCATGGATCGAATTGAAGGCACCCGCCGCCACGACGATCTGCCGGCCGCGCGGATCGGGGCCGACGACCAGCAGGCCGTCTTCGTCGAAGAGCGGCTTGCCGGAGGGGTCGAATCGCAGAAGGGAGGCTCGGTACGCGTGCATGGGCTTGAGGGTAAGGCCAGGAGGGCCCGCCGCAATTTCCGTGCAGGTATGGGCGCTATACGAGCGTTAAGCCAACGCACTCAGACCAGAGCGACCCGCGTCTTGATCGGTAGTCGTCCCAGCGCTTCCTGCAGTTGCGCCCGCAACGCGTCGGCATGCGTGCCGGCAGCCAACGCATCGATCAGCACCGCCACGCCCGTTTCGCCTTCGATGCGCACCGTCGGCCGCGCCATCGCGCCGAGCCCCAGTCCGGTGCAGACCGCGTCCACCAGCGCACTTGCGACCTGCTGCCCTGCCAGGCCACGCAGTTCCGGCTTGTAGATTTTTCCGACGTTGGTCATCGGCATGTGTTCGATGATGGTCACAGACCTGGGCCTCGCGGGCGCTTCGTCGACACCGCCTGAAGTAAACGCCAGCAGCTCCGCTTCGGTAACCCGCGCACCCGGCACCAACGTCGCAAAAGCCACCGGCAGCTCACCCGCATAAGCGTCGGGCGCACCGACCGCGGCGCACAGCTGCACTGCCGGATGCGCGCCGAGCGCGTCTTCGATGGTCTTCGGATCGATGTTGTGGCCGCTGCGGATGATCAGGTCTTTCGAGCGGCCGGTGAGGTTGAGCCGACCCTGATCGTCGAGCCAGCCCAGATCGCCGGTCGCGAGCCAGCCGTCGCCGGTAAAGGCCTTGGCCGTGTCGGCCGCGTCGAGGAATCCAGAGAAGAGATTCGGCGACTTGAACAGCACCATGCCGTGCTCGCCGGTCGCCACGTCGCGGTCGCTGGCGCCGCCATGCTCGTCGAGCGCCACGATACGCATCTGCGAGTACGGCAGCCGAAAGCCGACGCAGCCGGCAGGGCCCCAGACGTCCGGCGGCGTGATGGTCGAGATGCCGGCCATTTCGGTCATGCCGAGACTTTCGTGCACATGCAGTCCGAAGAGCCGCTCGAAGCGCGCCGCCAGCTCGGGCGCGAGCACCGCGGCGCCGGTGCGGCAGTAACGAATCGACGAAAGATCGGCACCGTTCAACGGAACGTTGGCCAGTGCGGCCAGCACCGTCGGAACGGCCGACAGCGACGTTGGCCTGTGCTTTTCGACCAGCCGCCAGTAGTTGGCCAGCACCGCCTTGTTGCGCATCAGCGAGGTGGTCGGAATGATGACTTCGACACCTGCCGACAGCGGCGCCAGCGAGGCCGGGAGCACGCCCGCCACATGAAAAAGCGGATAGCCGTTGATGGCGATGTCGTGGTGCGTGCTGCCCACCAGCTTGACGCTCGCCCACGCAGTGAACACCTGCGCGCGGTGGCTGTGTCGCGCCAGCTTGGGTGCACCGGTAGTGCCCCCGGTATGAAAGTAGGCGGCGATATCTTCGGGTGCGATGTCGCGCTCGCTCACCAGCCGATCGTCGCGCTGTTGCGCGCGCAGCGCTTTGAAATCGCCGACACCTTCCGGCAAATCGGCCACCGCATCGGCAGGCTCGTCGTGCGGTGCCACGCGCAGCACCATCGACAGCGTCGGCACCTGGCTGCGCAGCCGCATCGCCTTCGACCACATGCCCGATTCGTCGTCCGAGCCATAGGCGATCAGCACCTTGGCACCGGCCGCCTTCATCAGCGACACCAGCTTTTCGTCGGTGAGCAGCGGGTTCAGCGGCTGCACGATGCCGGCCGCTTCGCCGCCCCACAACGCAAGGTGGTATTCGAGGCAACCGGGCAGCAACACGGCGACCGCATCCTGCGGACCGACGCCCAGCGTGTGCAGCAGGTTGGCCGTCTGGTGGATGCCGCGCAGCAGCTCGGCGTAGGTCCACCGAATCGGTTCGTCTTCAGGGTCGCCGGTACGCAGAAAGGTCAACGCAGGGCGCTCGCCGTGAACGCGCGTGACGTTGCAGAAAAGCTCGTAGGTACTTCGAACGGTGAGTGCCTTTTCGAGCGGCGTTTCTTCGAGCCGGCGAACGTCGTCGACCGAACGAATGGGGAACGAGGCGGTGAACGCCTGGGGTGCTGTAGCGGGTGCAGCGGGTGGCACGGCGGACATGGTTCTATCTCCTGAAAACGCTTCTGGGCGATCGTACGCGTGCCTTCACCAGCGGCCTGTCTCCAACGTCAGTGCGCGACCCGTCCCTGCACGCCGTCGACCAGCCACTTCATCTGAAGGATCTGTGCGTCGCTCAGGCTAGTGCCCTTCGCGATGACGACGTTGCCCTCGTTGTCGCGCACGTCGGCGACCGCATGAAACGGCACCAACTTACCCGAGGCGATGGCACGCTGCTGTGCCAGTACTTCGTCCTGCACGGCCTTGGGCACCTTGGTGCCGAAGTCGCCGACATGGACCATGTCCTCCTTAACGCCGCCCCAAACATCGCCGCTCTTCCAGCTGCCATCGAGCACGGCGCGGGCGCGCTGCGTGTAGTAACCGCCCCACTCGTGCGTCACCGCGACGAGTTGGGCGTCGGGCCCGACCTTGCGCATGTCGGAGTGATACCCGATGGCCAGCTTGCCGCGCTCCTGCGCTGCCGCCATCACGGCGGACGAGCCGGTGTGGAATGCGATCACGTCGACGTCCTGGTTGAACAGCGTCATGGCCGCGTCGCGCTCCTTCGTCGGGTCGAACCAGACGTCGAGCCACACGACCTTGACGCGCGCAGTCGGGTCGACCGAGCGCATGCCGAGGGTGAAGGCGTTGATGCCTTGCAGCACCTCGGGAATCGGAAATCCGGCCACGTAGCCGGCCACATGGGTCTTCGTCATCCGGCCCGCCGCGATGCCCGCCAGGTAGCGGCCCTCGTAATAACGCGCGTTGGCGGTCGCGACATTGGGTGCGGTCTTGTAGCCGGTGACGGACTCGAACTTGACGTCGGGAAAGTCTTTGGCAACCTTCAGCGTCGGCTCCATGTAGCCGAAGCTCGGCGTGAAGATGAGCTTGTTGCCTTGTCGCGCCAAGTCGCGAATTACGCGTTCGGCATCGGCACCTTCGGCCACGTTCTCGACGTAGGTTGTCTTGACCTTGCTGCCCAACGCAATTTCCATTGCCTTACGGCCCTGGTCGTGCTGATGGACCCAGCCGGTGTCCGACAGCGGTGCGACGTAGACGAAGGCGACCTTCAGCGGATCGCTCGACGCGGCGCCGGACTTAGGCGACTGAGCAAGTGCGGGGGAAAAGACAGGAGATAGAAAGCAACAGGCAGCCGCGAGCGCAGCCACAAGGTTTTTGTACATGGTGTTCCTCAACATGGCTCCGGATTAGAGGAATGCGCGACCTGGAGCAACGGCTGCGCAGGCGGATTGTCCCATCCGCCCAAAATTCCGACGCCGATCTCAGGCGAAGCGCGCGAAGACCTCGTTGAGTCGATCGATATGCCGGGTCTTGGCATCGGTGTCGATGAAGCTGCCTTCGAAGCTGTTGGCTGCCAGTTGCCACGCCTGCTGCGCGGTGAGGCCGGTCGCCGCAAAGGTCTGCAAGAAGTTCTCGTTCATGTAGCCGCCGAAGTACGCCGGGTCGTCGGAGTTGACGGTTGCGACCAGGCCGGCATCGAGCAGCGCACCGAGGTTGTGGTCGGCCAGATTCGGGAACACGCAGAGCTTGAGGTTCGACAGTGGGCACACGGTGAGAGGGATGCGGTCTTGTGCCAGGCGCCTCATTAGCGCGGGGTCTTTGGAACTCTGCACGCCGTGGTCGACGCGCTCGACCTTCAACACGTCGAGCGCGCTCCACACGTACTCCGGCGGCCCTTCTTCACCGGCGTGCGCGACGAGATGAAAGCCCAGCTCGCGGCAGCGTGCGAACACCCGTGCGAACTTCTCGGGCGGATTGCCGACTTCTCCCGAGTCGAGCCCGATGCCGATGAACTGGTCGCGATACGGCAGTGCTTGCGACAACGTTTCGAAGGCGTCTTCTTCACTCAGGTGCCGCAAGAAGCACAGGATCAGACTCGCACTGATGCCTAGTCGGCTTTCAGCATCCACGCAGGCGCGATGCAGGCCATCGATGACCGTCTTGACATGAATGCCGCGCGCCGTGTGCGTCTGCGGATCGAAGAACATTTCGGTGTGCACTACGTTGTCCGCTGCGGCGCGCTGCAGGTAGGCCCAGGCCATGTCGTAGAAGTCCTGCTCGGTGATGAGCACGCTCGCGCCGGCGTAGTAGATGTCCAGAAAACTCTGCAGATCGGTGAAGGCATAGGCGCGCCGCAGCGCATCGACATCGGCATACGGAATCGACACCTTGTTGCGCTGCGCCAGCGCGAAGATCAGCTCGGGTTCGAGCGAGCCTTCGATGTGCATGTGCAGTTCCGCCTTGGGCATGGCGCAGAGCAGTTCGGGCAGGCGCGCCTTGCTGATTTTGGAGAAGTCGATCGTGGGGGCGAGGATCATCGGGCTCATCTGGGCACTCCTGGAAAAGTTCTGCGGCGAGTGTGCCGCATCGGCGCTCCCCGCCGGTTCACCAACGACGCGTAAGCGCCGCGGAAATGAGCACCGCCGCCGTCACGCCAGCCATCAACGCGAGCCAGCCCGCATGCTCCCAGAGTGCGCCACCCGCATAGCCGAGCACGCCCGAACCGAGGTAGTACGCACACAAGTACAGCGACGCCGCCTGCGCCTTGGCACCTTCCGCACGCAGTCCGACCTGCCCGCTGGCCGCCGCATGCGCCGCGAAAAATCCAACGGCCAGCAACGCGAGCCCCAGCACCACGATGGGCAACGACGACGTTGCCAGCGCCGCGATGCCGAGCAGCATCGCGCCGATACCGATCTGCACCACGCGGCGTGCGCCGATGCGGTCCACCATCGAACCCGCTTTGCTCGCGCTGTAGCTGCCGAGCAAGTAGACGGTGAAGAGCAAACCGATGACCGTCGATGACAAGCCAAACGGTGGCGCGGCCAGGCGAAAACCGATGTAGTTGAAAACTGCGACGAAGCTGCCCATCAACAGAAAAGCCAGCGCGAAGCTGGTGCGCAGCGCTGGCGTTTTGAGATGCATCGCGAAGTTGCCCATGAGCCCACGCAGCGACAACGCCTGTGGCTCGAAATGCCGCGATGGTGGTAGGAGCCAGGCAAAGATGACCAGCGACACGAGACTCAACGCTGCGATGCCGCCCATCGCAAGTTGCCAGCCGCCAAGATCGGCGAGACCCCCCGAGAGCAACCGCCCGGCCAGGCCGCCGAGCACGTTGCCGCTGATGTACAGCCCCATCGCGGACGAGAGCGACGATGGATCGAACTCTTCCCCCACGTAGGCCATCGCCAAAGCTGGTAGGCCACTCAACGCAACGCCCACGAGTGCCCGCAGCACAAGCAACAAAGGCCAAGAATCGACGAAAGCACAAGCCAGCCCGAGCACGCCCGACACACCCAACGCCACCAGCATCACCGGCTTGCGCCCTAACGCTTCGGCCAACGAACCCGCGACCAGCATGCACAGGGCAAGACTGAGCGTGGTGAGCGACAAGGTCAAACTGCTGTTGGCCGCCGACACACCGAAGTGGCTCGCGAACAGCGGCAGCAGAGGCTGCACGCAATAGATCGAAGCGAAGGTCGACAGGCCCGCGCAGAAGATCGCGAAGGTGGCGCGGCGATAGGCAGGAGTGCCGCGCTTGAGAAAGGTCAGGGAGGCAGGCGAGTGAGGCAAACGGATACGTGGAAAAGAAAAAGGGCCGCGCAAGGCAGCCCTTAATTCTGAAGCATCCAGCATCGCTTCCAAGGACACCATAGAACAGGCTACGCCGAGCCAACGGTGTCGCCCTCGGTCATGGGGTGGAAGTCGCGACACGAACTGCGCAGCGACCTGACGGCGAGCTTATCTTTGGTCGCAAGTCGGGTCGACCGCGTAGTCGAAGTGCATGTAGAGATGCGCCTTTGCCTTGCCATCAGCAGATTGCCTGAGATGCGCGCCTTCACTGCTCAGGCAGACCTTCGGCAGAGACTTGTCGGCGTTGCCCGCCAGAGTCGCTCGTTCCATTGCGCCAACCAGACCGCGGAACACGAGTGCAGCACCGATGAAAGGCATCACGTCCTTTCCTGTGAGCGGCGCAAGTGCGTAGGCACTGACGCGATTTCCGCGCAACTCGTCGCTGACATCCGCTCTCGACAACAATTTTTGCTTCGCAAGCCGAACACAGCAACGCAAAGCACCTTGCGTGTCTGAATACTGGGCGATTACGCGATCCCCCCGATTGATCGACGTCGTTGTGAAAACGGTCCGAGACCCGTCCGGCCTGACTTCGACCAAAGCAGGCGAAGGCTTGGCAGCAAACGCGGGGACACCGACGGCGGTGGCAAACGCTAGAAAGAAAACGAGATGGTTAGAAACCATTGTCTGACCAGTGCGGTGGATGGGACAAGAGCTTGATCACGGAATACGTGCGGGCGACTTCAACCAGATCGCTGTCTGTCTTGATCAAGACCTTCTTGCCGGACGCATCACTGATTTTCTTGTTGCGAACGCCCGAGATCGACATGTCGATTGCATTGCGCGCCGTATGTCGCGAGTCCAGCGCTGGCGGAAAGACAATTGCATAAGCTGCTGCCATCTGCCGTGCGGCCTCACGGGATTGCTCCGGCTTCTCGTGAACCCACTCAATATTGACGCCGACCATGGTCGGTACGCTTTCAGGCTTGATGGCACCCGTCGCGATGGCCGACGCGTAATGCATTAAGTAGGCCCTTTCTTTGGGTCGGTAGGTCGCCGCGATCGAAACATTACCGCCTGCCGGATTCACTGCCTCCATCAAAGCCTTGACGTTCTTTTCTGAATGGTTGATCGAGTTCTTCTAATGAAGTGCTGGTCGGAAATCTTCCGACCCATCGGGTTCCGCTCAGTTCGTTCGATGCACTCGCATTCACCAACCGAGACGCGGTCTGTCCTGCTACGGCTGTTGCCATATTTTTCTCCCTGACCTGTATTGTTCGTTCTCACTGACCATAAAAAAAGCCACCCGCAAGCAGGTGGCTTTTTCGCTAGGCGGAGGCTAGCTTATTTCTTGTCGCCCGGCACCTTGCCGTCCACACCCTTGACGTAGAAGTTCACGCCCGACAAGAACTTGTCGTCGGCCACAGCGCCGGCTGCGATCAGTTCCTTGCCGTCCTGCCCCACGATCGGGCCCTTCCAGATCGAGTAGCTGCCGTCCTTCAGGCCGGCCTTCACCGTCTCGACCTTCGTCTTGATATCGGCCGGCACGTCGTCGGCGATCGACACGATGTCGATGGCGCCTTCCTTCACGCCCCACCAGCTCTGGCCGGTCGCCCACTTGCCATCGAGCGCGTCCTTGGTCGCCTTGATGTAGTACGGACCCCAGTTGATGACGGCCGATGCCAGGTGGGCCTTGGGACCGTAGGCGGTCATGTCCGAATCCCAGCCGAAGGCGCGCTTGCCTTTTTCCTGCGCGGTCTTGAGCACGGCGGGCGAGTCGGTGTTCTGGAACAGCACGTCGGCGCCGCCGTTGATAAGCGCGGTGGCGGCTTCGGTTTCCTTTGGCGGGCTGAACCATTCGTTGACCCACACGACCTTGGTCGTGATCTTCGGGTTGACCGACTGCGCACCCAGCGTGAAGCTGTTGATGTTGCGCAGCACTTCAGGGATCGGCACCGAGCCGACCACGCCGAGCTGGTTGGTCTTGGTCATGCCGCCGGCGATGATGCCGGCCATGTAGGCGCCTTCATATGTGCGGCTGTCGTAGGTACGCATGTTCTCGGCCGTCTTGTAGCCGGTGGCATGCTCGAACTTCACTTCCTTGTTGTCGGCAGCGACCTTCAACATCGGCTCCATGTAGCCGAAGGTGGTGCCGAAGATCAGCTTGTTGCCCTGCCCCACCATGTCGCGGAACACGCGCTCGGCATCGGCCGATTCGGGCACGCTCTCGACAAAGGTCGTCTTGATCTTGTCGCCGTATTCCTTCTCCAGGGCCTTGCGTCCGTTGTCGTGCGCAAAAGACCAGCCGCCGTCGCCGACCGGGCCGACATAGGCAAAGGCAATATTGAGAGGCGCGGCGGGTGCGGCTGCCGGTGCTGCAGCGGTCGGCGCCGGTGCAGCAGGTGCGGCGGCGGCGGGCGCTTCTTCTTTCTTGCCGCAGCCGATGAGGGCGGCCGAAGCCACCGCCGTGACGGCTGCGAGCTTGAGCAGGGAGCGCTTGTTCAGATCATTCATTTGGATAAATCCTCAAAGGACAGGTTGGCAAAAACTAAAGACAGGAACCACCGACGGAAACACGAAAAAAACGCGATTATGAGCCGGGGTAAAACGGCTTCCCGATGGACGCGGGCATGTTGATGCGAATGAAGGCCGGGTTGCGCGAAATGATCGCCAGGACCACGATCGGCGCAATGTACTGGAGCATGCTCAGGAATTGGCTCGGCACATCAATGCCGATGCTCTGGAAGTGGAATCCCAGCATCGATACCCCGCCGAAAAGATAAGCACCGAGCAGTACGCGAATAGGCCGCCAGGTCGCAAAGGTCGTGAGCGCCAGCGCGATCCAGCCCTTGCCAGCCACCATGCCTTCGACCCATAACCCGGTGTAGACGACCGACAGGTACGCGCCCGCCAGCCCGCACAACGCACCGCCGACGACCACCGCCGCGAAACGGATGCGGCGGACCGGATAGCCCAACGCGTGCGAAGACTCCGGCGACTCACCAACCGAGCGCAGCACCAGCCCCGATCGCGTGCGATACAAGAACCATATCAAACCGAACGTCAGCGCGATCGCGAAGTACACCAGCGGGTGATGCCGGAACAGCGCGGGTCCGATCAACGGAATGTCTCCAAGCACCGGGATCGCATACGAGACGGTTTCCGGCAGCTTGGCCTGCACGAAGCCGATGCCCGCGAAAGCCGAGAAGCCGACGCCGAACAGGCTCAGCGCCAGGCCGGTCGCGTATTGGTTGGTGTTGAGCCAGATCACCAGCACGCCAAAGATAGCCGCCAATGCGGCGCCGGCGGCCATGCCGGCCAGAAACCCCAGCCATGCGTTGCCGGTGGTCACCGTCGCTGCAAAACCGGCGATGGCCGCGCACAACATCATCCCCTCGGCACCGAGGTTGACAATGCCTGCCTTCTCGTTGATCAGCAGGCCCAGCGCAGCCAGCGCGAGGATGGTTCCGGCGCTGAGCGTGGAGCCCAACAGCAGTGCATACGACTCCATCAGATGGCTCCTTCCGGCGTGGCTTGCGGCATCTGCGCAGTCAGAGGGGTGCTGGCTTGCAGCGACGAGGTGCCGGTACTCATTGGCCGGACCGCCACCGCCTTGATTGCCAGCTTGCGGCGAATGCGATAAGCAATCAGCGTGTCGCAAGCCAGCAGCGTGAACAACAGCAAGCCCTGGAACACACCCGTGAGCGACTTCGGTAAACCGAGCCGTGACTGCGCGAGTTCACCACCGATATAGAACATGCTCATCAGCAATGCCGAGAACACCATGCCGACCGGATGCAGCCGCCCGACGAAGGCCACGATGATGGCCGCGAAGCCGTAACCGGCCGGCACATAAGGCGTGAGCTGACCGATCGGGCCGGCGACTTCGAGCGCGCCGGCGAGCCCTGCGGCGCCGCCCGACGTCAACAGCGCAACCCACACCGCGCGCCGTGCCGAGAAGCCCGCGTAGCGTGCCGCCGCCGGTGCCAGGCCACCGACCTGCTGTGCGAAACCGGCCCGCGTGCGGAACAAAAACACCCACAGCACACCGACGCCGACCAGCGCGATGATCAGGCCGATGCTGACGCGTGAGCCCTTCATCAGCCGTGGAATCTGCGTCACCGCTTCGAAGGTCTTGCTTTGCGGGAAGTTGTAGCCGCCCGGATCTTTCCACGGGCCTGCGACCATGTAGCCGAGCAGCAGCACGGCGACGTACACCAGCATCAGGCTCACCAGGATTTCGTTGGCGTTGAACTTGTCTCGCAGCCAAGCGACGATGCCCGCCCAGAACATGCCGCCAAGCACGCCCGCGACCAGGATGGCTGGCACGATCCACGGGCCGGTCGTCTTGTCGGCCAGCAAGGCCATGCCTCCTGCAGCCACCGCACCGAACACGAACTGCCCTTCGGCGCCGATGTTCCAGACATTCGCCCGGAAGCACACCGCGAGACCGAGCGCGATGATGAGCAGCGGCGTCGCCTTGACCATCAGCTCGCCGATGGCATACCAGCTCTTGACGGGCTCGTAGAAAAATACCAGCAGCCCCTTGACCGGGTCTTTGCCGAGCGCCGCAAACAGCACCATGCCGATGAGCACCGTGATGAGCAGCGCGAGGATGGGCGAGCCGTAGCTCCAGAAGCGTGAGAGCTGCGGGCGCGGTTCCAGCTTAAACATGGGCCATCTCCTTAGCGCCTGTAGCGGCGGCTGTGTCGGCACCGCTCGAGTTCCACAACCCGCTCATCCACTCGCCGATGCGCGGCACCGTGGCGGCAGCGCGGTCGACCGAGGGCGACAGCTTGCCCTTGGCGATAACGTACAAACGGTCGCTGATCTCGAACAGCTCGTCAAGCTCTTCACTCACCACCAGCACTGCGCAACCGGCGTCGCGCAGTGCAAGGATCTCGTTGCGAATCAGCGCCGCTGCACCGACATCGACGCCCCAGGTCGGCTGCGACACGATGAAGATTTTCGGGTTGGCATCGATCTCGCGTCCAACGATGAACTTCTGCAGGTTGCCGCCCGACAGCGACTTGGCCGCGGAGCTCGGCCCGCCCGCCTTCACGTTGAAGCGCTTGATAATTTCTGCCGCATAGCGATCGAGCGCCTTGGTGTGAATCCAACCGGTCTTGCCAACCGCGTCGGTGCGCGTCAGCAGCAGGTTGTGTGCGAGCCCGAGCGTCGGTACCGCCCCGCGGCCAAGCCGTTCTTCAGGCACGAAATGCAGGCCGAGTGCACGGCGCTTGCGTGGCCGCATGTGCGCGGCGGGTTGACCGAACACTTGGATCATCGAGGCCTCGGCGCGCACGTCTTCGCCCGACAGTGCGTAGAGCAATTCACGTTGCCCGTTGCCCGACACGCCGGCGATGCCGACCACCTCACCGGCGCGCACTTCGAGCGACACCGCATCGAGGTCGACGCCGAACTGATCTTCGCGCGCCAGCGTCAACGCATCGACCTTGAGCGCCACCGCGCCGGTCTTGACCGCGCGGTGTTGCAGCGGCGGCGGTTCGGCGCCGATCATCAGGCGCGAGAGCGATTCGTTGGTTTCGTTCCGCGGGTCGCACACGCCAGTGACCTTGCCGCCGCGCAACACCGTGCAGGCGGTGCACAACTCTCGAATCTCGTGCAGCTTGTGGCTGATGTACAGGATGCTGCAGCCTTCGGATGCGAGCTTCTTCAGCACGACGAAAAGCTTGACCACCGCCTGCGGCGTCAACACCGAGGTCGGCTCGTCGAGGATCAGCAGCTTGGGGTCTGTGAGCAGCGCGCGGATGATTTCGACGCGCTGCATCTCGCCGACGGACAGCGTGTGCACCGGCCGCACCGGATCGATATCGAGCCCGTATTCGCTCGCCTTTTGCGTGATGCGCTTCGTCACGTCGGCCAGCGCCAGGCTCTTGTCCAGACCCAGCCACACGTTCTCCGCCACGGTCAGCGTGTCGAACAAACTGAAGTGCTGGAACACCATGCTGATGCCGAGCGCCCTCGCCTCCTGCGGGTTGCGCACGTTCACCATTTGGCCGTTGAACATGACGGTGCCTTCGTCGGGCTTGACCGAGCCGTAGATGATCTTCATCAAGGTCGATTTGCCGGCGCCGTTCTCGCCCAGCACCGCATGGGTTTCACCGGGCTGCACCACCAGCGACACATCGCTGTTGGCCACCACCGCCGGGTAGCGCTTGGTGATGTGCGCAAGTTGGAGTCTGGACGTCGTCATACCTTGGTGGAGCTGGTGGTGGTTGTCGAAGGATTTTTAACGGGGATACCGGACGGCGGCCGCAACGACGCGGCGACTGACTTGGTGGTCTCACGCAGCCACCGCGCCGAGCTCGACGAGTGCGTTCGCTCGTGCCACAGCTGGTAGTACATGAGGCGCGGCAGCGTGACCGGGCACTCCATGATTCGCACCGGCAAGCGCGGAATGAAGCGCTCGCAATACTGGCGGCCGGTGGTCAGTACGAGCAAGCTCGATGCCACCATGTCGGGGATCAGACTGAAGTGGGCGCAGCGCGCGGTGATGTTGCGCTCGAGCTTCAGCGCATCGAGCATCTGGTCGATGATGCCGCGCGCGCCCGGGTGCATCGGCGTCGGCGCGATGTGCTCCGCTGCCAGCCAGGTGTCGACATCCCAGCCCCTCCGCGCCGCCGGGTGATCCTTGTTGATGAGCGAGACGATTTCGTCGCCGAAGAGCCGCGCCATGTGCAGGTCTTCAGGCGGCTTTTGCCAGTTGCCGATCACGAGATCGACGTGGCCTAGCGACAAATGGCCGTGGTAGTTGGAGTCGGGCGACAGCGGAAGAATCTCGATGCGGCACATCGGCGCCTGGCTCTTGATCTGCGCCACCAGCATCGGCAGGAAAAGCGGGTCGAGGTAGTCGCTTGCGGCAATGCGAAACGTGCTCGTGGCGGTGCGCGGATCGAAGCCGCGCGCATCGGTGAACAGCACCTCGGCCGCCCGCAGGATGGCGGCGGCGGGCTCGATCATTCGCAGGCCCGCATCGGTAGGCACCATGCCAGAGCCAGAGCGCACCAGCAGCGGATCGCCCGACAGATCGCGCAGCCGCTTGAGGGCGGCGGAGACTGCCGGCTGGTACATGCCCAGGCGGATGGCAGCGCGGGACACGCTGCGGTCGGTCAGCACGGTATGAAGCACCCGGATCAAGTGAAGATCGATCTTGTCGAAGAGCGCCTGGTCACGCACTTTGGCTCGCCCTCGGGTGGAGCAGCGACACTGAGGCGAGCATGGCGTTAGGTCTGGACATGCTGCGAAGTCTACGGCGGCCTATGCTTGAACGGCAGTGATCGCAGCCAGGATCGCCTCACTGGTGGCGGGCGCTCGCAAGGGTGGATCGACCTTGTGGTCGGCCACCGCGGACACCGCATCGCGAATGGCGAAGAACACTGAGAACGGGAGCAGCAGAGGCGGCTCGCCGACCGCTTTGCTGCGGTGGATCGAGTCCTCGAAGTTGTCGCCTTCGAACAGCTTGACGTTGAAGACCGGCGGGCAGTCGTTGGCCGTCGGGATCTTGTAGGTGCTCGGCGCATGGGTGGTCAACTTGCCACTCTGCGGATGCCACACCAGTTCTTCGGTGGTGAGCCAGCCCATGCCCTGGATGAAGGCGCCCTCGACCTGGCCGATGTCGATGGCCGGGTTGAGCGACCTGCCGGCGTCGTGCAGGATGTCGGCACGCAGCAGCTTCCATTCGCCGGTGAGCGTATCGACGATCACCTCGCTGACGGCCGCACCGTAAGCGAAATAGAAAAACGGCCGGCCCTCCATCTTGTCCTTGTCCCAGCTCAGGCCCGGCGTGACGTAAAAACCGTCGGACCACAACTGCACGCGGTCCAGATAGGCCTCGCCGACCACCGTCGCGAAAGACAGCGTACGGCCTCCCACCTCGACCTTGTCGTTGGCAAAGCGCACGTCCTTGGCATCGCCGCCATGGCGCGCCGCTGCGCACACCGCCAACCGTTCGCGAATCTGCCGCGCCGCGTCTTGCGCAGCTTTGCCGTTCAGGTCGGCACCGGTCGATGCGGCGGTGGCCGATGTGTTGGCGACTTTGGTGGTGTCGGTCGCGGTGGCGCGCACGCTCTCGCAGTTGACGCCCAATTCATGCGCAACCACCTGCGCGACCTTGGTGTTCAGGCCCTGGCCCATTTCGGTGCCGCCGTGGTTCACCAGGATCGATCCGTCGGTGTACACATGGACCAGCGCACCAGCCTGGTTGAAGTGCTTCACGTTGAAAGAGATGCCGAACTTGAGCGGCGCCAGGGCAATGCCGCGCTTCAAGACTTCGCTTTTCGAGTTGAAGCCCGCGATTTCGGCGCGGCGCGCCCGGTAGTCACTGCTTTCTTCCAGCTGTGCGACCAGCTCGTGAATGATGTTGTCGATCACCACCTGCTTGTAGGGGGTGACGTTGTTTTCGGTCTTGCCGTAGAAGTTGATGCGCCGCACGTCGAGCGGATCGCGGTTCAGCTTGCGCGCCACCGTGTCGAGGATGTTCTCGATGGCGATGGCACCCTGCGGCCCGCCGAAGCCGCGAAACGCGGTGTTGCTCTGTGTGTTGGTTTTGCCGGAGAAGCCGTGCATCGCCACGTCGGGCAGCCAGTAGGCATTGTCGAAGTGACACAGCGCGCGTGTCATCACCGGGGCCGACAGGTCTGCAGAATGGCCGGCGCGCGAGACCATCGTGATCTCAACGCCAAGCACGCGACCTTCGTCGTCGTAGCCGACTTCGTACTCGTACCAAAAGCAGTGGCGTCGCCCGGTGATCATGAAGTCGTCGTCGCGATCGAGCCTCAGCTTGACCGGACGCTGCAGCTTGTGCGCGGCCACCGACGCCACGCAAGCGAAGATGGCCGACTGCGATTCCTTGCCGCCGAAGCCACCGCCCATGCGCCGGCATTCGACATGCACTTCGTTCGCATGAAGATGCAGCGCGTGTGCCACCAGGTGCTGCATTTCGGTCGGGTGCTGCGTCGAGCAGTACACGTGCATCGCGCCGCCCTCTTTCGGAATGGCGTAGCTGATCTGTCCTTCCAGGTAGAACTGCTCCTGGCCGCCGACGTCGAGCGTGGCCTTGAGCTTGTGCGGTGCGCGATCGATGGCGCCGCGTGCGCCACCGCCGTTCGTTTCGCGGATGACGTGTATCGGCGGCACGACGTACTGGCCCCTGGCGTGCGCGTCTTGCGGCGTGAGCACGGGCGGCATTGCCTCGATGATCAGCGCGTCTTTGGCACGCGCTGCGGCACGGCGCGCCGCATCGCGCGTTTCGGCGATGACCGCGAATACAGGCTGGCCGATGTAGCGGATGTCGCCCCATGAAGAGCCATCGTCGTGCTCCTCGATGGCGCACAGGATCGGGTCGTCGTGAACGATCGAACCGCAATCGTTGCTGCCTGGGATATCAGTGGCCGTCAGCACCGACACCACGCCGGGCATGGCGCGGATGACATCGAGCGACACGGACATGAGCCGGCCATGGGCGACGGGCGAAAGACCCAGCGCGCAATGCAGCGTGCCGACCATTTCCGGAATGTCGTCGATGTAGGTTGCTTCGCCTGCGACATGCAGATGAGCCGACTCGTGCGGACGGCTGATGCCGACGCGGGCGCCGTCGTCCTGCGCCTTGGCTTCGGCGCCTTCGTCGATGCGGGCGGCCGTGTTCTTCACATAGTCGGCGAAGGCTTCTGCCGGCTGGAGCAGCGCGGCGTCTAAGGGCTTGTTCATGCGACGGCTCCACGAACAGGAGCGACCGCGGTGACACGGGTGCCGTGCGGCATCACGCTCCACACGCTGGTTTCTTCGGTCGACAGTGCACCCTGCGTCCGCGTTTCCAGCCACAGACGCTGGATCAGGTTCTGCGCGACCTGCAGGCGATAAGCGGCCGAGGCCCGCATGTCCGACAACGGCTTGAAGTCTTGCGCCAGCGCCAGCTTCGCCGCGTCGACACTGGCTTGCGACCACGGCTTGCCGACGAGCGCAGCTTCGGCTTGTGCCGCGCGCTTCACCGTCGCGGCCATGCCGCCGAAAGCGAGCCGTACCGCTTTGACGATTTCACCATCGAGTTCGATCGCAAAGCCCGCGCACAAGGCGGAGATGTCGCAATCGAAGCGCTTGCTGATTTTGTAGACGCGCACCTGGCGTCGCATCGCGGCCAGCGGCACGACCAGGCCCTGCACGAACTCGCCCGGCTGCATGTGGTTCTTCATGTAGTCGATGTAGAACTCGGCGAGCGGCATCCAGCGGACATGCTCGCCACGGCGCAATTCGATGTCGGCGTCGAGTGCCATCAGCACGGGCGGCGAATCGCCGATGGGCGATCCGTTGACGACGTTGCCGCCCATGGTGCCGGCGTGGCGGATCGGTGGCGATGCGAAGCGCAGCCACACGTCGGTGAGCGCGGGCACCCGTTGTGCGAGTGCGCCATACGCCACTTCGAGCGACGCACCAGCCCCGATGTACAGCGTGTCACCGCGCTCCTCGACGACCTTCATCGCATCGACATCGCCGACGTAGATGATGTCGCCCAGATCGCGAAACTGCTTGTTGACCCACACGCCGACATCGGTCGAGCCGGCGAGCAGTTGGGCTTTCGGGTTTTGCTCGCGCAGCATGGCCAGCGCGTCCAGCGTCTTGGGAGCATGGTAGCTGTCGGTGCGCGGGGTCGTCGCCTTGCCGGACACATCGACCGCACTCGCCACGTTCCCGGTCCAGCGCGCCGCATAGGTAAAGGTGGCTTCGCGCTGCAGGCTCGTCAACGCGGCGACAGCCGGGCCTGTGTCGAGCCGCACCGCCGGCAGGTCGAACATGCGCTGGCCGGCATCGAGGATCGGCCGGTAGCCGGTGCAGCGGCACAGGTTGCCAGACAGGTCGTCTGCCAGTTGCTGACGCGTCGGCCGGGTGGCGCCAGCCTGGTGGTGCTCATATGTCGACCACAGCGACATCACGAAGCCGGGCGTGCAAAAGCCGCATTGCGAACCGTGGCAGTCGACCATCGCCTGCTGCACCGGGTGCAGCTGACGCACAGCGTGCTTTTCGTGCTGCTCCGGGTTGCGCTTCATGCCGCACTGGGCCTTCAGGTCTTCGACCGTGAAGAGCGCCTTGCCGTGCAGGGTCGGCAGGAACTGGATGCACGCATTCACGGTCTGCAAGTTAAGGCCGCCCACCGCGCCCTCGCCTAAGGCAGCGCCCGCGAGCTCGCCGATCACCACCGTGCATGCACCGCAATCGCCCTCGTTGCAGCCTTCTTTGGTGCCGGTGCAACGAGCGTCTTCGCGCAGCCAGTCGAGCACCGAGCGCGTCGGATGTGCGCCGCTGACTTCGACGACCTTGCCTTGATGAAAGAACCGTATCGGCTGGGTGGAACTCTGGATGCTCATGCTCGTTGGCAGCTCGCTGTGCGTGTGACGTAGGGACCAACCGGAAGTTACCGGCCTCTGCCGCACGACTTATATCGTCTTGACGATATTCGGTATGTGCTCCCCGATATGCAACCTGCGGGGAAACCCTTGAGGCGCCCAGGAAGCAGCTAGCAATTGTTGAGCCAGCCAACGCATCGTTGGTGATGCATAAAAGTCGAAGAACTTGAAAAACTGCAAGCCGGTCATCATGAGCCGCTGGGCCGAGGGCGGCTCACCGTCCACATCCACATCGACCGGTTGTTGATCGCGCTGCCGCTGCTCGAGTTGGGTGCGCACCATCCGCAATTGACATTCGACTTCAGTAGCAGCGAGAGGCCGGTTGACCTGGTCGAAGAAGGTCCTGACTAGGCTATCCGCGTCGGGATGCTCGGTTGGAGAGACACCCGCGCACTTTGCCAAGGCAAGGTCGCCCACTTCATCTGTCCCTCCAGATAGCTCACTGTGTTGTCGTTGACCGCAGCCCGCGTTAGCCCAGACGTCACAAACCGCTCATCGGGTGTGCAAAGCATGTCGAAAGAGTAGTCGTGAAAGATATCCTGCGCGTCCGCCAGCCAGTTTTCCGGTGAGAACATCGGGGTGATGTAGTAGGAGCAGGAGTACCCCAGCCGCTCGAAGAACCGGACCGTTTCATCGCGAACATCTGCAGTGTTGATCTCCAGATAAACCACCGGTCGATGTGCGGCAATCGTCTCGGCTGCGCCTTTGAGAAATTCGATCTCGAAGCCCTCGACGTCGGCTTTCATGAAGTCGATCCGCTGCAACGGCATGGCGTCCATGCTGGTGGCCCGAACACGCTCGGTCACCGGCGTCCAATTCTTCTTCATGGATGCGCCCCCAAAATTCCAGGCTTGACGGGGATCAAGGACCGGGAAATCGAGCTCGCAAACGGTCGAACCTACGGCCTGCTGCAAGGCGCGAACGTTGAGGCATTCATTGGCAATCAGGTTGGCGCAAAGAAGCTGGAAGGTGTGTCGGGCCGGCTCGAAGGCATATACCGAGCCTGCCTCGCCAACCTGCTTGGAGAGCCAGATCGTGTGCGATCCTATGTTGGCGCCTGCCTCGATGACGACATCGCCGGCGCGCACGATCTGGCTGAAGAGAGCGATCTCGGGCTCGGACCATTCGCCGTAGCGGCGGAGGCTCTGGCCGACATACGTGTCGTTGCTGTTCACAAAAAAACGGCCGTGTCGGGCGGCCACGAGCGGGTAGAGAGTCGTCACTTGGTTCTCGCTTGAAAAGTTGGCGCCCGGAAGTTTTCGGAAAGGCGAGTCGCCATCTCTTCCAGCTCAACCAAGGGCATGGTTCTGGCGGCTTCCGCCGCCATGACATTCTTCGAGCCGCGCGTCGCGGCGATGGCAGCATCTCGCGAACTTGCATCGTGATGCAGGTGGATGAGTGGTACTAAAAAACTGTGCCACCGCAACCCAAGTCTTGTCGCTCTGCTCAACAGTTCGTCATCTTCGCCGCCCCATCCTTCGAGCTGCGCGTTGTACCCACCGACGCGGGCATAGGCGTCCCGCCGAAAGAACACGATGCCGCCGTTGGCGCCCACGTACAGGAGCTGGGCATCAGGAGGCAGACTAGCGGGATCCACTAACTGGGCGAACCAATCGAAGCGCGGCAGCTGGACGAATGATTGCTTGAGAGCCCCCGTCACATTGATGACCTTCGAGTACGGACAAAGAACTTCGCTTTCATCCCCGTCGAGCAGGCCGGCGACGCAAGACATCATTTGCGCTGGATTCCCAATCGAATCCGCATCGTGGAAGCAGATGATCGGACTGGACGCGAGCCTCGCGCCGATATTGCAAAGCGCAGCTTTTGGAAAGGCGCCCCAGTGCGGAACAAAGACGTGGCGAATATGGCTGTCGCTTGCACGTGACCATTCAAATTTGGGAGTCTCATCGGCTTCGATCAGCCAGATCCGGTAATCCGAATAGGTTAATGCGAGGTGCGCGAGAACGGCGTAAAGATTCTCCCGACGTTCGTCACTCGCCTCTCTGTAGGGCATGACGATGTCGAGGTCACGCAGCGAGTGTCTGAACTGACTCATGGTGAAAAGGTTTGTTGGCTGGTGAGACAAAGAACAAGTATGTGCAAGCCGCGGTCGTTCGGCTGGCGGCTGCCTCGCAAAACTGTTTTGCTTGTTGCGTTTTTGCGCCTTGCATGTTCCTGGCCGGCAGGGCGCCGGAGCTCCAATGCGACTATCGGACCAGGGTGTTCACCCCTGTCGCCACGAATTGGAAACGCTCTGTTCTTTGAATACGGCCAACCGGCCGCGCAACCCGTCAATGCACCAGATCCCAACCCATCATCAACGCCGCGAACCCCATCAGCGCAGTTCCGCCCCACCCGAGCCACCGCGTCTTGCGGCCTGAGGTAAAGCGGCCCATGACATCGGTGCGCGTAGTCAGCACCATCATCGCGGCCATGATCGGCACCGCTACCACCCCGTTGATGACCGCGCTCCAGTAAAGCGCCTTCATCGGGTCGATCGGCGTGAAACCCAGCGCCGTGCCTACCAACGTTGCCACGGTGATGATCGCGTAGAACTGTTTGGCCTCGCGCCAGTGCCGCTCTAGCCCCTCTTCCCATCCAAAGGCCTCGGCAACAGCGTAGGCGGCTGAAGAGGCCAGCACCGGCACCGCCAGCAGGCCGGTAGCGATGATGCCGCCGGCAAAGAGCCAGAAGGCGAAGTCGCCCGCCAGCGGGCGCAATGCCTCTGCGGCTTGTGCGGCCGAAGTGATGTCGTGCACCCCACCGGCATAGAGCACCGACGCACCCACCACCATCACGAAGAACGCGATGAGGTTCGAGAACGTCATGCCGATCCAGGTGTCTTGCTTGACGCGGGCCAGGTCGTGCAAGACCTCTTCGTCGGTGCCGCGCTGGCCACCCTTTAGTCGGAGTTCTTCTACTTCTTGCGAGGCCTGCCAGAAGAACAGATAGGGCGAAATCGTGGTCCCGAGCAGTGCGACGATCATCATCCAATAGCCGCCGTCGAACTGCAGCTTGGGCACCACCAGGTCATACAAGACCCGGCCCCAGTCCACGTGCACCGCCAACACTGTGGCGACGTATGCGAAGAGCGTGAGCGTGAGCCACTTGAGCACATGCGCCAGCTTGCTGTACGGCACGAACACCTGCAGCAGCACCGTAACCACGCCGAACATCAACGAATGAAAGTGTGCCAATCCGCCGACCACCAGCTTGAGCGATTCGCCCATCGCCGCGATGTCGGCCGCGATGTTGATGGTGTTGGCCACCACCAGCAGACCGACCAGCACTGCCAGAAATGGTGCCGGCAGATGTTGACGCAGATTGGCCGCCACTCCCTTGCCCGTAACGCGCCCGATGCGTGCCGACACCAGTTGGATAGCAATCATGAAAGGCAGCGACAGGAACACCGTCCACAGCAGCCCGGTGCCGAACTGCGCGCCCGCCTGCGTGTACGTCGCGATGCCCGACGGATCGTCGTCGGCCGCACCCGTGATGACACCGGGGCCGACGTGGCGCAAAAAGGAAGGGATGTACTTTTTCACGGGCGGATGATGGCATTTGCCCCTGACTTGTCGATGACCAGCGGATCGCCGTCGCCAGTCGGGCAGCCGGACTACCTTGCGTCGCGTGACCGGACGACTACGGGGCGACGTCGGCGGTAGCACAGTGCCGACTTCGTTGAACGGGAGGCGTGCGATGGAGAGAGAACAGTCCGGTGAACGGCAGCGCGTTCAGCGCGTAGGCAAGGGAACCGCCGGCCCATCCGGCGTCGGCGCCGCGTCGGACTTCGCACGATTGGAGCCGTCATCCGGCTCACTGTCTGCGCTCGCCACGGTCGTGCCCGAGCTCAAGCTGATGATCGGCCTGGTCACCGGCGCCATGATCATCGCCGCGCTGTATTTCGGGCGCGAGATCCTGATTCCTCTGGCGCTTGCGTTTCTGCTCGGCTTCGTGCTCGACCCACTCGTGATGCGGCTCAAGCGCTGGGGCCTTCCGCGCGGGCCGGCGGTCATCACCGTGGTGGTCTTTGCCCTGGGCATGATCGGCCTGGCAGGACTTTTTCTGGGCAGTCAGGTCAGCACGCTGAGCGCGCAGCTTCCGATTTACCAGAGCAACATCAAGACCAAGTTGCAGGACCTCAGAGAAAGCGCCGCCCGCCCCGGCATGTTCGACGGTGTGGTGAAAACCTTCAACACTTTGAAGAGCGAGGTCGACCAAACGGCTTCCGTAACTGGGCCCAGTGGCACCGGTACCAACACCAACACCAGCACCGCCCGAACCAAAACCAATTCATCGCCACCGCCGCAGCAACAAGTGCAGCTGGCAGAGCGCCCGCCGTCGTCGTTCCAACAGGCAGTCCATTTTTTAGAGGCTGCCAGCGGACCGCTGGCCAACGCCGGCATCGTGCTGGTCTTCGTGGTGTTGATTCTGTTAGACCGCCTGGACCTGCGAGACCGACTGCTGCGTCTGTGGGGCGGTAGCCTGCATCGGTCGACCGACGCGATGGACGATGCCGGGCAGCGCATCAGCAAGTACCTCACGATGCAGCTCATCGTCAACCTGAGCTATGGCGTGCCGATGGCCGTGGGGTTGTGGTTTATCGGCGTGCCGGGCGCCATCCTCTGGGGCGCGGTGGCCGCGGTGATGCGATTCGTGCCTTACATCGGGCCGATGATCTCTGCGGTGTTTCCTTTAGCGCTTGCGTTTGCGGTCGATCCTGGATGGAGCATGGTGCTGTGGACCGTCGGACTCATCGTGGCGCTGGAGATGCTCAGCAACAACGTGATCGAGCCGTGGCTGTATGGCGCGAGCACTGGCCTGTCTGCAATGTCCTTGATGGTATCGGCCACCTTCTGGACTGCCTTGTGGGGGCCGGTCGGCCTGATCATGTCGACGCCGCTCACCGTGTGTCTGCTGGTGATCGGGCGCCATCTTCCGCGGCTTCGTTTTTTGGATGTGCTGCTGGGAAGCAAGGCAGCGCTGGACACGCCCACGCGCATCTACCAGCGGCTGATTGCCGGCGATGTCGAGGAAGCCAGCGAATTGGCAAGCGAGCAGGTGGTCGACGGAAACGTGATCGGCTTTTATAGCGAGACCGGTCTGCCGGTGCTGCGCATGGCGTCGAGCGATCACGCCAGCGTGGCCACGGCAGAACACCGGCACCGGGTCGTGATCGGCATGGATGCAGTTATCGACGACTTGCGGGAACAGCATCCAGAGCCGGAAGCGGTCGGTGGTCCGGGGGTGGTGTGCATCGGCGGCAAGTGGGAGGTCGACGCGTTGGCAGCGCGCATGCTGGCGCATTCACTGTCGCTCAATAAGTACCCATCCATTCACCGTCCCGCCGGGACGGTGACCGCGGACTACATTGCCGGGCTGGCACTCGACGGGGCGCAAGTCGTCTGCATTTCCTATTTGAGTCCCGAGCCTGCCGTGCAAGCGCGACATTTCTGTCGGCGCTTGAAGCGGCGCTGGCCCAACGTGCAAGTCGTGCTCGGCTTGTGGAATGCCCCGGCCGAATTGCTCGGCGAAGAAGCGTGCAAGGCACTCGGCGCCGACGCGGTCGTCACATCGATAGGCGAGGCTGCAGTGCGCATCGCTGCGTTGATGGGGGCGCACCTCAGCGAAGGCTTTATGCAAGCAGTCGTGCCGGAAGCCGATGCGCAACGGCTCGCGGCACTGCGCGCGAGTGGCGCACTGGACCCGCGCGCTCAGGCGCTCTTCGACGCGGCATCCAAGCGCGCTGCCGACATCTTCGATGTGCCGATGGCGATGGTGTCGCTAATCGACGCTGACTCGCAGCAGGTCAGGGGCTCGTTCGGCAGTCTGCGCGTCGCTTCTGGCGCAGAGATGGCCGCGGCGGGTGATAAAGACATGGGCGTCTCCCGCTCCGCCTCGATGTGCGGGCATGTGGTTGCCAATGGCCAGACGCTGGTGGTGCCCGACATTGCGAAAGACATGCGTTTTGCAGGCAATCCTTCGCTCCAGTCCAAAGGACTTCGCTTCTACGCCGGCGCGCCACTTAAAGACATCGACGGACATGTGCTCGGCACTTTGTGCCTGCTCGACACCGAGCCGCAGGCGCTCGATCAGCGCGAGGTTCGCCTGCTCGAGGCCATGGCGGATGACCTGATGGAAGCGCTCCGGGCAAGTGTCGTGCAGTGGGGCGATGTGGCGTCACCGCCAACGCCGGAACAAGGCCTTACGGGTGCCATCCTGGGCCAGCCCGTTCCTGCTGCATGACTGCCGCTGGAGCGTTGGCCCTAGCCAACTAGCCAAATTCAGGTCCGTTCGCGTGCAGCATTCCTTAAATCACGGATTTGGTCGTGATTGCGCTGGGCACCCTCTGACTGCTTCTGTACGACTGCGCGAACATCCGCAGGCAGGCTCTGCTTAAGGGCTTTGCGATAACGTGCAATGCCGGAGTCTTCACCCCGCTCGCACGATTCGAGAATCGACAGCTCACTGTCCGCGCCGACGCTGCCCTTGATCTGCACCCAACCACGGTGTAACGCGCCAGTGGCGGTGCCGCCCGATGCCGGCTCGCCGCCATAGGCCCGGATGAGCACGACAAGTTCTTCACCAGCTTGGTGGCAACCCTCGGCGCGGCTGGCAAAAAGCTGCTTCGCGCAGGCAGTCTCTACCTGCTCCGCGCAAGTGCGAAAACCGTACTCGCCGTCGCGGGCGTTTTCCAGAAGGTCGTTGAGCACATCGACCACGCCGCTGTTGGACAGCTCTTCATGGTTAACGATGTCGCTGCCATTGGCCTGCTTGCCGTAATAGGTTTCGTCGGCCCGATCCCATGCTGCGCGCGTTGCAGGGCGTGCGTCCGACCACTCGAGAGCCGAGCTGCCGCGTCGGCTGCTCCACTCGGTAGCCAAGGCAGGTTCGACAGCATCGAAATCGCGGCCGCGTTGTGCGCGCGCCGACCAGCCGAGTTCGTAGGCTGGGCCGTAGTCGTCGTAAGGACGGCCGGCATCGACATAGCTCTCGGTCGCATAGTTCTCGCGCCAGTAAGCGTCTTCCATCGTCGGGTTGACGCTTTCGGCTACGGCCTTGCCGCCCAGCCCACCCACCAGCGCGCCGGCGACAAGGCCGACAACGGTGCCGACCGGGCCCGCCAGCGAGCCTGCGGCTGCGCCTGCGAGGGCACCGCCGGTGGCGCCGAGCCCGGTTCCGACCGGGTGGGCACCAGGTGCTCCGGTAATTGGATCGCGATTCGGCTCACCATTGCCGAGTTGTCCGTCATCAGTCGCCATACAGTCTCCTGTGATGCCTCGTGCGAGGCGGGTTGGCCCTCTTGCGACGGGAGGAGGTTAATTTTCACGAAGCGAATTACCGCGGTTGTCATCGCCACGGTCACTTCGGCGTAGGTTCAAATCGCGACGCACGCAAATGCAGCAAATGGCCGTCGCTTCTAACTGCGACCACAGCAAGCTATCGACCGTAGACACCTTGACGTGGAACATGGTCGGTTGGTGCTCGTTGATCTCGGCCCCCGCTTCGAGCAAAGGACCCCGCGATTCATCGCGGCCACCAGAGCGCCTGCTGGTACTGCGCATCCTGCACGGAGTATTCCCGCTTGATCTGCTCATCGAGTTTCTTTTCACCACTGCTGAAGTTGAGCACCACCAGGGTGGCCGCCAGCGTGAAGACCATGGTCCATGCGATGGTGCCGAAGCGCGTCGACGAACGTTTCATTTTTCTGCTTCGCATCTGTCGGTTGAGATGCGCCTGTGCGTGGCTTTCACTGCGTGTCCCTCATGTGTTCGGATGGCTTGGCCGGCCGTGTGGCAGCGAAGAAGCTCCAAGCAGCTCCTCCAAAAGTTAGCGCATTTTGTGTGTTCGAGTAGGCGAAATTCGGGACTTCGGGCGCTGCCGGCGAGAGGCCGTGCACCCAAGGAAAACGCGAATAGGCGGCACCGCAAAATTCTTATAAAACATAACCGGATTGGATTTGCAAACACCGAGAGCCAAGTCTCAAGGAGACAAGACATGAAAACTTCCCGCATTGGATTTCCCGCGGCCCTGCTCGCGCTGGCCGCAGCGTTGACCACCGCCCTGCCCGCTCAGGCGCAGGACAAGCCGGTCAACCTCAAGATGTCGAGCTGGGTGCCCGCGCAGCATCCGCTCAACCCTTCCTTGCAGGCGTGGGCCGACGACATCAAGAAAGCGTCCAACGGCAGCATTACCGCCACGCTCTTTCCGTCGGAGCAACTGGGCAAGGCGTTCGACCACTACGACATGGCGCGCGACGGCATTGCCGACTTCGCCTACATCAACCCCGGCTACCAGCCCGGCCGCTTTCCGGTGATGGCCGGCGCCTCGCTGCCCTTCCTTTTCGCCAACGGCAAGAGTGGCTCGGCCGCCATCGACGAGTGGTACCGACCCTACGCCGCCAAGGAAATGAAGGACATCAAGTTCTGCTTCGCCTTCGTGCACGACCCCGGCACCTTTCATGCGCGCAAGAAGATCACGCTGCCGAGCGATATCAAAGGCATGAAGATTCGGCCCGCCACCAGCACCATCGGCCAGATGGTGACTGCCCTCGGCGGCACCAACGTGCAGGCGTCGGCGCCCGAGTCGCGCGACATGCTGGAGCGCGGCGTGGCCGACGCCATCACCTTTCCGTGGGGCTCCATCGGCCTCTTCGGCATCGACAAGGTCGTGAGCTTTCATATGGACGTACCGCTCTACGTCACACCCTTCGTCTGGGGTATGAACAAAGACAAATACGAAGGTATGTCGGCCGCCCAGAAAAAGGTCATCGACGATCACTGCACCAGCGAATGGGCCGAGCGCGTAGCCGCACCGTGGGCCGACTTTGAGTTCGCCGGACATGCCAAGATCGCGGCGCAACCCGGCCACGAAATCTACAAGCTGACGCCCGAACAACTCGATGCATGGCGCAAGGCAACGGCGCCGGGTGAAGTGCAGTGGGGCGACGCCGTCAAGAAGGCAGGCCAGGATCCGAAAGCGGTAATGGACGGTCTCAAGGCCAGCCTCGCCAAGAACAAGGCGGCGCTGTAGTCGATGCGCTCGGTGGCCCCTTTGTCCGGCGGGAAGCGCCGGGTCGGCGTAATGGACCGGATGATCAACGGCATCGAGTGGCTGGCGGCCATCTTCGTCGGCCTCGTTGCGCTGAACATCTTCATCGCGGTGGTGTTGCGCAAGTTCTTCAACACCTCGATTCCCGATGCCTACGACTTCGGTCGCATGTTTCTCGGCATCCTGATCTTCTGGGGCATCGCGGCGACCAGCTACCGCGGCAGCCACATCACGGTCGACCTGGTGTGGTCGGCCGCCGGCCCGCGCATGAAGCGGGCGATCGACATCTTTGCGACGCTGGTACTGCTCTTCGTGGTGGCAGTACAGACCGCCATGCTGTTCGACAAGGTGCGAGGCACTTACGTCGATAACGTGCAGACCTACGACATGAACATCCCGACCTGGCCGTTCTATGCGGTCGCATGGTTCGGCGATGTCTGTGCGGTGCTGCTAATCGCGATCCGGACCTATCGCCTTGTTTTTCATCCCGAGCAGCTGGACGAAGTCAAGCCTGAACAGAGAGCAGACGAATGAGCGCTGATGCGATAGCGGTATTGGGTTTCGTCGCGCTCTTCGCGCTGATGCTGTTGCGCGTGCCGGTCGGCATGGCGATGGGGCTCGTCGGCGTTACCGGCTATGCGTGGATCGTCGGGCCAATGCCCGCGCTCAAGCTGGTCGGCCAGACCTCGATGCGCACCGTCACCGACTACACCTTCGGCGTCATCCCCATGTTCATGCTGATGGGCGCGCTGGTGTCGGTGTCGGGCGTGAGCCGGGAACTCTTCAAGGCGGCCAACTCGATGATCGGCCACTTGCGGGGCGGACTCGGCGTGGCCACCGTGCTGGCCTGCGGCGGCTTCGCGGCCATCTGCGGTTCGTCGGTCGCCACGGCGGCGACCTTCTCGGCCGTGGCCTATCCGGAGATGCGGCGCTTCAATTACCCGCAGTCGTTCTCGACCGGGGTGATCGCGGCGGGTGGCACGCTCGGCGCCATCCTGCCGCCGTCGACTGTGCTCGCGGTCTACGCCATCCTGACCCAACAAGACATCGGCAAGCTCTTCATGGCCGGCATCATCCCAGGTCTGCTGGCGATGCTGATGTACGTGATCACCATCGCGCTCATCGTCAAGGTACGGCCCGACTGGCTGCCGGCGGGCGAGAACAAGCCATGGTCGGAACGGCTCGTCGACCTGAAGAACGTGTGGGCGCCGCTCGTGCTTTTCATCTTCGTGATCGGCGGGCTCTACGGCGGCTTCTTCACACCCACCGAAGCCGGCGGCGTGGGTGCCAGCGGCGCCTTCATCCTCGGGCTGCTGCGCGGCAAGCTCGACGGGCCCAAGGTCCGCGAGGCCTTGCTTTCGGCCACGCGCACCTCGGCAGCCGTGTTCACCGTACTCATCGGCGCGCTGCTCTTCGGCTACTTTCTGACCATCACACAGAGCCCGCAAAAGCTGACCGAGTTCCTCACGGGGCTCGGCATCGGCCGTTACGGGGTACTGGCGCTCATCATGCTGATGTACCTCGTGCTCGGCTGCCTGATGGACGCCATGGCGATGATCATCCTGACGGTGCCGATCATCTATCCGGTGATCGTGCACCTGGGGTTCGACCCGATCTGGTTCGGCGTCATCATCGTCATGACAGTCGAACTCGGGCTGATCCATCCGCCCGTGGGCATGAACGTCTTCGTTATAAAAAGCGTGGTGAAGGAAGTGAGCTTCACGACGATCTTTAAAGGCGTGCTGCCCTTCATCGTGACCGACATGCTGCGGCTGGTGATCCTCATCGCCTTCCCGATCATCGCGCTCTGGCTGCCCACGCGCATGGGCTGACGGAGCTGAACGGAGCCGCGCCGTCCTGCCGCGCGATTCAAGACGCTAGCGCGGGACCGGCTGATTCCACCAGCCACCGCCGAGCGCCTGAAGCAACGCGACGGTGTCGGCATAGCGACTGGCTCGCGCTTGCACCGCTGTGCTCTTGGCCTGACTCTCGATCAATTGGGCACCGAGCACTTCGAACAAGCCGGTGTCGCCCGCATCGAAGCGGTGTTGTGCAGCCCGCAGCGACCGGGCGGCAGCAGCCTCGAACTGCGCTGCCGCATCGACCATCCGCGTGTCGTGGTCGATTGCCTGGAGCGCATCTGCAACGCTCTGGAAGGCGCCGACAACCACGCCGCGGTATTGCGCCCTTGCCTCTTCGTATGTGGCCTCGGCAGCGCGTTGCCGGTGCAGCAAAGTGCCGCCATCGAACAGTGGCTGAGCGAGTCCTGCGCCAAGTGCCCAGAAACCCGTACCTGGCCCGAACAGGCTGCCCACGGTCAGCGCGCTCGAACCGGCGCCCGCAGTGAGCGTGATGGCCGGCAATCGGGCAGCTACGGCGACCCCGATCTGCGCACTCGCCGACTGCAGTTGTGCCAGCGCCGCACGCACGTCGGGGCGCTGGCCGGCCAGTTGCGATGGCAGGCTCAATGGCAGCGCGGCGGGGAGCACCAGATCGGCCAACTCGAAGTGTTCGAGCAGTGGCTCGTCGGGTCGTTGCCCGAGCAAGGTCGACAACTGGTTGCGTTGCAGCGCGAGCTGCTTTTCCAGCAGTAGTAACGCGCCTTGCGTCTGAGCCAGCAGACTTTCCTGGGCGGCCGTGTCTGCGATGCCGATGGCACCCAGTTTTCGTTGCCGCTGCAGCAGCAGGAGTTGGCGTTGCTGCGCTCGCAAGGTGTCGTTCGCGGCTGCGATCTGTCCGCGAATCGATGCCTCGGTGACAGCAGCAAGAACGACGTTGGCGGCCAGCGTGAGGCGCGTCGCCTCGTACAGGAATTGCTGCGCGTCGGCCTGCGCCTGCTGCGATTCGAGCAATCGCCGATTGCCCCCGAAGACATCGGGCGTGTAGGCGATATTCAGCTGCGCCGTGTGCAGGTTGAAGATGTAGCGGTTGTCGGTCAGCGGGGACGAGAGCGTGGTCGACGAGGACTGCCGGCTCGACGCTGTGGTCGCGCTGACCTGCGGAAAGAATGCGCCGCGCTGCGCCTCGGCGTTTTCACGCGCGACCTTGAGTGCGGCCTGCGCCGACTCGACTCCGGGGTTGTTCGACAGCGCGCGCGCCACCAGTCGGCTCAGCTCGGGCGACTTGAAAAGCTCCCACCACATCGCGGGAATGTCGGTGCCGCTGGTGACCACTGCAACCGGCGCAGCGGTGTAATTCGACGGCGTCGGTGTTGCAGGCGCAACGAAGTCGGGGCCGACCGCGCAACCGGCAACCAGTGCCAGCGAGACTGCTGCAAACCCATATCGTAGAAACGTCATGGTGTGCCCCCGACAACAGGAACGACAGCGGGTTCGAGATCCTCTTGCGGCTTCTGCTTGCTGCCCGCAAAAATCGGATACAGCAGTGGCAGCAACAGCAACGTGAACAGCGTCGCCGACACCACGCCGCCGACGATAACCACCGCGAACGGACGCTGCGTTTCGGAGCCGATGCCGTGCGACAGCGCAGCCGGCAGCAGGCCCAGGCCGGCCATCAGTGCCGTCATCAGGATCGGACGCAGCCGGGCGACCGCGCCCGTCACAGCATTCTCGAAAAGCGAGACCGAGGCATCGAGGTTGTCGGCGATGTGCTCCACCATGATCACGCCGTTCTGCACCGATATCCCCGCCACGGCGATGAAGCCGACGGCAGCCGACACCGAGAAGTGAAGCCCCGCGATCGCCAGGCCCGCGATGCCGCCGATCAGGGTGAATGGCACCAGTACCAGCACCAAGCAGGCGTATCGGACCGAGCCGAAGGCCCAGAACAGCAGCGAAAAAATCAGCAGTGCGCTGATCGGCACGATCACCGCGAGCCGCTTCACGGCGCGCTGCTGGTTCTCGAATTGGCCGCCCCACGTAATGCGGTAACCCGGCGGCAACACGACCTGCGCCGCTACCGCGCGCTGCGCCTCGTCGATGAAGCTGCCCTGGTCGCGCCCCAGCAGATTGGCTTTGACCGACGCATTGCGCTCACCGCCTTCGCGGCTCACCCGCGAGGCGCCCTGCCGCAATGCGATGTGCGCAACCTGGTCGAGCGACACCGTACCAGCGCCGTCCGGCAGATTGACCTGCAGCGCACCGATGTCGTCGATCGAAGCGCGCGCGCTTTCGGTGACCTGCATCGTTACGTCGAAGCGCCGGTCGCCCTCGTAGAAGCTGCTCACCGCCACATCGCCCAGCGCACTTGCAATGACCGTGTTGACGTCCGCCACGCTGATCCCCAGGCGCGCGAGACGCCGCCGGTCGACCTTGACGTCGATCTCGCTCTGCCCCCCGATCCGGATCGCCGCGACATCGGCCGCGCCGCGCAATCCCCGCAGCACGGTGGCGATCTGATCGCTCTTCTTTTCCAGCACCTGCAGGTCCGGCCCGTAGACCTTGACGGCGATCTCGCCTTTGACGCCAGACAACGCTTCCTCGACGTTGTCTTCGATCACTTGCGAAAAATTGGTCGGCACTCCGGGAAGGGCTGCAAGGCGGCGAGTCATGTCTTCCACCAGCGCCCGCTTGTCGGCAAAGTGCCACTTGTTGCGTGGTTGCAGGTCAGCCAGCACCTCCAGGTTGTTCGGCCCCTTGGCATCGGTGCCGTCGTCGGGTCGCCCGACCTGCGTGATGACCCGACGCACTTCCGGATAGCTGCGCAGCACCGCACGCACCTTGCGCTCGACCTGCTTGGTGGTTTCGATGGCGGTCGAGGTCGGCAAGGTGATGGTCAGCCAGATGTTGCCTTCGTCCAGCTTGGGCAAAAACTCGCTGCCGAGCAACGGTGCCAGCAACAGCGTCGCACCCAGCACCACCAGCGACAGGGTGAAGACAACGCCGCGCCGCACGCCACCCCACTGGAGCAGGCGCTGGTAGCCCGACTGCAGGTGCTCCATCCACTGGCTGCGACGCTCGGCCATGTTCGCGCCGCGCATGGCAAAACGCAGCAGCGTCGGCACCAGCGTGACGGTCAGCACGAGGGCACCGAGCAACGCAAAGGTCAGCGTGAAAGCCACGGGCGCGAAGATCTTTCCTTCGACGCGCTGGAAGGTGAATATCGGCAGGAACGCGATGATGATGATCCCCTTGGAGAAAAGGATCGGCCGGCCCAAATCCACCACCGTCTCGCGCAGCACCCGCAGCCGCGAGTGAAAGGTGAGCGCCTTTTGTTCGGCGGCGCCGGGCATCGAAAGCACCGATGCTGGCGCCGGCGCAGTCACCGAGAGGCTCCGGTCCAGGGCGAGCCGGACCATCAATGCCTCCACCAGCACGACAGCGCTGTCGATGATGATGCCGAAATCGACCGCTCCGAGCGAGATCAGGTTGGCCGGTATGCCGCGCAGGTCGAGCATGATGAAAGCGAACAGCAGCGACAGCGGGATCACCGTCGCGACGATGACCGCGGCGCGCCAGTTGCGCAGGAACACGACCAGAATGACGATCACCAGCAAGGCGCCTGTCACCAGGTTCTCGACCACCGTGTCGACCGTCTGGTGGATCAGGTCGGTTCGCTTGTAGACCACCGGCAAGGTAACGCCTCGCGGTAGGCGCTGTGCCAGCGCCTCCATGGCTTTTTCGACACCAGCCACGACCACGGCGGCGTTTTGCCCTTTGGTCATGCTCACGACGCCTTCGACGACGCTGTCGTGATCGTCGTAGGCGACGATGCCGGACCTCGGCTTGTGACCGAACTCGACCCGCGCGACGTCCGACACCAGCACGGTGCGGCCGTTCCTGGCCTGCACGATCACCTGACCGAGCCCCGCGAGCGAATCGACCAGCCCGATGCTGCGCACGACCAGCGCCTCGTCGCC
>JANXTS010000012.1 GCA_025352265.1 Variovorax sp. | reverse complement strand
AAGTCAGACGGCGAGAAGCCTTTGGCGCCTACGTTGTTGGGCAAGCTCACTGATGGAACGCCGCCATCGTCTGGTGCAATTTGGATTCGCCCGTTCACCACGTTGGCACGAGCCATCTGCACACCCAGACCATCGTTGTAGGTCTGGCGATTCAAGCCCAGTGTGTCCAACAGATTCGAGGCGTCGTCGTTTGAAAGCCTCGGTCCCATGAAGTCAGCATTGACGTTCGGCAATGATGACGTCCATTGGTTTGCTGGCGTGTCTTTTAACACAACATGATCGCCTGTGCCGTCCACAATGCCAGGAATCGAAACGCCGCTTGCCTGCTGGAACTGCTGCCCGTACACCTCACGCGCCGCCGATCTCTCCTCCGCTTCGCCAGCCGTCATGCCGTAGGCCTGCTCCCCAATGCTGGAATTGGCAGACGCAACCGACTCACCAAAAGCATGGCCGAATGCGTCGGTGGCAACTTGCTGAATCGCGATCTTGCCGCCTCGCATCGCCGCTGCTGCAGTACCGGCCGCAAAGCTGGACACGGCGCCCCTGGCGAACTGCCCGAACGCGTCCGTGCCGAAGCTGGTGCCGATTGCGTTGCCCACGGCTTGGCCTACCCCGGCCCCGACCGCGCTGGCTGCCACGATTTCAAGCTGAAGCTCGCCTGCAACCCGGTTGCCACAGCGACGCCCTGCGTGAGCGCATTCCCAACGGCCGAGCGAACGATCGCATTGCCCACGGTGGCCTCGCTGGCCAAAGGCGCCCAGCCGCCCAAGCCGCTGCTGACACCGCCACTGACCGCAGCCAATGCCACACCCTTCCAGCTGAAAGAGTCTCGCGCACCGATGGCCACGCCCACGGCCTGACTGGCAATGCTGCCTGCCACAGCACCCGCCACGCCGGCGGCAACGTTGGACACCGCCGCTGCAGTGGCGAACTCCGCAGCCGACATCGACCCGGCGCTCGACATGATCGACTCGGCCAGCAGCTCTGACGTTGCGCCCTCCGTGATCACGGTCACCACCACCGCAATGATCACCACGATGAGCGTCCCAATCGCCCCACACCCCTTGTCCTACCCCCCCCGGCTGCGCCATCAAGGTCGCACTGGTGTTCCCCGTGATCCTGCTCGGGTCATAAGGCCTGAAGGTGTTGGCATTGTTCGCACTCCCCACCGCAGTGGGAATCGTCAGCACCTGCCCGGCCCTCAAGTCCCCGTTGCTCGACAACCCGTTGGCGTCCGCAATCAGGTACCAGAGGTTCGCATCCCCATAGGCTCCCTTGGCGATCGTCTGCAGCGTGTCGCCTGCGGCCACCGCATAGGTACCCGGACTGCCCGCAGGATAGTTCCCGTCGATCGGCTGGTACCCGAAACTGAACTGACTGTCGGACTTGAAAAAAGTCCCCATCTGGGCAAACACCGTGCCGTCGTAGCTGTGATCCGCCGTCGCGCCATAGCGCCCTAGCACCTCCCCGTTGACGATCAGCTGCCGCTGCACGAAAAGTTCGCCAACCGTTTGGCTGGCCAAACGCCGGATGGCATTACTGGCGATTTGCGCCTGCTGGCCGTCGTGGTGAGGCCCGCCAGCGTGCCGCGCGTGGTCCCCACAGATCCTGACGATGACGAGGTGCTTGCCGCAGCTTTGGCCGGCGCGGCCGACCTGATCGCCTCGGGCGACCGGCGCGATCTGCTGCCGCTGGTCAGCAATGAGGGCATCCCCATCGTCACGGCCCGCGAGGCTTGGCAGCGCATCGCCTCGAAGGCCTGATTCACGGGTTCAGCACACCGCTCGCCGATAATTCGACCCATGAATCCCCTGCTCGCCAAACTGCAGCCCTACCCGTTCGAGCGCCTGCGAAAGCTCTTCGAAGGCGTCGTTCCCAATCCGGCATTCAAGCCCATCAGCTTGGGCATCGGCGAGCCGAAACATCCCACGCCGCAGTTCATCAAGGACGCACTGACCGCCGGCCTCGGCGCTCTGTCGGCGTACCCGGCAACGGCAGGCGATCTCAAATTGCGCACCGCCTTTACCGATTGGCTGCAAAGCCGCTACGGCGTGACGCTCGATCCGGCGACGCAAGCACTCCCGGTCAACGGCACGCGCGAGGCGCTGTTCTCGCTGACGCAGGCGGTGGTCGACAGCACGCGCAGCCCAGCGCCCATCGTGATCTCGCCCAATCCGTTCTATCAAATCTACGAAGGCTCGGCCTTGCTGGCCGGTGCCGAGACCTGGTACGCGCCGAGCGATCCGGCGCGCAATTTCGCGGTCGACTGGGACAGCGTTCCGGTCGACATCTGGGCGCGCACGCAACTCGTTTTTGCGTGTTCACCGGGTAACCCGACCGGCGCCGTCATGCCGCTCCCCGAATGGAAAAAGCTCTTCGCTCTGTCGGATCGCTACGGCTTCGTCATCGCGTCCGATGAGTGCTACGGCGAGATCTATTTTCGCGACGAGCCGCCGCTCGGCGGACTCGAGGCCGCTGCGAAATTGGGTCGTGCGGACTTCAAGAACCTGATCGCCATGACATCTTTGTCAAAGCGCAGCAACGTGCCGGGCATGCGCAGCGGCTTCGTGGCGGGCGATGTCGACATCATCAAGAGCTTTCTTTTGTATCGGACGTACCACGGCAGCGCGATGAGCGGCGCCGTGGGCGCGGCCAGCATTGCGGCCTGGGGTGACGAGACGCATGTAGTCGACAACCGCGCCCTGTACCGAAGCAAGTTCGCCACGGTGACGCCGATGCTCGAATCCGTGCTCGACGTGCGCTTGCCCGACGCAGCCTTCTACCTGTGGGCCGGCTTGCCCGCTGACTGGAACGGCGACGACGAAGGCTTCGCGCGGACGCTCTACGGTCAATACAATGTGACGGTTTTGCCAGGGAGTTACCTGGCACGCGATTCGCAGGGGATCAATCCGGGCCGGGGTCGCATCCGCATGGCGCTGGTGGCCGACACAGCCGAATGCGTCGAAGCCGCCGGGCGCATCGTCCAGTTCGTTCAAAAAGGCCGCTGAGGCCATCGTTTTTCTTTCGAGACTCCTTTCCAAGATTCCTCATGACCCAACAACTCCAGCAGACCATCGACTCCGCGTGGGACAACCGCGCCAACCTGTCTCCCGCAGACGCGCCCGCCGAAGTGCGCGACGCCGTCGAGCACGTGATCAGCGAACTCAACAACGGCAAGCTTCGAGTGGCCACGCGCGAGAGCGTCGGCCAATGGACTGTGCATCAGTGGATCAAAAAGGCAGTGCTGCTGTCGTTCCGGCTCAAGGACAACGAGCAAATTCAGGCGGGGTCACTCGGGTTCTACGACAAGGTGCAGACCAAGTTCTCGCACCTGTCGGCTGCTGAACTGAAAGAAGCCGGCGTGCGCATCGTGCCGCCGGCAGTGGCCCGTCGCGGCAGCTTTATCGCCAAGGGCGCGATCCTGATGCCGAGCTACGTGAACATCGGCGCCTATGTGGGTGAAGGCACGATGGTCGACACCTGGGCCACCGTCGGCTCTTGCGCGCAGATTGGCGCCAACTGTCATTTGTCGGGCGGTGTCGGCATTGGTGGCGTGCTGGAGCCACTGCAGGCCGGCCCGACCATCATCGAAGACAACTGCTTCATCGGCGCCCGCTCCGAAGTGGTCGAAGGCGTGATCGTCGAAGAAAATTCGGTGTTGTCGATGGGCGTCTTCATCGGGCAGAGCACGCCGATTTATGACCGCGCCACCGACACCGTCAGCTATGGCCGCGTGCCTGCCGGCTCGGTCGTCGTTGCCGGCAACTTGCCCAAGCCGGGCGGGAAGTACAGCACCTACGCGGCCATCATCATGAAGAAGGTCGACGCCAAGACGCGCTCGACCACCAGCCTCAACGACCTGCTGCGCGACTAGATTCTTTTCGACCACGACTGCAACGACGACTCAACTGCCGGAGGAGATTTCGATGATCGGAACGATGGAGCGCATTCTTCGCCTGATGGCCGAGCGCAAGGCCTCGGACATCTACCTCTCGGCGCACTCGCCCGCGCTTATCCGCATCAACGGGAGTTGCTTGCCGATCAACGCGCAGATCTTGCCGGCCGATGCACCGCTCAATCTGCTGGCTGAAGTCGTGCACGAAAGCCGCATCGCCGAACTTGAGCGCATGGGCGAACTCAACATGGCGATCGCGCTCGAAGGCGCCGGCAACTACCGCATCAGCGCAATGCGCCAGCGCGGCACCTATGCGGTTGTGGTGCGGCACATCGCCTCGACGATTCCGAGCTTCGCCGACCTCAATCTGCCGGACATCTTGAAGACGCTCATCATGGAAAAGCGTGGGCTGATCCTGATGGTCGGCGCGACCGGCGCCGGCAAGACGACCACGCTGGCGTCGATGCTCGACTATCGCAACGAGAACGCCACCGGCCACATCCTGACGGTCGAGGAACCCATCGAATTCACCTACACGAACAAAAAATCGATGGTGAACCAGCGTGACGTCGGCAGCGATACGCAGTCGCTCAACATCGCATTGAAGAACGCGTTGCGGCAGGCGCCGGACGTGATTCAGATCGGCGAGATCCGCGATCGCGAAACCATGACCGCGGCCATCGCCTATGCGCAGTCGGGCCATCTATGCGTCGCAACGCTGCATGCCAACAACAGCTACCGCGCGCTGAACCGCATCCTGAGTTTCTATCCGGTGGAAGTGCGCGCCACATTGCTCGGCGACCTCGGCGGCGCCCTGCGCGCCATCGTGGCGCAACGCCTGCTGCGCCAGCCGAGCGGTTCTCGCGTGCCGGCGCTCGAAGTCATGCTGAACACCGCCTTGGTAGCCGAACTGATCGAAAAGGGTGACTTCACTGCGGTCAAGGAAGCGATGGAGCAATCGATGGCCGAAGGTTCGCAGACCTTTGAGGAAGACATCGCCCGCCTTATCAACGAAGGTCGCGTTTCTCGCGAGGAAGGCTTGTCGCAAGCCGATTCGCCGACCAACCTGATGTGGCGCCTGCAAAACGCCAACGCGCCCAAGGCGCCAGCGGCCGAGCGCGCACTGCTCGACCAGGTCGATGAACCGACGTTCACAGACATCACGCTCGACGTCCGCTTTTAAGCTTTCAAACCCACTCCGATTTCGATGTCCCGAACCCTCCAGCTTGCCGAACACCTGATCTCACGCCCCTCGGTCACGCCCGAAGACGGCGGTTGCCAGCAAATCATCGGCGAGCGTTTGGCGCCGCTCGGCTTCACGTTGGAAACGATCGAAAGCGGGCCGAAGAATAGTCGAGTCACCAATCTGTGGGCGAAGCGGATTGCCGCTACCAAGCCTTCGAGCGAGCGAGCCAAGACGCTGGTTTTTGCCGGCCACACCGACGTGGTGCCGACTGGCCCTGTCGACCAATGGACCAGCCACCCGTTCACGCCGACGCACCGCGACGGCAAGCTGTATGGCCGCGGCGCGTGCGACATGAAGACGTCCATCGCCGCCTTCGTGGTGGCGATTGAAGAGTTTCTGCATGCAGTGCCCGATCCGGCAGTGTCGCTCGCGCTGCTCATCACCAGCGACGAAGAAGGCCCGAGCGTCGATGGCACGGTCACCGTCTGCAACGCGCTGGCGGCGCGCGGTGAAGTCATCGATTACTGCATCGTCGGCGAGCCGACGGCGGTCGAGCGCTGCGGCGACATGATCAAGAACGGCCGTCGCGGCACGATGAGCGGGAAGCTCACGATCAAGGGCGTGCAGGGCCACATCGCGTATCCGCATCTTGCCAAGAACCCGGTGCACGCTTTCGCACCCGCCCTCGCAGAGCTTGTCGCCATCAACACCGCGGGTGGCTGGGACGCCGGCAACGCATCGTTTCAGCCGACAAGCTGGCAGGTGAGCAATTTTCACTCGGGCACCGGCGCCGGCAATGTGATTCCGGGCGCTGCCGTCATCGACTTCAACTTCCGCTTTTCGACCGAGTCTACTGTCGAGTCTTTGCAGCAACGCGTGACAGCGGTGCTGGACGCGCACGCGCTCGAATACACGCTGGCGTGGACGATCGGCGGCCTGCCGTTTTTGACGCCGCCGGGCGATCTGGTCGAAGCAGTGCGCTCGGCCATCGCCGATGAAACTGGCATCGCGACCGAGCTGTCGACCACTGGCGGCACCAGCGATGCACGCTTCATTGCCAAGATCTGCAGGCAGGTCATCGAACTCGGGCCGGTGAATGCGAGCATCCACAAGATCGACGAGCACATCGAGGTCGCATCGATCGAGACACTGAAGAACATCTACCGCCGCGTGCTCGAACGGCTCGACAAGTCGCTTTCCTGATGCAGCCGATGCAGTACGTACGCAGCGTGATCGAGCTGGTGGAAGCCGGCGCAACGCAATTGACCGAGGCCGGTGTCGCCTTCGGGCATGGCACCGTCAACGCCTTCGACGAAGCTGCATGGCTGGTGTTGTGGCAACTGCGGCTGCCGATCGACGATCTCGATAGCGTGGTCGACCGCGCCGTGTCGCCGGCCGACGAAGCGAAGGTCGCTGCGCTGTTGCAGCGGCGCATCGACACCCGCCAACCCGCGGCCTACCTCACAAAAGAAGCATGGCTCCAAGGCGTTTCGTTCTACGCAGATGAGCGCGCCATCGTGCCGCGCAGCTTCATCGCGGAGCTGATCGTCGACGGCAGCATCGACTATTGGCTCGGTGAGCAAACGCAGCGAGTTCTGGACTTGTGCACCGGCAACGGCAGCCTCGCCGTTCTGGCCGCCATGACGTATCCGGACGTCAGTGTCATCGCCGCGGACATTTCGACCGAAGCGCTCGAAGTCGCCGCCATCAACGTGACGCGACATGCGCTGGACGAACGCATCACGCTGGTCGCATCCGATGGCTTGGCGAGTATCGCGGGACTGTTCGACCTCATCTTTTGTAACCCGCCGTACGTCAACACGTCCAGCATGCAGGCGCTGCCGGCGGAGTACCGCGCGGAGCCTGCATTGGCGCTGGCCGGAGGTACGGACGGCATGGACTTCATTCGCACGCTGTTCGAGACTGCGCCCGCAAAGATGAGCGAGAGCGCTGTGCTGGTCCTTGAAATCGGCAACGAGCGGGCGCATTTCGAAGCTGCATTTCCAAAGCTGCAGGCCGTGTGGCTCGAAACCTCGGCCGGTGAAGACCAGGTGTTGCTACTCACGCGCGAGACGCTGGTCCGCGACTTGCACTAGTCTTTCGGCGTGCGCCCGGCCCTGCGGCGCCGGCCCGGATTGGCGAACAAGGCGACCCTGAACATGACCGTACTTCTGGAACTCCAACTGCCTCGCACGCTCGACATGTGGGTGGGCGAATTGCTGGCCGATGCAAAAGGCGCAGAGCCGGCTTTGTCGATAGAAGGCTGGCTCTACGAAGGCACCACCGCCCGACGCGCGGCCGAGCAGCGCCTCGCGGCGGCTGGCATCCACGCACGCTTCATGAGCGCCTACAAGCCGCTGGTCCATCACTTTCTGGAACATGTCGATTGCAACGACCTGGCGCGCGTGGTGGTGCACTACCCGGTCCATCCCGACGCGCCGCCACGCCGCTTTGCGCTGGAGGCTTACCCGTTGGTCGATATGGTCGCAGGCGCCGAACTTCGTCTGGAGCCGCAGGTGGTCGCCGCCGTCATGCCGCAATACCGGGTCGAGTTGCAGTCGCACAGTGGCGCGCACCGCGTCGACATCGTGCGTGCCCCTAATCGCGTGCATGTCGATTCGCTCGGCGAGACGTTGCTCTCGCCGACCGCGTGGCTGAGCGTGAAACATCGCGACGGCAGCATCACCGAAGGCCGCCGCGAATCCGACTATGAAGCGCTGTTCCGGCGAGCCATCGAGTGCGTTCAAGGTCACGCGTGGCCCGACACCGAGCCGTACTTCGAACGGCTCGACATCCGCGTCGACCTCCCCGGCATTCACTACTCGCCGCCGCACGAAACCGGCTTTATCGATACACAGGAAGCACTGCACGAAGACCTGTATTTTTCACTGATGGAGATCTTTCAGCGTCGGAGTGGTCGGCCCGAAGGAGACCGTCGAATGCAGCCTGGGCAAATCGTGCCGGACGTGCGTTACAGCAGCGGCACGATTCGGCTTCGTGTCGCGGTTGAAAGCTATCCCGCAATCGCTGCGGTTGCCGAAACAGCCGCGGATGCTGCAGCCTCGCCGATCGGCGCCGACATCGACTGCGATGTCCCGCTTGCAAAATCGGTCGCCCCTCTCGCGCCCGTTCGAATCGCTGCAGAGCTGAGCCGCATCGCCGGTCGACGGTTCGAAGCCACGACACGGCAAGGCCGTACCGTCGCTGGCGTCTACCGCGCGGGTGCCGGCCCCGCAGTCATCGTCAGCGGCGCGCAGCACGCCAACGAAACCTCAGGCGTGGTCGGCGCACTGCGCGCGGCACAGTCGCTCGCGCAACGACCCGATGCGCACTTCGCGCTCATCCCGCTTGAGAACCCCGACGGCTACGCGCTGCATCGCGAGTTGTGCGCTCACGCGCCGCGCCATATGCACCACGCCGCCCGCTACACCGCACTAGGCGACGACCTGGAATACCGCGATGCGCCGCCCTGGTACGAGCGCGAGGCGCGGCAGACGGCGCTCGCGTTGTCGGGCGCCAACCTGCACGTCAACCTCCATGGCTATCCCGCCCATGAATGGACGCGGCCACTGAGCGGCTACATCCCGCGCGGTTTCGGCGCATGGACCATTCCCAAAGGCTTCTTTTTGATCGTGCGGCACCATGCGGGCTGGGCGAAGCGCGCACGCCAGCTGGCCGAGCATGTCTGCAAGCAGCTGGCAGCACGGCCAGCCCTTGTCGAGTTCAACAAAAAACAGCTCGCCAGTTACAATGCCCACGCCGGCGATCTTCCTTTCGAAGTCATCCATGGCACGGCCTGCACGATCAGCGAGGTCAACCGTCAGGGCCCCGCCCTGACGTTGATCACCGAGTTTCCCGACGAAACGATCTACGGCGATCCTTTCATTCTTGCCCACGACACCCAGACCGCAACGGTGCTGGCCGCGGTCGAAGCCCTGGGCCTAATTTCGCCGAGTCAATGATTACTCTAAAAAACGTCGTTCTGCGTCGCAGCGCCAAGAAGCTGCTCGACGGTGCCACCGTCAACCTCAACCCCGGCGAAAAAGTGGGGTTGGTCGGCCGCAACGGTGCCGGCAAGTCGACCCTGTTCGCGCTCTTCAACGGCACGCTGCACGAAGACGGCGGCGACTTCTATGTGCCCAAGCAATGGCGCATGGCACAGGTCGCGCAGGACATGCCTGAGACCGACGAGTCGGCCACCGAGTTCGTGGTCGGCGGCGACACGCGCCTGGTCGAAGTGCGCAACACGCTGGCCGCCATCGAGGCCGCCTACGAAGCCAATCCGGACGATGCCGACATCGGCATGGAATTGGCGCACGCCTACACCGACCTGGCCGATGCCGGCGAGCACGACGCAGTGCCGCGCGCCCAGGCTCTGATCCAGGGCCTGGGCTTCAAGACCCATGAGCTCGACGGACCGGTCAACAGCTTTTCAGGTGGCTGGCGCATGCGCCTTCAACTCGCGCGCGCCCTCATGTGCCCGAGCGATTTGCTGCTGCTCGACGAACCGACCAATCACCTGGACCTCGACGCACTGGTTTGGCTCGAAGCCTGGTTGCAGCGCTACCAGGGCACGATGATCGTCATCAGCCACGACCGCGAATTCCTCGATGCGGTGACCGACGTGACGTTGCACATCGCCAATGCGCAGCTCACGCGCTACGGCGGCAACTACAGCGCCTTCGAAACGCTGCGCGCCGAGCAAATGGCGTTGCAGCAAACCGCGTTCGGCAAGCAGCAAGACAAGATCGCGCACCTGCAGAAGTTCATCGACCGCTTCAAGGCGAAAGCCAGCAAGGCCAAGCAGGCGCAAAGCCGCGTGAAGGCCCTGGAGCGGATGGAAAAGATCGCGCCGCTGCTGGCCGAAGCCGACTTCACCTTCGAGTTCAAGGAGCCGGGCAACATCCCGAATCCAATGCTGTCGATCAGCAAGGCGAGTTTTGGGTATGTGGTGGACGACGTGCCCAAGACCATCTTGACCGGCGTGAGCCGCTCGGTGCAGGCCGGTCAGCGCATCGGCATCCTGGGTGCCAACGGCCAGGGCAAGTCGACGTTGGTCAAGACCATCGCGCGCGAAATGGGCGCACTCGCCGGTGAGGTCACCGAGGGCAAGGGTCTCAACATCGGCTACTTCGCACAGCAGGAGCTCGACGTGCTGCGCCCGCAAGACAACCCGCTGGAGCACATGGTGCGCATGGCGCGTGAGCTCGGCACCGCGGTCAAGGAACGCACCGGCGAACAAGACCTGCGCAGCTTTTTGGGCAGCTTCAATTTCAGCGGAGATATGGTCAAGCAAGCGGTCGGCACTATGAGCGGTGGCGAAAAAGCGCGGCTGGTGCTGGCGATGATGGTCTGGCAGCGCCCCAACCTGCTGCTGCTGGATGAACCTACCAATCACCTGGACCTCGCCACGCGGGAAGCACTGGCCGTCGCCCTTAACGAGTTCGAAGGCACGCTCATGCTAGTGAGCCACGACCGCGCGCTGCTGCGTTCGGTCTGCGACGAGTTTTGGCTTGTGGGTCGCGGTGGCATTACCGATTTCGATGGCGATCTCGACGACTATCAACGCTACCTGTTCGAGGAAGCAAAACGCCAGCGCGAAGAAGCAAAACTCGCCACGCGTGAGGCGGCGGTTGCCATCAAACCGATCGCGGCCACACCGGCGCGCGTGGATCAGACCAAGCCGATCCGCAAAGAGCTTGTGCAAGTCGACGAGAAGTTGGCTGCCGCTGGCACCGAAAAGACTTTGCTCGAGGCGAAAATGGCGAAGCAAAGTAACGCCATGGACCTGGCCGACGCCGGCAAGCGCTTGAAAGCGGTCAACGATGAAATCAGCAAGCTCGAGGAACGCTGGCTGACGCTGTCGGATCAGCTCGAGGGGCTGGTGGCCTAAGCGCAAGCATGCCCTCCGCCATCGACCTCGCCAAAGGCAACGCCGAGCTGATCGCGGCTGTGCAGCGCAGTCGCCGCCTGCTGGCGCGCAAGGCACTGCTCGCGGCGGCAGCGAGCGCAGTGCCGTTGCCGGGCATCGACTGGGCTGCCGACGCGGCCCTGCTGTCTCGACTGGTGCCGCAGATCAGCGCCGAATTCGGGCTCTCGGTCACGCAAATCGAAAATCTGGCGCCCCACAAACGCGAACGGATTCAAAAGGCCGCGACCGCGGTTGGTGCGCTGCTGGTGGGACGCCTCGTTACGCGCGATCTGTTGCTGCTCCTGGCGCGCCATGCCGGCATGCGCCTGACAGTAAAGCAGGCGACCAAATACGTGCCGCTGGCCGGCCAGGTCATTTCTGCAGTGCTGGGTTATGCAGCCTTGCGTGCGCTTGGGGAGCAGCACATTAAGGATTGCGTGAAGGTGGCTTTGTCCGTGCAACACCTTTTGCCGTCACCGTTGCCGTCGCATAGCACGCTTCAGTCGACAGGCAACCTTTCTTAAGAAGGCACTAACGGACTTAAGTGCGTGCAGTACTTTGGTACTCAACGGCGCGCGTAGCTTATCCTGCAAGCGGAGCGGTCGCCAACGTGCGGGCCGGGCAAACGGAACTGGTGTGAAATACGGCCTTGTGTATGCGGTGTATCCGCGACAAACTGACCAGCGTCAAGTGCCAGTCAACTCGACAAGCAGAAGAGTAAACAAGGAGATAGGTATTCCATCCGGGCAGTTCGATCGGAGGAACCGGAAAAGCCAATGAATGAATCGGACCTTGCCGCATCGGTCGAGCGCCTCATGGAGCGTGTGGACTACTACCTGCACTGCGAACTCGACGATGAGTACGACCATGACCAGCCCAAGAACGCGCGCAGTGCGCTAGAAGCTGCACTCCGGTCGGAGTTGCTGCGCGCGGGTGCCATCGGCATCATTTCGGCCATTGCTTCTCCCGCGCATTCTTCTCAGGATGATGACCAAGCGGCGTGAAGGGCTCACGCATTGATGTTTTCAATCCAGCAATCCGTGTTTCAACGCAAAGTAAGTCAGGTCGCTGTTAGTCGACAGTTCCAGCTTCTTCACCAATCGCGACCTGTAAAGCGTCACAGTCCGGGCAGAGATGTGTAGCTTCTGCGAAATCGCTGCGGGCTTGCTCCCCATCGCCAGCAACAACAAAATTTGGAATTCCCGCCTCGACAGGCGTTCGTAGAGCGGCAGTTCCCCTTCACAACGCTCACGCGCGAATTGTTGTGCCAGCGTTGCACTCATATATCTGCGACCGCTCGCTACTCGTCGGATCGCTACGGCCAGTTGTCCCGGCTCACAAGATTTATGCAGGAAGCCGAGGGCCCCTTCGTCGAGAAGCTTCCGAGCGTATTGAGCTTCCGGGTGACCACTGAACACCAGGATGGACATTCCCGGGGCCTTGGCTCGAAGAGAACCGATGATGTCAAATCCGTCTCTCCCTGGCATCGTGATGTCCAGCACCAGCACATCCAACACGTTGCGCGTGACGAGTTCAAGAGCCTGGAAACCATCGGCGGCTTCGCCTTCGATACGGAAATCCTGGTGTTCCAGCAACCAGTAACGAAGCGCGGATCTGACAAGCGGATGGTCGTCCGCGATCCCTATCTTGATCGGGCTGCTAGCCACTGATGCTGTTTCGACTAGTTCACAGTCAAGCGCGCCCAACCGCTGATCCGGCTTGCTGAATGGATGACCAAAAAGTTTTTTGGGGCTGCGCACACACATCCGATCTCAGTTCGCCATCACTGGATTTCGCCGCTCCTCATCGAGATGGCGCTGCACCACCGCTGCTGCGCACTGGGGTCGCCGGGCTTGATAAGGTGACGCACAAATGTTGTTCATGCAGACAGCGCGCATCAGTACGTTGCGAGCCGCGCAAAAAAGCAGTTCGTCTTCGCCACCGGACGACTTGAAGGCAGTTGATCGGCGAGTGTTTGCTGGTACGGGTGAGGCTGACGCAGCGCGCGGGCGACTTGTCGTATCGTCCCAGCCTCTTTCTTTTGCCTGCAGATGGGACAGGACTAGGGGAGCGAGATTAGCCAGGAGACGTTGAGCTTCGACCGTAGCCTCGGCGTTCGCGTTTGCCGCCTGGGATGTCGAGTGAGCCTGCAGCGCGTCGGAGGTTTGCGATTCATGGTGCAGTGCGTGCCAGACGCAAAACGCGATAAACAACAAAAATGGCACGATCAACATACGACCCATCACGAGCACGATGGGAACCAACGGCACGGCGCTCGGCCCTTGGTTGGCACTTCCCGGCGCAGCCGTCGAAGCCTCGGAAGCCGTAAAAGAAGATACGGCTGGCATGTGCGCTGTTCCGCAAACAGCGCACCGCGCTTCATGGCGTGACCCCGCAGTTCGGCAGAACCCGCATACCTGCATGGGCGACCGATCGCGAAACCACAGCAGCCCGACAAAGTCGCTCAGGTCGATGTACGTGCGCAGTGGGGCTGAGAATGCCGGAAAGGGCCAGGTGTGCAACACGGCATGAGCATCTGAACGCCCGCAACCGCGACCCCCATCGAAAGAAAAGTCTGTCACGACCCGCCGCCACGAGAGAAAGGGCCGCTGTCATCCGCACGGCGCTGCGCCTCCAGTTCCCCAATAACAGTCTTGCTCCGCGCCACTGCTACACGCGTCAGAAGGTCCGGCTCAAAGGCGTCACTCAACGCCAAAAGTCGTTGTGCTGCGTACACCAGCAGAGCGATTGCACCGGCGATCGCATCCGTTGTCTTGTCACGCAACGCATCTAACTTCAGTGTTTCAAAAGGCGATGGCTTCATTCACAGCTCCAGAGAATGGCTAACAAATGTGAGAATTTCACATTACTATTGCGATGCTTTGGTACTCCTTTTGTGGGACATGATGCCGTTGTTCATGCGTTGGAAGCTATGGACCGACTTCAATCTACTTAAATGTGAGAAAGTCACATATCATTTCGTTGAAATGTCAATGAGCAACACTCCGACGCGCCATGAGGGATGAAAGTCTTTCGATCGGTACTGTTTTTTGCATTGGCAAAAGTGGGTCAACCCGGTTGCATCTCTGTTCGGGCTGCGACGCCTACCAGTCCGGGACTGACATGTGAGTCATTTGGCCGAAAGCACAATGAGCTCCGCGAGTACCCAAGACGTGGGACTCGTTGCATTGGACGCCTGCAAACGTGTTCTGCGCCCAGTCATCCGACTTGCACTCTCGCTCGGCCTGAAGCACTCGCACTTGCAACGCCTGCTCACGGAGCTTTTGCTGGATGAGGGAACGCATCTCTGGCGCGAACAGTCCGTAGAACCCAACATCAGTCAGTTGTCTGTGACCACGGGACTCAACCGAAAAGCAATAACGCTCAGGGTGAGAGCCCCTGCTGCAGACGCTCCGTATACCGAAATGTCGGCGGCGGCCAAGACGGTCACGCTGTGGGTCCAACTTAGGGAAGATAACCCCGCACTCCAGTCGCTTCCGGTCTCGGCAGACGACGGTTCCTTGACGTTCGAAGCTATCGCCCGTCGTGCAAGTCGCGGCAACCTGCACCATCGTGCGATTCTCGAGGAACTGATCCGACTGGATTTGGTGGAAGTCTTGGACGGACGCGCAATCCTGAAGACTTCGAGCTTTGTCCCTCTTGCTGATCTGCGCAGCATGCTTGTCGTGCTCGGTGACAACGCTCACGACCATTTGGCTGCGGCCGTCTCGAATGTGCTGCACGACAATCCGCCGATGCTCGAGCGTGCGATCTATGCGCGTGGGCTAACTCTTGAAGACTGTGACGTGATCCAACAGTTAGTGCGCACGCGATGGTCTGCGCTTCAGCATGAACTGGCAGCCACAATGACGCGCGCGGTGGATGCCGGCAGCGCCGATAAAACCGCACGCATTCGCGTCGGCATCTACGCGTTCACCGACAAACAGTAGAGACGATTGAATTGCAACTCGAAATAGGCCGGCGAACCGATCCTTGGGAAGACCTGCGATGAACAAAAAGATCTGGCAGCCCGTTCTGCTTTTCGCTTTGACCCTTCTCATTGGCTCTTGTGGCGGAGGCGGAGGCGGGGGTGGGGGTGGGGGTTCAGGCGGCATTGGCATTGCCAGCACTGGCGCGGTCGTGAACGGTGTAGCTCCGGGCGCCGGGCAAGGCGATGGCGCTACGAGCGGTGGGAGCGCCCCGTCGGCCGGTGTCGCAGCAGGGGTATCCGCCTCCTCATCCGTCGGCGGCGACGATGGCTCAGGTGTCGGCTCGGGTGGCACCGGCGTCAGTTCAGCTTCTGCGGTCGGCATCGGCTCGGCGGACGGCTTCGGCAGCGTAATCGTCAATGGCGTGCGCTACAACACCGACAACGCCGTCATCAACCTGCAGGACGCGGCAGAGCTACAGCTCGGTATTAGTGTCAAGGTCACCGGCCCGGTCAATGGCAACTTTACGGCGGGCACAGCAACGTCGGTCGAGTCCGCCGCAGAGTTGCGTGGAGCGGTGTCCAACATCAACCTGACCAGCGATACCTTTTCCCTGCTCGGCACCCTTGTTTCCACCGACGCCGAGACGGTTTGGGCAGATGCAAGTGGGTTGTCCGGCATCGCAGCCGGCTCGACTGTGCAGGTCTGGGGTTTGCCGGCAGCGCCTGGCATGCTGCGCGCCACGCGAATCGCCCAAGTCGCATCCGGGGCGACACTCATTGCGACGGGTACCGTCCAAAAGCTGGACAAGAATGCCGGCGTCTTGTCTATTGGCGCGTTGAACGTTAACTATGCGAACGCTTTGTTTGCCGGTGGGCTCGATGCTGCGACGCTGGCGAATGGCACGATCGTCCGGGTTCGCGGGAGCGGACTTAGCAGCTCAGGCGCGTTGACCGCAACCGTGGTCCAGTCCTGGTATCCACTTGCTCAGACAGCGGGACAAACAGCGGCTCTTGACGGCGTGGTTACCGACTACGCTGGACTGGCTTCGTTCAAGGTGCTCGGCGTGCCTGTCAATGCGGGGGCGGCACAGATCACGGGAGGACCCAATTCGAGCATCGGCAACGGCGTCAAGCTCGAAATCGCGGGCACGTTCTCCGGCGGTGTGCTGCAGGCAACAAAGCTGAAGATTCGGCATATCGCAGGTACGGGCGGCCCGTCTTCATTCGCACTGATCGGCACCGTGGGCGCCTTCACTAGCGCGGCGAGCTTCAAGGTCCGCGGACAGTCCATAGATGCGAGCAGTCAAGGTGTGGTGTTCCAGAACGGGACCGCCGCCAACCTTGGCAATGGCACGGAGGTGTCGGTGACCGGCTCTCAAGTCCTCAATGGCGTTCTACAGGCGAATACAGTGACTTTTAACTGAAATCCAGGACGAATGAGCCGGCCGCGCCCTCGCTGCAGCACGCCCCCGATGTCACTGAGAAACAGCTGGCTCCGCCACTGTTGTCGTGCGCGCTTCGTGATAGGCATAGATGCCAACGCGCATGCGCGCGCCGCCCTGGCCTTCAGCCACGTCGACGGCCTGTGTCATCAACCCGGCGAGTTCGTGCTGCATTGCGTCCCATCGCAAGCGCACCTGTTGCTGGATGGCGTCGCAGTCGACGAGCGTGAGGCCGCTAGCGAACACCGATCGCTCCAGCATCTGGGGTGCCTTACCGAAAGTATTGGAGACGCCTGCGAGCAGATGATCTCGTGCGTTGTCGCCCAGGAACGCCAGCATGGACCGAACATCGTCGGCGGGCACGAAGCCAGCTACCGCCAGCGTGGCGTGGCCATCCTTTTCGTCAACCATATGCAGCCGCGTCAACTCGTCCAGTACAGCGCGGTGATGGTGGTTTCCGCGGCTGGCGCGTCGGGCCAGCAATTCGAAACTCAGCAGCGGCTCCGCGGCCGTGACAGGAAGTGTTTTGAGATCAGGCAAGGTGGCCACGAGTTCGAGCCAAGCCGTCAAGGTCTTGGAGGCGGCCGACATGTCGGTGTGCGGGAGTGCGTCCGTCGGTGCCCGAACTCTTGACGTCACCGCCTTGCGGTTGAGGCCCGTGGTGATCGATAGCTGACTGATATTGGGTTCAATCCCCTTTTCACGCCAGGAAATTCGCGCCTCCTCCAAAAGCAGATCGCGGACTACGTGTTCGAGATCCCGATGTTTGACGCCCATATTCAAAGCGAGGCGAATCAATGGCCGCATGACGCGAGCGCAGACCGAAACCGCCCAGCCTAAGCGTTCATCGATCAAAGGTTTCCTCAAAGTGCATTCGCCGGCCGCAAAAGCGAACAATTCTCATGCGCGCCGACTTTATGCGATTTTGGCGGAAGCGTTAAGGCGCGGTTCATAAATGCTGGCGCGCTTACGTGACGATTCGGTAATCTGGCCATTCGCAAAGACCTCCCAGTCAGGCGTCCACAAAAGAATGCGGTGCCGTCCCACATGCACCCCGACCGCCGAGACTTTAGCCTCCGTCCCAACATGTGACTTTTTCACATGTGCAACCTGGAGCTTGAACGTGGTGCCCCAATCGACGAGCCAGTACTTGAAGTGTTTGACTGCATTTAATTTTAGGCAGGCTTGCTAAACGCATGATCACCGTTGCACCTTTCGAGCCGGCGACGCCGGCCTTGAAGTCGTCCGCCGACTGTCAAATTTGCGGCAGACAGAACCAAATCGCTTCGATGCACTGCTTCGCGTGCGGACATGAGCTTGTCGAAGTTTTGCCAAGCGACGCCTCTAAAGGACAACGGATCAAGAACTTCAGCGCATGGCAGCAGGTCAGTGCGAGGAGTCGACTTGCAGTCACCACCGAACCGCGACGGGCGCTTTGGCCGTATTGGCTTGCGGGATCCGCTGTAGCTTTATGTTGCGTCGCCGTGCTGGGTTATGTCCTGTCCCGACTTCCTATGTAGCTTTGCCGCCCTGCCCAGCGTCGTCGTTGTCTCAAATACTCTCTCAGGACGCAATCGCGGTGAAAGTAAGGCATTACGAGCGGTGATATTCATGAAAGCAGACAACGACGACTTCTGGAAACGAAGCTCGCAGCGTGCCAAACTCGAAACCTCGCGGCGCGAAAGTGAGCAACTTCATTCGCGCGCATGGCGGCGTAACGCTGCCGCACTCTTGCTGATCGTGGTGGCGCTCGGTGTGCTTTGGCTGCTCCGCCGATGAATACCGTAACGACACGGACCGGCCGCATAAGTCTGCTCAAACGTAATTTGGTGACACCTATGACTACGAGGAATCAAGCGGTGTGTCAGGATGTCTCGCATAGGAGGCCATTGGCGACTTTCTCCCGGGACGAGTCTCAGTCACAACCGGTCTCAACTTTCATTGCTTCAAAGGATTTTTTATGCGCATTAAAAGTTTTCTGTTTATTCTGGCTGTTAGCACGGTGTCCGCTTCGGCCCTTGCGCAAGTCTCTGTCAACATCAACGTCCCAGGGTTCGTGCAGATCGCTCCGCCGCCGCCGCGGTACGAGCCCGCTCCGCGTGCAACGCCAGGCCGAGTGTGGGTGCCAGGCAGGTGGGCGTGGAACGAGCGTGAGTATGTTTGGCGAACTGGTCAGTGGCAAAGCGCGCGACCTGACTATGTATATGCGCCGGGCCGCTGGGTGGCAGGAGACGGTGGCTGGCGCTGGTCCGAGGACCAATGGCGCCGGCGGCCAGAGGGGCACCGCGGTCGTGACGAAGACGATCGGCGTGAGTCTTCGAACGACGAACGACGCGGGGACGGATACCACTGCCCTCCTGGGCAGGCGAAAAAAGGACGCTGCTGACATCCGCGCCGCTGGCAAAAACAACGCAGGTGGCTTTTGGTCGCACTCAAACGGGAGTGCAATGGAGCTTGTGTCCGGGCAAAGTCCGGCAGACCAGCAGCGCGCCTGGGGATCCCAAAGAAAAAGCCTGCCATCGTTTAGATAGCAGGCTTTCAACCCCCATGCGGGGAAACTGGTGGGACGTGCGGGGGTCGAACCCACGACAAACGGATTAAAAGTCCGCTGCTCTACCAACTGAGCTAACGTCCCGAACTTACTTCTGCAGTCTTGCCGGCAAGATCCGGCAAAGCCTCAGATTATAGCGTGGTGCTGCGGGCTATTTCGTCGAGCACCCAGCCCGCTGCACATTGACCGAATGTCGCAGTGACTGTCACCACAGAACCGTAACCGTGGCAGTTAAGACTGCCGTCACTGCCCGCCCCTTCATCAAGCGCGCAGGACGCATCGGGCGGCGCCACGCCCTCGTGGCTGAAGACGCAAGTAACGCCGATCTTCTTGCCCTCGCGCGGCACGCCGTGCTCTTTGCGAAGGCGCTGCCGCAATTGGGCGAGCAATGGGTCATGGGTGACGAGTGCCAAGTCGTCGATGTCCACATGGTGGGCCATGCGCTTTCCGCCCGCAGCGCCGACCGTGATGAAGCGCGTACCTCCCACGTTGACATTTTTGCTCCCATGACGCCGTGCCCAAGCCGCCATCGTTACCTTTGCGCGGACCTGATCGCAAGCATCGATGAGTGCAGTGACCGGACCCTGCGCCATCTGAGCAGCTTCGAGTAACGAGAGCCAGTTATCTGGCTCCACGAAGTCATCTAGCGTCAACACCTTGCAGTCAGGATTGATGCTCGCGATGCGGTCCCGCATTGCTTCGACCTTCGCTTGGCCCAGTGTGCCGGTAAGCGCGTGGATTTGGCGATTGATGTTCGACTCGGCAATGTGATCGAGATCGATCAACGTGAGCCGGCCAACACCGCTGCGCGCAAGTGCCTCGACAGCCCACGAGCCGACGCCCCCGATTCCGACGACAACGACATGCGCATTGCGGATTCGTGCTGCGCCAGTCACGCCATAAAGCCGATCGAGCCCGCCGAATCGACGTACCAGATCGGCCTTGTCCTCAAGCAAGCCCGCGGGCACGACTTGGACTGCAACGTCGAGTGGAATCGGAGTGCCCAACGGCAAACTCCGCCTACTTCAAGCGCGCTAGGCGCTCTCGCCCAGCCTGAGCGGCTTCGGACTGCGGATAAGCCTTGGTCAAGTCCTCCAGCGTGCGGCGGGCCGCGCGGGTGTCTTTGAGTTCGATCTGGCAGTTGGCAATCGACAACACGGCCTCCGGCGCTTTTGCATGATCAGGCGCGAGCGAGAGCATCGAACGGAAATTAGCGATCGCCTCGTTGTAGTTACGCGTCGCATATTGAGCATTGCCCAGCCAGAACAAAGCCGACGGGTTGTACCCGCTCTGCGGATGAGCCTTTACAAAGCCGGCAAAGGCCGTTTGAGCCTGCGCGAACTGACCGCCGCGAAAGATACCGAGTGCTGCATCAAATTCCGCTTTTTCTTTTGGGTCGGCGGTGAACTCGCGCCCATCGACTGCGACAGTCGACGGCTCGCTCTTTTTCAGCCGATCGTCCACATCAGACTGCTTTTGCTGCATGTCGGAGAGGGTTCGCGTGAGTTGCTCGTTCTGACCAGTCATGCGTGCCACATCGCCGCGCATCGCCTCGATCTGGCTCTGCAGATCCAGCAGGCTGCGTCGCAGTTGGCCGTTCTCGTCGGTCAGCCGCTGGTTGGTGGCCTCGCGCATCGCTTCTACTCGTTGCCGCAGATCGAGGATGGCGCGGCGCGCCTCGTCGTCTTCAAACAGAGCCGCATGCGCACCGACCGAGACAAGCGACGCGAACGCAAGAGCCGCCGAAGCAGCCGCGTACCGCATTGCACCACTGCGCATGGTCACTTGTAGAAGATCTCGGCGCGGCGGTTTTGTGCCCAGACTGATTCACCAGAACCAGCCACGGCAGCCTTCTCCTTACCGAAGCTGACGGCTTCGATCTGGGCATCGTTGACCCCCAGGAGCACCAGCGAGCGCCGCACGGCTTCCGAACGCTTTTGGCCCAGCGCCAAGTTGTATTCCCTACCGCCGCGGTCGTCGGTGTGGCCTTCAATGGAAACGCGACGTTGTGCATTGGCCTTCAGGAAGCGCGCATGACCATCGATCAGGGCCTGGAACTCAGGCTTGACCGTGTAGCTGTCGTAATCGAAATAGATGATTCGCGCGACGCCGGCCGGGCCTTGCGCGTTCTGCGCGTTCGGATCGATCGTGACAGGTGCCACGCCGCTCGCCGCGCCCTGCCCCATGCCGCCACCACTGCGGTCGACGACGGGTGCGTCGTTCAACTTGGTGCCAGACGAACAACCGGCAATCAAAGCCACGATGGCCAGCGAATAAATCGTACGTTTCAACATTTTCACACTCCTCAAGTTAATCATTGCTTTTGAAACGGACCCCAGTCCGGTTCTCTGATGTCGCCCGCTTGACCCGCAAGGCGGGCTTTTATTTTTCCATCCAGCGTGGTGGTCATCAAAGCCTCGCGACCCTGAAGCTGCGTTGCATAGACGATCAGCTTGCTGTTGGGGGCGAAACTCGGGCTCTCGTCCGCCACGGTGTCTGTAATCGCGTTCACAGTGCTCGACGACAGCTCCATCACATGGAGTTTGAACGCTCCACCCACCCTTGAGATGTAGGCCAACCACCGGCCATCGGCGCTGATCGACGGAGAAATGTTGTAGGTACCGCTAAACGTTACCCGTGTCGGGTTGCCGCCGCTTGCACCCATCTTGTAGATTTGCGGTGCGCCGCCACGGTCACTGACAAAGTAGATGGTGCTGCCGTCTGCCGAATACACAGGCTCGGTATCGATGCTGTTGCTCTGCGTCAGCCGACGCGGTTCGCCACCGGTTGCGGCGATAGTGTAGAGCTGCGAGCCACCATCACGGCTCAGCGTCACGGCCAGCGAATTGCCATCGGGTGCCCAAGCCGGCGCACTGTTGGAGCCGCGGAAGTTGGCCAGCAACCGGCGCTGACCGCTAGCCACGTTGTGTACGTAGACCACCGGCTTGCGCGACTCGAATGACACGTAAGCGAGTTGCTGCCCGTTGGACGACCAGCACGGCGAGATGATCGGCTCGGGGCTGGCGAGCGCTGCCTGCGCGTTCTCGCCATCGGCATCCGCCACCCACAGTGTGTGACGCGTACCTCCCTTGGTCACATACGCGATACGCGTCGAAAAGATTCCTTTTTCGCCGGTCAGTTTCTCGTAAACATAGTCGGCGATGCGATGCGAGGCAAGGCGCAGGTCGCCTTGCGGCACGGTATAGCTCTGCCCACCCAGATCCGCGCCACGCACAACATCCCAAAGGCGAAACTTTATGTCGTATCGGCCATCGGCCAACTTGGACACGCCGCCAGCCACCAGCGAGTCGGCCGTGCGCTGACGCCACAGGCTGAGGTCAGGACGCGAAGTCTCATCGAGCGCCTGACCGGACGCGTCGACGCCGCGGAACTGCCCGCTGCGCTCTAGGTCGGCCTGAACAATAGCTGAGATTTTTTGCGGGGACGCATCCTGTCCTTTGAAAGGGACGAGCGCAATGGGCAACTGCGTCAGGCCGACGCCTGACACTTCGACGCGGAACTGGGCAAGAGCCGATAGCGCTGGGGAGGCAGCGAGTGCCGCAATAAGGGTGCGACGTGCGGTGAACGAGGATGAAGAAGAAGTCGAAATAGGATCTGGCAACGGCTTGTTCATGCAGTTCGGAGAGGTTTCCGGGGCAAAAGTTTCCCCGATCTGAAGCGGAGCCCAATGGTACACATAGCTCCGAAGGGCTCGTCACAAAACGTGAACGCTCGTTGGAACGTCCTTCCAAGGGGTGGCGAGACCCCGCCCGTAGAATCCGCCGCCATGCCCTCTGCCCCCGTTGACGCCGCCTTGCGTGCCCCCTTGATGCGCCGCCTCTCGCGGCTCATGACCTGGTTCGGGGAGTCGCGGCGCTGGTGGACCATCGGCGTCGTAGCCGCCATGATCGCGGCGCTCACCGAACCGCTGATGCCAGCCCTTTTGAAGCCGTTGCTCGACCGCGGTTTTTCTCGTGGACAGCTCGCGCTGTGGACCGTTCCAGTCGTTCTTATCTCGCTGTTCGCGGTGCGTGGGCTAGCTCAATTCGTTTCGCAGTACGCGCTGGCGCGTATCGCAAACGAGGGTATGCAGCGCCTGCGCCGCGTGCTGTTCGACAAGGTGCTGGCGGCGGAGCTGGGGCTCTTCTCGCGGCAGTCGGCCAGCGCGCTATCGAACACGGTCGTGTACGAAGTGCAGACCGGCGCGATGTTGCTGGTGCAGGCGCTGCTCGGCCTGTCGCGCGATGGATTCACCCTGGTCGCCCTGCTCTGTTACCTGGTCTACCTGAACTGGAAGCTGACGCTGATCGTCGGCGTTCTGGTACCGGGCGTGGCCTGGATCATGAAGGTGTTTTCCAAGCGTCTCTACCACCTTACACGCCTCGGTCAACAAGCCACCGACGACCTTGCGTATGTGGTCGAAGAGAACGTCCTGGCGCACCGCATGGTGCGGTTGCACGGCGCGGAGTCAGGACAGGCCAAACGCTTCGAAGCCTTGAGCCAGAAGTTGAATCGGCTCGCCGTGAAGTCGACCATCGCCTCGGCCGCGATGACGCCACTCACCCAATTGCTAGCGTCCGTTGCGCTGTCCGTGGTGCTGATGATCGCGCTATGGCAAAGCGGCGAGCAGGGGCTGACAGTCGGCGGCTTCGTCGCATACATCACCGCCATGCTGATGCTCATCGCACCGATCCGCCGGCTCGCCGACATGGCCAACCCGATCACGCGGGGACTTGCCGCTCTCGAACGCGGGCTGGCGCTGATCGACGACATCGCCTCGGAAACGCAAGGCAGTTACGCGGTTGGTCGTGCGCGCGGCCGGATCGAGCTGAAAGACGTGCGGGTGAGCTACCGCGGCGACGACGAAGCATCAGCGCTGGATCGCGTCAGCCTTACGATCGAGCCGGGCGAAGTGGTGGCCTTCGTTGGACCGTCGGGGTCGGGCAAGACCACGCTGGTCAACCTGTTGCCCCGCTTTGTTTTGCCCAGCGCAGGCAAGGTGCTTCTCGACGACCACGACATCGGCCAATGGGAGCTCGCCAGCCTGCGCTCGCAGTTCGCGATGGTGAGCCAGGACGTCGTCATGCTGAACGACACGCTGGCCGCCAACGTCGCGCTGGGCGATACGCTCGGCGACGCGCTCGATCGCGACAAGGTCCAGCGCTGCATTGTCGCGGCCAACCTGCAGTCCCACGTCGACAGCCTCAGCCTCGGCATCGACACCGTCCTCGGCCACAACGCCGCGCAATTGTCGGGCGGACAACGCCAGCGCCTGGCCATCGCACGCGCGCTCTACAAAGACGCGCCGGTGCTGCTGCTGGACGAAGCCACCTCCGCCCTCGACACCGAATCCGAGCGCCTGGTGCAAGACGCCCTGCAGCGGTTGATGCAAGGCCGAACTACCCTCATCGTCGCGCACCGCTTGTCCACGATCCAGCACGCCGATCGTATCGTCGTCATGGAACGAGGCCGCGTTTCCGAGCAAGGCAGCCACGCGCAGCTCATGGCGCTCGATGGCCTGTACGCGCGCCTGCAAAACAACGCCATTCGCACCGCAGCACCCGAAAAAGAGCCAACGATCTAAATCAGGAACCCGGCGGGACGATCTAGAGCAAAACGATGTCGTACTGCCCCTGGCCGATCGCAGCTTCGGCCTGAAGCGAAATCGGCTTTCCTATGAAGTCGCTGAGGCCGGCCAGATGCTGGCTCTCTTCGTCCAGAAAAAGCTCGATGACTTGCGGCGATGACACGATACGGAACTCACGCGGCGTGAACTGGCGCGCCTCACGCAAGATCTCGCGCATGACGTCGTAGGCCACGCTGCGGGCCGTCTTGACGATGCCCTGACCTTTGCACGCCACGCACGGTTCGCACAGCATGTGAGCCAGCGATTCGCGGGTGCGTTTCCGCGTCATCTCGACCAGGCCGAGTTGTGAGAATCCGCCCGCCGTCGTCTTGACGCGATCTCGCGCCAGTTGTTTTTTGAACTCTGCAAGTACCTGCTCGCGATGGTCGTCGCGCACCATGTCGATGAAGTCAACGATGATGATGCCGCCCAGATTGCGCAACCGGAGTTGCCGAGCGATGGCCTGCGCGCCTTCTAGATTGGTCTTGAAGATCGTGTCGTCGAAGTTACGCGCGCCGACAAAGCCACCGGTGTTCACGTCGACCGTGGTCAATGCCTCGGTCTGATCGACCACGAGATAACCACCCGACTTGAGTTCGACGCGTCGGCCGAGCGCCTTGGCAATCTCTTCGTCGACCGCATAGAGGTCGAAGATCGGACGCTCGCCCTTGTAATGCTGCAGCTTGCCGGCCGCCTGGGGCATGAACTCAACGCCGAACTTGTACAGCACATCGAACTGCTCGCGCGAATCGATGCGGATGGTCTGGGTGTCTTCGCTGGTCATGTCGCGCAACACGCGTTGCAGCAAGCTCAGGTCCTGATGCAACAACGACATCGCCGGCATGCGCGAAGACGATTCGCGAATGCGCGACCAGGTCTTGCGCAGATAGGCGATGTCTTCGGATAGTTCGGCGTCGGACGAATCTTCGCCGTTGGTACGCAGGATGAAGCCACCCGTGGCCACTGGCACCACACCGCCGCTGTCGGCTGCTGCTGCGGCCTCGATCAGCACCTGCATGCGCGCGCGCAAGGCATCGCGCTGGTCCGGAGGAATTTTCTGCGACACGCCGATATGGTTGTCTTGCGGCAAAAACACCAACAACCGTCCAGCGATGCTGATCTGTGTCGACAAGCGTGCGCCTTTGGTTCCGATCGGATCCTTGATGACCTGGACCAACAGCGACTGCCCCTCGAACACCTGTTTTTCAATCGGCACGATCGGCCCGCTGCCGCGATGGTCGCGCTCGGGCACCTGTGTGCTTGCTCGCGATCCGGGCGTAAACGGCGACACGATGTCGGCCACATGCAGGAACGCCGTCCGCTCCAGGCCGATGTCGATAAAAGCCGACTGCATACCGGGCAGCACGCGCGAAACCTTGCCGAGATAGACATTGCCGACCAAACCGCGCTCCAGCGTACGTTCGACATGCAGCTCTTGCACTGCGCCGTACTCGACCAGCGCCACTCGAGTCTCTTGCGGAGACCAGTTGATCAGGATGTCTTGCATGGGTTTTTCTAAACCTTGAAACCGGCGCGCCGCAGCAACTGCGCGGTCTCAAACATCGGAAGTCCCATGATGCCCGAATAGGACCCACCGATGTATTCGACGAAGGCCGCAGCCGCGCCCTGCACGGCGTAGGCCCCGGCCTTGCCGAGCGGCTCGCCGCTCTCGACATAGCGCGCGATCTGCGGCGGGGTCAACGTCGCGAAGCGCACGCGCGAGACGCTGAATGCGGCGTCACGGCGGCGCTCGTGCTGTACGGCGACAGCCGTCAGCACACGATGTGTCGTACCCGACAGCAAGCCAAGCATGCGCCGCGCGTCGGCAGCGTCTTCAGGCTTGCCGAAGATGGTGCGGCCGAGCGCCACGGTGGTGTCGGCACACAGCACCGGCACGTCATCGGCCAGGCCGCGGCGTTTGCGGCGCTCGACCGCAGCGTCGAGCTTGAGCGCGGTCACGCGCTGCACGTAGGTGGCCGGACTCTCGGCGCCATGGACGGCTTCGAGCGCCTCGGCGTCCTCGTCGTCATCGGCCAACAAGAGTTCATGGTGCACGCCGAGTTGCTCCAAAAGCTGGGCACGACGCGGACTCTGCGATGCAAGGTAGACGAAGCTCATCGGCGCAAGCTAATACACATGCTCAAGGCGCTATTCGCGGTGGTACGGATGGCCGGCGTTGACCGACCAGGCGCGGTACAACTGCTCGACCAGCAGCACCCTCGCCATGGCATGGGGCAATGTCAGATCGGACAAACGAATGCGCTCGTGTGCAGCGGCCTTGAAGGCAGGGTCGAGTCCGTCGGGTCCGCCGATGACCAGCGCCACGTCATCGCCTTCGCCCTGCCATGCTTGCAGGCGAGACGCCAAGGCCTTTGTCGTGAGCGCAGTGCCGCGCTCATCCAGCGCGACGATGTGCATGCCACGGGCTATGGCCGCCTCGATGCGTTCGCGCTCGGCGGCATAAATCGTATCAAGTGATTTCGAGCTGCGCGGCTCCGTCTTGACAGCCCGCAGTTCGAGCTTGAGCTCTGGCGGAAAGCGTTTCGCGTAGTCGTCCCAGGCGGTCTGTGCCCAGTCGGGCATGCGTTGCCCGACCGCGACTACCAGCAACTTCATGACGTCTTCGGAGCAGCCTTGCGCGCGGGCTTCTTGACCGCGGCAGCGGTCTTGGCGGCAGGCTTGGTCGCCGACCTCGGTGCCGATTTGGCAGCGGCCTTCTTGGCCGCTGGCTTGCCGAACACCTTGACCGGCGTCTTGGCAGAAGCCTTGCGCGCCGGCGCCTTGCGTGACGGGCCCTTGGCGGCCTTTGCTTCAAGCTCGGCAGCGCGGATCGCGGTCTTGGCAGCGCTCGAACGGCGCAACGTCGTCGGCTGCTTGGCCGCCGGCTTCTTCTCCTCGACAACCTTGGCGGGCGTAGCGGGTTTACTCGAACCGAGCTTAGTGCGAACCGGTTTGTCGCCCCAGATCTCTTCAAGGTGGTAGTACTGCCTGATGGCCGGCTGCATGATGTGGGCGACCGCCGCGCCGCAGTCCACGATGATCCATTCGCCGTTCTCTTCGCCTTCGATGCGCGGCTTGCCGAAGCCAGCTTCGCGAACCGCGTCGCGCACGCTGGAAGCCAGCGCCTTGGTCTGGCGATTCGACGTGCCCGAAGCGATGATCACGCGTTCGAAAAGCGGCGAAAGATGTTCCGTGTCGAATACCGCAATATCCTGCGCCTTGACGTCTTCAAGGCCATCGATGATGGCTCGCTGAAGTTTCTGGGTGTCTTTCTTGGCGGCGGCTTCAGTTGTCATCAGGCAGGGCGGTAAAGGTGATGTTGATCAATATAGCGCGCAACCGCGGGCGGAACCAGTGCTGACAGGTTTTTGCCACGCGCAGCGCGCTCGCGAATTTCGGTGGCGCTTATGTCCATGGCCGGCAGTTCGAGTGTTTCGAACCTGGCGCCAGCAGGGAGGCCGGGTAAGGCAGATGCATCGAACCGGGCTGCATCGCCCGTCTGTGGTGCTCGATGCGCTACAGAAACGATAGCAGCCGCCAGTATACCCTGCCAGCCGTTCCAGGTCGGCAGCGCGCGGGCCTGGTCTTCGCCCATGACCAGCACCCATTGCACGTCGGGCGATTGCTCGCGCAGTTCCCGCAATGTATCGAGCGTGTAAGTGGGGCCAGGCCGCAACACTTCGCGCGTGTCGATAACTGCGCCGGGCAAGTCCTGGAACGCAAGACGGGTCATCGCCAGCCGGTCTTCGGCACTCGTCAACGCCCTCGCCTTGTGCCACGCCTGACCTGTCGGAAAGATGCGGAGCTCCTGCAAATCGAGCTGCGCCAGAGCTGCCGCGGCCAGCGCGACGTGTGCGTTGTGCGGCGGATCGAACGCGCCGCCGAAGACGCCGATGCGAGTCCTAGGCTGACCCTCGCCGTTGCTCTGCGTGCTCAAAGCCACTCGCGCCGCACGATGAAGTCGCTGTAGAGCGCTGCCTCGGGTGTGCCGGCTTCGGGCGTGCGCTGATACGCCCAACTCGCCAACGGCGGCATCGACAAAAGAATCGATTCGGTACGACCGCCGGACTGCAAACCGAAGTGCGTGCCCCGATCCCACACCAGATTGAACTCGACGTACCGACCACGGCGGTAAAGCTGGAATTCGCGTTCGCGCTCGCCATACGGTGTCGCGCGACGGCGCTCGACGATCGGCATATACGCCGGCAGGAAGGCTTCGCCGACAGAACGCAACATGGCAAAGCTTTGCTCGAACCCGAGCTCGACGAAATCGTCGAAAAAGATACCGCCGATGCCGCGTTGCTCGTTGCGATGTTTCAAGAAAAAGTACTCGTCGCACCACTGCTTGAAGCGCGGATATTTATCGTCGCCGAAGGGCGCCAACGCATCGCGGCAAGTCGAGTGAAAGTGCACCGCGTCTTCAACAAAACCGTAGTACGGGGTCAAATCCATGCCGCCGCCGAACCAACATACCGGCACACCGCCTTCAGGCAACGCCGCCAGCATGCGGATGTTCAGATGCACCGTCGGCACGTATGGATTGCGCGGATGGAAGACCAGCGACACGCCCATGGCCTCGAAGGCTGCGCCTGCCAATTCCGGCCGATTCTGCGTGGCCGAAGGCGGCAGCTTCGGCCCGCGCACCCGCGAGAAGCCGCAACCTGCGCGCTCGAACAAGGCGCCGCCTTCACGGATGCATGTAAGTCCGCTGCCTTGCAGCAATTCGCCCGGTGCCTTCTGCCAGGCATCGCTGGTGCACACGCCACCGTCGGCTGCCTCGATGGTAGAGACGATTCGCTGCTGCAGACCGCGCAGATAGCCGGCTACCTCATCCGGCTCGGTCGCCATTGCGCTGTTCGAAGTCGTTGCATTTGTGGCCGACACCGCCGCCATCAGTTGCCCCGGCCCCTGCCTTGCGCATTCCCTGGTACTTGTCCATGCGTGTGCGCATGCAGGGCGCGATATCCGATGTCGCGCCGGTATTGCGCCCCATCGAATTGAATGCGCGAAGCCACTTCATAGGCCCGCTGCTGCGCCAGCTTGACGCTGTCTGCCAGCACGGTGACGCACAACACGCGGCCACCGCTGGTCTGCAGTTCCTTGCCGGTGAGCGCGGTACCGGCATGGAAAACGACAGCGTCTGGCGTCTCCGCCGGCACCCCGGCGATACGGTCACCCTTGCGCGGTTCGAGCGGGTAGCCGTGCGCCGCCATCACGACGCCGAGTGCGACACGGCGGTCCCATTGCAGTTCGACCTGGTCGAGCGTGCCGTCGGTTGCGTGCCAGAACACTTCGAACAGATCGGACTTCAGCCGCATCATGATCGGCTGCGTTTCGGGGTCGCCCATGCGGCAATTGAATTCCAGCGTTTTCGGATGGCCGGTGCCGTCGATCATCAGGCCCGCGTATAAAAAACCGGTGAACGGGATGCCGTCTTTTTCCATCCCGCGAATGGTCGGCAAGATGATCTCGCGCATAGCGCGCGCATGCACTTCGGCCGTAACGACAGGCGCTGGCGAGTAGGCGCCCATGCCGCCGGTGTTGGGGCCTTCGTCGCCGTCGAGCAGGCGCTTGTGGTCCTGGCTGGTGGCAAGCGCCAGCACGTTCTTGCCGTCGCACATGACGATGAAGCTGGCTTCTTCGCCCTGCAAAAATTCTTCGATTACGACGCGCGGTACCGCTTTGCCATCGCCGCTGTCGTTGTGCGCGACGCCGAACTTGTTGTCGACCAGCATGAAGTCGACCGCCTCGTGCGCCTCGGCCTCGGTCATGGCGACCACGACTCCCTTGCCCGCTGCCAGGCCGTCGGCCTTGACGACGATCGGTGCGCCCTTGGCTTCGATGTACGCATGCGCGGCTACAGGGTCGGTGAAGGCCTCGTAGTCCGCTGTGGGAATCTTGTGGCGCTTCATGAAAGCCTTCGAAAAGGCCTTGGAGCTCTCAAGCTGCGCTGCCGCTTTGGTCGGGCCGAAAATTCGAAGCCCATGCGTGCGAAATTCGTCGACCACGCCCGCAGCCAGCGGGCCTTCGGGTCCGACCACGGTGAGCGCAATCTTTTCTTTCGCCGCCCACTCCCGCAGAGCCACGGGATCGGTGATGTCGACGCTGACAAAGCGCGAATCGGAAGCCGTGCCGCCGTTTCCCGGCGCCACATAGATCTTGCTGACACGTGTGGCCTGCGCAAGGCGCCAGGCCAATGCATGCTCGCGACCGCCGCTGCCAATGACCAAGACCTTCATGCCAGCACCTTCATTCCGACAACGCAGCGTTGTGATAGACCTCCTGGACATCGTCCAGGTCTTCGAGGATGTCGAGCAGCCTCTGCATCTTCGCAGCGTCGTCTCCGTTCACCTCGATCGTGTTTTCGGCCCGCATCGTGACCTCGGCAACATCCGGTTTCAGGCCAGCCGCCTCTAGCGCGTTCTTGACCGTTTCGAAATCACCGACCGCCGAGAGAACCTCGATGGCGCCGTCTTCGTCCGTCACCACGTCGTCGGCTCCGGCCTCAAGAGCGACTTCCATCACCTTGTTTTCGTCGGTCCCAGGCGCGAAGACGAACTGGCCGCAATGCTTGAACTGGAAAGAGACCGAGTTCTCGGTGCCCATGTTGCCGCCGTACTTGGAGAAGGCATGCCGGACTTCGGCCACCGTGCGCACACGGTTGTCGGTCATGGTGTCGACGATGATCGCCGCGCCGCCGATGCCGTAGCCCTCATAGCGAATTTCCTCGTAGTTGACGCCTTCGAGGTTGCCGGTGGCCTTGTCGATATTTCGTTTGACTGTGTCGATGGGCAGGTTGACCGATTTGGCCTTTTCAACCGCCAGCCGCAGTCGCGGATTGGTGCCCAGATCACCGCCGCCGAGCCGTGCGGCGACCATGATTTCGCGGATCACCCGGGTCCATGCCTTGCCGCGCTTCTCGTCCTGCCGGCCTTTCCTGTGCTGAATGTTTGCCCATTTGCTGTGTCCGGCCATGGCTTCGCTCTCGCTGTCTAGTGGGTGTGGAGTTTACTGTCCGTCGCACGCAACGGCTGGCGCCGCACGGCGGGAGCGGCAGTGCTTTTTGGGATAATCCCGTCGTCCTACGCCGCGTTCTCAAGGGCGTTCTCAAGGGATATGCCCTGAATTCAACACTGACACTGCGCATGAACACCCTCGAACCGATACTTGCTGGTAGCCATGGCGTCGCGGCCGAAGGCGATGCCATCGACACCTGCGACGTCCTCATCATCGGCGGCGGTCCGGCCGGCGCGACATCGGCTGCGCTGCTCGCGCAACAGGGCCGTAAGGTCGTGCTGCTCGAAAAGGCTCACCACCCGCGCTTTCACATCGGCGAGTCGCTGCTGCCCGCCAACGTCGCGCTGTTCGATCGACTAGGCCTGCGCGAGCAGATCGAAGCCATCGGCATGCCCAAGTACGGCGTCGAGTTTGTCTCGCCCGATCACGATCACACGGTGGCGCTCGAATTCGCCGAGGCGTGGGACAAGTCGATGCCCTACGCGTGGCAGGTGCGCCGCTCCGAAATGGACGAGATGCTGTTCCGCAACGCCACCGCCCGCGGCGCCGACACGCGGGAAGGCTGGCGCGTGCGCAATGTCGATTTCGACGCCGACGGTGCCACGGTCCAAGCCACGCACGACGACGGAGAAAAGCGCAGCTGGCGCGCCCGGTTCGTCATCGACGCATCCGGCCGCGACACCTTCCTGTCGAACAAGTTCAAGGCCAAGCAGAAGAACCCGAAGCACAACAGCTCGGCCCTCTTCGGCCACTTCGCCAATGCCTTGCGTGGCGAGGGCAAGCTCGAAGGCAACATCACCATTTTCTGGTTTGCGCACGGCTGGTTCTGGTACATCCCGCTGGCCGATGGCACGACCAGCATCGGCGCCGTGTGCTGGCCGCACTACCTGAAGTCGCGCACCAAGCCGGTCAAGGACTTCTTTGCCGACACTATCGCGCTGTGCCCGCAACTGGCCGAGCGGCTGAAAGACGCCACGCTGGTCGACGATGCGGTGTATGCCACCGGCAACTATTCGTACACCAGCACGCATTGCAGCGGCGAGCGCTACCTGATGCTCGGCGACGCATTTACCTTTGTCGACCCCGTGTTTTCGTCGGGCGTCTACCTGGCGATGCACAGCGCCTTCGAGAGCGTCGATGTCGTGAGCACGGCGCTCGAGCGCCCGGCGCAAGCGGCTGCGCTGATGCAGCGCTTCGAGCGCTACATGCGCAAGGGACCGCGCGAGTTTTCATGGTTCATCTTTCGGGTAACCAATCCGACCATGCGCGATTTTTTCATGTACCCGCAGAACCCGATGCGGGTGAAAGAAGCGCTCATGTCTTTGCTCGCCGGCGACATCTACGGCAAGACGCCGATCTGGCGCTCGCTGCGCATCATGAAGACGATGTACTGGTTCGTTTCGGTCGGCCATCCCAGGCGAACCTGGCTCGCCTGGACGCGGCGGCGCCGCAACATCCGCGACCTTGGTCCGCTGGTCGGCGAAAACGTGGTGGAGACCAAGTGAGCGCCCCGCTTACAGACAATTCGGGCTCCTTGAGTTCATTTGCCATTCCGTCCCATTTGCGGGTCGAACGGATGTCGTTGGCCGACAGCCTCGACTTCAGTGCAACCGGCGACGCACCTTTCGGCGCCCTGGGCTACGGTACGCCTGCGCACCTGCACTGGATGCCGACGGTCGACGCCAAGGTGCTGTCGCTGCGCGGTGCAATGGCCGACGTCTGGCACGCCGGTGACAAGATCGACTCTGGCGCTACCGGTTCGGCACGCTGGCGCAGCGACGGCGACTGGCTGCTCGGCGCCATCGACCTCTCCGACGCGACCGACAAGGCCGGTGCCGAAGGCTTGTCCGACCTGTCGCATCGCGCCTACAGCGACCTTTTCAAGGCGCTGGACGAAGCCGGCACCCCGCACTTGCTGCGCATCTGGAACTATCTCCCGCGCATCAACGGCTTCAACGATTCCGATGACGGTGCCGCAGCGCAAGGCACTGGCCTGGAGCGCTATCGCCAATTCAACTTCGGTCGCCAGCAGGCATTCATCGACGCCGCTCGCCCCGCGTTCGACGGCGCCCCGGCAGCTTGCGCACTGGGCATCCGGCAAGGCGCGCTGAGCATCCGCTTTCTTGCGGGTCGCAAGGCGCCGATGCCGGTCGAAAACCCGCGCCAGGTGTCGGCCTACCGCTACCCGCCGACTTACGGCCCACGCGCGCCCACCTTTTCGCGGGCTGCACTGGCTGAAATGGGCGGCGGCGACGTCGCGCTGTTCATCTCCGGCACGGCCAGCATCATCGGTCACGAGACCGTGCATCCAGGCGATGTGCGCGAGCAAACGCGCGAGACGCTGCGCAACCTTGTCGCCGTGGTCGATGCGGCAAACGATGCAGCCCGCAAGCTCGAAGCGCCGCACGATGCGGCGCGCTTTTCAGTGCGAGCACTTGACTGCGTGATCTACGTTCGGCATGTCGACGATGTCTTGGCCATCCAGGAGGTGATCGACGAGGTACTGGGCGCGGGTTCGCACTTCGCGACGCACGCGGTCGTGCTGGAAGCCGACATCTGCCGCAGCGACCTGCTGGTCGAGATCGAGGCGCACGCGGTCGCTTCAGGTGCACACGGCCACAAACACGATGCGTGAACCGGCGCCCACGCCATGATCCGCGCGCTGCGCTTACTCGCGACGATCCCGATGGCACTGCTGCTGTATGCGCTGCTGCTGTTCCTCGGCGTCATGTCGCTCGGCTGGAACCTGATCGCCATGATCCTGGACCTGGTGTTGCCAGCGCGCCAGGGTCTGCGCATCGGCCGCGCGGGCATCTCTTGGGGCTACCGGTTGTTCTGGAACGTGGCCTCGGCCTGCCGGATGATGCGCATCGATGCGAGTTGCCTCGACGCGCTGCGCGACGAGCCGGGCGTGATCTTCGTGGCCAACCATCCGACCATGCTGGACGCCCTGCTCCTGGTGGCGCACCTTCCGAAGAGCGCATGCATCATGAAGGCATCGCTGATGAAGAACGTGTTTCTCGGGGCCGGCGCACGGCTCGCGCATTACATTCGAAACGACTCCGCACGCACCATGGTTCGGCTTGCAGTCAACGACTTGCGCCACGGCGGGCAACTCGTCATCTTTCCCGAAGGCACGCGGACCGTGACGCCGCCACTCAACGCGTTTCGGCCGGGCGTGACGTTGATTGCCAAGCTGGCGCAGGCGCCGATCCAGACCGTGTTCATCGACACCGACTCACCGTATCTCGGCAAGGGCTGGCCGTTGTGGCGCGTGCCACCGTTGCCGGTGGTTATAAAGCTGCGTCTGGGCCAGCGGTTTTCTCCGCGGCAAGACAGCGCGGCATTGCTGACCCAACTCGACCAGTATTTTCGACAACACGTTGCACAACAACAGCGCGAACAAACCGCGACCGCCGCATGCCAGACGTCTCCCCTACACACCTTGTTCTGATCCCGAGCTACAACACAGGCGAGCGCCTTTTCTCGACAGTGACTGCAGCGCGAGCGCAATGGAGCCCCGTGTGGGTGGTGATCGATGGCAGCACCGACGGCACAGGCGAGCGGCTACAACAGATGGCCGGGTCCGATCCAGGCCTTCGGGTCTGGTTGCTTCCGGCCAACCAGGGAAAAGGTGCCGCCGTTTTGCACGGCCTCCTGGCGGCACAAGAAGCGGGCTACACGCACTCGTTGACGATGGACTCCGACGGGCAACATCCCGCGGACCTCATACCGGCCTTCATGCAAGCATCGCTGGCCCGCCCGGAAACGATGGTGCTCGGCCGTCCGATATTCGATGCCAGCGCGCCCTTGTTGCGCGTGCGTGGCCGCAAGGTGTCGAACGGCTGGACCCAACTCGAAACCCTGTTCGCCGGCATCGGCGATTCGCTCTACGGCTTTCGCGTGTACCCCGTCGCCGGCCTGATCGCGGTCATGTCGCGGCAGCCCTGGATGCGTCGCTTCGACTTCGACACCGAGGCCGTCGTGCGGCTTGCCTGGCGCGGCGTCAAGCCGGTCAACATCGATGCGCCGGTGAAGTACCTCACGGCCGCGGAAGGTGGCGTTTCGCACTTTCGGTATGTGCGAGACAACGTGCTGCTCTCTTGGATGCACAGCCGCTTGATGTTCGAGTTCGTTCTTCGTTTGCCGGCCCTCATCTGGCGCCGTTTACGCCATCAGCCACCGTTTCAGCCATGACCGCCGCCGCTTCGGGTGAGGCCCTGCCATGGACCGCGGAGATCGCGCTGCGCATGCGCCGTCTTTTCTTGCTGAAACTGGTCGGCACTATCGCTTTCACCTGGCTCTTTTTCATCGGCTACTTTCAGCTGCTGCGGCACCCGACTCAACCGCCGATCACCATGCCGCTAACCGCGCTCGACCTGCTGATCCCGTTTCAGCCCTACACGCTGGCGGCCTACTTGTCGCTCTGGTTCTACATCGGCGTGGCGCCGGGTTTGCAGCGCAACTTTGCCGAACTCGTCGTGTTCGGTCTGTGGGAGGCGGCGTTGTGCCTTTCGGGACTGGCTGTTTTCTATATCTTGCCGACGGCGGTGCCGACGCTGACCTTCGATGTCTCCAGCTTTCCCGGCTTTGCCATGCTGCAAGGCGTCGACGCTACGGGCAACGCGTTTCCGTCGATGCATGTGGCGGTCGCCATCTTCACTGCCGTGCATGTTGAAGACGTACTGCGTCGAGCACGGGTGCCTGGGGTGCTGCGCCTCGCCAACATCGCGTGGTTCGTTGCCATCGCTTGGTCGACACTTGCCGTCCGACAACACGTGGTGCTGGACGTGATCGGTGGCGCTATGCTGGGATTGGCGTTTGCCGTGCCGTCGTTGCGCTGGCGACCCCGAACCGATGCGTCGATGGCTCGAGCCATGCCCTTGCCAACCTCTCAAACCTCTAAAAATACCAAGTTCACCTCACCATGAGTTCGCTGAAAGAGTTGCAGGACCTGATCCAGGAAAAGTACGACATTCCGCCAGAGAAGCTTGCCCCGGATGCGTCGATGCGGGCGACTGGGCTCGACTCGCTCTCGATCGCCGAATTCGTATTTGCCATCGAAGATCACTTCCACATCGAGTTGCCGGACGACGATCCCAACATCGACACGCTGGCCGAACTGGCCGCGCTGGTCGACCGTGTTCGCGCCGCTAAAAGCGATCTGAAAAAAACTGCGTGAAAAGGGCAACGTGAACCCCCGCGCGGTCGTCATCACCGGAATGGGCGTCGTGGCACCGCACGGCGACAGCTGTACGACGTTGTTCGAGGCGCTGATGAAAGGCCGCTCGGCTATCCAGCCGGTATTCCCGGAGCTAAATAAGCCGGCGGCCGCTGCCACCGTTGCCTTCGACGCTTCTCTATGGTTCACCAAGCTGCAACTCGCCGGAGTCGACCGCGTCAGCCAGTTAGCAGTCGCCGCGGCCGAATTGGCGATGCAAGACGCCGGCGCCACGGGGACCGTCGAGCCCGAGCGCATCGGTGTCTTCGCCGGTTGCGGCATGGGCGGCGCGGCGGCACTCGAAGCCGCCTACCGCAGTGGCAACACCCAGGCCGGTGGCTCAGGTCGCGTACCGCCGCTCACCATACCGGCCTTCATGCCCAACGCACCGGCGTCGCACGTCGCCATGCGCCAGGGCGTACACGGCCCGGTGCTCACCTACTCGGTCGCGTGCGCCTCGTCGTCACTGGCCATCGCGGAAGCCGCCAAGGCCGTCCAGCGCGGCGATGTCGACCTTGCCATCGCCGGCGGCAGCGAAGCGCTCATCGTCCCCGGCGTGGTCATGGCGTGGCAGGCAATGCAGACCCTGGCCTCTTTTGCGCCCGGCGAAGCGGCGGGCGCGGTGCGCCCTTTCGCAGCAGATCGCAGCGGCTTCGCGCTGGGCGAAGGCGCGGCTTTCATCGTGCTCGAATCAGCAGCGCGTGCACAGGCGCGCGGTGCAAGAACTTACGCGACGCTCGCCGGCTGGGGCAGCAGCTGCGACGCCACGCACCTCACCAAGCCCGACGCCCCCGGGCAAGCACGCGCGCTTCGCCAGGCCCTGCGCATGGCAGATCTCGCGCCACGCGACGTCAACTATTGCAACGCGCACGGCACAGCGACGCGCATCGGCGACGAAGTCGAAGCGCATGCGTTGGCCGAAGTGTGGGGTGCTGATCTCGATCACCTCAGGGTGAGCTCCACCAAGGCGCTCCACGGCCATCTGCTCGGCGCCGCCGGCGCGCTTGAAGCGGTGATCACGGTGATGGCGCTCTACGAGCAGCAACTGCCGTCCAACGCGCATTGCGATACGGTGGACCCGGCGTGTGCGTTGAACCTGGTTCTAGAACGCGGACACCAAGCCGCCGACATTCAGGCCGCCATCAGCAACTCGTTTGCCTTTGGCGGGACCAACTCCGTCCTGCTGCTCAAGCGCTAGGCGAAGCCCGGCCGCGACGTGGGGCCGAGCAATTGCCGCTAAATCATCCCGCCGTTGATGGAGATGATCTGCCCGGTGATGTACGCCGCCTCCGCGCTTGCCAGAAAGCCGGCCAGCGCCGCCACTTCATCAGGCGTCCCTGGCCGTTTGGCCGGCACCATCTGCGCGATCATCGCTGGGTCGAACACTGCATCCGCCATCGGGGAGGCGATGATGCCTGGTGCGATGGCGTTGACCGTCACGCCACGCGCCGCCACTTCCAGCGAAAGCGCCTTGGTCGCGCTGTTAAGCGCGCCCTTGGCGGCTGCATAGTTGACCTGCCCACGGTTGCCGGTGAGTGACGCGACCGACGAGATGTTCAGGATGCGGCCCCAGCGGGTGCGCAGCATCGGCAGCAGCAATGGCTGCGTGACGCGAAAGAAGCCGTTGAGCGACACATCGATCACCTTGTGCCACTGCTCGGGCCGCATGCCGGGCAAGACCGCATCGTCATGAACCCCAGCGTTGTTCACGATGATCTGCACCGGACCGCCTTCGAGCATGCGCTCGCACGCCGCGCGCGCGTCGTCGTCGCTGCGCAGATCGAACACCACGCTCTCGGCCTTTCCGCCTGCGGCAATGATGCTTGCCGCCAACTGCTCCACCGCTTCGGGCCGCGAATTGGCATGCAGCAGCACCGTCGCACCGTCGCGCGCCAGCCGCGTCGCGATGGCAGCACCGAGCGAGCCGCTGGCTCCGGTGATGAGAGCGCGCTTTCCTGCGAGCGTTTTTCCGTCGAGAGTCATTGAGGGGCTTCCATCGCCAGCGGCGTGTTGAGGACGACCACGGCGCGGCCATCGGCGACCGCCCGGCCTTCGCTGTCGGTCAAGTCGAATTCGTAGAGCACCTGTCGCGCATCGCCGGACAGTCGACGGGCGCGCACATGCAGCAAGCCGGCGATGTCATCAAGGCGTTCCACCGACATCTTCACATTGCGCGCGCTCGCCAGAAAGCCGGCCGATGGCACGCTGCCTTCGACCGCCAGCATGCCGCCGTGCAAGGCCATCGCCTGCGCTGCGTATTCGACGGCGTTGGGCGCGAGCAAGCCACTGGCCGTCCGCAATGGATTGTCGGGCGCCGTATGGGTGCCTGTGGTGCAGTGGATGGCGTCGGTCGACCAACTTTCGAGGCGGTCGAGCAGGCACATCGTGCCGCTGTGTGGGATGCGTCGAGCGATGCCGGCGTGGTCGAGTGTTTGGGGTGTCATTCTTTAACTTCAGGCAGACCGAGATCCGCGACCAGCAGCACGTTGGCGAACGGCGTGCCCTGGCTCATCGGCACGCTCTGCACCTTGAAGCCCAAGCCTTCGAGCGTGGCGACCCATGCTGACAGCGGACGGCCCCAGGTCGGCGACACCTTGTGACCGCGAATGCGCGTGACCATGCGGTCGACCCACTGACTGATCGCGAAGGCGCGCCGATCCGACGCATCGCCAACCCGCAGCAACAGGCGCCCATCGCGTCCCAGCGCATCGCGCACGCGACGCAGCACGTCGTTCTGCGCGGGGATGTCGACGTAGTGCAGCACATCCAAAATCACGACCAGATCGCACGGCGGCAAATCGGCGTTGCACATGTTGGCGCAGATCAATCGCGGCGCTGGCCGCAGATGACCGATCGCCGCTTCGGCGCGCGCGATGTCCCTGGGCATTAGCTCGATGCCGGTGTATTGCGCAGCCACCGTGGTGGCGGGCCAGGACGCAGGCCAACGGCCCTTGGCCTGCATCGCGCTCATCGACGCCAGCAGGCTCGCGAACAGGCCCTGCCCGCAACCGATGTCGACCACGTGCGCGTGGCGGGCATCGATCAACCGGCGCTCTAAAAGGCCTCGAAAGACAGGGTCGCGACCCAGCTTGCCGCGAGCGAAACGCCAGGCGAAATTGCCGGCGGTCTTGTAGGGCAGCGTGGCCGCCTCATGCAGTTCGCGCCATGCGGTATCGGGCTGCGGCACTGGTTGCCTGGGCAATGTCGAAGACGACGAAAGAGGGAGTGGGGACGTAACGGCGTTCATGCGCGAAGGCCTTCCGGCAAGGTGACGGATTTCAACCCGTCGGCGCGCAGCCGATCGAGCAGCAGAGGCAACACATCGAGCACCACTGGACGACCGGCGGATGTGCGCGCCGCATTGCCGTCGTGCAGCAGCAGGATGTCCCGCGCTTGAAGGCCACGCGTCAACCGCGCGAGCACCTTGGTCGCATCGCCTTCGCGCGTGTCGAAGCCGCGGCGCGTCCAGCTGACGAGCTGCAGGCCGAGCCGATGCAACACCGGCTCCAAAAACGGATTGCGCAGCCCCGCCGGCGCGCGAAAGCAGGTCGGCTTTTGCCCTGTCACGTCGGCGAGTACTTCTTGCGCCTGAGCGATTTCGCTAGCAAAGCCGCGCGGACCGAGGAACGAAAAGTTGTGCCGATGCCGCGCCGTGTGGTTCTGAATGCTGTGACCACGTGCCACGATCTCGCGCGCCAGCGCCGGTTGTGCACGCACGCGCTCGGCGATGCAGAAGAAAGTGGCGCGTTGCCCATGCGCATCGAGCAGATCGAGCACTTGCGGCGTGACCTCCGGCTCCGGACCGTCGTCGATGGTGATGGCGATTTCGCGCCGCGCGGCCGCCGCATCGGGCAGACGCGTCACGTTCGGGCCGAGCAGGTTACTGCGCGGCGTGAGCCCAGCGGCGGTAATCAGCGCGTGGTTCAGGACGATGGCACCCACAGCCCAGGGCAGCGCGCCCGGCACCAACACACCCGCGCCGAGCGCGGCGACGTGCCAGCCGACACTGGCCCGCATGATGGGTGGCCAGGGCCATGAAGGTGTGGAGGAAGCGGGCGTCGGTGTGATCGAGTCGGGCACGGCAGGAGTCATCCATACAAAGGCAAGAACGTGAACGGGCGCAAGCGCGATTTTCCCATTACCGACGACCGCTGGGCGCAGGCGCCAGCGGCGCACCTCGCACGAAGGCCGCCGACAGCAGTAACGCCAGCATCGCACCAGGCGCCACCACTCGGCCGATCGCCGAAAGCGACGGAATGTTCGAAATCGCGATCAGCCCGAACGACACCACGGTCGTCAGATTGGCCAGCATCAGCGAGGCCAGCGTGTCTTCATCGGCACGGCCAGTTTCACGCAGCTGGTCGAAGAACAGCGCGTAGTTGGACCCCACGGCCACCACGAGCAACATGCCCACGAGATGCAGGATGCCGAGCTGCACCTGCAGCACCGCGAGACCGCCCAACGTGAGCACCACGGCAAACACCAAAGGCTGGCACACCGCGAGCAGGCGGCGCGGCGATCGCAGATACAGGCCGAGCAGCACCACAACCGCGAGCGCGCCGAGCAGCACCTGAACGAAGGCTTCATGAAGATAGCGGTCGTAGAGCGCACCGAGTTCGCGGCCGACATCGACCACTTGCACATCCGGCACGCCGGCGAGCGCCGATTCGAGTCGAGCCTGATCGAACTTCGTGCCAGGGTGCAACGCGATCAACGCACCCCATCCGCCGCCCGGCCGCTGGTACATCAGCGAGCTGACGATGGGCCCGAGCGGTCCGCTTGCGAGATCTTCGCGTTGCACCAGTGGCTGGTTGCGCGCCGTCTCGACATCGGCAAGGAAAGGCTCTAGGCGCGCGACCGGCAGCGGCAGATCTTTCATCGCCTCGTTGAGCCGGGTGCGCAGCGTGGCGGCGTCTGGCAGGCTCGCGACGCGTGCCTGCTGCGCCGCTTCGCTCGGCAGAAAGCGCGTTACGGTTTCGAAGCCGGTGAGCTCACCGCTGTCGACCAGTTTCTCGAGGCGGACAGCGGCGGCCTCGGCATTGCGCAACACCGTTTGCACATCTGCACCTTGCGCCACCACCAGCAAGCCCCCGTCGCTGGCACCGATGTCGGCACGCAGCGATTCGTCGAGCGCCTGCGCCTCTTTGGGCAGCGGGCTCATCGCACTCAGATTGGCGCGCCACAAGTCGGCACCGCGCCAGGCCAGCAAGGCGAGCGCGGCAATGCCGAGCGCCAACAAACCCAACCGCAGTCGCGGCAGTCCGCGCACGATGGCGCCCGCGACCTTGGCCATGGTGCGGCGCATGCCCATGCCGGTGGCGCCATCGGGCGCCAGCACCGGCAGCACGTAGCGCGTGGCCAGGGCAGCGGCGACGAGACCGGCTATCGAAAACACACCCAGCTGCGCAAGCCCCGGAAAGCCTGAGAACAGCAAGGCCGCAAAGCCGCACACCGAAGTCAGCAAACCAAGTCGCACGGTCGGCCAGTTGAGGTCGCGCCATCGTTGCCAACCGGTGCCCGGCACCGATGCGCCCCGCGCCTGGATCAGGTAATAGATGGCGTAGTCGATGGTCTCGCCGATCAACGTGCTGCCGAAACCCATCGTCAAGCCGTGCACGTTGCCGAACACCAGGCTGACGGTTGCAGTGCCTGCGACCACACCGGTCGCGACCGGCAAAAAGGCGATGAGCAAGGCCTTGGGCGACGCGAAGGCCAACAGCAGCAAGCAGCCCATCACGATGCCGCCGATGATCGACAGATGGATCGCCTCACCCTTGATCTGGTCGCGGCTCTGCACCGAGAACACCGGCGCGCCACTAAGCCGAAGCCGTGGCTTGGCACCCGTCATGTCACGCGTGGCAGCATCGAAAGCCGACTGCACCTTGGCGATGGCGATGGTCAGCGCGTCGAGGTCGCTGCCGGGCGCATGCGTGGTCGCGAGCAGCACTGCCCGCGGCGCCGAGCGCGAGGTCCACACGCCGGCTTCGGTGCGCGGTGCGTTGGCGGGGATCAGGCTTTCGGCAACGCCCTGGGTCTCGCCCGTCGGATCGCGTTCCAGCAATGGCTTGACCAAATTGCCGGCCGGCGTGCCGAGCAGCGACAGCGTGTCGGCGATCGCGTCGTGAAGCCCGGCCGCGGTGAAACGCTCGGGCGTGACTGATGTCGACAGGCGATAGCGGTGATCGAACAGCCACGTGCCCGCTGCCTTCCAGTCAGAGGCATCGCCGTTCTGCACCTGGTCGAACAGCCCGCTTTCGCGCATGGCATTGGCGACCGAACGCGACACGACTGCGCGCTGCGCCGCATCGGTGCCGTCTTCGATGCCGACAAGCAAGGTGCGCGAGGCCACCCCCGTCTGCAGTTGCTCGATGAGCACGCGCTGCCGTGCGTCGGGGCTTCGCGGCAAGAAGGCCGACAGGTCCGCGCTGAAGTGCGTGCGGGTGATCAAGACCACGCCGGCCGCGACGATTGCCAGCCAGACCAGCAACACCACGATGCGACGCTGGCGGCTGAGTCCGGGCGCGGCTGACGCAGCCGGCGTCGCCACGGGCTGGCGCGATGTCACGGTGCGGACCGGGTCGGGACGATCGTCATGACAGAGCGATCGCCCCCGACGAACTCCATCTCGAGGCCGAGCACCTCGCTGCCGCGGCCGCTCATGCGCACGCTGCGCACCTGCGCGGCGAGGCGGTTGTCGATGGGTTGCAGGTCGAGCGTCCAGCCTTCCGCCGAGCCACCGACGGCGCTCTTGAAATAGCGCGTGAGCGCCGCCGTGTCGCCGCTCAAGGTGCCACGCATCGCTTCGACCAGCCCCTGCAGTTCGGGCACGCTGTCGAGCGTCATGGTGCGGGTGCGCTCGCCGCGCGACAACACCATGTTGTTGCCGTCGACGACCATGCTTTCCGGCCGGGGCGTGAGCGTGCGACGCGATAGTTTGTCGGGCGCAGTGAAGCTAAGCGTGCCGCTGGCATTGAGCGGACCTTCAAGGCCGCGCACGAAGCGCTGCTCGGTGAAGCGCGCCTCACCACTCTTCTGTTTGGCCAGCAGGCCCATCAGGTCTGGCAGCTCGAATGCCCAGGCCGACGACGCGCTCAGAGCCAGCGCGAGCAGCAACCCGCGGCCTACGCCACGCCATTTCACTGCGCCTTCGCTCCCACGCACCTCACCGGGAATCTTCGAGCCAGAAATCATGAAAGTTAAACCAGTTGTAGGGGTACTTGCGGCACAGCGCCTCGAGCCGTACCACATAGGCTTCGACCGCTTCGCGGATCGCACGTTCCCGCAGGGCCGGATCGCGGGTGCGCTCGCTGAAATCGGCCAGCGGTTCGAACAGCACATCGTAGCGAGCACCGCCCACGTACAAGCCCGCCATGAAGAAGACGCGGCGCCGCAGCAGCGCAGCCAGACGGAATGGCCCGTCGTTGAACACCGCCGGCTGCCCCAGGAACGGCAGCTCGATGCTGTTGCCGCGCTGCCCGGCCTGCTCGACCTGGCCTGGCAGCGTGCGGTCGGCCAACAGGCCCGCCATGCCGCCCGCGTCGAGCCAGTCGCGCAACGCGAGCATCGAGTGCGGCCGACCTAGTGCAATGACGTGCGGCCGCAGTTCGGGCAGGCTGATCGCATCGAGCATGGCGTTGATCTGCCGCGCGTTGTCCGGAAACATGAGCATCGCCGGACGCAGCCTGGGCGAGTCGGGGCTCAGCCCCTTGCAGGCACCGAGCGCCTCGAAGCTGCCGACATGCGCACCTAGCAAAAAGGCGCCGCGGCCCGCCAATGCCTCGCTCTCGACCGGCTCGTTGCCGACAACACGCACATCGAACAGGTCCATGCGGCCGCGCAAAAAGTAGACACGATCCAGGACGGTAGAGGCGAAGGCGTGCAGCAGTTTGTAGCCATCGGCCCACCCCGCGTTCGGGCCGATCACTCGGAACAGGTAGCGCTTGATGTGACGGCGCGGGCCCGGCGAGAACAACAAAAAGTAAAGCGTGACCGGATGCAGCACGAGGCGTGCGGCGCGGCGCCCCATCGTCAGGGCGATCCAGCAGATCACACGGAGGCCCGTCTTGTTAGCGCGTTCCGGCGTGGTCGACCAGTCGGCTGCGGCGGGCTGATCAGTTTCGGTCGCGGGTCTTGTCACGGTCGGATCGGCGCTCATGCAGCCGTGTCTGTCCCCGGCATCCAGCGGCCGCTGGCCGCGATCTGCGCATTGCAGCGCACCTCGAAGCGCACGCCTCTGGCTGCGCCCGGCTCGGGTTGAAGCTCGATCGTCAACGTGGCGCCGGGCCGCACGGGCGAAAGGAACTTGCACGCCGCCAACGTCGGTTGCCGGCCCAGACGCGCGACCAATGCCGGCACGCCGTGCGCGGCTTCGAGCACCTCGGCCAGCAGCAATGCGCCGGGCACCAACGGCTGGCCGGGGAAGTGGCCGGCGAAGGCAGGATGGTCGACCGGCACGTCGCGCGTGACCTGTACCGCGGTGCTGTCGTCGGCCAGTTGCGCCAGCGCGAACTCGCGCAGCGCGCGCACCGTCAGCTTGCCGGTGCCCTCACGCGGCAGTGACGCGACATGCACCACGCGGCGTGGCACGAAGACCGGCTCTAGCCGTTGCCGCAACGCTGCGATGAGGTCACCCGACTTCAACTCAGGCGCGACCACGAAGGCAATTGGTCGCACCACGCCGTCGGCCACTTCGTCGGGCAGCCAGAATGCGCCATCCACCACGCCGGCGACGCTGTTGAGGTGGTAGTTGAGGTGCCCGAGCGAACTGCGCCGGCCGGCCACGTGAATCAGGTCGTTGGCCCGGCCTAACAGGCGAAAGTGCTGCGAATCGATCAACTCCAGCACGTCGGCCATCGGGGTCGGGCAGGGCACGAAATCGCCGCTGAAAACGAAGCGCTCTGCCCCGTCTTCGGTCGGCTCGGCCGTCACCTGGATTTCGCCAAAGGTGTGCCAGACCTCGCTCTCGGTGGTGCGCCGCGTTGCGACCTGGCCCGACTCGGTGCTGCCATAGATTTCGATCAGTGCGCCGCCCATCGCCTGCTCGGCCTGCAAGGCGAGTTGCGGTGACAGCGGTGCCGTGGCCGACAGGATCAGGTCGACCGCTGGCAGCGGCACGCCCGCCACCAACAGGGTCTTCAAGTGAAACGGCGTGGTGATGAGCGCACGAGGTCGCGGCGACGCTTGGAGCGTGGCTGTGACGTCCGCCGGAAAGAACGGCCGACCGCTGTCGAACGATGCGCCGCCGAGCATGGCGAGCAAGGCCGACGATTCCAGCCCGTAGCTGTGCTGCACCGGCACTGTCGTCACCAACGTCAAGCCGTCTAGCGACCGCAGCTTCAGCAGATCCGCGAGCCGCGGCACCGCAGCGCCGACGTCGTCGACCAGCGTGCGCCAGCTCTTGGCGTGAGGTTGCGGCACGCCCGTGGAGCCGGAAGTCAACAGGCTGACGGCATGGCCTTCAGCATGGATCATCGGCATCGAGGTCGTTGCACCGTCGAGCACGGCGACATGCACGCGCGGGTCGATCCAGACCACCGCGATGCCTTGCGAATCGAGGTGCTTGTCGTCGGCGATTGCGAAGAGATGGGGGTTGCCCTCGCGCAATCGCGACAGCGTCTCGGGCCGCGCGTCTGGCGGCAGCAAGCTGAGCAGTTGGCGTACCAGCGCAGCGCCGAGACCGACTGCAAAGCAATAGCGGTCGACGCACAGATTGACCACCGGACCTTGGGCCGGCAATTGCTCGGCGAGAGCGGTGACGTCGGCCAGATACTGCCTTGACGAAATCGGGACGCCTGCGCGCCAGGCGAGCGGCGCGTCGAGGTCGCGTGCGCCCAGCAGCGGAAGGAACTTTGGAAGATCGGACTTCATTTGCGTGGTGTTCGCAGTACCAGACAGAGAACCAGACGTACTGTTCATCGCGGCGCGCCGTTGTCGACAGGCGCGCCATAGAAGGCTCGTACCGCATCGATCATGCGGGTGCGTTCGAACTCGGGATGCAGTCGATAGCGCATGAAATGTTCGCCGACGAACAGGCACACCACGCTGACCGGCGTCAACACGTTGGCCAGCAGAGACCAGGCTGAAAACGGCAGCGTGAGATAGACGACGATCGAGGCGACGACCATCAGCGCGAAGTACACGGTCCACACCAGCGTGACCTGGTCGGTGTAGCGCTTCATGCCGGGCACCATCGCGTGCACCCGCTGCGCGAACTGGCCGATGAGCGACAAGCCATCACCGCGCAGGGTGCTGCCGAACCAGATGCACAACACGAGGTTGATGCCCGCGTGCTGCAGAACATAGAGCCGGTTGGGGGCGCCCGCCTCGCCGCGCAACACCAGCACGAACAATGCGGCGCCGACGGCTGCGACGATGAGCAGGGCCCACTTGCCGACACGCGCCGCAGCGAGGCCGAGGGCGGTCAGCCACAGCGGCACGAGCAGCACCACCACGGCCCACGGTTCGGCCGCATGAAACAGCATCATCCAGTGCGACAACCCTGCGTAGGCAGCGCCCGTCAACAGCAGGAGCGCCAGCCGCCACCTCGACATCGGATTCAGGTAGCGCTGCGATTCTGTGCGACGTGGGTCGCAAGAGTGCGCAGCGACGTAAAGATCTGCTGGTTGCGCTCGTCGTCGGAACGCAGCTGAAAGCCGTACTTCCGCGAGACTTCCAGCGCGACTTCGAGGATGTCGATCGAGTCGAGTCCCAGGCCTTCACCGTACAGCGGCGCGTCGGGCGCCACATCGGCCGGCGCGATCTCCAGATTCAGGGATTCGACAAGCAACACGGCCAGCTCGGCTTCTAGCGGCGTTTGTTCCGAAGAAGCATCGCCAACGGCGGGAATAGGGGTTTGTGCAATCGATGACAAAAGGGAGCTCCGGAACTGTTCTACATACGCGGCAAAGTGACCTTAATTATAGGAGGCGGCCTTCGCTAGACTGTCGTGTCGATACGACCCCGGAGTGCCCATGGCCGACCCTCTTTTGATTGCCCGCCACGACACCATCGAGTGCGCCCTGCTCCCTGCGCTCGCCAATCGACACGGCCTCATCACCGGCGCCACCGGCACCGGCAAGACGGTCACGTTGCAGACCATCGCGCAAAAGCTCTCGAGCATCGGCGTGCCGGTGTTCATGGCCGACGTCAAGGGCGACCTCACCGGCATCAGCCAGCCGGGCCATGTCGGCGACAAGATGGCAGCCACCTTGAAGGAGCGCGGGCTCGATGCGCCCACGCCGCTGGCCTGCCCGGTCACGCTGTGGGACGTGTTCGGCGAGCAGGGCCACACCGTGCGCGCCACGGTGTCCGACATGGGCCCGCTGCTGCTCGGCCGCATGCTCGACCTCAACGAAACGCAGGCCGGCGTGCTGAACATCGTCTTCAAGATCGCCGACGACAACGGCCTGCTGCTGCTCGACCTGAAGGACCTGCGCGCGATGCTCAAGCACGTCGGCGAGAACGCCAGCCAGTTCACCACCGAGTACGGGAACATCAGCGCGGCCAGCGTGGGCGCTATTCAGCGCGGCCTGCTGCAGATCGAAACGCAAGGTGGCGGAAAATTCTTCGGCGAGCCGATGCTGAACATCGCCGACTTCATGCAGACCGTCGATGGCAAGGGCGTGGTCAACATCCTGGCGGCCGACAAGCTGATGAATTCGCCACGGCTCTATGCGACCTTTCTGTTGTGGATGCTGTCGGAACTCTTCGAGCAGCTGCCCGAGATCGGCGACCCCGATCAGCCCAAGCTGGTCTTCTTTTTCGACGAGGCGCACTTGCTGTTCAACGAAGCGCCGAAAGCACTGGTCGAACGCATCGAACTGGTGGTGCTCCTGGTGCGCTCCAAAGGCGTCGGCGTTTATTTCGTGACGCAGAACCCACTCGATATTCCCGATTCGGTGCTGGCGCAGCTCGGCAACCGGGTCCAGCACGCACTGCGCGCCTTCACGCCGCGCGACCAGAAGGCCGTCAAGGCGACCGCGACGACGATGCGCCAGAAGCCAGGCCTCGACATCGAGAAGGCCATCACCGAGCTGGCGGTGGGCGAAGCGCTGGTGAGCCTGCTCGACGACAAGGGCCGGCCTAGCATCACCGAGCGCGTCTACGTGCTGCCACCGGCTAGCCAGCTCGGGCCGATCACACCCGCGCAGCGGCAGGCGCTGCTGGGCAATTCTCTGGTGGCGGGTGTGTACGAGAAGACGGTCGACAGGGAATCGGCTTACGAGAAGCTGAAGGGTCGTACAGAGACGGCGCCGGGTGCGCCAGCGACAACCGGCACGGCGACGATTCCCGGTGCCAGAGTCGGCGCGTCAACACCCGACGCTGCAGGCGGTGGCTTGATGGGCGGGCTGAATGAACTGTTGTTCGGATCGACCGGGCCGCGTGGCGGCAGGCGCGACGGCCTGGCGCAAACCATGGCGCGCTCGGCGGTGCGAACCATGGGCACATCGGTCGGCAAGGAAATCCTGCGTGGCGTGCTGGGCGGCATCTTCGGCGCGAAGAGGCGCTGAGCTTCGATGTGAAGAACGCCGTACAAACCCTTGTTTGATTGCCCGTTCGGCATGTAGACGACAGCCCACGCGCCCAAGTGATGCATGATTTGTGTAAATCATTGCAACAAGGCGCGCGGCACCGATGGCGACTCTTATTCCGGCGATTGGCAGCTGCGCATCGCGCATGACGGGTGGCGAAAAACGCCTGGCAGAGCGGCTTGAGCAAAAGCTCGAAGACGACTACCTGCTTTGGTACGACGTGCCCATCGGACCCAGGCACCTGCATCCTGACTTTGTAGTGATGCATCCGCGTCGCGGCATCTTGATCCTGGAGGTGAAGGACTGGAGCCCCAAGACCATTCAGCATGCCAACAAACAAAGTTGGCAGGTCTTTATCGACGGCATGTTGAAGACCCTCCCCAATCCGGCAGAACAGGCCCGACAACACGCGCATGCCGTGGTGGACGCGCTCAAAAGGGATCCTCAGCTCGTACACCCAGACGGCAAGCATCAAGGCGGCCTGGCTTTCCCGTGGAGCTACGGGGTCGTGTTTCCGAACATGACGCGCAAGCAATTCACTGACGGGCTGCTCGACCAGATCATTGCGCCGAACCAGGTGATCTGCAGCGACGAGATGCTCGAAAAAGTCGAGCCCGAAGAGCTGCAGAGCCGCATGTGGGGGATGTTCCCGTTCATGATGCGCGGCGCCCTGTCGCTGCCGCAGCTCGATCGGGTTCGCTGGATTATTTTCCCGGAAGTGCGCGTGCAAACAAGCGGCGTGCTGTTCGACGACAGCGACGCCGACGCCGAACTGCCCGACATCATGCGGGTGATGGACCTGCAGCAGGAGCAACTGGCAAGGTCATTGGGCGACGGCCACCGCGTCATTCACGGCGTGGCCGGTTCCGGCAAAACCATGATCCTCGGCTACCGCGCCGAGTACCTTGCCAAAGCCTGCACGCCGACCAGCAAGCCCATCCTCATCCTGTGCTTCAACGAGCCCCTGGGCGTGAAGCTGGCCAGCGTGATCGACGCCAAGGGTTTGGCCTACACCGTGCATGTGCGCCACTTTCATAAATGGTGCCGCGACCAGCTCAAGGCCTACAACCTGCTGCCCACCGAAAAGATGGGCACGGCAAAGCTCATGGAAGAGTTTGTGCAGCGCGTGATTCGCGGCGTGGACCAGAAGCACATTCCCAGCGGCCAATACCAGGCGGTGCTCATCGACGAGGGGCACGACTTCGCGCCGGAGTGGCTCAAGCTCGTCACGCAGATGGTCGACCCGACCACCAACAGCCTGCTGCTGCTTTACGACGACGCGCAAAGCATTTACGAGCGCACGCGCAGCAAGCAGTTCAGCTTCAAGAGCGTGGGCGTGCAGGCCCAAGGCCGCACCACCATCCTGAAAATCAACTACCGCAACACCCGGCAGATTCTGCAAACCGCCAACCTGATTGCGGCCGACCTGCTGACCGCGGACGACAAAGACGACGACGGCATACCGCTGCTCAAACCCATCAGCTGCGGACGCGATGGACAAGCGCCCATCCTCATCAAACTGCCCAGCCTTCGCGAAGAAGCATTCGCCATCGCCGACCAGCTGAGCCACGCCCACCAGGAAGGTCACGCTTGGGGCGACATGGCCATCCTGTGCGCGGACTGGAAAACCATGGACCTGTGCGCGGTTGCCCTGGTCCAGCGCGAGTTGCCCTTCAACCTGCGCAAGCGATCAGGTGACTACAACCCGGCCGCCGACGCCATTCAGGTCATGACCATGAAGGTCAGCAAGGGGTTGGAGTTTCCGGTGGTGGCGCTGCCTGGTGTGGGGCATATGCCGGCAGAGGGCGAAGACGAGCAGGAAGCTGCGCGGGTGTTTTATGTGGCTGCGACACGGGCGACACATCGGTTGGTGATTGGGGTGGGTGGAGCTGGAGATTTTGGACTTCGACTTACGTGATGTCGGCAGTCGACTCTGATCGAGTAATGAGCTGGAGATCGATTGCAGAAGTGAGTAGTCCGTATTTCGAATCGATAGACGTCTTGCTGCTCACCAGGTCTGATAACGCCAATGCCAAGAAGCGTTGAAGCCTCGCAGCACCTGGCTCGCGCAGCGACGGGTTACAGTGCCCTCCGGCGCCATCGCAATCGCAAACCAGGCGCTTCATCCCAAGCTGTCCGAACCCGGATCACCCGCGCCTGAAAGCGCTCGGCACCTGGGCGCGACTTCCCCTCACCGTCTTCCACCTCCGCATACCCGCAGAAGCACCCATGACCAACTCCATGTACATCCACTCCGTCCCCGTCTTCAAGCAGATGCTGACGGCGCTGAAAACCATCCTTGCCCAGGCCAGCGAGCACGCCACCAGCAAGTCGATCGAGCCCGACGCCCTGTTGCAGGCGCGGCTGGCGCCCGACATGTTTCCGCTGCTCAAGCAAGTACAGATTGCTGCCGATTTTTCACGTGGCGTTTCGGCGCGGCTGGCCGGCGTGGAGGTGCCGACCTTTGCCGGACAGGAGAAGAGCTTTGCCGATCTGGACGTGCTGTTGACGCAGACCCTGGCGTTTCTGGACAGCGTGAACGCGTCGCAGTTTGAAGGCAAGGAAAGCGCCGAAATCGTCTTGCGCCCCGGTACGCCGAAAGAGAAGAAGCTCAGTGGGCAGGCCTACCTCGCGAACTACGGTCTGCCGCAGTTTTTCTTTCATGTGACAACGAGCTACGACATCCTGCGCCACAACGGCTTGCCCATTGGCAAGCGTGACTTCATGGGCGCGTACTGACCTCTTGAATTTGCGGCAGTTGCTGCGCCGGCAGCACTACACCACCAACCGCGAATGCCCAATCCCCCCGCCCTTCTCCACCCGGATCTGCGCGGGGATGCGCTCTTTCAGCGCTTCGACGTGGCTGATGATGCCGATCATCTTGCCGCTGGCGTTCAGTGAATCCAGCGCCGTGAGCGCGATCTCTAAGGTGTCGCCGTCGAGCGAGCCGAAGCCTTCGTCGAGGAAGAGCGAATCGATGGACGTTTTGTTGCTCACCAGGTCCGACAGCGCCAGGGCCAGGGCAAGGCTGACCAGGAAGCCTTCGCCGCCCGACAGGGTGCGCGTGTCGCGCGTGACGTCGCCCTGCCACGCATCCACGATGTCCAGCTCCAGTTCCCCGGTGGACTTGCGGCGCAGCAGGTAGCGGCCATGCAGGCGCGCCAGGTGCCGGTTGGCAAGGTGCAGCAAATGGTCGAGCGTGAGCCCCTGGGCAAACTTGCGGAACTTGTCGCCTTTGGCAGAGCCGATCAATCCGTCGAGCCGTTGCCAGATATCGGCCTCTGCGGTTTGCGCGCCGATTTGCGCGAACAGGGCTTGCTGGTTCTGGCGGTGCTGCGCATCGCTGGCGAGCATGGCGCGCTGGGCGCCGATCTGCTCGCTGAGGGTGCTGCGCTGGTCCTCCAGCGCTTCCAGTTGCGCAGCGATTTCTTCGGCGGGCAGCGGCGTGAGCGCTTGTTCTTCCAACCGCGCTTGTTTGTCCCGTGCGGCCTGCAGCAGTGCGCTGGCCCATTGTTGCGCGGTGTGCAGTGATTCTTTCAACGCACTCAAGCGCTGGCGTTCCGGCTCCGGCACGAGCGCTGCCTCGAACGCCGGCGCGTCGTCGAAAGGGCTGGCGTGCAGGGCGGTGTGCCATGCGGCTTCCGCATCCAGCAAGGCCGCGCGTTGCTGCGCGAGGGCGGCTTCTGCCTGCGCGTGTCGACCCGTGAGGTCGGCGATGACTTGGGCCAGGCGGGATATTGCGTCGACGCAAGTGGTGAGTGCGGACGGCAATTCATCCGCAGCCACTTCCATTTGCGCGGGGAGTGCCGTCGCGGGTTCGTCCGCGCGGGGCTGCAGGGTAGTCCATCGCTCTGCCCACAGACCGGCTCCTGTTTGCGCTGCGTCGCACTGAACTTGCTGGCGCGTGAGGGCCTGGGCCAGCGCCTGAACTTTGCGCTGGGTCTGCTGCCAATGCTGCCATTCACCGTCTCGCTCTTGCAGCCACGGCTTCGGATCGGCTGGCAAGGCGTAGCCGGCCTCCGCCAGTGTGGCTTGCAGGCTTGCCGCCAGGGTCGTGAGGTCTTGCTGATTCGTTTGGCCGGTTTGCACCAGCGCGGCTTCGCGCAGCTGCGACGCTTCGGCCGCCTGTTGCAGCAGTGCCAGCTGGCTTTGTGCGGCCTGCAGTGCCTGGGCGTTTTGATTGGCTGTTGCCTGGGCGCGCTGAATCGTTTGGTCGCCCGTGTCGGCGGCTTGCAGGTCGTCGGTGAGTTTGGCGACTGATTGAACAGCGGCCCGATGCCCGGCGGCGAGATTCTCGGCGCTCTGCCAATCGTCAACGGTCAGCGCGGGCGTGGCTTCGACCTGGCCGATGGACGCGGCCCAATCGGCTTGCCACTGGTCGATGTGCTGGGCCGTCTTTTCCTGGTTGCCCAGCCGTTCGGCTTGACTGGCTTTGCTCGCAGCCAGAGCGGCAGAGGCGGCCTCCCCCTGCGTTTTCAGGTTTTCAAGCGCATCCTGTTTGAGCTGCAGCATTGCGGCAGTGGCTGACACATCCAGTGCCTGGTAAGCATCGATCGAGGGGTGTTCGACGGCGCCACACAAGGGGCAAGCCTCTCCGGGCTGCAACGCCAAGCGGTGCGCATCCAGACTTTGAATGCGGCGCTCCTGGTCGAGCAGCTTTTGCTTGTCTGCAACCTGCTCTTTCACCGCTTTATATTCTTCGCGCAGCGTTGAAACTGCGGCCGTTTGCGTCTCAATCGCGGCGGTGCCATGCAGCACGTCGGCAGCCAGCGTGGCTTGCCGCATAGCGAGTTCACAGCGCTGTATGGCCTGTGCTTCCAGCTGTTGCCAACGGTTGAGATGGCCTTGCTCGGCTTGCCACTGCGCGCGCAAACCCGCAGGCGTCTGCCCTGCCAGGCGCTCGTCTTGTGCTGCCTGCGCCGACTGCTGGGCGGACGCCGATGCGGTGTTGACCAGCGCCGCTGTATCGACCAGAGCGCTCTGTGCGGTGAGCTGGCGACTGCGGGCGGTTTGCTCGTCATGCAGCGCCTGCAAAGCCTGATGCTGGGTGGCCAGGTTCTGTTGCAGCCGATGGCGTTGTTCAAACTGCTGCCGCCAACTGCCCAGGCGTTCGCCCAGGGCGGCGCGTTGTGAGTGGGTGGCGCAAAACTCGGTGAGCTGCTGGTGCTCGCCCTTCGTCAGCGTGAGTTGGTCTTGCGCATGCTGCGCAATTTGGCTGGCCAGCGTTTGCGCCAGATGGTGCTGCTGGTAGTGAGAGGTGGATTCGCGCTGCCGCCCCCCATGCAACGTTGCCAGCACGGTTTCGCTGTGGCCGCACGCGGTTTGCGCCTGCTGCCATGCGTGATGCAACGGCTTGAGCGCTTGCGCAGGCTCGCTGTCGGCAAGGCGGCGAAGTTCGGGTGCGGCGGCTTCCAGCGCGGCTGCTGCGGCAATGCCTTGCGTCTCAGTGGTCTGCACCTCTTGCGCGCTTTGCGCCAGGTTCAGTTGCCATTGGCGTTGCGTTTGGGCGACCTGCTGGGCCGCTTGCACACCAAGCAGTTCATCGCTCCAGCGCGTCACGTCGCCTTGCATGGCCTCGCGCTTGTCTGCGCTCAACAGTTCCACGCCCTCTGCACGGGCTTTGAGTTGCTCCAGTTGCTGCTTGGTTTCCCGCGCTTCGTCGAACACTTTCTTGGAGATTTCGCCGTAGATTTCGGTGCCCGTCAGCTCCTCCAGCAACTCGGCCCGGTCGTTGGCGCTGGCGTTCAGAAAGGCAGCAAAGCCGCCTTGGGCCAAGAGCATGGACTTGGTGAAACGGGGGAAGTCGAGGCCGGTGATCTCGGCCATGCGTTTGAGCTTGTCGTTGCTCTGGCTGGTCAGGATCGTCCCGGCGCCGGTGGTCCGGTCGACGCTGGCCAGTTCCACCTTGGGCGCCTGCAAGGCGCCGTCGATTTTGTCGCGGGCGCGGCGCTGGCTCCAGAACGCGCGGTACACGGCGCCCTTCACTTCAAACTCCACCTCGGCCAGGCAATCCGCGGTGTGGCGCGTCATGATGTCGTTGGCCGACGCGGAGATGCTTTTCAGGCGCGGGGTCTCGTGGTACAGCGCCAGGCAGATCGCGTCGAGCAAGGTCGACTTTCCGGCGCCGGTGGGGCCGGTGATGGCGAACAGGCTGTTGTCGGCGAAGGGGGCTTGGGTGAAGTCGATCTTCCACTCACCTTTGAGTGAGTTGAGGTTCTTCAGGCGCAGGCTCAGGATTTTCATGCCGCACCCTCGGTGAGACCGGTCACGATGGCGCGGTAACGCTGGTTCAGCGCCAACTGCAGTTCAGGCGTCAGTTCTTCTTGCGCCAACCTGCGCGCAAACACATCGTCGGGACTGAGTTCATCCAGGGTTTCGCTGATCTCGCCAGCCATGCCGACCGCAGCGTTGCCACGCTGGCGCCTCACGCGCAAAACCTCTATCGGCAAGCCTTGCGTCATGGCCTCGATGCGCGCGGGCAGGTCGGACAAGTAGTCGTCTTCTGCGACCGTCACTTCCAGCCAAACCGGTTGCGCAGCCGACCCTTCAAGAGCGGCTGCGGTGATGGCAGCGGTCAGTTCGATCAAGTTGCCACTGACAGAAATCAATGGCTGAAACCGCGGTACCACCAGCGGCGTGATGGCCATGAGCCCGTCCGCGCCCAAGTCCACCAGCAACATCTCTTTTTGTTGCCGCGCTTCGTCGAACCCCAAGGGGATGGGCGAGCCGCAGTAGCGAATGTGATCGAGTCCACCAACCGTTTGCGGCTTGTGAATGTGCCCCAACGCGATGTAGTCCACCGGCGGAAACGCCGACGTGGGATAGGCATCGAGCGAGCCCACATAGATCTCGCGGACCGACTCATTGCTGCTCGCCCCTACGGTGGTGAGATGCCCGGTGGCGATCAGCGGAACGACGCGGCCCAGTTCGCTTTTGAGCTCCGCTTGCCGTGCGCGGCCCGCTTCGTACACCGATTGGTAATAGGCATGAATGGCGGCTCGCATGGACTGCTGTTTTTCGTCGGCACTCTGCCCGGCCTGGCTCTGCAATACGTCACGCGGGCGAATGAATGGAATCGCACAGACGATGCAGCCCGGCTCACCCTTGCCGCCCCGCAACGGCAGCACGACGATCTGGCTCGTGGGATCGTCGACTGTCGCGACCACGGTAGAGCTCAGGCAGGCGAGCAATCCGCGGCTCTCGCTCAAGGTCGCGACCGAATCATGGTTGCCACCGAGCAGCAACAGCGCGACACCCGCGCGGTGCAGTCGAACCACCAACTGGCTGTACAGCTCGCGCGCATAACTGGGGGGCGAGCCGGTGTCGAAGATGTCGCCGGCAATGAGCACCGCATCCACCGAATGCAACTCGACTTGAACCAGCAGCCAGTCGATGAGGGCTTGGTGCTCCGCCTGGCGGCTCTTGCCCATGAAATGCTGGCCAAGATGCCAGTCGGAGGTATGAAGAATTCGCATCAGCTCTTATTTCCTGTCGATCTGCGACTCATTTTCACCAACTCATGTCCGGTCCTTCGCCGGTCCTTCTCCCATCCTTCTCACGTCCTCCTTCCAATTTCCGCCGCACCCCCAGCGCCAACGAGCCGCTGATGTCGTCGTTTTCTTTGGCACGAAGGCAAACGGTTGCGGCACTGGCAAAAAAAGCTCGCCAAATGGTGCCGTGCGCTGGCTTGCCAGTTCACGGGGGGGTCGCTACATTGATGTTTTTGAGGGCTCTCAATGTCTGTTGACGCTGTTTCGACTCCTTCCTCGCCCCACCCTTCGCTGCTCCCTTCTGGCCTCACCGTCTCTTCCGACGTTTCGCTCCCTTCTCCTTTGGTGGCCGAGATTCCTTCGCTCCTGGCCGCGCAGCTTGGGCCGCTGACCGCGACGTCCCTGGCACGTGCAACGGCGCCAACGCCACGCCACATCCGGCTGACTTCGCACAGTGGCGGCTTCGGCGCGCTGCCCATCCATTGGGCGGCGGCCAGCGCGGCTGAACGCGGCCCCGTTGTCGGTACCACGACCTCACGAGCGCACCGCAACGTCATCGGCACCCACAGCGGCTCGTACAGCGTGTACCGAGCGCTCGCCGTCGCGGCCGGCGCACTCAAGCGCGAACACCGCGCTGACCTGACCAACACGGCGCCGACGGACCTGATCGGCCCGTACCCGCAATGGAGTGAACCCGGCAAGATCGTTTCCCTCGATCCGTGGGGAGCGCTGGTGGCCGATGTGTTTTCGGGCGAGCTCGCGGCCGGCTACGACATTCGCCCGACCATCGCCATCACGCAGGCCCACGTCATCCTGCCGGAGGTGATCGAGGCACTACAAAGCGGCCGACTGAAAGCAGACGGCAAGTTCCTGACCGCCGGCGGCGCAGCGATGGTGACAAAGGCGGCAATCGAGCCCGTCTGGTTTTTGCCAGACGTGGCCAGACGATTCGGCTGCAGCGAAACCGATCTGCGCCGCACGCTGTTCGAAGAGACCGGCGGCATGTACCCCGAGCTGGTCACGCGGTCCGACCTTGAAGTGTTCTTGCCACCCATCGGCGGACAGACGCTCTACATCTTCGGCAACCCGCGCGATCTGGCCAACCCCAAGGTCGAACTTACCGCGCGCATCCATGACGAATGCAACGGCTCGGACGTGTTCGGTTCCGACATTTGCACCTGCCGCCCTTATTTGACGCATGCCATTGAAGAGTGCATTCAGGGCGCACAGCGCGGCGGCGTTGGGTTGGTCGCGTACTCGCGCAAGGAGGGCCGGGCACTTGGGGAAGTCACCAAGTTTCTCGTCTACAACGCGCGCAAACGGCAGGTCGGCGGCGACACGGCCGACCAGTATTTCGCGCGCACCGAGTGCGTGGCAGGCGTGCAGGACATGCGCTTCCAGGAGCTGATGCCCGATGTCTTCCATTGGCTCGGCATCCAGAAGATTCACCGTCTGGTGTCGATGAGCAACCTCAAGTTCGACGCCCTCACCGGCTCGGGCATCGAGATCGGCGAACGGGTCAACATTCCGGACGACCTGATCCCGGCCGACGCCAAGGTCGAGATGGATGCCAAGAAAGCCGCCGGTTACTTCACACCAGGCCATGTGCCCAATGCCGATGAGCTAAAGCAGGCCAAAGGCCGGGGGCTTGCAGAATGAGCCGCGACAACTATGGCGTCGACCCGGAGCGCCCGACGCAAAACCCTGCGGTCCGAAGTGCGGATGCCGAAGGCCATGTCGATCCGATCGTCGAACTGACCGACGACAGCATGCATCCGGCGGGCGCGGCTGCGTTGCTGCGCACCACGGCAGCCATCCGCGAGCGCTCGGCTGCGTTGCTGGCACGCGCACGGCGCGGCGAGTCAGCGTGGTTCACCATCGGCAACGACAGAACGATCGAAGACGCAGCACGGGCCGTGGCCGAAGTGACGCTCGAACGCTACCCTTGGAACACCATCCCGTACCACAGCCGGTGGCGCCATTTCGAGGCCGGTGGTGTCGACCGGTTGGCCGAACTGAACACCCTGCTGGGCGACGTCGCCACCTCTCGCGAACGTGCGCGCGCGCACATAGATCTGGGCTGGTAAGCGTGCTGCTCGACGCGGGCGCCGGGCCGGACTGGCGCTACATCGAGACTGCCTTCGGCGACGAAGAAGGCCAGAGCTTTTCTCGTTCAGAAGGTCTGGCCGTGGCGAGCTTCCATGCTTTCACCAGCGGCCTGTTCTCATCGAATCCCGACCATCCACTCCAGGCTGACGCGGCTGGCCTGAAAGCCCTCGTGACCGATCGTCTCGGCGACGCGCTGCAAGTGAGCACAACCAATCCGCTGGTCGGCCTTGCGGGGCGTGCAATGCTGCTGCGCCGACTGGGCGAGGCGATGACCGAGCAGCCAGAAGTGTTTGGTGACGTTGGCCGGCCCGGCGGCTTGTTCGACGCACTGGTCGGCCCCTATGGACCTGCTGCGCCACCGACCGCCGAGATCACTGCACACGAGATCCTGTCGCTGCTGCTCGATTCGCTATCTCGTATTTGGCCGGCTTCGAACGCCATCGATACCCTGGCCACCGATGGCAGCGACAACGCAGGCGGCATCGGCTCCGGCGATCCGGCTATGGCGCTTGGTGACTGCTGGCGTCACAGCGCAGTGAGCGGCCCCGGGCTGACGAACGGCTGGATGCCGTTTCACAAGCTCTCGCAGTGGCTCACCTATTCGTTGCTCGAGCCGTTTGCATGGGCCGGTGTCAAAGTGCGGCATCTGGAGGCCCTGACGGCGCTTCCCGAATACCGCAACGGCGGTCTGTTGCTAGACAGTCAGGTCATCGTGCCGAAGGACCCGGCTGTCCTCCAACGCATATGGAAGGTCGGCGACGAGTTCATTGTCGAGTGGCGCGCGCTCACAGTGGCGCTGCTCGACGAACTGGCACCGCGCGTACGCAAGGTGCTGAACCGCACAGAAGAAGATATGCCACTGGCGTGCGTGCTCGAAGGGGGCACCTGGGCTGCGGGCCGCGCATCAGCGCAGCGCCTGCGAAACGGCGCACCGCCGCTGATGATCGAGAGCGACGGCACCGTCTTTTAAACGCGAAATCGACCTGAAGATCCAAACGACATCGGGCTGCGTAGGACCTTTGGAACCACACACATCGTGTGACCGGAGAAGAAGTCTTTCATGTCGCAAAACACTGCGGTCGCCATCCATTGGGTCGAACAGGGCTACGTACCCGACCGGGTTGTGCGGGTGGGTATCCGCCGATTGCTGAAAGCACGTGTACTCGAACTCGAGAGTGCCGATACCGAATCGACGTCCGACCAAACCAGAGAATTTTTGGCGACGATGCGTGATGCCGAATTGGCCCCCCTCCCCGAAAAGGCCAACGAGCAGCACTACGAAGTGCCGGCCGCTTTCTTCGGCACCGTGCTCGGCAAGCATCGCAAATACAGCAGCTGCTATTGGCCTGAGGGAGTGACCTCGCTCGATGCTGCGGAGGCGGCGGCGCTCAACGCGACCTGCGAACGCGCCGGCTTGAAGGACGGGCAGCATGTGCTGGAACTTGGTTGCGGCTGGGGCTCACTGACGCTCTTCATGGCGGAGCGCTACGCCGGTAGCCAGATCATCGCGCTGTCGAATTCGAAGTCCCAGCGCAGATACATTGAAGCTGAGGCGACACGGCGCGGGCTGACCAACGTACGCGTAATCACCCGCGATTTCAACGTCTACAACACCGACGAACAGTTCGACCGCATCGTGTCGATCGAGATGTTTGAGCACCTGCGAAACTGGCCGCGCGCATTTGCCAGCGTGGCCTCATGGTTGAAGCCGGGCGGCCGCTTCTTCATGCATGTGTTCGCGCACCGCGACGCGCCCTACCCATTTGTCGAGCGCGATGCGACCGACTGGATGAGCAAGCACTTTTTCTCCGGCGGCATGATGCCGAGCGACGACCTGGCGCTGCACTGCCAGGACGACTTGCGCCTGTTGCAACGCTGGCGCTGGAACGGCACGCACTACCAACGAACTTCTGCGGCATGGTTGCGCAACATGGATGCCCACCGCAATGAACTGATGCCGCTGTTCGAGAACACCTATGGCGACGAAGCCAACGTATGGTGGACACGGTGGCGCCTGTTCTTCATGTCGGTCGAAGAACTGTTCGGCTACGACGACGGCCAGCGGTGGTGGGTCAGCCACTATCTGTTCGAGAAGCGCGTGTGATGAAAGCAGCGCGAGCCATGAGCGGTGTCGATCTACCTATGGGCGAAGGTCTTGCAGCTGCTCCCGCGCAGCCGACGCGCACCGTGCAACTCGCGAACATGGTGTTGGCGCAGATCGGCTGGTTCGCGGCAGTGCTCGGCGCGGCGCACGATTTGCCGCTCCTGGGACTTGCCTGCGGGCTCGCGGTAATTGCATGGCACGTCGCCGTTTCGGCACGGCCTGCGCAAGAAGCCGCGCTCGTCGGGCTGGTCTACCTGATCGGCTTTGCCGCAGAGACGGTTCATGTCGCGCTGGGCAACATCGGCTATCCATCGGGGCAACCGTTGGCTCAGCTGCCGCCCTACTGGATGATCGGCCTTTGGGGTTTGTTCGCGGTCCAGCTGAACGTGACATTGCGTTGGCTGCGCCCACGTTTGTGGCTGGCTGCTCTGCTGGGCGCGGTCGCCGGCCCGGCTTCGTTTGTTTCGGGCGTACGGCTCGGCGGCGCGTCCCTGATTCATGCAACACCTGCCGTGGTCGAGTTGGCTCTTGGCTGGGCTTTGCTGATGCCATTGCTGGTGTGGCTTTCGATGCGATTCGACGGCGTGACCGTGGAACCTGTTGTTGGCACCAACCTACCGGGTACGACTCATGCATGAGACAACCGCATTGTGGTCGATAGCCTTGACTGGCTTGTGCTTGACCGCGGCGCTGGCCGTGTTGACCTGGCTGGTCAGCCTGACGCGCACCGACGTGAGCCTGGTCGACCGCATGTGGCCGATCTTGATCGCGGGTGCGGGTTGCGTTTACTTCATGCTCGTGCCGGCGTCGGATGTTCGAGGCGTTTGCATGATCGCCATCGCAGTCGCGTGGGCGTTGCGCCTCAGCCTCTTCATCACGGTACGCAACTGGGGCCATGGCGAAGATCGTCGCTACCAGGAGATAAGGGCCCGCAATCAGCCGCACTTCGGACTGAAAAGTCTGTACCTCATCTTCGTTTTGCAGGCGGTACTCGCGTGGATTGTTTCGGCACCGTTGTTCGCGGGCGTAACCGCCGGAATGAACGTCGGAAGCGTAGCGCTGCAACCGTTTGACTGGCTCGATTGGATCGGCCTGACGCTTGCCGTCTTCGGCATCGTTTTTGAAGCCATCGGCGATCAGCAGATGGCCACTTTCAAGTCCGATTCCATGCACAAGGGCCAGGTCATGGACCGCGGTCTTTGGCGCTACACGCGGCACCCCAACTACTTTGGCGAGGCCTGCGTCTGGTGGGGACTGTGGCTGATGGCGTTGTCTGCCGGGGGACTGGGTGCCGCATGGAGCGTTGTTTCTCCACTGCTCATGACGGTGCTGCTGCTCAAGGTGTCCGGCGTGACGCTGCTTGAAAAAGACATCGCCGAACGCCGGCCGAAGTACCGTGAGTACGTCGAGCGAACCAACGCCTTCGTGCCGGGCCCGCCACGCAAGAGCGGGCAATGAGGTTTTTGCGTCCTGCCCAAGTCGGTTCAGTGTTGGCCCTGTCGGTTTCTTTGGGCCTGCTGACAACGTTATCGACTCACGCTGCTTCCGCGCCAACCGGCGAATGGACTTTTGCCGCATCCCTGAACGACAAACCCATCGGAGAACATCGCTTCAGCATAAGTGGTGCCGGCGACGAGCGGCGAGTTGTCGGAGAGGCGAATTTCGACGTCAGGTTCATTGGCATCTCGGCTTATCGCTACCAGCACAAGGTTGTCGAGAAGTGGCGCGGCAACTGCCTGGTCGACCTCGTTTCGAGAACCGATGACGATGGCAAGATCATGCATGTGCGTACGCAAACCGATGGTGACGTCAGCCCTGGAAGCGAAGGACTTGTGGTGTCTGCCGATAACGCTGCGGGCTTGCCCGTGCCAGGCTGCGTGATGAGCTTCGCCTACTGGAACCCGGCCGTTCAGACGCAGACGCGACTGCTCAACGCGCAGACCGGCAAGCTGGAAAAAGTACAGATCACGCGCGTCGGCAGTGGCGAGATCGATGTGCGCGGACAGCCGACAGTGGCAACGAGGTGGCGGATCACAGGCGCGACGAATCCGATCGACGTCTGGTATTCAGCCGCAGGCGACTGGATTGGTCTCGACTCGACGGTCGGTGGCAGCCGCAAGCTCACCTATCGCCTGAAGTAAAAGGGGCGCGAGCATTACCGCTGGAGTGATCCATGGTCGGCGACGCGTCGTAAGAATGGGCGGAGACCTAATCACCATGTCAATTCGAAACTTCCTCATCGCCTACCCCGTCACGGCCATCATTTTTCTGGGACTCGACGCCATTTGGCTCAGCACCATGGCAGACCGGCTTTACCGGCCGGCGCTCGGCAACATGATGCTGGAGCGCTTTTCGCCGGCGCCGGCGATTGCGTTCTACGTCATTTACATCGCGGGGGTCGTGGCGTTCTGCGTGGCGCCATCGGTAAACGGGAGAGCGTGGCTTTCGGCCCTGGGCTCGGGCGCCTTGCTCGGGCTGGTGGCCTATGCCACTTACGATCTGACCAACCAGGCGACGTTGAAGAATTGGCCGGTACAGGTCACGATGGCTGACTTGTGTTGGGGCACTTTCGCTACTGCGGTATCGGCGGCAGCTGCTTGCTGGATCACAGGGTGGATCAGCGATTTCATCGCACGACGATGATCTTTTATAGTTTAAAAAACCGCTGCATCGCAGCGGTTTTTTTACATCCCGACCAGCCCGCCGAACCAGCGGGCGATTGCACCTTCGAACATCACCTTGCCGCGTACCGACGCCAGGCAGATACATTCGCCTTCTGCCAGTACGACCGGCTGATGAAGGATGGACCCATCAGCTTCGTCGAAATCACCCGGTCCGAACAATGCCCGGCCATCATGGAAAGTGCCGTACAGCACCTGGGTCAGCTCGACACCGTCGTGTGTATGCATCGGTAGCTTCTTGCCGGCGCCGATGCGCAACAAGAAAACATTGGCAGCCGAGTCGTAAGGCAGCGTCACGCGGCTCCAACGCATACCGGGGCCTAGCCAGCGCCAGCGCGTGGTGGTGCATCCGTGCAGCGCGCGCGGCCACTTCATGCCGATCGGCAATTTGGCGCGAAGCCCCATCGCTGTCGGCGGTTGATAAGCAGGCGGCGTGGGTGAATCGATGGCTGCCAAAGTCTGCGTGAGCGCGTCGGTTGCGAGCACCGCGGGTTCGAGCGCTTCCAGCATGTCGCCGCCGATCATCTCCAGCACGCGAATGCGCTCCTGGCAAACAGCGCAACCTTCGACATGACTGGACACGACGAGTGAAGGACCGTTTTCAAGGTTGCCAGCCGCAAGAGCCAGCAAGAAGTCAGCATCAGGGTGATGGTTCATCATGATTCAAGGCCGTCGAGCAATCGACGCAAGTGATTTACGGCAAGCCGCACGCGCGACTTGACGGTGCCGAGTGGAATGCCCAGTTCGAGCGCGATGCGTGAGTGGGGATGCTCTTCGTAGAACGACAACCGTACGATTTGCGCCTGCTCCGGCGACAGCTTGCACATCGCCTCGCGAACGCTTTTTTCGCGACGTCCGGTCCGCAACTGGTCGTCCAGGGCAGGGGCGGTGTCGAGCATGTCGTCGGCTTCGGTGCCATCGCCTTGCACCTCGCGCTGGCCCTGTCGGCGAAAGTGATCGACGCGCAAGTTGCGCGCGATGGTAAAGATCCACGTCGACACTGCAGCCTGAGCCGGATTGAACATCACGGCCTTTCGCCACACGGCGATCATTGTTTCCTGCACCAGTTCTTCGGCAAGGCCCTCTGCCGTGCCCGACCGCATCAGAAACGCTTTCACACGAGGCGCGAAGTGCTTGAACAGCGCAGCGAAGGCTTGGCGGTCGCTCGAAGCCGCTATAGCCAGCACCAGGGCGTTCAGTTCTTCGCTTGTCGGCATCGCTCCCCGGGGTTGTTTCAACGTGACGATCGACAGGCGGGCAGCCGTGGCTGGCTGGGCCAGCGAGGCTACTACCGTCGATTGTCGGGTGGGGCTCATATCGGTTCATACGGCCCGCGGGAAGAATTAGATCACGTCGAATTACAAATCCGTGATCCAAATGTCAGAGCGCTGCGTATAGCCTCCTAGCCTTGTCCCAAGACCGGGCTTCAGCATTCTCAGGAGCCTCAACATGCAAACGGTGTCGAACGCAGCCGCGCCCACGATGCGTCAGCCGCCCCCTGCCCACACTGGTGCAGCACTCGACATCGCCGTCATTGGCAGCGGAATATCGGGCTTGTCTGCGGCGTGGCTGCTGTCGCAGAAGCATCGCGTCACCGTGTTCGAGGCCGACACGCGGCCGGGCGGCCATAGCAACACGGTCGATGTTGCATCAGTGCGCGGGTCTAACGGTATCGGTGCTGCCGGCACCATTGCAGTCGACACCGGTTTCATTGTTTACAACGAGGCGGCCTATCCAAACCTGACGGCGCTCTTCGCGCATCTCGGGGTCGAGACCAAGCCGTCAGAAATGTCTTTCGCGGTGAGCCTCGACCGCGGTGAGCTCGAGTATTCGGGCACCGATCTGCGCGGCGTGTTCGCTCAAAAGCGCAACCTGTTCAGCCTGCGGTTTTGGTCGATGCTGCGCGACCTGGTCCGGTTCTATCGGCAGGCACCGGTGCACGCTTCCAGCATGGGCCTGCTGCCGCTCGACGAGTATCTCGACATGCAGGGCTACGGGCGCGCGTTTCGAGACGACCATCTGTACCCGATGGCGGCAGCGATCTGGTCGACTTCGGCCGCGCACATAGGCAAATATCCGACCGAAGCATTCGTGCGATTCTGCGAAAACCACCAGCTGCTCAAGCTCACCAATCGCGCGGCCTGGCGCACGGTCGAAGGCGGCAGCCGCCGCTACGTCGAGCAACTTACCAAAGGCATGGGTGACAGCCTGCGGCTGGACAACGCCGCCGTCGAGCTGCGGCGCAGCGCCGACGGCGTACATGTCTGCACTGAAGCCGGTTGGGCGCCCGAGCGGTTCGACCAAGTCGTGATCGCGACGCATGCCGACCAGGCGTTGCGCCTGCTGCCCGACGCGCACGCCGACGAATCGCGTGTGCTCGGCGCATTCGGCTACAGCCGCAACCGCGCTGTGCTGCACAGCGACCCAGCCCTGATGCCGCAGCGCCGTGCGGTCTGGTCGAGCTGGAACTACATGGCTGACCGCAGCCGGCCCGATGCGCTGTGCGTGACCTACTGGATGAACCGGCTGCAGGGGATTCCAGACCAGACGCCTCTGTTCCTGACGCTCAACCCCGTGCAAGAGCCACGTCCCGAACACCTGATTCGCAGTGAGACCTACGAGCACCCGATGTTCGATGCGGCCGCGATTGGCGCGCAGGACCAGTTGTGGTCGCTGCAGGGTCACAACCGTACGTGGTTTTGCGGAGCGTACTTCGGCTCGGGGTTTCATGAGGATGGCCTGCAGTCGGGCCTTGCGGTAGCAGAAGCGTTGGGGGGCGTACGTCGACCGTGGACAGTCGCCAACGAGTCCGATCGAATCCGCATGAAGACATTGCTCCAGCCAGCGGCGGCCGAAGCCGCACAGGCGGCCAAAGCCGCATGAACACACCGACACCTCACTCCGCACTCTATGTCGGCCGCGTCATGCACGAGCGGATGCGGCCAGCGCGGCATCGGCTTGCCTACAGTGTTTTTTCGCTGCTGATCGACCTCGACGAGCTGCCGGCGCTGGCACAACGGCTGCGCTTTTTTTCGCTCAATCGGTTCAATCTGTTCAGCCTGCATGAAGCCGATTACGGCGCGAACAAAAGCGCCAACGGCAATGGCCTAAACCTGCGGCAGCGGGTCGATCAGCAGTTGACCGCTGCGAGTCTGCCCACGGGCGGGCCTATTCGCCTCCTCAGCATGCCACGCGTCTTCGGGTACGCCTTCAACCCGCTCAGCGTTTACTTCTGCCACCTGCCCAATGGCGAGTTGCAGGCGATCCTCTACGAGGTGAACAACACATTCGGGCAGCGCCACAGCTACCTCATAGAGGTTGCCAAAGACCAACGTGGTCATGGCGGAAATGACACGGTCGACCAGCATTGCGCCAAGGAATTTCATGTGTCGCCATTCCTCGGCTTGCAGTTGGACTACGGCTTTCGCGTGCAGCCGCCCCACGTCGACCAGCCTGACATGCGCCTCGACATCACTGCGAGCGATGCCGATGGCCCCTTGCTGTTTGCACGACTAGATGCCCATCGCCGCGTACTAAACGATGCCTCGTTGCTGCTGGCATTCTTTTCGCATCCCTTGCTCACGCTGAAGGTCGTGGGCGCCATCCACTGGGAGGCCTTGCGCCTCTGGGTCAAGGGCGTGCGATTGCAAGCTCGGCCACCCGCACCGACCCGGTCGGTGACCGTTATCAGATCCGAAGAATCATGAGCACACCTTCTTCTCCGCCAAACAGCCTCCAGACCGAAGAACCGCGCAGCAGCGCCGCCTCGACCCTATCGTCGCTCGGAGGCTGGCCGATGCGCCGGCTGCTGACGCGACTGCTGCGCGACGTGCGCTGCGGCGCGCTCAGCGTCGAGTTGCCCGGAGGCGAGCGCATTGAAGGTCGTGGCACGGTACCAGGGCCCCAAGCTTCGGTAAGGCTCCATCGGTGGCGACCACTGGTGCGGTTGCTGCTGCAAGGCGATCTGGGCCTAGCCGAGTCGTACCGCGACGGCGACTGGTCGACCGCAGACCTTACGGTGCTTCTCGAATTCGGGATTCGCAACGAAGCGAACTGGGGACGTGCGTTGGAGGCCTCGCTGCCAGCGCGCTGGCTCACGCGGATATTCCACCGGATGCACGCTAATTCCCGACGCGGCAGCCGCCAGAACATCTCGTTCCACTACGACATGGGCAACGACTTCTACGCTCAGTGGCTGGACCCGGAGATGATCTACTCCAGCGCCTTGTACGCCACCGGCGATGAATCGCTCGAAGAGGCGCAGGCGGCAAAGTTGGATTACATCGTTTCGCTGCTGGACGTGCCCGACGACGGTAAGGTCCTCGAAATAGGTTGCGGTTGGGGTGCGCTGGCTTTGGCGCTTGCCCGAAAACATCGGGCCACCGTGACTGGCCTGACCCTCTCGACCGAGCAGTTGGCTCATGCAAACCAGCGAGTAGCCGACGAGGGCCTGGCGCAAGTCGACTTGCGACTACAGGACTATCGCGATGTGCAGGGCGAGTACGACCGCATCGTTTCCATAGAGATGCTTGAAGCCGTCGGCGAGCGTTATTGGCCTGTCTACTTCGAGACGCTGCGTGAGCGGCTGCGGCCCGCCGGCTCAGCGGTGCTGCAGGTCATCACCATTGCGGACGACTACTTCGAACACTACCGGCGCGGTACCGATTTCATCCAGCGCTTCATCTTCCCGGGCGGCATGCTGCCGTCGGTCAGCGCAATGAAGTCGCAGGCCGCGCAAGTCGGCATGCGTCTTGAGACGGCGGTATCTTTTGGTGCCAGCTATGGCACCACGCTGGCGGAGTGGCGCCACCGGTTCCTGAGGGCGTGGCCATCCATCGAGGCGCTGGGCTTCGACGCCTCGTTCAAGCGGCTCTGGGAGTACTACCTGTGCTACTGCGAAGCCGGCTTTCGAACCGGTCGTGTCGATGTGGGCCTGTTTACCGTGGTGCACGCCGAACACACGGACACGACCGCCGTCGGAGCAGTAGCAGCCTGACAGTTGCCGAAAGGTGCCCGATGGGCGACGGTCCGACACCGACCGAGCACTGGCTTGGCTCTTGCTTGACACCTGCTAAAAGAAGGGCGATCTTCAGCCCTCTCTTTTGCAACGCAAGAACACGGAAAGCCGCCGCCCTCCATGAGCAACGTCCACCTCGTCGACCATCCCCTCGTCCAGCACAAGCTTTCCCTGATGCGCCGCAAGGACGCGTCGACCAACAGCTTCCGCCGCCTCCTGAACGAGCTGAGCATGCTCATGGCGTACGAAGTGACACGCGACATGCCGATGCAGGACGTCGAAATCGAGACCCCGCTCGAAACGATGACGACCAAGGTCATCGACGGCAAGAAGCTGGTGCTGGTTTCGATCCTGCGTGCCGGCAATGGCATTCTCGAAGGCATGCTCACCGTGGTTCCGGGCGCCCGTGTCGGCCACATCGGCCTGTACCGCGACCCTAAGACACTGACGGCCGTCGAGTACTACTTCAAGATGCCGAGCGAAATGCAGGACCGCGACATCATCGTGGTCGATCCGATGCTGGCCACCGGCAACTCCGCTATCGCTGCCGTCGATCGACTCAAGGAACTGAACCCGAAGTCGATCAAATTTGTTTGCCTGCTGACTTGCCCTGAAGGCGTCAAGGCGCTGCAAACCGCACACCCAGACGTGCCGATCTACACCGCAGCGATCGACCGTGAGCTCAACGACCACGGCTACATCCTGCCGGGCCTGGGCGACGCGGGAGACCGCATCTTCGGTACGAAATAAGGCTCGCCCCACGACTCCGCGGGTTTGCCGACCATGCTCGACCTTATCGTCACCCACGCCGTCTTGCCCGACGGTCGCACCGACATGTCGATCGCCGTGCAGAACGGACGCATTGTCGAAGTGACGGCCGGCCTCGCTGTTCCGGCGCATGAAACGCTGGACGCACAAGGCCTGCTGGTGGCGCCGCACTTCGTCGATCCGCACTTCCACATGGATGCGACCTTGAGTTACGGCCTGCCGCGCGTCAACGAAAGCGGCACGCTTCTCGAAGGCATCGCATTGTGGGGCGAGCTAAAGCCGCTGCTCAAGGCCGAAGCCTTGATCGAACGCGCACTCGCCTACTGTGACTGGGCGGTTGCCAAGGGTCTGCTCGCGATCCGCACCCACGTCGACACGAGCGACCCCAGTCTGCTCGCGGTCGAGGCGTTGCTCGAAGTCAAGCGTCTCGTTGCGCCGTACATCGACCTGCAGCTCGTGGCGTTTCCGCAAGACGGCGTTTTACGTTCGGCAGGCGGTGTCGACAATCTGCAGCGTGCGCTCGACAAGGGGGTCGATGTGGTGGGCGGGATTCCGCACTTCGAGCGAACGATGGCCGATGGCGCCGCCAGCGTGAAACTTCTTTGCGAGATCGCGGCCAAGCGCGGCAAGCTGGTCGACATGCATTGCGACGAGTCAGACGATCCAATGTCACGCCATATCGAAACGCTGGCCTATGAAGCGCAGCGGCTCGGCTTGCAGGGCCGCGTCAACGGCTCGCACTGCACGTCGATGCACAGCATGGACAACTACTACGTGAGCAAGTTGTTGCCACTGATCGCCGGCAGCGGCGTGAGCGTGATCGCCAATCCACTGATCAACATCACGCTGCAAGGGCGGCACGACACGTACCCAAAGCGCCGCGGCATGACACGCGTGCCGGAGCTGATGGCAGCGGGCGTCAACGTCGCCTTCGGCCACGACTGCGTAATGGACCCGTGGTACGGCATGGGCTCTGGCGACATGCTCGAGGTCGCGCACATGGGGCTTCACGTCGCGCAGATGACGAGCCAGGCGGGCATCCGCGCCTGCTTCGGAGCAGTCACTACCAATGCCGCGAAGGTAATGCACCTTGGTGGCTATGGGCTCGACGTGGGTTGCGATGCCAGCTTCGTGTTGTTGCAGGCGCGCGATCCGGTCGAGGCGATCCGGCTGCGCGCGACGCGTCTCAAGGTGTTCAAAAAAGGAAAGCTGCTGGCTGAAACGCCAGCGGCGACAGCGCGACTGCACATGACCGGTCGTGCCGAGGCGACGTCGTTCATGCCCCCACGCACCGGTGTCTAAATTCCCTGCGTGGAAGTCCCGAGTGATCCACTCGATCGGACGCCGATAGAGTGAGACCACGTCAGCGGCACCGTCATCGCAGGAGCATCGCCAGCCAGCGCCAGGACCAGCGCCGATAGCGCTTCCCCGACCGGCAACTCGGCTTTTAGTTCAAACAGGTCGTCCGCCCGAGTGCGTCCCCGATTGATCGCCGCGACCGGCTTGCCTGCAGCAACCGCCGCCTGCACGAACCTGAAGCCCGAGTACACCATCAGCGACGACCCTATGACGAGCATCGCGTCGGCTGCGCTCATCGCCGCGAAGGCTGCTGCGACGCGATCACGCGGCACGCTCTCTCCAAAGAACACGACGTCGGGTTTAAGCAGACCGCCGCAGGCGGAGCACGACGGCACGTCGAAAGTGGAAAAGTCGCGGCCTTCGATATCTGCATCGCCATCGGGTGCAACGCGCGCTTCGAGCATTGCCCATCCAGGGTTGCGACGGCGCAACTCGATCTGCAGCGCGGAACGCGGAGAGCGCGTGTCGCAAGCCATGCATCGAACGGTATCGATGCGACCGTGCAGGTCGATCGTGTTGCGACTGCCCGCCGCGTCGTGCAGCCCGTCAACGTTTTGCGTGAGAAGCAATTCGACGCGACCGGATGCTTCAAGTTGCGCCAATGCCCGGTGCGCGGGGCCAGGCAGCGCGAGCGCCATAGTTGGCCAGCCGATAAGGCTGCGCGCCCAGTAGCGCTTGCGTGTCGCCTCTGAGCCCATGAACGCCTGGTAGGTCACTGGTGAGGGTCGCTTCCAGTCGCCCTTCTCGTCTCGATAGTCCGGGATGCCCGACTCGGTGCTGCAACCGGCGCCACCCAATACGAAGAGGCGGCGGTGGCGTGTTGCGAAGTCGACAAGTGCGGCGATTTCATCCATCGGCGCGAGCTTACGGGGACGCCTACTGTCTTGCTGCGACGGGGTTGTTCGCAGCGAAGGTTCGCAACCTCAGCGAACCCTCAATGGGCCGCTGTTCTTTGCGGCGCTCTTCCTTGCTCGGAAGTCAGCACATAGCCCGAACGCAAAAGACTCTGCAGGTTGAAGCCGTGCCTTCCATCGAGTTCGAGATGCTTGCGCAGGTGATCAGTCACCGTCTCGGGAGGACCACCCATCGATACTGGAATCTCATCCCACGAAGACATGTCGAGACGAGCCTCGGACAACGGGGTGTTTTGGTTTCGAAAGAAAGTGAGCGCGACGCTGAACGCGCTGTCGCTCAGCGACTTCAACTCCTTCTCCACGAAGACCTGCCCGGGCGGCCGAAACTCGTAGCCGCCGAACGACAGCGGCGAAGGGGCGATGCTGCCACCGGCTCTGACCTTGGCCAGCACCTGCTTGACCTTGCCCTGCATGGCTTTTTCGTCGAGCACGCGCAAAGCGGGGTTTTGCGCGAACCCACCGGATGGCAAATAACTCGCATCATTGACGACCATCAACGCTGTGCGCGGGTTGACGAGCAGCCGAATGCGCTCCGCGCTTTCTGACGCACCAGCACCGGTCTCACCAATGACGATCATGGACAACGCCCTTCCGCTGGCAAGCAACTTCAGCAGACCCGCCGCGGAGTCGTAGGCAAGCGATGCACAGCAATTTGCTGCGAGCAAGCGTCGCAGCCGAGCGCGTTCCAGCGCGTTTTCACTCCATACGGCCGCCACCGGGCCTGCGCCTTTTTCGATCATCGTGCAGCCTCTGCATAGGAAGTGCTGATCAACGGCTGGGCGTAGATTCTGTCGCTCGCAGGTGGTTTCCAGAGTTGCGTCTTATCGATTAAGCAATAGCCGGTGCCGTGCACCGATCGGAGGACGAACCCGTGCTCGCCTTTGAGTTCCAGTGCGCTACGCAATTGAGCAATAGCTGTATCGACTACCCGCGAGTTGGTCATTCTCGGCCATATTGCCTCGTATATTTCGCGGCGCGACACAGTGCGACCGATTCGACCGAACAATAGGCGTGCTAGCCGAAATCGCTTTGGTTGCAGATGAACTTCATGGTGGCCCATGTGAATGGTGAACACCGAAGCATCGAATCGATAGGGTCCGACTTCAAGCGCGTCTTGTGTCTCATCGCCCTTGCGACTGAAAATTAATCTGGCATAAAGCAATTGAATTCGAGCGATCAATTCTTCGTCGGAAAAAGGGCGAACCAAAAAATCGAAGAATTCTTTGTGGTCACTTCGTTGCACGTCGCTTATTGCGTTGGGCATGACCACTGCAAGCAACGGAATGCCAGCGCCGAGGCTGTCGCGCGCTATTTCAACTTCTTCGAGCGAGGTCGCCTGCTCGCCAAGCCCCAGCACGACTAGATCGACCACGGCGCCCCATTTCATTGCCTTCGAAAGATCGGCAAGCGAAGAAAAAATCTCAGCCTCACTTGATACTTTCGACAACATTTCTTGAATGAGTCCTGAAGGGCGGGGTCCGACGATAGCGATGTTCATGCACCGGATGATTCCTTTGGTTTGCTTTTGTCGCATTGCAAACGCGAGAATTCGAAAGCATTGAACTGGTTGTTTTTTACGTTATGTTTAAAAGGTCACAGATCATTAACAGGCCTTACTGAAATCGCACTGTATTGAGAGATTTGGGTAGATTTTGATATCGTAATGCGACAAGAATCTAGAGAGAAACTTTGGAAAAATGATGCGTATCGCCTTACTGGAAGATGAACTGCCGCAGATGCAATTGCTGGTTGCCACCATGGAGACGCTGACAGTGGCCGGTTACGAAGGCACGAGCTGCGAGCAGTTCGCAGACGGCGAGATGCTGCGGACCGCCCTGCGAACCGATTCGTTCGACCTTCTGATCCTCGACTGGAATGTCCCGGGGCTCGATGGGCTGGAGCTCTTGCGATGGCTACGCGACTACCGTCGATTGACGGTGCCGGTCATCATCCTGAGCGCCCGTGGTGCCGAGCGGGATGTTGCAGAGGCACTCAGTGCCGGTGCGAATGACTATGTGATCAAGCCGTTCAGGCCCATCGAGTTGGTGGCGCGTGTCAAACGTTTCCGAACGCCGCAGGAAACCGCCAAAGGCTGGGTAGAAACAATCGGCGAGTGGAAGTTTTTCCACGAGAGCGCGACGGTAATCCGTGCCGGTTTACCCCCGCAACTTTTTACGTTGAGCGAGCGCGAATTCAGCTTGGCGATTGCCTTGTTTCGCAACTTGGGACGGGTCGTTTCGCGCTTCTATTTGCTGGAGGCCACCAATCAGGACGCGCGCTCCAGCAGCACGCGGATTCTTGACAACCAAATCTTCAAAGTGCGCCGCAAACTTTCACTGGAAACCAATGGGTTGCAGCTTCAGACGATCTATGGGCAGGGTTACCGGCTTGCCCCCAGCCATACGGCTGAACCCGACTCGGACAGCTGACCACGACCGCACAACCCAGGCTGTCTGCACATCACCAACGGACGACCGTCAGGTACTGTGCATCAACGCCAGCGCGGAGTCGGGTCCGACAGGCGCAGTCTCGAAGAACCTGAAACGCGTGCTGCCAATCAGGATGACATCGAGGTGACGCAGCCGACCGACCTTGACCTTGAATCCGTTCACGTACAGGCCATTCCGGCTCGAAAGGTCGAGGATGCCCGAGGTGTGCCTCGACATGTCGATGCGCACATGCTGACGACTGACGCGCTCGTCGTTCACGACAACGTCACACACCGAATCGCGCCCAATCAGCACGTGGTCGAACGCAAGAATGGTCAGCTTGGAAAGACCGTGGTCGAGTTGAATCAGGCTGCGCTTCATGGAGCATCTCTTTAAGTGATGACAGGCGTAGGCGTCAGGCGACCATCACGCAGAGCGTGAAAGTCATCGCGATGAGCAGCAGGACGATATGGACGGTGGTTGTCATGCCGCCATCGTCGAACGCGGAGTCGAATTCAGAGATGCAGAAAAAAGGTTCCGAAAGGTTTCGAGCAACACAAAGGCACGCGTCGCGCAAAATGTCACGCAACCAAATGGGCTACTGCCGGAGCGTTGTCCGAAGGTCCATCCACAGTGTGAATCTTCCATACAAACGCACCACGCACGGCCACGGCAAAGGGCTCGACGCCGAAAGGAATGAACCCACATCGGGTATGCGGCGCCTTGGCGGCGTCGTTGCCCTGTGTCACGGTGCGTTGCACGACACGCAATTGCGGCAAGCCCCCGCCATACGCTCCTTCTTGACTAGCGCTCCGGCACGATCGCTTCCGCGTACTCGTACAGAGCGCCGAGCAGTTCTTCGCCACGCTCGTCTGCACTCTCGGACAACGCATCGATCTCGGTGAAGAGCATATCGACGCTGCGGGCGCCGCCCTCGCCTTCGAGCAACCGCGCCGCGCGATGCGCTTCCCAACGCTCGACTTCTTCGACTGTCAGCGTCTCAGGCCAGTTGCGCGCCCGGTACCGGAACACGATCTCATCGAGCCGCACGTCGTCGAAGCCGATGCGTTCGCGGGCGAGTTCGGCCGGCAAAAGGCCGCGCACGCGCAGCAGTCGACGTCGATCCGCCTCGCTGACGAAGCCGCCGTAAAGATCCTCATCGACATCGGGTGGCGTCTCCTTGGGCCTGGCGTACACCTGCGGCCAAATCGCACTCATATCGGGCAGACCGCGTGCGATCTCCGCGTGACGCGCTGCGGTTTCGAGGTCGGTGCCCCAGCGTTCGGCCATTGCGGGCGCCAATGTGCGCAGGTTGCCCACGACCATCGGCGACTTGTTGAGGTGAATGCCCTTGACGGGCAACCGCACGACGCCTTCTGGCAAGTCGGCGGTACGCGTGAACAGGCGCAGCCGCAAAGTCTCGACATCGAGATCGCGCAGCTCGGACGGATCACTGGCAAGGTCCCATGCGATCAGTTCGTTCTTGTTGGTCGGGTGGCTCGCGAGAGGCCACATGATGGCCAGGCAGCCACGCTCGGTCGGGAACATGCCGGACACGTGCAGGAACGGTTTTGCCGTGTCTCGTGTGGATGGCAGCCCGAGCTCGCGCGCGACGCGATCCTTCTTGTGCAGGCTGAAGGCGAACTCGAAGAGCTTGGGCTGCTTTTCGCGAATCAGGCGCGCTAGCGCGATGGTCGCGCGTACGTCGGACAACGCATCGTGCGCGGCCTCGTGCAACAGCCCATTTGCTCGAGCGAGGTCGCCGAGCTTGAAGCTGGGCTTGCCGTCTTCTTTCTTCGGCCACTCAATGCCGTCGGGGCGCAGTGCCCAGGTGAGGCGCACGACGTCGAGCAAGTCCCAGCGGCCGCAGTCGTTCTGCCATTCGCGCGCATACGGATCGATCAGGTTGCGCCAGAACAAGAAGCGGGTGACTTCGTCGTCGAAACGAATCGTGTTGTAACCGACGCCTACCGTGCCGGGCTGGGCGAAGGCGCGTTCGATTTCCGCGGCAAACGCATGCTCGGCAATGCCGCGCTCGAGGCATAGCTGGGGCGTGATGCCGGTAATCAGGCAAGCCTCGGGGCTCGGCAGATAGTCGGGCGCCGGCTTGCAATAGATCATCAACGGCACGCCGATTTCATTCAGCTGCGCGTCGGTGCGAATTGCCGCGAACTGCGATGGCCGGTCGCGCCGTGGCACAGCCCCGAAGGTTTCGTAGTCGTGCCAGAGAAAGGTGTGGGGCATGTCAGAGCAACGGTGAAAAAAGACGCGCGAAGGCTTCCCAGAGTCGGCCATGAAAAGTCTGGTGGCGACGGGCACGCACCGCCGCAGAACTGTGCAGGTCGGTCTCGAACTGCGCAGCCAGCGGCTTGGCGAGTGCCGGGCCATAGACCACGGCCATCACTTCGAAGTTGAGGCGAAAGCTGCGATTGTCGAAGTTGGCGGTGCCGATCATCGCGCAGTTGTCGTCGACCAGCAGAGTCTTCGAGTGCAGCATGCGCGCCTTGTACTCCCACACCTTGACGCCGGCGGCGATCAGCTCGTCGAAGTAGGAACGCGCTGCTGCGCTGACCACAACGCTGTCGCTACGGCGTGGCACCAGCAGACGCACGTCGACACCGCGCAAAGCGGCGCTGGTGAGCGCCATGAGCGCGGGCTCGCCGGGCACGAAGTACGGCGTAGTGAGCCAGGCACGCTCGTTCGCCGAGTTGATTGCCGAGACATGCATGCGGTGAATTGCCTCGAGCGCACTGTCTGGACCGCTGGTCACGATCTGCACCGGAATATCGCCCGCTTTAGCGCGCGGTAGCAGGTGCGGCAGCGTATCGTCCATGTCGCGAGGGTTTTCGCCGGTTGCATACGTCCAGTCTTCGAGAAAGGTAGTTTGCAGCCAGCGCACTGCACTGCCTTCGATGCGCAGGTGCACGTCATGATAGGCATCGACGCGGGTGCGATTGTCTTCCTCGTCGGTGATGTTCACGCCGCCGGTGAAACCGGTGAGGCCATCGCAGACGACAATCTTGCGGTGGGTGCGGTAGTTGGTGACCGGGCGCAACCGTCGGCCGATGCGCGTGTCGTGAAAGAGCGCGACCTTGACGCCGGCCGCGTGCATCGGCGCCATGAATTTTCGACCGATGCGCTTTGATCCCAGCGCGTCGAGCAGCAGACGCACCACAACGCCTTGCTGCGTCTTCTGCACCAGCAGATCGCGCAACGCGGTGCCGATGGTGTCGGGCTCAAAAATGTAGTACTCGAGGTGCACATGGTGACGTGCGTTGCGAACGGCCTCGAAGATCGCATCGAAGGTGCGCGCCCCGCCCGACAGCAACTCGACCTCGATGGCGCTCGACACTGGCAGCCCGCAGGTCGCCGTGCCTAGCCCGGCCATATGCCGCAGCGCTGGCGGCGCGTACTGGCGTGCTTCGCGCAGCAATGCGAGGTCAGCCATCGCGTTGGCGCCGGCACGGCTTCGCAGACGCTTCAGACGCTGCTTCTTAAGTCGTTGCGGTCCAAGGAAGTAGTAGATGACGAATCCCGCCAAAGGCAGCAATGCGAGCGAGAGGATCCAACTCATCGTCGAAACCGGTGCGCGCTTTTGCATCACGATCCAGATCGACAACACCGCGATGTAGCCACTCCACGCAAAGGAGAGGCCGGTTTTCCATTCTTGGCTGAGTTCGGGAAGGATCAAGAGACGCTGGTCGAAGAAAGAAGCAGAAGCAGAGGTGATCAGCCGGGGGAAGCAAGGCAGAAACGACAAAGGCCGGAGCGAATGCTACCGGCCTTTGGGGGCGACGCGACCACGGGGCCGCACAACGCTCGAAGTCAACGCGTCAAGATCAACCCGCTGCAGTTTCTTCCGCTTCAGGCTTCGACTTGCCTTCCTTCTTGGACAGGGGTTGGATGTCGAGCAACACCTCACCCTTGTCATCGACGTCGACCGACAAACGTCCGCCGTCGATCAAGCGACCAAACAGCAACTCGTCTGCCAGGGCACGACGGATCGTGTCCTGAATCAACCGCTGCATCGGCCGAGCGCCCATCAACGGATCGAAGCCTTTCTTTGCGAGGTGCTTACGCAGCGCATCACTGAAGGTGACGTCGACCTTTTTCTCGGTCAGTTGTTGCTCCAGTTGCAGCAGGAACTTGTCGACAACTCGCAGGATGACGACCTCGTCGAGTGCCTTGAAACTGACCGTGGCATCCAGTCGGTTGCGGAACTCCGGAGTGAACAGGCGCTTGATGTCGGCCATCTCATCGCCCGCTTGACGCGGGTTGGTGAAGCCGATGGTCGCCTTGTTCATCGTCTCGGCGCCCGCGTTGGTGGTCATCACGATGATCACGTTGCGGAAGTCGGCCTTGCGTCCGTTGTTATCCGTGAGCGTGCCGTGGTCCATGACCTGCAACAGCACGTTGTAGATGTCCGGATGTGCCTTTTCGATTTCGTCGAGCAGCAGCACAGAGTGCGGCTTCTTGGTCACAGCCTCTGTTAGTAAGCCGCCCTGGTCGAATCCGACATAGCCCGGAGGCGCACCGATCAATCGGCTCACCGCATGACGCTCCATGTACTCCGACATGTCAAAGCGAATGAGCTCGATCCCCATGATGTATGCCAACTGCTTCGCCGCTTCCGTCTTGCCGACGCCGGTGGGGCCGCTGAACAGGAACGAACCGATTGGCTTGTCTGCACGGCCCAGTCCGGACCGCGCCATCTTGACCGCGGAGGCCAGCACCTCGAGTGCCTTGTCCTGCCCGAAAACGACACTCTTCAAGTCGCGTTCGATCGTTTGCAGCTTGCCGCGGTCGTCGTTGCTGACGTTGGCCGGGGGTATGCGCGCGATCTTTGCGACGATGTCCTCGACTTCGGTCTTGGTGATGGTCTTCTTGCGCTTGCCCGGTGGCAATATGCGTTGGGCCGCGCCAGCTTCGTCGATGACATCGATCGCCTTGTCGGGCAGATGACGATCGTTGATGTATTTGGCACTCAGCTCGGCTGCTGCCTGCAGCGCCGCCACTGCGTACTTGACACCGTGGTGCTCCTCGAAGCGCGACTTCAGACCCTTCAGGATGTCGACCGTTTCCTGCACCGTCGGCTCAACGACGTCGACCTTCTGGAAGCGACGCGACAGGGCCGCGTCCTTCTCGAAGATGCCGCGGTATTCGGTAAACGTCGTCGCCCCGATGCACTTGAGCTGACCGCTGGAGAGCGCCGGCTTCAACAAATTGGATGCATCCAACGTACCGCCGGATGCAGCACCCGCACCGATCAACGTGTGGATTTCGTCGATAAAGAGAATTGCATTCGGCTTGTCCTTCAAGGACTTGAGCACGCCCTTCAAGCGCTGCTCGAAATCGCCACGATACTTGGTACCAGCGAGTAGCGCGCCCATGTCCAATGAGTAGACTTGCGCTTCGGCCAGAATCTCTGGCACTTCGTTCTGGGTGATGCGCCAGGCAAGGCCCTCGGCGATCGCTGTCTTGCCGACGCCGGCCTCACCGACCAACAACGGATTGTTCTTCCGCCGACGACAGAGGATCTGGATCACTCGCTCGACCTCGTACTCGCGACCGATCAACGGATCGATCTTGCCTTCTTTGGCCAGCTGGTTCAGGTTTTGGGTGAATTGCTCGAGCGGCGAAGCCTTCTCGTTCTTTTCACTACCGCCTTCCTCGGCCTCGCTTGAAGACGATTCACCGCTACCTTTGGCAGCCTCCGGTGGGTCGCTTTTCTTGATGCCGTGGGCGATGAAGTTCACCACATCGAGCCGGGTAACACCCTGTTGGTGCAAGTAGTACACCGCATGCGAATCCTTCTCACCGAAGATCGCGACCAACACGTTGGCACCGGTGACTTCCTTCTTGCCGTTGCCCGTGGATTGCACATGCATGATCGCGCGTTGTATGACGCGCTGGAAACCCAAGGTGGGCTGGGTATCCACATCATCGGTGCCAGCCACCTGGGGGGTGTTGTCCTTGATGAAGTTTGTGAGCGACGCCCGCAGGTCGTCGACGTTGGCCGAACACGCTCGCAGAACTTCCGCGGCGCTCGGGTTGTCCAGCAAAGCGAGTAGCAGGTGCTCCACGGTGATGAACTCGTGGCGTTGTTGCCGGGCCTCGACAAAGGCCATGTGCAAGCTGACTTCCAGTTCCTGGGCAATCATGAGATTTCCTTTTGCCTTGCTGTAGATAAAAACTCAGATGGGTTGGAGCGCACGAAAATCAACTGGTTCATTCGATGGGCTCACTCACACATTGCAGTGGATGCCCGGCCTGGTGGGCCGCCTCCATCACCTGATTGACTTTGGTTGCAGCCATGTCTCGGGAGTAAACACCACAGACGGCGCGGCCGTCGAGATGAATCTTGAGCATGATCTGGGTCGCAGTTTCGCGGTCCTTGCTGAAGAACTCCTGGATTACCACGATGACAAACTCCATCGGCGTGTAGTCGTCGTTCAGCATGACCACCTGGTACATCTGGGGTGGCGCCGTTTTTTGAGGTCGACGCTCGAGGACGACCGAGTCGCCATCGTCCCGCCGCGGCTTCTGGGCCGGCGGTGTCTTGGGAGTCGAGGGAATTCTGGTTGCCATGAAAATTGATTCTATAGACCGTGCAAGCGGCGTGCCGGACGAGAGGAATTGGTGGCTCCTTGCCTACAAATCAAGGCATGGATGTCGTGAACGCTACGGAGTAATGACAAAAAAAGCCGGGTCATACAGGCTGAGACTGTCTCGCAAGGATGCGGATTCCTTGAATCCGCGCCATGCGGTTGCTTCACATGCTGTCGATCAGAACCTGTTCGAAGCCTGAGCAGCTCACTTGAGCGGCGCGCCCTATCGGGCGGGGAAAACCATAAGTCACCTTTTTTGTTGGCGATCGAATTTCGATCGAATTGATCAGATCCGCCGCTTAGGTCAATCCCATGTCGCCCGGCATTATCTCGGCCGAAAGAATTTCCGAGCCCAGGTTGACCTAGTCCTTGCCCGCGTAATTGGGCACCGTCCCGAGGGTCACCTCGACACCGGCTGGATGCCGATGCCCGATGTGAGGGCGCTTGATCGAAACGACGCAGTCGCGCACCGCGTGCAACATCTCCGCAGGCAACCACAGATCGGGGCCATACACCTTGGGCGACTTTTCGCCGGCAAAGGCTTCCATCAGGTGAGTCTTTTTCTTGCCACCATGAATTCTGGGCACGGCCGCGTCTGCCCTGGGCCAGGGCCTTAATGTGCTCATGGCTGCTCATCGAGTTGATGAACTCCGGCACGAACTGGCGACCTAGCGACAGTGCGTTTTCGACCGACTGAATAGCTATAGAATTTTAGAGCAACCGGAGGAGGCCCAGGTCGCTGTCAACCACATGCCCAACGGCATCGTTGTTGGCTGACCTTCTGCTGGCCGGGAGGCGTTTTCAAATCAATCCACTGAGGAATCCGTAATGAGCAAAGTTCTCGCAGTCATGATCGCCGGCCTGTTCGCAGCCGGTGCCTACGCCCAAGCAACGAAGCCAGGCGAACTCGACCCCACGGCTCAAGGCAAGACCGCTGCTCGCGCAGATGCCAAGGTTGCAGCGCGTCCTGCCGGACAGGTCAAGGCTGCTGGCGGTGACGAAGCCAAGACAGCTGAAGGCGGTGCCATCGGTACCGGAAAGGCTGCTGCTGCCGGTCAAGCACGTGCCGAAACGCGCGACGCACGTCGCCGCAACAAGGACGGCAGTCTGAAGCGTCGCAGCACGCAAGGCGGCACGCCCCAGTAATTCGGCTCATGGCCGGAGCTAAAAAGCGCCAACTGGCGCTTTTTTTTCGCGCGTGCTGTGAGCAAACGTGTCAACCGCCGCGCACGGCATTCGTTGAACGTGAGTCCTTCCATAGGGGGAGGGTTTCAAATAATCGATTTACAGGATTTCCAATGAACAAGCTGCTCGCCGTCCTCGTCGCCGGTCTCTTCTCTGCCGGCGCATTTGCCCAGGCTCCCGCTCATGTCTCCGTCCCGGTGGCACGCGTTCACACCGTGGCGCACGCGCCGGTTCATCACATGAAGAAGCACAAAGTCGTGGCTCGTCATTACCACCACCGAAAGGCCGTGCGTCATCACGCGATGTAAGCCTCAGCGCTTGCCGAAGATGCCCGCGTCTGCGGGCATTTTTGTTTGCGTCGAGAATCGTTCTTCCGCATTTTGAAAGTCTTTGTACATGTTCCAGCGTTTCGTCGCCGCGCTCGCGCTGTCTGCGTCATTGGTCTTTTGTTTGGCCCTGACTGCCCAGGCTCAAGAGCCCCAACTTGACCTCCGGCGCGTCAAGCTCACGGCCGGTGTGTACCAGATCGATACGCAGTTGGCGGTGACGCCTCAACAACGCGAGGTCGGCCTGATGTTTCGCAAGGAGATGCCGCAGCCGGAAGGCATGTTGTTCATATTCGAGCAGCCGGCCACGCAATGCTTCTGGATGAAGAACACGATCTTGCCACTGACCGCGGCATTCGTTTCCGACGACGGGCGCATCGTGAACTTGGCCGACATGAAGCCCCAAACCGAAGACTCGCATTGCTCCGAAGAGCCGGTCCGCTACGTTCTTGAGATGAATCAGGGTTGGTTCGCCAAAAAGAACTTGAAGAAAGGCACAAAGCTCACTGGCGCGCCGTTCGAAATGCAGCGTTAGGCAGGAACACGCCGATACATTGCGGGCACAAAAAAGCCGACCCAGAGGTCGGCTTTTTGCTCTACAGAACGAATGCCGGCTCAGCCGAAATTCTTCGCCGCGAAATCCCAGTTCGCGAGCTTCGCCAAGAAGGTCTCGACGAACTTCGGACGCATGTTGCGGTAGTCAATGTAGTAAGCGTGTTCCCATACGTCTACCGTCAGTAGAGCCGTGTCGGCAGTGGTCAGAGGCGTACCAGCGGCGCCGGTGTTGACGATGTCGACCGAGCCATCAGACTTTTTCACCAGCCACGTCCAGCCCGAACCGAAGTTGCCGACAGCTGACTTGACGAAAGCCTCCTTGAAGGCGTCATAGCTGCCCCACTTGGCATCGATGGCCTTGGCCAAAGCGCCGGTCGGCGTGCCGCCCCCCTGTGGCTTCATGCAGTTCCAGAAGAAAGTGTGGTTCCAGACCTGGGCCGAGTTGTTATAGATGCCACCGCTCGATTTTTTGATGATTTCTTCAAGAGTGATGCTCTCGAACTCGGTTCCCTTCTGCAGGTTATTCAAGTTCACGACGTAGGCGTTGTGATGCTTGCCGTAGTGGTACTCGAGCGTTTCTTTCGAGTACTCGGGAGCCAATGCGTCCATTGCGTACGGCAGGGGTGGCAGAACGTGTTCCATGTTTTTTTCTCGCGGGTTGGTTGTTGGATAGTTCATTCTAGAAAGGAATCACGACGGTCGTGTCGGACGCGTTCCCGTTGGCCGCACGCCCTTTACGGTGACTTGCACTGCGCCGTCAACAAGTCGCGCCTCGACCAGATCTTCCACATTGAGCTGTGACACGCTTGTGATGGCGCGGCCTTCTGTGCCGGTAAGCCAGGCATAGCCGCGTTGCAGCACCAGTGCCGGGTCCAGCAGGCGCAACCTAGAAGCCACGCGCTGCAACCGCTCGCGCCGCTCATCGAAACTTCGCTTGAGCTGTCGAGGGAAGTCCTGCTGCAGATGGGTCTGAGCCTGCCCCAACCGCTGCGTTTTCGACAGCACCGCATAGTGCAGACGCTGCGCCTGGTACGTCAGGCGCAACCTCTGACGAGCGACCAATGCCGAAGGACGTGCCAGACGACCGGCTGCCAGATCAAGACGCTGGCCTAGGACATCGATGCGGCTGCCCAATGCGCCCACAAGGCGCTCCTCAATCAACCCGAGCGCCCCGAGCCACAACTCCTGCGACGCGGAGACGAGTTCAGCGGCGGCCGTTGGTGTCGGCGCACGCAGATCGGCGCAGAAGTCGGCGATGGTGAAGTCGGTTTCGTGGCCGACGCCGCTGACGATCGGCACCGGGCTCTGCGCGATCGTGCGCGCCAACGCTTCATCGTTGAAGGCCCAAAGGTCTTCGATCGAACCGCCGCCCCGCACCAGCAGGATGACATCGACCGGCGGCTGCATCGCGTACAGCGCGTGCAAGGCGCGAACCAGTTCGGCGGGCGCATTCGCCCCCTGCACTGCGGCCGGCGACAGCACAACGGAGATGTGCGGTACGCGACGGCGCAGTGCGGTCACGACATCGTGCAAGGCCGCGGCGCCCGTCGACGTCACCAACCCAATGGCGCGAGGCATCGACGGAAGCGATCGTTTGCGCGCCGGATCGAACAGCCCCTCCGCCTCGAGTTTGGCTTTACGCTGCAAAAATTGCTCAAAGAGTGCGCCCTGGCCCGCGCGCCGCAGACTCTCAGCCACCAGCTGCAGATCGCCGCGCGGCTCGTACACGGTGAGCCGGCCGCGCACTTCGACCTGGTCACCGTCACGCGGCACGAAGTCGAGCAGGCTTGCCGCGCGGCGGAACATGGCGCTGCGCAACTGCCCGGATTCGTCCTTCAAGGAAAAATAGCAGTGACCGCTCGAAGCCTTCGTGAAGCCGGAAATTTCACCGCGCACGGTCACCGGATTAAATCTCGCTTCGAGCGTATTGCCCACCGCCTGGCACAAAGCACCAACAGCCCAGACACGGCCGCCCGGTGTTGAAACAGGTCCGTTGTCACTCATCACGATTCACCTTGCCGATCGTCGACTCGTCCACACTCCACGTCGCGATGATCGAAGTAGCCTGACCGGTGGGCAAGCCGCCCGAGTCTTGGTGCAACTCGTTGATTCGATTGAGAAAACGGCTGCTCAAAATTCAATCGATTCAATGGAAGCCACGGCGGTCGCGGATTCGTGTCGGTTGCTCATGGGGTTAGTCACAAAGTTATCCACAGAATCTGTGAGTCGGCGCCTACAGCAGCACATTGCACTTTATGGAGCGCGCTCGGTGGATAATCGCCGCGCATTTGCAATCCACGGGCCGGAGGGTTCTTTGTTTTCGATCATAGTTGCTGCGGGCTGGCCAATCTGGCCACTACTCGCCTGTTCGGTGTTGGCGCTTGCGCTTGTCATTGAACGATTCACCAGCCTGAAAACCGCCCGTGTGCTGCCGCCCAAGCTGCTCGACGAAGCCATCACCGTGTCGCAGACCTCGATCCCGGGGCCCGACGTGGTGACAAAGCTGGAGAACAATTCTTTTCTTGGCCAGGTGCTGGCTGCCGGATTCCGCGCGCTGAACGCCAATCCGCGCTGCACTGAAGACGATCTTAGAGCCGCAATGGAAGCCGCCGGCCGCACCGTGGCCCATAAGCTCGAACGTTGGTTGCCGGCGTTGGCGACGATCGCTTCGGCTGCGCCACTGCTCGGGCTGCTTGGCACGGTCATCGGCATGATCGAAATATTCGGATCGCAATCGCCGGCCGGGGGCGCGGTTGGGTCGGGCAATCCAGCGCAGTTGGCCCACGGCATATCGATCGCTCTTTACAACACGGCATTTGGGCTGATCGTGGCAATTCCAACGCTGATTTTCTGGCGCTACTTTCGCACCCGGGTCGACGAGTATCTGCTCAACCTCGAGCTTGCCGGCGAACGTTTTGCGCGGCATCTCAACGCCCTGCGCAAATAAGCGATGAAGCCCGGACGCATGCACTTTCGACATGGCACGCGAGACGAGCCGGAGATCAACCTGATCCCGTTTATCGACGTCCTGCTGGTAGTACTGATTTTCCTGATGCTGTCGACGACATACAGCAAATTCACTGAAATGCAGCTCAAGTTGCCGGTGGCAGATGCCGACGCGCAGCGCGACTACCCGAAAGAAATCATCGTGGCTGTGTCGTCCGATGGTCGCTATTCCATCAACAAAACCATCCTGCCCGACCGTAGCGTCGAAACTGTGGCAGCCGCCCTGGCCGCAGCGAGCGGCGGAGCCAAAGACAACGTCGTGGTCATCAGCGCCGATGCGATGTCGCCGCATCAGGCAGTCATCACGGTGATGGAGGCGGCGCGACGCGCCGGTCTCATGCAGATTACCTTTGCTACCCAATCGGCCGCACAGGCGGGACATTAGCTTGCGGACCGGCCTGCGGCTGCAGCGCGAATGGCTGCGACGCGGCGTACTGGCATGGCTGTTGCGGCCGGTAGCCGCTCTGTACGGCGTGAGCTTTGGGTTGAGGCGCCTGTTGTACCGCGTCGGCCTGCTGAAGGTGACCCGCATCGGGATACCTGTGATCGTCGTGGGCAACGTGATTGCGGGCGGCTCGGGCAAGACGCCTGTCCTGATAGCTATCGTTCGGCATCTTCAACGCCAGGGCTTGCGTGTCGGTGTGGTGTCGCGCGGCTACGGTCGCGAGACGGTCGATTGCCGCGAAGTTCTCTTAGGCGCCGATCCGCGCGAGGTGGGAGACGAGCCTGCACTGATCCGGCATGCGACCGGTTCGCCCGTGTTCGTGGCAAGGCGACGCGTCGAAGCCGCACAGGCCCTGCTAGCGCGCCATCCAGATACGCACGTGATCGTCAGCGACGATGGCCTACAGCACTTGGCACTGGCCCGCGAGGTCGAAATTTGCGTGTTCGATGATCGCGGGGTTGGCAACGGCTGGCTTCTGCCCGCAGGTCCTCTGCGGGAAGCCTGGCCTCGGCAATGCGACTTGGTCTTGCATACGGGGATGCGTCCCGCGTTCGCCGGCTTCACCGCCATCCGCGAGCTGGGCGACGAGGTGGTACACAGCAACGAGATGCGCACACCGCTAGCCGACCTCGTTGCGACCGGAGGGGAGAAAGTCGACGCCGTCGCCGCCATCGCCCAACCCGACGCATTCTTCGACATGCTGGAGGCTCGCGGGGTGCGCGTCGAGCACCGGATCGGGCTGCCAGACCACCACGACTTCGACAGCTGGTTATGGCCGCACCCGCGAGCGACGCACCTACTTTGCACCGAAAAAGATGCAATGAAACTCTGGCCTTCGACGCCGGAAGCTCTCGCCGTTCCACTGAACTTCACGCCCGAGCAGGCCTTCTTCACGGCGCTCGACGTAAAGCTATCATCGGTCGATGGATACCAAGCTGCTGGAACTGCTCGTCTGCCCCGTCACCAAAGGCCCGCTGACGTGGAACGCTGAAAAACAGGAACTCTCTTCGCGCAGCGCTCGACTTGCCTATCCCGTGCGGGACGGGATTCCGGTGCTTCTGGAAGACGAAGCGCGAACGCTGTCGGACGAAGAGCTCGGGCTTTGACTGAGCCGGTCGTCGTTCCGACGGCAAAGGCTGCTTTCATAGTCTTGATCCCCGCGCGTCTTGCCTCCAGCCGGTTGCCCGATAAACCCCTGGCCGACATCGCCGGTTTGCCGATGATCGTGCGCGTCGCGCAGCGAGCGCAATCGTCGCGAGCCGATCGCGTGGTGGTCGCCGCCGATCATCCGAGCATCGTCGCCGCTTGCGAGGCCCATGGCATCTTTGCGCTGCTGACGCGCACCGACCACGCTAGCGGCAGCGACCGGTTAGCCGAAGCCTGCATTCAACTCGGTCTTGCCGACGACGCCATTGTCGTCAATGTGCAAGGCGACGAGCCATTGATCGATCCATCGTTGATCGATGCGGTCGCAGACACATTGGCGGCCAATCCGGACGCCCCCATGAGCACTGCGGTGCATGCCATTGTCGAACCCACTGATTTCTCGAACCCGAATGTTGTGAAGGCGGTGCTCGACGCAAAGGGCTTTGCGATGTACTTCAGTCGCGCTCCGATTCCATGGTGGAGAGATGGCGCCAGTCTGGACGGCCAAGGTGGCAAGGGCTCCATCCCTGCAGTGCCGACGCCGCCGCCGCTACGGCACATCGGCATCTATGGTTATCGAGCCGGTTTCGTCAAGCGATTTCCCGCTCTGCCTCAAGCGCCCATCGAGGCCATCGAGGCGCTCGAACAACTGCGCGTGCTTTGGCACGGACACCGCATCGCCGTTCATGTATCGCACTTCGCGCCGGGCTCCGGGGTCGATACGCCTGAAGACTTGCAGCGTGTGCGCGCGATCTTCGAAAAAGCTTGATCGCTACGGCGATCGCGAGCGGAATCTGCGGGCATTTCAGCATTAAGTCGCATGCTATCCTCGACGCGACCTCGCCAGGCATTGCCCATAGATCGCCACTTCGGCAGGCCTGGCGCAACAAGAATTCCAAGAACCTTCCGAGGACACCATGAGACTGATATTGTTGGGCGCGCCCGGGGCGGGTAAAGGCACGCAAGCCGCGTTCCTCTGCCAGACGTACTCCATTCCGCAAATTTCGACTGGCGACATGCTGCGCGCCGCCGTCAAGGCCGGCACGCCGCTCGGTTTGCAGGCCAAGGCGGTGATGGCGTCCGGTGCGTTGGTGAGCGACGACCTAATCATCAATCTGGTGAAGGAACGGTTGGAATTGCCCGACTGTGCCAACGGATTTTTATTCGACGGATTCCCGCGCACCATTCCTCAGGCCGATGCCATGCGCACAGTGGGCGTGAAGCTCGATTACGTCCTTGAAATCGATGTACCGTTCTCGGACATCATCGATCGGATGAGTGGCCGCCGATCGCATCCTTCATCGGGTCGCACCTATCACGTCAAGTTCAATCCGCCAAAGCGCGATGGCCATGACGATGTCACCGGGGAAGAGCTCATCCAGCGCGAAGACGACAAGGAAGAAACCGTGCGTAAGCGACTGGACGTTTACAGCGAGCAAACGCGACCGCTAGTGGACTACTACGCGACCTGGGCCAAGTCTGAACCGACGGCAGCGCCTAAATACCGCGCCATCAGCGGCGTAGGCTCGGTGGACGAAATTACGCAACGCGCATTGACAGCTCTGGGTAGCTGAGGCCGCCTTCAAGGCGTACGAAGAAGTCGCCGCGGCGGCTTTTTTTGCGCCTTGAAAGGCAAGGCCAAAGCTTCTTTAAGCCTCGCCAGGTGGCGATTCCCGCATCAACTCAAGCATGAGCGCGATACGTGCCTTGACTGCTGACAAGCCACCGGCGTCGGGCCAGGCGTCGTCGCCTCGCGGCAGGATGCGGCCGTTGACACAGCGCGTTGCCCGGAGAATTTTGATGCCCGACGCACGGGCTCGACCGGCAGCAGCCTCGATCCCGTGGTGCAGCGTGCCGTTGCCCGTGGCGGCGAGGACTAGGCCACGGACCGGAACGACCGCATCCTGTGCGCCATGCGCCATCAGCGCATCGATGACTGCACCGGTCGCACCCGCGTGGCTCATGACGATCTCCACGCGCGGCCATTCGACGTCCGCGCTGATGCCTTCGAGTTTGATTGCCGCGTCAAGGCCGACAGAAGCGGCACCAGCGGTAGGCCACTCACGAACGCGGCGCAGGGCCCCTTCTTCCACATAGCCAAGCGGCCCGGCGTCCCCAGACGCGAAGGCATCGAGCCGGTAGGTGTGCACCTTCTGCACGTCGACCGCGCTGTGCACGGTCCCGGCACACACCACAGTCACGCCATGGGCGCCCGCAGTTACTGCAACGGCGATTGCATCGCGCACATTCTGCGGGCCGTCTGGCGCGAGCGCGGTAGCCGGCCGCATCGCGCAGGTCAGCACCACCGGCTTCTCGGCGGGCAATACGGAGTGCAGGAAAAACGCAGTCTCTTCAAGCGTGTCGGTGCCGTGCGTAATGACGATGCCGATCACGTCGGGCACGTTCGACCAATGCGCACATCGCCGCGCTAGTTGGTGCCACACATTGAAGCTCATGTCCTTGCTGTCGACCTGCGCAATCTGTTCGGCGACCAGCGTTATGCCAGACGGCGCGCCGATGCTCTCGAGTAGATCTGCGACACCCACCTCGCCGGCCACATAGCCGATGTTGTCCCCGGCCGATGCCGCACGGCCGGCGATCGTGCCGCCTGTGCCCAACACAACAACCCGGCGCACTTCAAATGCTTTTGGCTTCATCGTGACTTGCAAACTTTTAAAAACTGTTTAAAAATACAGCTACTGGACATTCAACCAGTGCCGCAAGGAGTTCCCATGCAGTTCGCAGTGAAGCTTACAGCCCGTCAGCAGCAAATTCTGGATCTCATTCAGAGCGCCATTGCTAGCACCGGCGCGCCACCCACCCGTGCAGAAATCGCCACCGAGCTCGGCTTCAAATCGGCCAACGCAGCAGAAGAACATTTGCAGGCGCTGGCGCGCAAGGGCGTCATTGAGCTCGTTAGTGGCACGTCGCGCGGCATTCGGCTTCGGGGCGACGCGCTCCGTTCGCTCAACGAGTCACGCAACAACCAGTTTTCTCTTTCGCTGCCAGGCATGGCGCAACTCGCGCTACCGCTTATCGGTCGCGTGGCTGCCGGTTCGCCCATCCTTGCGCAAGAGCATGTCGATCGAACTTACTACGTCGAGAGCACGCTGTTCCAGCGACAGCCCGACTACCTGCTCAAGGTGAGAGGCATGTCGATGCGCGACGCCGGGATCATGGACGGCGACCTGCTGGCTGTTCAGTCCACCAAAGAGGCGCGCAACGGCCAGATCGTAGTGGCACGGCTGGGCGATGAAGTTACCGTCAAACGCCTGCGCCGCAACAAGCAAGTCATCGAGCTGCACGCCGAGAATCCAGACTATCCGACGATCATCGTGCAGCCAGGCGAGCCCTTCGAAATCGAAGGGTTGGCCGTTGGCCTCATTCGCAACACGATGCTGATGTGAGGTAACGAATTTCTGCGCGCTTTCAGCGTGCAAAACCGGCTGCGACAGGTGGCGGGCGTATGGCGAAGAGCCATCACCCTGACCCAGCCGTTCAAGCAATCCTGCCTGTGTTCAACCTCTGACCTATTTGGAGATCGCATGGGACTCGCTTTGCTTACTTTTTCCGACCTCGTTGCCGACCTGTGGACACCGCTGCAGTCGCTGGCCGATCGGTGGCTGCCCAACAGGGCGCTCGCCGTATCGGCTCGCAGGAATGCATCAGGATTGCGCTATGTCGCGGTCAAGCCATCGTGCGCGACACGGACTGCGGTGCCAGGATGCGCTAGCGCAGGAGCACCTTCGCGTGCGCTTCGCGTTGTGCGAGTCGTCGACGCGCAAGAGCCCAACCGTCGCACTGGGCACGTGGTGATCTCGGGACGCATAGCGGACGTGTGCGCCGAACTCGATCGACTGGCCGCGCTCGAGGCCGCCGAAACACTCGACGGACGCCACCGACTCCACTGACGAACATTTCGTTGCGGCCTTCGAAGGCCGATCATGCGAGGCACAATGGCACGCCATGAACATTGTGATCCTCGACGACTACCAGGACGCGGTGCGCAAGCTGCGTTGCGCCGCAAAACTAGACGCCTATGCTGCCAAGGTTTATACAAACACGGTCAAGGGCATCGGGCAGCTTTCGGTGCGCCTGAAAGACGCCGACGTCATCGTCCTCATACGCGAGCGAACGCAAATTTCGCGGCAGTTGGTCGAGAAGCTTCCCAAGCTAAAGTTGATTTCGCAGACCGGCCGTGTCGGCAGCCACATCGACGTGACAGCGTGCAGCGAGCAAGGCATTGCGGTCGCCGAAGGTTCCGGTTCGCCACTAGCGCCGGCCGAACTGACGTGGGCACTCATCATGTCGGCGATGCGACGCTTGCCGCAGTACATCAGCAATCTGAAGCACGGCGCGTGGCAGCAATCAGGTCTTAAGTCGGCATCGATGCCAGCCAATTTCGGCCTCGGCTCGGTATTGAAGGGCAAGACGCTCGGCATCTGGGGCTACGGCCGTATTGGTCAACTGGTGGCGCGCTACGGCCAGGCATTCGGCATGCAGGTGGTGATCTGGGGCCGCGAGGCCAGCCGTGCCAAGGCGCGCTCCGACGGCTTTCAGGTTGCGCCAAACCGGGAGGCCTTCTTTATGGCCGCAGACGTGCTGTCGGTCCACCTACGTCTCAACGAAGAGACGCGCGGTGCCGTCACGCTGGAGGACTTGTCTCGCATGAAGCCGAGCGCCTTGTTCGTCAACACCTCGCGCGCAGAACTGGTCGAGCCCGACGCCTTGCTGGCGGCGCTCAATCGTGGCCGTCCCGGGCTCGCCGCCATCGACGTTTTCGAAAGCGAGCCACCTTTGCAAGGTCACGCTTTGCTGCGGCTGGAGAATTGCATCTGCACGCCGCACATCGGGTACGTCGAACAAGACAGTTACGAGCTCTATTTCGGTCAGGCCTTCGACAACGTCGTGAGCTTTATAAAAGGCAGCCCGACCAACATCGTCAACCCCGGCGCGCTTCAAGTTCGCCGTTGACACCGGCGGTAGGTGCGCCGCTCTTGGGCGCGCTGGGGGGCTCTACTTGCCGACTATTGCATGTTGTGATGTGGGGATGGTTCGGTGCCTGCGGGATGGTCGGCAACCTGCTGCCAAGAGGACCATCGCCCGCTGGGCGCAAGAGCATGTTGATGATCACAGCACCGATGGTCGCAGTGGGCCCGCAACTTTGGCCCCTATAAGTTGCATTGGCGTCATTGACGCTGGTTCTGGTCCATAGGAGCGTCGGCTGCTTTGCGGCCAACTTCGCGCAGCAGGCGCATCTGCTGGGCTTGACACCGACTCTCACGTCGGGTCCGGTCGCCCTCGCAAGCTATGCCATCCGCATCGGGCAGGCAGTGGGTACGCTTCGCGACCGTCCTGGCCGCGATGCTGCTGTGCATTTCGGTAGATCGCGCTCAGCGGCCTCTCGCGGCCACCTCAGGAGGGGTTTGAGCGCACAGCAAACTCAGCGCTGATAACTCAGCGTTTTGTGTCCGGCGACTTCTTGGGCGCAATCTCTGCTTCGGTTGCCGGGTCAAACAGATCGAAGTCGATGAAGTGCGGGTCCTTTTCGGACTCTGCCGTCGGATTGGGCACCTCAATGGGTGCCGGCATCGTTTCGTAGGCCGTTTTGTCAAACTCGGCCAAGTCCAGATCGACACCTGGGCGATGCGGAGCGCGTGGACGCGTTGCTAGCGGAACGTTCGAGGGTTGCACCGCTGTGGGCGCCGGTACATACGCAGTGTTGTGCTGCAACCCGTCGTCGATGTCGCCATAGATCGAATCCGGCAACGTCGGCGCACCTTCGATCGCATTGGGGGCCGACTCTGCTTCTAGAGTCTCGAGTGGCATTTCGAGGGTCGAAATTTCGCGGTCCATCGGTGCCGGCATCGTGGGCTCCAGCTCGTGGCCGAAGGTGTCGACGAACGACAACGGGGTGACGGGCGCTGGCGGTGCGCTGTCAGGGTCGATGACTTCCTTCGCAACCGAATACAGGAGCAGCAGCTCCTGATATGCGGCCAGGTCGAAAGCTTCGTCGCCGTGTGCGCCGGGTTTACGAAACACCAGCTCTTCGATCAGCGCCAGCGTGCCCGGCGCAGGCCACTGCGACTCGATGCGCGCCAACGTGCTGCGATAGTGTTCTAGGCCGCGGCCCGCTTCAGAGAACTTATCGAATTCCGGCACATCGGCATTGAAAGCGCGTTCGAACTCATGGCGCAACCGCGCGTAGTCGTCCCGCCGCCCCAACGAGTGGAATATGCGCAGCAAATCGAGATACGCCAATGCGCTAGTGCCCGGGTTGTCGGCAATATGCTCGCTCAACACCGCGATGGCCTGATCATGCTGTCCAAGCGAAAGGAAGAAATCAGACTGCTGCTGCACATCGAACAGCTCTTCAGTGTTGACGGGGCGCACTGGCGCGCCATCGGGCGTGCGGACGACTGTGTTTTCGAGCGAGCCATAGCCGCTGAGATAGGCGGGCTCGATTTCATCAAGGGGCGCGGGGCGCGACATCGCGGCGACCTGACGCGTCGGAAATGCGCGCGGCTCCGGCAGTCGGCCAGCGCTGCGTGGCACACCCTCAGCGCCCGGTTCGTCGGGTGTCCGTCCGCCAGCCGCAGGCGCTTCGCCCCACCACGCAGGGGCCGCGGCTCGTTTAGCCAGACGCCAAAGCAGCAGCATCGCGATCAAGGCGACAAGCAACAAGGCAATCAACGCGTAGACGAGCGGGTTGCGATAGCGACTGTCTCGCGCCGCAGCGAGATCCTGGCGCATTTCAAGCAACGTGCGCTGGTTTTGAGCGGTCTGCTCGCGCAGTGTCGTCAGCGTGGCCTCGAGTGTCTGCATGCGCTGTGCATCGCGCTGTGCATCTTCCGAAGGTGTGCCGACGGTCTTCCACAGCGCGGCTGCCTCGGCGCGCCTAGCCGGGTCGTCTACCAAGGGTGCTGCCAGCCCAGGAGAAGCCTTGAGACCTGCATCGTGTGCCGCTGCTGGCTCCATCGCGTCGACTTGTAAGCGTGGGCCAGCAGTCGTCACAGATTTTGCGTCAGCTGCAGGAGTGAGCGTGGCTGGCGCAGCAGTGCGGGTTGCGGCAGGCGGTGACGCATAAGGCGCGGCAGCGACCACGACGCGACGCGGAGCCGTGAGGGGTTTAGCCGGCGCGGGCCGACGTTGCGCAGCGACTACGACGTCGGGGTCGCGCGGACGAACGACACGTGGCGTAGTACTGCGACGAGCAGGTGCCGCCCCGAATGTGACGCCGCTCGAAGATCCATTCACGTCACCGCGGAATTCGTTGCTTGAGGGCGAGAACGCAGAACGTCCGCCCAAGCCATTGCCCGACAAGCGTTCGCCGGACGAAGTCGTCACACCTGGCACCGCGACGTCGGCTGGTACATCGGCCAGCAACACGTAGCGACGAGTCGAGCGGGTTGCGCACCCTGCGCTCACTGCAACGGTCACGACCGGTTCGTCGACGATCGCCGTCGATCTGACATGCATGCGTGGCGCGGCGGCGCTACTGCCCGGTTCAAGGGATACAGTCACGCGCTTGTCGTCTATCCGCGTATCACCTTGCAGAACCTCCGCTTCCAGGCACAGCGAGTCCCCACCGTCGCCTTCTTCAAGGGTCAGCGGAATGACAAGATCGACAGGTTTGCCGATCCAGGTCGACCCTTGTGGGCGACCGATCGTCAAGGCGAATGATGGGAGCGCAACCCCAATAGAGATCAGAGCGGCTGCGATGCGTCGGAGTTGCAAAATGAGCCCAAAAGCAATCGAAAGTAGACACATTCTGACACGTGCGTCAGAGTCGAAAATTCCCTATGGAGCTAATTATCAAATGACTGTGAACTTTTCCAAGATCGGCGTGGTCGGCGCCGGCGCCATGGGCCGGGGAATTGCGCAAATAGCGGCACAAGCAGGGAGTCAAGTGCTGATGCTAGACAACTTTGCTGGCGCAGCAGAGGTCGGAAAAGACGCGCTTGTCGCCCAATGGCACAAACTGCACGAAAAAGGAAAGCTCGACGAAGCAACACGCGATACCCTGATCGCAAGGGTTCATCCTGTGTCGTCGATGCAACAACTGAGCGATTGCGACCTTGTAATCGAGGCCGTCGTTGAGGACCTCGGTGTCAAACAACAGCTCTTCAAGGATCTGGAAGGAGTGGTGGCACCCGCCGCAACTCTGGCGACCAATACCTCGTCGTTGTCGGTGACGGCGATCGCTGCGGTGCTGGCCCACCCAGAGCGCTTGGCGGGCTTCCACTTTTTCAACCCTGTGCCATTGATGAAAGTCGTCGAAGTCATTGCCGGCTTCAAGACCGACCCCGCGATTTGCGACCGTCTGGCGGAATACGCCGTGCAGATGGGCCACAGCGCAGTGCGCGCGAACGACACGCCGGGCTTTATCGTCAACCATGCCGGCCGCGGTTTCGGTACCGAGGCGCTGCGAATCGTCAGCGAAGGCGTCGCCGATTTCGCGACCATCGACCGCATCCTGAAAGACCAGGCCGGCTTTCGCCTGGGGCCGTTCGAACTGATGGATTTGACTGCGCTCGACGTGTCGCATCCGGTCATGGAATCGATCTACCGTCAGTACTACGACGAGCCGCGTTTTCGCCCCAGCGTGATCACCGCGCAGCGCCTGGCGGCGGGCGCGCTCGGCCGCAAGACTGGCGAAGGCTTCTACCGCTACGTCGACGGCGTCATGCAGCAAGCGGCAGAAGCGCCCATACCGGTGATCCATGCGACGCCGGCGGTCTGGGTGTCGCCCCGCGCCGCACGCCGCGCCGACCTGCTCAAGCTCATTCATGCGCTGGGCGCCCAGCTGGAAAGCGGCGCGACGCCTTCCTCCGCTGCGCTCATCGTGGTCGCGCCGCTGGGCTTCGACGTGACCACGGTTGCCGCGGTGGAGCGTCTGGATGCCACGCGCACCGTCGGCATAGATTTGATGATCGAAGACGCTGCGACCAAGCGCCGTGTGATTGCGACCAACCCTGCCACGCGGCGCGACATGCGCGACACCGCGCACGCGCTTTTCGCACGCGATAGCAAGCCGGTGAGCGTCATCCGCGACAGTGGCGGCTTTGTCACCCAGCGCGTGATTGGCACCATTGTCAACATTGCAGCCGATATGTGCCAGCAGCGCGTTTGCTCGCCAGCCGATCTTGAAACTGCGGTGAAGCTCGGCCTGGGCTATCCGCAAGGTCCGCTGGCCATGGGCAATCTGTATGGCCCGACGAACATGCTCGAAGTGCTGTTCAACCTGCAGACGGTCTACGGTGATCCGCGCTATCGACCAAGCCCGTGGCTGCGTCGCCGCGGCGCACTCGGCCTGAGCCTGCTCCATGAAGAAGAGTGAGGCCTGACGCGATGACTGCCGAACTCAAAAGCACGAGCGAAGGCCGCACGATGGTGCTGACCCTCTCCAACCCATCACAACGCAACGCGCTTGGTCCCGAGATCTACGCAGCCGGCATCGAAACACTCAACGGCGCCGAAAGCAGCGACGAGATCCGCAGCGTCGTGATCGTTGGCGAAGGCGCCTGGTTCTGCGCGGGCGGCTCGCTGCAGCGCCTTTCAGCCAACCGCGATCGTGAACCCTCTGTGCAGGCGGAAAGCATAGAAGGCTTGCACAACTGGATCGACTCGATCCGCACGTTCCCAAAACCGGTGATCGCTGCGGTGGAGGGCGCGGCCGCCGGAGCTGGCTTTTCGCTGGCGCTGGCATGCGACTTCGTCATCGCTGCACGCGACGCTGTGTTCGCGGCGTCGTACAGCAATATCGGTTTGTCTCCTGACGGCGGCTTGAGCTGGCACCTTGCCCAACTACTGCCTCGGCAATTGGCGAGCGAGTGGTTGATGGGTGGCCAACGCATCGCTGCCGAACGCCTCTATTCACTCGGTCTCGTGAACGAACTTGCTGAGAGCGGCCAGGCGCTGGCTGCGGCCCTGGCGCTTTCAGAACGCTTGAACTCCCGTGCACCAAACGCGCTGGCAAGCATCAAGGAACTGCTCAGCGACGGGCGCAGCGCAACGTTGTCGGCTCAGCTGTCCGCAGAGCGCGATCAGTTCGTGCGCAACCTGCATCACCCGAACGCCGGGATCGGCATCGCGGCCTTTCTCGCCAAAGAGACCCCACATTACCCGTGATTGCTATTTAGCAATCGTCGCCGGTCACGCCCGTGACAACCCTCAGCACTTCAGTCGCCGACAGGACAGACCAATGGACGACCCCATTCTTACCATGGAAGAACGTGGAGCGATCAACAACGGTCGCTGGTTCTCCTCTCTCTCCCCCTCTTTACGTCACGACATCCTCCGATGCGCTTTCGTCAAACGCTACAAAGACGGCGAACTGCTTGCTGCACGCGGCGACCCGCCAGAGCAATGGATCGCCTGTGCAAAGGGCGCAGTGCGTGTGAGCTCCACAGCGGTCTCTGGCAAACAGGTGACGCTGACATACGTGGAGCCCGGCATCTGGTTCGGCGACGTGGCGATGTTCGACGGCGATCGGCGGACGCACGACGCCTATGCGCATGGCGACACCACGACGCTCAACGTCGCGCGCGCCGATTTTCAGAAGATCCTAGCGGCGCATGTAGAGTTGTACGAAGCCTTGATGCGCTTGCAGGCGCGACGCATTCGCCAGCTCTTCGGACTGGTGGAAGACCTCAACACCCTGCCCTTGCGTGCGCGGCTGGCCAAGCAGCTGATTCACCTTGTGCGCAGTTACGGGGTCGCAAGTTTGTCGGACGGCAACCAGATGCGCATCGGTCTTCACCTCGCACAGGAAGAGCTTGCACAGTTGCTCGGCGCCTCGCGGCAACGCGTCAACCAAGAGCTGAAGGCGATGGAGCGCGAGGATGTCATCCGCATCGAACCGGGCGGTTTGGTGGTGCTCGATCGCCCCGCGCTGATGCGCATTTCCGAAGCCGACGTTTGAGCGCGCCATGACCCCAGACTTCAGTAATTTCATCGGTACACGCGCGGTTTCTCCCCAGCACGCGCTTGACAGCGACGCACTTTCCGCGTGGCTCGAAAAGAACCTAGACGGGTTTAAAGGCCCGCTCACCATCGAGATGTTCAAGGGCGGGCAGTCCAACCCGACGTACAAGCTCTTGACGCCTTCCCAGAGCTACGTGATGCGCGCCAAGCCGGGCCCGGTCGCCAAGTTGCTGCCTTCAGCGCACGCGGTCGAACGCGAATACAAGGTCATGAGTGGTTTGCAAGGCACCGATGTTCCGGTGCCACGCATGTATTGCCTGTGCGAAGACGAAGACGTCATCGGTCGCGCTTTCTACGTCATGGAATTCATGGCCGGACGGGTACTGTGGGATCAATCCTTGCCCGGCATGAGTAACGCGGATCGCAGTGCGATCTACGATGAAATGAACCGCGTCATCTCGGCTTTGCATACGGTGAAGTTTGCGGAGCACGGACTCGCCGGCTACGGTAAGCCGGGCAATTACTTCGAGCGTCAGATCGGCCGCTGGAGCAAGCAGTACTTGGCTTCCGCCGATGGCAAGGGCGAGATGTCGCAACCCATCGATGCCATGGCGCGCCTGATGGATTGGCTCCCGACGCACATCCCTGCAAGTGCCCGCGACGAGAAGATGACGTCAATCGTGCATGGCGACTACCGCCTCGACAACCTGATGTTCCATGCCACCGAGCCGCGCGCTATCGCCGTGCTCGATTGGGAACTCTCGACGCTCGGTCACCCGTTGGCCGATTTCAGCTACCACTGCATGTCCTGGCACATTTCGCCCGGATCGTTCCGCGGCATCGGCGGTCTGGATCACAAGAGCTTAGGCATTCCCACCGAGAACGAATACATCGCGAGCTATTGCAAACGCACGCAATTCACGACGCCCGAGGCGCTGGCAGAAGACTGGAACTTCTATCAGGCCTACAACCTGTTTCGCATGGCGGCCATCTTGCAAGGCATTGCCAAGCGGGTCGAGGCGGGCACCGCCTCGAGCGAGCAAGCCGTGGCGTCTGCCCGTGGCGCCCGCCCCATGGCCGAGATGGCATGGGGCTTCGCGCAGCGCACCTGACAACCTGTTTACCCAAGGAGACAAAAGATGGACTTCGAGTATTCCGCCAAGACCAAAGAGCTGCAAAAGCGCGTAAGCGCCTTCATGCAGGAACACATCTACCCGGCAGAGTCCGAGTACAGCGCCGAGCTGGCCGCCAACACCGCGGCAGGCAAACGCTGGACTGCCCTCAAAACGGTTGAGAAGGTCAAGGAGAAAGCCAAGGCACAAGGCCTTTGGAATCTGTTCTTGCCAGTTGACAGCGCATCCGCCTCTGGCTATGACGGTGCCGGCCTGACCAATCAGGAATACGCGCCGCTGGCGGAAATCATGGGCGCGGTGCCGTGGGCCAGCGAAGCTTTCAATTGCTCGGCGCCCGACACCGGAAACATGGAAACGATCGCGCGCTACGGCTCGACGGACATCAAGTCACGCTGGCTCAAGCCACTGCTCGAAGGCCAGATCCGTTCGGCCTTTGCGATGACCGAACCTGACGTGGCGTCCAGCGATGCGACCAACATCGCAACTCGCATCGAGCGCGACGGAAACGACTACGTGATTAACGGCCACAAGTGGTGGATCTCTGGCGCGGCCGATCCGCGCTGCGCCGTGTTCATCACCATGGGCAAGACCGATCCAGAAGCCGCGAAGCATTCGCAGCAAAGCATGGTGATCGTGCCCGCCGACGCCAAGGGCATCAAGATCGTTCGACCGCTCAACGTGATGGGCTACGACGATGCGCCGCACGGCCACGTCGAAATGACGTTCGAAAACGTGCGCGTGCCAATCGACAACATTTTGCTCGGGGAAGGCCGCGGCTTCGAAATCGCCCAGGGTCGCCTTGGCCCCGGACGCATTCACCACTGCATGCGACTGATCGGCCTGGCCGAACGTGCGCTCGAACTGATGTGCAAGCGCGCCTCGTCGCGCGTGGCTTTCGGCAAGACCGTGGCGTCGCAAACCGTCACGCAAGAACGCATTGCCGAAGCGCGCTGCAAGATAGACATGGCGCGCCTGTTGACTCTGAAAGCCGCATGGCTGATGGACACGGCCGGCAACAAGGTTGCCCGCAACGAGATCGCGATGATCAAGGTCGTGGCACCGACCATGGCTTGCCAGGTCATCGACTGGGCCATGCAGGTACACGGCGGCGGAGGCATGAGCGACGACTTTCCCCTGGCTTATGCATATGCCGGCGCGCGCACACTGCGCTTTGCGGACGGCCCGGATGAAGTGCACCGCAATGCAATCGCCAAGTGGGAACTGGGCAAATACGCGGTTGAGAAGCGCGACATCGAAGCGCCAGTGACGCGCTTCTAGTCTTCAGTTCTGATCATCGGTACCGCTTTTTTTACATCTTCTTCTGTAGAAAGAGCGCGGTGCCGAAGCACGGGTCGAGCTGAAACGCAGCAAAGCCCTGTCGCGCATATGCGCGCAGGGCTGGCTCGTTGTTCGACAACACTTCCAGAGTGAGTTTGCATGCGCCACGTGCGCGCGCCTCGACCTCTACGCAGGCGAACATGCGCTGCACGATGTGCTGGCCGCGATGGCTCTCTAAAACGACGACGTCGTGCACGTTGACAAGTGGCTTGCACGCAAATGTCGAGAACCCTTCGATGCAGTTGACCAGCCCGATGGGCTCACCATCGTCAAAGGCCAGCACACTGAACATCTGTGGACGACCCGCCAGCGCTGCAGGCAGGTTTTGTTTGATGTCTTCGGCCAACGGCGTACCTCCACCTGCGGGATCGCGCGCATAGCTGTCCAACAGGCTGACTACCGCGTCGAGCTGTAAGGGATTGCGGTAATCCGCAATGAATACTTCGATCAAACCGGCTCCAGTCGTTTAGGCGCACCGGCAGGCAGCTCGATGCTTATCGGATCCCCAGCGCTTACTTCGCCCCCCGAGACGACGATCGACATCACGCCGGCCTTTCGCACGAGGTTCCCATCGGAGTCGCGCGCAAGAGTGGCGCTCATCAGGCCACGCTGAAAGCGGTCGATCTGGCTGCACGGGTTGCGCAAGCCAGTCAGTTCGACCACCGCTGCCCCACCGAGGCGCAGGCGCGTGCCCGTCGGCAGGCCCAGCAAATCGATCCCGCTCGTCGTGATGTTCTCACCGAGGTCGCCGGGAAACACCGCGAAGCCTGCTTCAATCAATTCGTCGAACAGCTCGGCGTGCAGCAAATGAACCTGCCGCAAGTTAACCGCATGCGGATCTCTGGCGACGCGAGACCGATGTTTGACTGTCAACCCGGCATGCGCGTCGCCGGCTACGCCGAACCCTCCAACGAGTGTGATCGACGGTTCGGCAAACTTGGAAAAGCTGTGCGTTTCGCTTGCATGCACGGCGTTCACCAGCGGCATGATTAGTTTGGTCAATCGACAGTCTCCAAAGTTGCCGCGATGCGACGCGCAAAGCCTTCAGCGTCCCGCGCGTCGCGCGCCTCGACCATCACGCGCACCACGGGCTCGGTGCCGCTTGCGCGGATCAGCACGCGACCGGCGTCGCCCAGCTCCGCTTCGGCGCGTTCGCTCTCTTTCGCCAGCGCCGCATTGGTCTGCCAGTTCTGCCCGGGCGCAAGCCGCACGTTGATCAACGTCTGCGGAAAGAGCGTAACGCCGTCTAGCAACTGCGCAACGGTCTTGCCACTACGTACACACGCCTGCAATACCTGCAACGCGCTCACGATGCCATCACCGGTCGTGTGCCGATCGAGCGCAAGCAAATGCCCGGAGCCTTCCCCGCCCAGCAGCCAGCCGCGCTTTTCAAGTTCCTCGAGCACGTAGCGATCGCCGACGCGGGTACGCACGAACTCCACACCCAGGGCGCGCAGGGCTAGCTCGACCGCCTTGTTCGTCATCAAGGTGCCGACCACACCAACCGGCTTTTCGCCGCGCGCAATACGCTCGGCCACCATCAGGTACAGCAGTTCGTCGCCATTGAACAGACGACCGGTCGAGTCGACGAGTTGCAGACGGTCGGCGTCGCCGTCGAGCGCAATGCCGTAGTCGGCGCCGCGGTCCTTCACCGCCTTGATAAGCGCCTGCGGGTGCGTGGCGCCGACATCCTTATTGATGTTGAGCCCATCGGGGGCGCAGCCGATGCTGGTGACGTCAGCACCCAGTTCATGAAAGACCTGCGGCGCGACCTGGTAGGCGGCGCCGTGAGCACCGTCAACTACGAGCTTCATGTTCCGCAGCGTAAGGTCGTAAGCGAAGGTGCTCTTGCAAAACTCGGTGTAGCGGCCTGCTGCATCGCCGAGGCGGCGGGCCTTGCCCAATTGCGCCGAATCTGCCCACACAGGCGCTTCTTCGAGCGCAGCTTCGACCGCCAGTTCCCATTCGTCGTCCAGCTTGGTGCCTTGCGCGCTGAAGAACTTGATGCCGTTATCCGGAAAAGCGTTGTGGCTGGCGCTGATTACCACGCCCAGACTGGCTCGCTGCGCACGCGTCAGGTAGGCAACCCCGGGGGTCGGCAATGGTCCCAGTAGCACGACGTCGACACCCGCCGAGTTAAAGCCCGATTCGAGCGCCGATTCCAGCATGTAGCCTGAAATCCGAGTGTCTTTGCCGATCAGCACACGAGGACGTGCTTCGGTTTTCTTGAGCACGCGACCGACCGCATGCGCCAGCCGCAAAACGAAGTCCGGTGTGATCGGTGGTTGACCGACTGTCCCGCGAATGCCGTCGGTTCCGAAATATTTTCTGGTCATGTCGCTTGCTCCGGTTTTTGTTGTTCTGCCTTCATGGCGTGCCAGACGGCCAGCGCCGCGACCGTTTCGCGCACATCATGCACGCGCAGGATCGCGGCACCACGCTCTGCTGCAAGCAACGCCGCGGCGACGCTTGGAACCATGCGGGCGGAGGCCGACTCGATGCCGGTCGCTCGACCCAGCGACGATTTGCGCGACCATCCCACCAGCAACGGATAGCCTGCCGCCGCCAATTCGCGTTGACGTGCCAGCAGTGAAAAATTCTGCGCCACTGTCTTGCCGAACCCAATGCCCGGATCGAGCGCGATGCGATCAGCAGCGATGTTTGCCGCCCGCAACGAGTGAACCCGGCGCGACCAGAATTCCATCACCGGCGCAACGACATCGTCCTTCATCGGGATGACCTGCATGGTCTGCGGATCGCGATGCATGTGCATCAGGCAAACGCCGCAGGGGGGATACCTGGCGATCACATCCTGGGCGCCTGGCTGACCAAGTGCCCAGACGTCGTTGACGATGTCGACGCCCAGTTCGAGCGCTGCCCGCATAACTTCTGGCTTGTAGGTATCGATGGAAATGGGGACACGCAGGTTGACCGCTTCGCGCAGCACCGGAAGCACTCGGTCGAGTTCTTCTTGCAATCCCACTGTAGGGCTGCCGGGCCGCGTTGACTCGCCGCCAATGTCCAAGATGTCAGCGCCGTCATCGACCAGCTGACGGCAGTGCCGCACGGCCGCTTCGTGCGACGCGTGGTCACCGCCATCGGAAAAGGAATCGGGCGTCACGTTGACGATACCCATCACGCGCGGCCTCGAAAGGTCGATCTTGAAGCGCGTGGTTTGCCAGTACCCCATCGACGACAGCGTCCGCTCAGTGAACTTCGTCATCTCGTTGCCTCACATTGCGCTGACCAATAAAAAACGGGGCCAGAGGCCCCGTTGATCGCCGTCGCGAATTCCATCTCATGCCGCGGTGGGCGCCGGATCGGGTTGAACCGTTGGCGCGCCGCCACTGCCGCCACTGCCAGAAGGTGGCACGCGTGGCGTCCAGTCCTTCGGTGGGCGCGGTGCCTTGCCGGCCATGATGTCGTCGAGCTGCTCTGTATCGATGGTTTCCCATTCGAGCAAAGCCTTGGCCATGACATGCATCTTGTCGCTGTTTTGTTCGATCAGCCGACGTGCCATGGCGTACTGGTCATCGATGATTCGGCGCACTTCAGCGTCGACCTTTTCCATGGTCTGTTCACTCATCGTGGTCGTCTTGGTGACCGACCGACCCAAAAAGACTTCGCCTTCGTTCTCGGCGTAAACCATCGGCCCAAGCGACTCCGTCATGCCGTAGCGCGTGACCATGTCACGTGCGATTTGCGTCGCACGCTCGAAGTCGTTGCTAGCGCCGGTAGTCATCTGGTGCATGAACACTTCTTCAGCTATGCGGCCACCGAACAACATGCTGATCTGGTTGAGCATGTACTCACGGTCGTAACTGTAACGGTCTTGCGCCGGCAGGCTCATCGTCACGCCCAAGGCACGACCACGGGGAATGATGGTGACCTTGTGAACCGGGTCACACTTGGGAAGCAGTTTGCCCAGAAGCGCATGACCGGACTCGTGATACGCCGTGTTGCGACGCTCCTCTTCGGGCATGACCATGCTCTTGCGCTCAGGTCCCATGAAGATCTTGTCCTTGGCCTTTTCGAAGTCCTGCATCTCAACGACGCGTGCATTTCGGCGGGCGGCCATCAGGGCGGCTTCATTGCAAAGATTGGCCAGATCGGCGCCGGACATACCGGGCGTGCCGCGTGCAATCACGTTGGGATTCACGTCCTGCCCGAGAGGCACCTTGCGCATATGAACTGCAAGAATCTGTTCGCGGCCACGAATGTCCGGCAGCGTCACATAGACCTGCCGGTCGAATCGACCCGGGCGCAACAAAGCAGCGTCAAGGATGTCGGGGCGGTTAGTCGCCGCCACGACGATTACACCGAGGTTAGTTTCGAAGCCGTCCATCTCCACCAGCATCTGGTTCAAGGTTTGTTCGCGCTCGTCGTTACCACCACCGAGACCGGCACCACGCTGCCGACCTACTGCGTCGATTTCATCGATGAAGATGATGCAAGGGGCGTTTTTCTTGGCATTCTCGAACATATCGCGAACGCGGGCTGCGCCCACGCCGACGAACATTTCGACAAAGTCGGAACCGGAGATCGAGAAAAAAGGAACCTTGGCTTCGCCGGCGATCGACTTGGCCAACAGCGTTTTTCCGGTGCCGGGAGGGCCGACCAGCAGCAAGCCACGCGGAATTCGACCACCGAGCTTCTGGAACCGTGCAGGGTCTTTCAGGAAGTCGACGACTTCCTTTACTTCTTCCTTGGCTTCGTCGCACCCTGCGACGTCGGCGAAGGTGACCGTGTTGGTGTTCTCGTCCATCATCCGCGCTTTGCTCTTGCCGAAGCTGAAGGCGCCGCCCTTGCCTCCCCCCTGCATCTGTCTCATAAAGTAGACCCAGACTCCGATCAAAAGCAGCATTGGTCCCCAGCTAACCAGCAGCGTCATGAGAAGCGAGCCTTCTTCACGCGGCTTCACGTCAAACTTGACGTTGTTGGCGATCAAATCTCCGACCAAACCACGATCGAGGTAGGTGGCTGTGGTGCGGATCTTCCGGTCATCGTTGGTCACCGCAACAATCTCGCTGCCGCCCTGGCCTTCCTGAATGGTCGCGCTCTTTATGCGGTTGCCCCGCACCTCCTCGAGGAAGTCCGAGTAACCGATGTTATTGGCACCTGCCGTGCCGCGGGTGTCGAACTGTTTGAAAACAGTGAACAGCACCATCGCGATGACAAGCCAAACGGCAACTTTTGAAAACCACTGATTGTTCAAACAAAACTCCAGTCGGAAGCGCGTGACAGAAAAATGAAAGCGCGCAGAAGACAACTCAATTGCAGCTTATTTTAGGCTTTTCAAGGTACGAAACACTGCGAATTACCTTTAGCACCCATGGGGCCTGCACGGGTTTGAGACAAGTTCAACGACGGTGATCGGGACGCTGGACGCTCATCAATTCGCGCGTGCGGCCAGCAAGCCCATCCCAACTAAAAACGTTTCGGAGGATTTGTCCCGTGACGCTTTGGGTTTGATGGGCTTCACAGTTTTAAAGTTGGCCTTGAACAGCTTAACCAAAGTGTCGTACCCCCCGCTGTGAAACACCTTGGCTACCAGTACACCTTCTGCACGCATGTGCTGCTGTGCAAACTCGATTGCCAGCTCGACCAGATGCTCGATTCGGGCGGTGTCGGCCGAAGCGATGCCAGAAAGGTTTGGGGCCATATCGGAAACGACTACATCGGCAAGCCGGCCACCCATCGCGATCTTCAGTTGGTCAACCACCGCGTCTTCGCGAAAATCACCCAGAAGAAAGGTGACGCCTTCGATTGGCTCCATCGGCAGAAGGTCGAGCGCAATGATGGTGCCTTGCAACGCACCTGCCGCTGCACCGCCTGGCGACATGCGTCGCCGGACATACTGGCTCCAGGCGCCCGGCGTCGAGCCGAGGTCGACCACCAACTGCCCGGGTTTGATCAATCCGAGGGTCTCGTCAATCTCCTTGAGCTTGTAGGCTGCCCGGGCGCGATAGCCCTCGCGGGTTGCGAGCTTGACGTACGGATCGTTGATGTGATCGTGGAGCCAGGCCTTGTTGACCTTCTTGCCGGTGGTTTTCGTATTCATCTACGTTCGATAATACGGGGATGCCTGCCATTCAACTTTCCCCCGCACAACGCAAGGTGCATCGCGCCGAAGCGCATCACCTCGATCCGATCGTCATGGTCGGCGGCGACGGACTCACCCCTGCCGTCACAAAAGAGGCCGACGCCGCTTTGAAGGCTCACGGCCTTATCAAGGTCCGCGTGTTCTCTGACGATCGCATTCACCGCGAAGCCATGATGCAAACGCTGGCCGACGAGCTCAACGCCGCCCCTATTCAGCATATCGGCAAGTTGCTGGTGCTCTGGCGCCCCAAGGTCGAGAAAGAGCGCGAAGTCGATGAAGACCGCATGCCGGGTCCGCGGGACATCAAGATCGTGAAGTACAGCAAGCGCTTCGGTCAGCGCCCGGAAATCAAGACTTTGCGCGTGCTCGGCAACCAGCGTCTGACCCCCGGTGGGACCATCAAGCGCGCGAAGGTCAAGCGGCCTCTGTCTGCAAAGAAGCGTCGGCAGGCAGACTGAGCGTGCTCGCGAGCTTGCCGCCATCGCGTTCAAATTCGGGCGTCACGCGCCATGTCATTTGCATGAAGTGGGGCACCAAGTACGGCCCCGAATACGTCAACCGCCTCTATGCGATGGTGCGACGTCACCTTAGCGGGGACTTCAAGTTCGTCTGCTTGACGGATGACGACTCTGGCATTCGGCCCGAGGTGCTGTGCATGCCGATTCCGGCTTTGGACCTTAACCTTACGCCCGGCCAGCGTGATGGCGCCTGGAAAAAGCTGACCACCTTTTCTGCCGACCTCCATGGTCTGCGCGGCACAGCGCTTTTTCTGGATGTCGACGTGGTCGTCGTGGGCGGTCTCGATGCGTTCTTCGAGCACCCCGGCAAATTCCTGATCATTCACGACTACAAGCGACCTTGGCGACGAGAGCGCATTACCGGCAACTCGTCGGTGTATCGCTTTGAGTTGGGCGCACATGCCGACGTGCTCGCCTACTTTCGCAAAAACACGGCGAAAGTGCAGGCGGAATTTCGCAACGAACAGCGCTACCTGTCGGATTTTCTGTACCGGCAGCATCAACTCAACTACTGGCCGACGCAGTGGTGTCCGAGCTTCAAATACCACGGCATCCCTCCGTTCCCAACGAATCTGTGGCGCGAACCGTTCGTACCCGAAGGCGCCCGCATCATGATTTTTCATGGCGAATGCAATCCGCCAGACGCGCTCGCAGGGCGGCGCAATCGAGTGTTTCGGTATATCCGGCCTGCGAACTGGGTCGAACGTTACTGGAAAGAGTAAGGGCGGAACAACAGCTCGCAGCCGCTCAGGCCGCAATAGCTCGCGTCCGTCAAGCCGTACGTTTCTGCGCGTAGGGGGCCATCACCCAAAGTAGTACGCCCGTAAAGGCCCATTGCGCAAAATACATCCCGCTACCCACGGCGTGCCAGAGCTTCAGGTTGTCGCGAGCAAGGATGCGAGGCGAAACGGCATATTCCTGCAGGAGCGCCAGCAGCAACGCGCAGACGATCAAGGAGATCGCAGTGCGAGCGGCCGGCCCGACGTAAGCAACGCCGTCGACCATCTTGGAGCGGAAGTAAGTCAACAGCGCGATGCCGCAGGCCAACGCCACCCACATCTGGGCAGCAAACAGTTGACCGGCAAATTTGCCGGCGACGGCCGGGCTTTCGAGCTTGGCGAACGCGATCGGGACGACAAGGAAGCCGGTCGTGGTCAGGCTGCCCCACCAGAAGGCGGCGAGCAACAACGCGAAGCGATCTTTCATTGCGGCGGAACTCCTGTAGGCCAGCAGCGTCTTCAGAATCAGATGTAACTGACGGCCATGATCTCGTAGCGCTTCAGGCCTCCAGGCGCCTGCACTTCAGCTGTATCGCCCTCTTCCTTACCGATGAGCGCACGCGCGATGGGGCTGGAGATGTTGATGAGCCCCAACTTGAGGTCGGCCTCGTCCTCACCGACGATTTGGTACTTCACGACTTCGCCGGACGTTTCTTCTTCGAGCTCAACCGTCGAGCCGAAAACGACCTTGCCACCGGCGTCGACCTCGGTCGGATCGATGATCTGCGCAGCCGACAGCTTGCCTTCGACCTCCTGGATGCGACCTTCGATAAAGCCCTGGCGGTCTTTGGCGACTTCGTATTCGGCGTTCTCGCTGAGATCACCTTGTGCCCGTGCTTCGGAGATCGCGTTGATGACCCAAGGCCGTTCGACCGTCTTGAGGCGGTGCAATTCTTCTCGCAGCTTCTCAGCGCCGCGCTTGGTGATTGGGATGGTTGTCGAAAGAGTAGCCACGTTTGTTGCTCCAGAAAACGAAACCGCCGAACGATGCCGTTCGGCGGTCGGTTGGGGACAGGTCAGACGAGATTGCGTCCGGTTAGCCGGCTCAGGATAGCGAGCGGGCTCGAATCTGGATTGTATTGCTTGGCAGGAGCAAGGTGCAGTGTCTGCTCCAGCATGTACTGGCCCGCCATGACGGCATGCGATGTCTGATCCGAGAAGCAGACCCAAACCGACCCCGCCGCAAACGGCACGGTCAGCTGCGGCGAGGTCTTCTGATACTCCAGATCGGACTTCATGCCGTCGTGCAACTGCAGCATGAGATGGTCGTATTCACTGCGAAGCGACTTCGTCACGCGCAGGGCCCGCAGCAGCTTGGCCTGCCATCGCACATACGGTTTGGCCCGCGGCAAGAAGCGGGCGGCGACCGCCTCGAAAGGTTCCCCGACCCGCCAGACACGAGGCAATCCGTCCGGGTTGGCATTCGTGAACACGCGCAGTATGCGTTCGCCGTAATTGGGCCGCGACGGGAACGAATCCACATGCAGCCGCTTGTCGTCTGCGCGCCAAGACTGGACACGCGTCTCCACTTGCGCTGGTCTGTAGCTCGTTGGCGCGAGGCGCAGCGCGGGCGTGTAGTGCGGTAACAGCCCGTGTATGAGCTGTTGCGCCTGTTCGCGAAAACGCAAAACCATGGCGCCGACGGCGCGCTGCACCGCTTCATCGCCGGCTGCGCCTTTAAGCGTGCCATCGGAATTAAGGCTGATGTTGCGCACGCCGGGCGACAAGACTTCGGGCGTCAGCAGACCCCGCTCTTCCGGCAGTAAATCAAAAGCGAGGCGCGGGAAATAAAGCACCTTACCCGCTTCCAGCGCCGCGATCCACTCATCGTTCGGCTTGGCCGCACTCCAGTCGGCGAGCTCGATCTCTACAAGCTGAGTCTCCATGGCGCGCCCCCTTTGCTCCCGGTCGCCAGCGTCAGGCCGCAGCGAGCTGCGCGTGCATCTCCTGGATCGAAATGACGCCCAGTTCATCCATGTGCTGCATGCCTTCGACGGCCGCCTCGGCACCGAAGATCGTGGTGAACGTGGTCACGCGGGCTAGCAGCGCCGACGTACGGATCTGGCGCGAATCGGTGATCGCGTTGCGGCGCTCCTCGACCGTGTTGATGACCAGCGCGATCTCTTTGTTCTTGATCATGTCGACAATGTGCGGTCGGCCTTCGGTCACTTTGTTGACGACCGCACAGATAACGCCAGCCGCCGTTATCGCAGCCGCAGTGCCCTTGGTGGCGATCAATTCGAAGCCTAATCCCGCAAGGCCGCGCGCTACGTCCACCGCACGGGCCTTGTCGTTGTTCTTCACCGAGATGAAGACCTTGCCCGACTTGGGCAGGATAGTGCCGGCACCGATCTGCGATTTGACGAAGGCTTCGCCGAAAGTCTTGCCCACACCCATCACTTCACCGGTCGACTTCATTTCCGGACCAAGAATCGTATCGACGCCGGGAAATTTGACAAACGGGAACACCGCCTCCTTCACGCTGAAATACGGCGGCGTCACTTCCTTTGTCATGCCTTGAGACTTGAGCGATTGGCCGGCCATACAGCGGGCTGCGACCTTGGCGAGCTGGATGCCTGTTGCCTTACTCACGAAGGGCACCGTACGCGAAGCTCGCGGGTTCACTTCAAGTACGTAGATCACGTCCTTGCCATCCTTTTGCTGAATTGCGAACTGAACGTTCATCAATCCGACGACATGGAGCGCTTCGGCCATGGCGGCTGTCTGACGCTTCAGTTCGGTGATCGTGTCAGCAGTCAGGCTGTAAGGGGGCAACGAGCACGCCGAGTCGCCCGAATGCACACCCGCCTGTTCGATGTGCTCCATCACGCCGCCGATCAGCGTCGCGCCTTCGGCGTCGCGGATGCAGTCGACGTCGCATTCGACGGCGTCGTTCAAGAAGCGATCAAGCAGCACCGGAGAGTCGTGACTCACCTTGACGGCCTCGCGCATATAACGCTCGAGGTCGCGTTGCTCATGCACGATTTCCATTGCGCGGCCACCCAGCACGTAGCTCGGTCGTACAACCAGCGGATAGCCCAAAGACGCCGCCTTTTCCAGTGCTTCGGGTTCGGTGCGCGCCGTCGCGTTTGGCGGCTGACGCAAGCCGAGTTCATGCAGCAGCTTCTGGAAGCGCTCACGGTCTTCGGCTGCGTCGATCATGTCGGGACTGGTGCCGATGATCGGCACGCCGTTTGCCTCGAGATCGAGCGCCAGCTTGAGCGGCGTCTGGCCGCCATACTGGACGATCACGCCGGTAGGCTTTTCCTTGTCGACGATCTCCAGCACGTCTTCTAGCGTGAGCGGTTCGAAGTACAAGCGATCGCTCGTGTCGTAGTCGGTCGACACGGTTTCCGGATTGCAATTAACCATGATGGTCTCGTAGCCGTCCTCGCGCATCGCGAGCGCGGCATGCACGCAGCAGTAGTCGAACTCAATGCCTTGGCCGATGCGATTGGGACCGCCGCCGAGCACCATGATCTTTTTCCTGTTCGTGGGCGCAGCTTCGCACTCGTCTTCGTATGTCGAGTACATGTAGGCGGTATTGGTCGAAAACTCGGCTGCGCACGTGTCTACGCGCTTGTAAACCGGGCGCACGCCGAGGGCGCGGCGCTTCTCGCGAACAGCTGTGTCGGTCGTCTTCAACTGAAACGCGAGTCGGCGGTCTGAAAAACCCTTCTTCTTCAGCGCCAACAGAGTGTCTTTGTCGATCTCGTCGAGCGACTTGGTTTCCAGTTCGAGCTCGATCTTCACGATTTCTTCGATCTGCACCAGAAACCACGGATCGATCTTGGTCAACGCAAACACTTCGTCCACGCTCAGGCCCATAGCGAAAGCATCGCCGACGTACCAAATACGCTCGGGGCCGGGTTCGCCCAACTCTTTTTCGAGCACTTCACGGTCCTGTGTTTTCTCGTTCATGCCGTCGACGCCGACTTCGAGACCGCGCAATGCTTTCTGGAAAGACTCCTGGAACGTGCGGCCCATGGCCATCACTTCACCCACAGACTTCATTTGCGTCGTCAAACGCGAATCGGCCTGAGGAAATTTCTCGAAGGCGAAGCGCGGGATTTTCACAACCACGTAGTCGATGCTGGGCTCAAAACTCGCGGGCGTTGCGCCGCCCGTGATCTCGTTGCGCAATTCATCGAGCGTGTAGCCGACGGCCAGCTTGGCGGCAACTTTAGCGATGGGGAATCCAGTCGCCTTCGAAGCCAAAGCCGAGGAACGCGAAACGCGCGGGTTCATCTCGATGACGACCATGCGCCCGTCTTTCGGGTTGATCGAAAACTGGACATTCGAACCACCGGTGTCGACGCCGATCTCGCGCAGCACAGCGAGCGACGCGTTTCGCAGGATCTGGTATTCCTTGTCGCTCAGCGTCTGCGCCGGCGCGACCGTGATCGAGTCGCCCGTGTGCACGCCCATCGGATCCAGATTCTCGATCGAGCACACGATGATGCAGTTGTCGGCCTTGTCGCGCACGACCTCCATCTCGTACTCTTTCCAGCCGAGCAGCGACTCTTCGATCAATAGCTCGTTGGTGGGAGATGCTTCGAGGCCGCGCTTGCAGATAGTCTCGAATTCGTCGGGGTTGTAGGCGATGCCGCCGCCCGTGCCACCGAGCGTGAAGCTGGGACGAATCACCGTCGGAAAGCCGAGCGTCTTTTGCACGACCCACGCTTCGTCCATCGAATGCGCGATGCCCGAGCGCGCCGACCCGAGACCGATCTTGGTCATTGCGTCCTTGAACTTCAGGCGGTCTTCGGCCTTGTCGATAGCCTCGGGTGTGGCGCCGATGAGTTCGACCTTGTACTTATCGAGAATGCCGTTGCGCCAGAGATCAAGGGCGCAGTTGAGCGCGGTCTGTCCGCCCATTGTCGGCAGGATGGCATCGGGGCGCTCTTTGGCGATGATCTTCTCGACCGTCTGCCAGGTGATCGGCTCGATGTAGATGACGTCGGCAGTAGCCGGGTCGGTCATGATCGTCGCCGGGTTACTGTTGATGAGGATGACCTTGTAGCCCTCCTCGCGCAGCGCCTTGCAGGCCTGCACACCTGAATAATCGAACTCGCATGCCTGGCCGATGATGATCGGGCCGGCGCCGATGATGAGGACGCTTTTAAGATCGGTACGCTTAGGCATTCTTGTTCCCTGCTTTGTGCTTTTCCATCAACGCCGTGAAGCGATCGAACAAATAGCCGATGTCGTGCGGACCCGGCGATGCTTCCGGATGACCCTGAAAGCAGAACGCCGGCTTGTCGGTACGCGCCAGGCCTTGCAGCGTGTTGTCGAACAGGCTGATGTGCGTCGGGCGCAAGGTGGCCGGCAACGTTTTCTCGTCGACCGCAAAACCATGGTTCTGGCTCGTGATGCTCACGCGGCCGTTGTCGAGGTCTTTCACCGGATGGTTTGCGCCGTGATGGCCGAACTTCATCTTGAAGGTTTTGGCACCCGAGGCGAGCGCCATGATCTGGTGGCCGAGGCAAATGCCGAAGACTGGAATGCCGGTGTCGATCAGCGCGCGGGTCGACGCGATCGCGTAATCGCAAGGTTCCGGGTCGCCCGGACCGTTGGCCAGGAAGATGCCATCGGGTTTGAGCTTGAGCACGTCGGCCGCCGGGGTTTGCGCCGGCACGACGGTGATGCGCGCGCCACGTTGCGCGATCATGCGCAGGATGTTTTTCTTGACGCCGTAGTCGTAGGCGACGACATGGAATTTCGGCGTGATCTGCACGCCGTAGCCGGAGCCGAGCTTCCACTCGGTCTGGTTCCACTCGTACGCATGCTGCACCGACACCTGCTTGGCCAAATCGAGCCCTGCCATGTCGGGGGCGCCCTTAGCCGCCACGATGGCCCTACCGATGAGCTCCTGCGTAACGGCTTCACCTTCGACCAGCCCCAAAATGCAACCGTTTTGCGCACCGTGGGTTCGCAGATGGCGCGTCAGTTTGCGCGTGTCGATGTTGGCGATGGCGACAGTCTTGCCGGCCACTAGGTATTCGCTCAGCGTAGCGGTCTTGCGAAAGTTCGAAGCGACGAGGGGCAGGTCTTTGATGATCAGGCCAGCGGCGTGGATCCTGTCGGCTTCGACGTCTTCCTCGTTGACACCATAGTTGCCAATGTGCGGATACGTGAGCGTTACGATCTGCTGGCAATAACTGGGATCGGTCAGGATTTCCTGGTAACCAGACATGGCGGTGTTGAACACCACTTCACCGGTCGTCGCACCGACGGCGCCGATCGAGTTGCCTTGGAAGACTGTGCCGTCTGCAAGCGCCAGGATGGCGGGTGGGAAAGCTCCCTTGAGAGACAAAAGCACTGGGGGTTCTCCGAATGGATGACGCCCAAAGCGAACCCTGATTTGACTCGATGGGTCGCGACTTTCGTCGAGGAGTTGGCAAGCGTTCGCTGAGGGCGGGGTGTAGGCAGGGAAGCTGCTGATTATAGCTGCGGCCTACGGTTCCGGACTCACAAAACGGCCGTCGCGGCGCTCGCGTGCAGGCAAATTGCGGCGGCCGCAGCCACATTCAACGACTCTTCACCGCCGGGTTGCGCGATGCGTACATGTTTCGTAGCGAGCGCCGCCAGCGCGGTCGACACGCCCTGCCCTTCGTGACCCATCAGCCATGCGCATGGATTCGGCAAACGGGTCTGGTGCAGCCATTCGCCGTGGTGCGAACTGGTAGCGACGAGCGGCATCGCGAGGATGCCGAGAACGTCAATCTCAGCGCCTTCGATCAGCCGCAAGCCGAAGTGCGCGCCCATCCCCGCGCGCAGGACTTTCGGTGCCCACAGTGCGGCAGTGCCTTTGAGCGCGACCACCTGCGTGAAACCGAAGGCTGATGCGCTGCGCAAAATCGAGCCCACATTGCCGGCGTCCTGCAAGCGATCGAGGATGACAGTGGGCGCATTCGGCGAGAGCGTGGGTGACTCGGGCAAATCGAGCACGAAGCCCATCGGCGCCGGCGACTCGAGCGCGCTCACTGCAGCAAGCAATGCGTCGTCGATCACGATCGTCTTAACGGCTGCACCGGACCATTGCACCCGGCCCTGCAGCCAATACGTTTCAGAAAACACGGCGATGGCCGGCCGCACGCCGCGCTCCAGTGCCGCGCGGCAGAGATGATCACCCTCGAGCCACAGGCGACCGAGTCTGCGATATGCGCCTGGGTCGTGCGCCAGCTTGCGCAAGTCTTTCAAGAGAGGGTTGTCGCGCGAGCTAACGTGACTGACGTCGGGCGACGTCATCGCGCGAATCCAGGCATTGAAGGCACAAACGAGGTAACGCTTACTTCGACTTGCACCGCAATCGTCTCTGCGTTGAAACTGATCCCTGCCGCACTGACGCGCGCCAGCGCCGCCGCGACAGGACTGAATGAACGCCGGTGGTGAATGCAGGCACCATGACGCAGCAACGCCTCGAGATGCTCGGGCGTGCCATAGCCCTTGTGCCCGGCGAAACCGTAGTGAGGAAACTCGTCGTGCAATTGCTGGCACAGCTTATCGCGATGCACCTTGGCGATGATCGAAGCGGCGGAGATCGACTTGACGATCGCATCACCGTGAATGACCGCCTCGGCCAACACGTCGAGCATCGGCAACCGGTTCCCGTCGACCAACACTTTCGCGGGCTTCAATCGAAGTCCCTCGACGGCACGACGCATTGCGATCATCGTCGCCTGCAGGATGTTATGGGTGTCGATTTCTTCGACAGTGGCGTGCGCGATGGAGCAACATAGCGCGTTTGCCAGGATCTGCTCGTTGAGACGCTCCCGCTGCAGCGCCGTCAGCGTCTTCGAATCAGCCAGGCCGCGAATGGGCCGCGAATCGTCGAGGATGACAGCGGCCGCGACCACGGGGCCAGCCAGCGGACCGCGGCCTGCCTCGTCCACGCCCGCGAGCAAACCGGGCGCATCCCAAACCAGACGCGCCTGCTCAGCCTTCAAGAACTTTTTGGATCGCATCGGCGCACAGTGTCGGGGTATCGCGCTGCAGTTGCTCGTGCAGCGATGTAAAGCGTTGTTCGAGTGCTAGCACCTTCTCGGGCTCTTGTAACCACGCCAAAGTTGCCTCGGCCAAAGCCTCGGCGCTGGCAGCGTCTTGCAGCAACTCGGGTACCACGAACTCGCCGCACAGGATGTTCGGTAATCCGACCCAGGCTTGCAACTGTTTGCGCTGCATGATCCGCCACGAAACCACGTTCATGTTGTACGCGATGACCATGGGACGCTTGAACAGCGCCGCTTCGAGGGTCGCGGTGCCGCTGGCAATCAACGTTGCGTCGCAAGCAGCGAGCGCCGCGTGGGACTGGCCGTCGAGCACCATGACCTGGTCGGCCATGCCGCTTGCTTGCAGCGCGGCAACGACGTCCGCACGCAAGCTGGGAATGACGGGTGCCACAAATTGCATGGCGGGCTGTGCGCGCTTCATCAGCGCAGCCGCGGCGAAGAAACGCGATGCCAGGTAGCGCACCTCGGAGCGGCGGCTCCCGGGCAGCAGCGCAACGACCGGCGCATTCGCGTGGAGGCCCAAGGCTGCGCGCGCGGCGGCGCGATCAGGCTTCATCGGAATGACATCGGCCAGTGGATGACCCACGTAGCTGGCCGACACGCCCTGCTCGGCCAACAGCGCAGGCTCGAACGGAAAGATACAAAGCACATGGTCGGCTGCTGCCCGAATCTTTTCGATTCGGGCGGCACGCCACGCCCATATCGAGGGGCAAACGAAGTGGACGGTCTTGATACCGCGGCTGCGCAGGCCCACCTCCAGGTCCAAGTTGAAATCAGGCGCGTCGACACCGATGAAAAGATCGGGCCATTCGCGCAGCAGTCGGGCTTTCAGTTGTCGCCGAATGCTTGAAATTTCGGGGTAGTGGCGAAGCACTTCGATGTAACCACGAACTGCCAATTTCTCTTGCGGCCACCATGTTTCAAAGCCACGGGCCAGCATTCGGGGGCCGCCGATGCCGACGGTCTTGAGTGCCGGCCAACGGGACTGCAGGCCGTCGAGCAGCAGCCCTGCAAGCAGATCGCCCGAAGGCTCGCCCGCCACCATCGCAAATTGCCGCGGACCGGCCTTGCTGTCCGTGCCCGCCTCAATGGTTCGGGTTTCTGACAGCCTCACTTGGCTCAACGCGCGATGCCGCGCGTGACGTTGGACAGGAAGTCAGTCATGAGAGCAATGTCGGCTGCTGCATCTGGCAGTTCTGCCGCCAACGCGTTGATACCAGCACGCGCCTCCTCAAGTGTCCTGCCCTGTCGATACAGCAGACGGTGCATTTGCTTCACCGCCGCGAGTCGCGCGGCTGAAAAACCGCGCCGCCGCAGGCCCTCGACATTGAAGCCACGCACTGCTAGCGGATTGCCGTCCACCATCATGAAGGGCGGTACATCTTGCGAGACGTGGCTCGCAAACCCGGCCATGACATGCGCGCCGACCTTGACGAACTGGTGTACGCCAGTGAGCCCCCCGATGATTACCCAATCGCCGAGATGAACATGCCCCGCGAGCGTCGCATTGTTGGCCAAGATGATCTGGTTGCCAAGCTGGCAATCGTGGGCAATGTGCGCATACGCCATGATCCAGTTGTCGTCGCCCACCCTAGTCTTGCCCGTGTCTTGCGCCGTACCCACATTGAAGGTGCAGAACTCGCGAATGGTGTTTCGATCGCCAATGTCGAGTTCGGTCGGCTCACCGGCGTACTTTTTATCTTGCGGCGCCGCACCGAGTGACGCGAACTGAGAGATGCGATTGTCACGGCCAATGGTTGTGCGGCCTTCAATCACGCAGTGCGCACCGACAGTGGTGTTCGCGCCGATCTTCACATGCGGGCCGATCACGGCGTAAGGGCCGACCGTCACGGCACTGTCGAGTTCGGCCTTAGCGTCGACGATCGCCGTCGAATGAACCTGCGTCATACGCCGTTCAGGATCAATTGATCTGACGCATGGCGCACATTAAGGTCGCTTCGCATGCGAGTTCGGTGCCAACGAGCGCACGACCCTTGAACTTGGAAATACCAGCCTTCATGCGTTCGATCTCCACTTCGAGAGTGAGCTGATCACCGGGCTCCACAGGTCGCTTGAACCGCGCGCCATCAATCGCTGCGAAGTAATAGATCGTGTTTTCATCAGGCACCATATCGAGAGACCGGAACGACAAGAGTGCCGCCGCCTGCGCCATGGCTTCGAGCATCAGCACACCCGGCATCACCGGGCGGTGCGGAAAGTGACCGTTAAAGAACGGCTCATTCATCGTCACATTCTTGATCGCCGTGATCCGCTTGCCCTTTTCCATCGACAGGACGCGGTCCACCAGTAAAAACGGGTAACGATGCGGCAGCAACTTGAGAATCTGATGGATGTCGAGCGATGTGTCGAGCGCTGGATCGAGGGTCGAGTCGGGCGTGGTCATGATGCTTTTTTGTCTTGCGTGGCCGCTTTTTCAAGCGCCCTGAGTCGGTCGCGCAGAGCGTGCAACTGCCTGACAGTCGCGGCGTTTTTCTGCCAGGAGGCATTGTCGTCGATGGGAAACACTCCAGTGTAGTGACCCGGCTTCAGGATGGACCCCATAACCGTGGTGCCCGCCGAGATATGAACACCGTCGACGATGGTCACGTGCCCGATGATGATGCCCTGACCGCCAATAGTGCAATGCGCGCCGATGCTGGTGCTGCCTGCAACACCGGTGCAACCGGCCATCGCGGTGTGCTTGCCGATTCGTACGTTGTGGCCGATCTGAATCAGATTGTCGAGTTTGACGCCGTCTTCAATCACCGTGTCTTCGAGTGCGCCACGATCGATGCATGTGTTTGCACCGATGTCGACGTCGTCGCCGATACGAACCGCGCCGAGCTGCTCGATCTTGATCCACCTGCCTTCGTGCGGTGCATTTCCAAACCCGTCAGCGCCGATCACCACGCCTGGATACAGATTGCAGCGGGCTCCGATTACACAGTCTTCGCTCACCGTCACGTGCGACTTGAGTACCGTGCCGGCACCGATGCGAACACCGCGCTCGATCACACACAGCGCGCCGATGCGAGCTGTCGGATCGATCTCCGTAGCGGGGTCGATGATCGCACTTGGGTGAATGCGCGGCGCCACCGGTCGTGGAAGGTGCGCCTTCCACAGCTGCGTCAGCAATGCAAAGTAATAGTAGGGGTCGGGCGTGACTATGAAGGCGCCGCGCGCTTCTGCCAACTCGCGCATGGCGGGAGCCACAATTACGCATGTCGCCTTCGATGCGACAAGGTCATCGTTGAATTTGGAACTGCTGAGAAAAGTAAGCGCTCCGGCCTGTGCGCTCTTCAACGGGGCTAGCCGTTCGATCGAAACTGTACCGTCGCCATGGAGTTCTCCACCCAAGGCATCGACGATCGCGCCAAGCAACAGTGTCACGGCAATTGCCTGCTTTTACTTGCTGGCAGCCGGTGACGGGGCGTTCAGCGCCTTAATCACTTTGTCGGTGATGTCATGTTTGGGATTGATGTAGATCGCCTCTTGCAGAATGGCATCGTACTTTTCCGCTTCGGCAACTTGCTTCACGACGCGATTGGCGCGCTCGTACACTTGCTGGAGCTCTTCGTTCTTGCGGGCATTCAAGTCTTCTTGAAACTCGCGACGTTTGCGCTGAAAGTCGCGATCCTGATCGACCAGTGTGCGCTGGCGCGACACACGCAGGGCTTCAGACAACGTCGGCGCTTCGCGTTCGAACTTTTCAGAGGCGCTCTTCAAAGCATCGCCTTGGCCTGCCAAGTCTTTCTCGCGCTTCGAAAACTCTGCCTCGAGCTTGGCTTGCGCCGCCTTTGCCGGCTGCGCCTCGCGCAAAACACGGTCAGGGTTGACGAACCCCACCCGGAATGTTTCCTGCGCGTACGAAGGTGCGCAAATAAATGCGAGTACCGGTATCAGCAGCGTACCGGTTGCGCGAACCAGATTGTTCATCAGAACGAAGTCCCAATCTGAAATTGCAGGCGTTGAACGCGATCGGCAGGCACTAATTCGATCAGCGCGTTGTTTGGGTCGACCACCTGCTTTTGCTGACGAATCGGGATCGCATAGGCGAGGCGCAGCGGTCCGAGCGGCGAAACCCAACTGATACCCAAACCAACAGAGGCGCGAATCTTTTGTTGGGCTTTCCATTGCGCATCGGTAACGCCGAGGGTACGGCTGCCGAACACATTGCCGGCATCAAAGAATGAATAGAGTCGTAGGGTTCGGTCGTTGCCTGCGCCGGGGAACGGCGTGCTCAGCTCAGCGTTGAAGATCGCCTTCTTGGTACCGCCAAGCGAGGCGCCGGTTATCGCGTCGCGGGGACCCAAAGAATTTTGCTCGAAGCCTCGGACGGAACCCAATCCCCCTGCATAGAAATTCTTGAAAATCGGATAAACCTTGTCACCGTACGGTCGGGCGTACCCTGCTTCTCCATTGATCGAGAAGGTGTATTGCTTTGTGATCGGGAAAAACTGCTGGTACTGGTAGCTCGACTTGAGATACTTCATGTCGCCGCCAACGCCGATTTCCAGGTTAGCGCGTTGCAGTCGGCCGCGGGTCGGAACCAGCGCGCTGTCGCGATCATCTCGTGACCAACCTACCGTTAGAGGAATACCAAAAACCGACGGGTTAGAGCAACTCGTCACGATGCCAGTGGTGGCGTTTGTCGCGCACCCGAAGTAGTCACGATAAGCCTTAGGGGAGGCGCTGTAAACGTATTGCCCGTTTACCAATGTGTAGGTGCCGTTAGACCCCGGATCGAAACGATAGTGCTCGAGCCCAATGCCGAAGAACACGGTGTCGACTTCACTGAACGGCACTCCGAAGCTAATCGCGCCACCCTCATGTGCCAACTTATAGTCACCGTCCGCCGCGTAGTACGGGCGCGTCGTCGTGTGATACAGGCTGAACGTCCGGGAGATCCCGTCGGCGGTGAAGTAAGGGTCGGTCGCGGTGATGGAAATCGTACGGTTGTACTTGCTGGTGTTCACCTGCAAGCCCAGGTAATTGCCCGAGCCGAAGACGTTTTCTTGCGTTATGCCGAACGTCAAAGATACTTTTTCTGCGCTTGAGAAACCGGCGCCCAATTGCAGGGTGCCTGTCGGCTTCTCTACCACGCTCACGGTCAAGTCGACCTGATCCGGGGTGCCGGGTATTTCGACCGTGTCGACATTCACCTCGGTGAAAAAGCCGAGGCGGTCGACACGATCGCGCGACAGCTTGATCTTGTCACCGTCGTACCACGACGCTTCGTACTGACGGAACTCCCGGCGAACGACTTCGTCACGCGTGCGGTTGTTGCCGCCGATGTTCAGGCGGCGAACATACACCCGGCGCGAAGGCTCGGCTTGCAGCGTCAGGTTCACGCGGTTGTTCACGCGATCCACCTCAGGTTGCGACTGCACGCGGGCAAAAGCATAGCCAAAGGTACCGAAATAGTCGGTGAAAGCCTTGGTAGTGGTGGTTACGTCTTCACCGTTGTAGGCCTCGCCCGGCTTGATGGTCACCAACGACTTGAACTCTTCGTCGCGGCCGAGATAGTTGCCCGTCAGCTTGACGCCCGCCACGACGAACTTCTCACCTTCAGTGACGTTGACTGTGACCGAAAGGTCTTGCCGGTCCGGTGAAATGGCGACTTGGGTCGAGTCGATCCTGAACTCGAGATAGCCACGGGTGAGATAGTAAGAGCGCATCGTTTCCAAGTCGGCATTGAGCTTGGCGCGCGAATACTGATTGGACTTGGTGTACCAGCTCATGAAGCCGCCACTGTCCTGGTCAAACAGGTCAAGCAAGGTCGATTCGCTGAAAGCCTTGTTGCCGACCACTCGGATTTCGCGGATACGGGCGGAGTCGCCTTCGGTGACCGTGAAGGTCAGGTTGACGCGATTGCGCTCGGCCGGAGTGACGGTGGTCACGACGGTGGCGTTGTACAGGCTCTTGCTGATGTACTGGCGCTTGAGCTCCTGCTCGGCCTTGTCGGCCAGTGCCTTGTCATAGGGGCGACCTTCGGCGAGCCCGACTTCACGCAGTGCCTTCTGCAGGACCGCCTTGTCGAACTCTTTGGTGCCGGCAAAATCGACATCTGCGATGGTCGGCCGCTCTTCCACGATGACCACCAGCACGTTCCCGCTCACGTCAATGCGGACGTCCTTGAACAGCCCGAGATCAAACAACGCGCGAATCGCGGCAGAGCCGCGATCGTCACTGTAAGTATCGCCAACACGAAGCGGCAGCGATGCGAAGATCGTTCCAGGTTCCACGCGTTGCAGGCCTTCGACCCGGATATCGCGAACCGTAAATGGCTCGACAGCCCATGCGGCTGTTGCAGCCAGTGCACCGGCTACTACCGCTGCTACGCTACGCAGGCGAAAGCGACTGAAGTGTTTATTCATCTGTGAAGTGGGCCGTCTCGGAAAGAGACAACCGAAAGTTAACCAAAGAGCCGATTTACGTCGTTGAACAGTGCGATCGACATCATGACGAGAAGCAACGCGACGCCGCCGCGTTGGAAGCGTTCCATCCAAGCATCGGATACGCTTTTGCCTGTCAGGCCCTCCCAAAGATAATACATCAGGTGTCCCCCATCGAGGACTGGCAGAGGCATGAGATTCAGCACCCCCAAACTGACGCTGATGAGTGCCAGAAAGATGAGATATTGGGTAAGCCCCATGCTCGCAGACTTACCGGCGTAGTCGGCGATGGTGAGAGGCCCGCTGAGATTCTTGAGCGACGCCTCTCCTATCACCATCTTGCCCATCATGCGCACGGTGAGCGCGGACACTTCCCATGTCCGAACGATACCGCGCCAAAGGCCCGTGACCGGACCTTGACGCACGGTCACCATATCCGGCGGAGCCCCTACATACGCTCCGATGCGCCCAACCTTGGTGGTGCCTTCGTCACGTACCTCGGGTGCGACATCGATGCGCAGCGAACGGCCACCGCGCTCGATAGCCCAGGCTTGTGTTTTGGGCTTGCCGTCTTCCACCGAAGCGCGGATGGTTTCACGAAGTTGCTGTCCGTCGACGATCGCCATAGCGCCGATAGCGCGTACCAGATCGCCTTTTTTCAGCCCGGCGCGGTCGCCTGCGCCGTCCGCGACGACGTCACCGATCTCGGGACGGGTCAGCGGTGCAATGACGCCGATCTTGCGGAACATCTGCGCATCGGCATCCTTGGCCTCGACGCGACTGAGGGGCAACAGCAACTCGCGCGCGGGCCGGCCGCTCTCGCCAGCAATTTCCAGCGTCAAGTCGCGACGGTCGAGTGCCGCGCGGGTCATTCGCCAGCGCAAATCTTCGAACGAATCGACCGGGTCGAGGTTGCCGTCGAAGCCAGCGCGGGTGATGTGCTCTCCACCGCGCAGGCCCGCTTGTTCCGCCAACGATGCAGCAACCGGACGAGCCAGCGTTGCCACCGGTTCCTGCGTACCGATCCAATTGACGACGGTGTAAAGCGCGACCGCCAGCAACAAATTCGCTATCGGCCCCGCCGCCACGATGGCAGCACGCGAACGAAGTGGCTGGGTGTTGAAAGCGCGGTGCCGCTCTTCCGGGGCAACGGAGCCTTCGCGCTCGTCCAGCATTTTGACGTAGCCGCCAAGGGGGAACGCGCCAATGACAAATTCGGTTTGTTGACCCGGCTGCTGCCGCTTGGGCTGCCACCGATAAAGCGTTTTTCCAAAGCCCACGGAAAAGCGCAGCACCTTGACGCCACACGCCACTGCCACACGATAGTGACCGTATTCGTGAACTGCAATCAGCACACCCAGCGCGACGATAAAGGCAACGGCTGTGAGCATCAAAATCCTCTATGTTTGAAACGTCAGGCCACGGCAAATCGTAGCGCGGCGGCATTGGCAGCGCGCCGCGCTGCCGCGTCGAGCGCCAACAAATCAGCAAGTGACGACGGCTTGGAGGCGGCAACCACCTCCAAAGTTTCCATATTGACGGCGTGAATGCGATCAAAGCGCAGGCGTCGATCCAGGAAGGCTTCAACTGCAACTTCGTTGGCAGCGTTAAGCACAGCGGTGGTACCAGGCGCAGCGCGTAGCACCTGCCAAGCCAGCTCAAGCCCCGGGAAGAGCGCCGCATCCGGCGTATCGAAAGTCAACGCAGCCATCTGCCGGAAGTCGAGCCGCGCGGCACCGCTCTCGATGCGTTCTGGCCAGGCGAGGCCAACGGCGATAGGCACTCGCATATCGGGCGTGCCCAACTGCGCGATGACCGATGCATCGGTGAACTGCACCATCGAATGCACCACGCTCTGCGGATGGATAACCACTTCGATCTGCTCAGGCAAGACACCGAACAAATAACGCGCTTCGATGACTTCCAGTGCCTTGTTCATCATCGTTGCGGAGTCGACCGAGATCTTGCGGCCCATCACCCAATTGGGATGCGCGCAAGCTTGTTCAGGCGTGACCTCACTCAAGCTGCCGGCCGTCCGTGTACGAAAAGGTCCACCCGACGCGGTCAGGATGATCTTGTCGATACGCTGAGCCCAAGTCGACGGGTCTTCAGGCAAGGATTGAAAGATGGCCGAATGCTCGCTGTCGATCGGAAGCAACGTCGCCCCCCCCTCGCGGACCGCGTGCATGAAAAATTCACCCCCGACGACGAGCGCTTCCTTGTTGGCAAGCAGGAGCCGCTTGCCTGCGCGAGCGGCGGCGAGACAGGCCCCAAGCCCCGCCGCACCAACGATGGCGGCCATCACAGCGTCGACATCATCGTGCGACGCAATGGTTTCCATCGCGTCCGGCGCCGTCAACACCCGCGTCGCGCTGGCGTTGTGCTTGAGCTTGTCGGCCAATAGGTCAGCATGCGACGCGCTGGCCATGACGGCGAAGCGCGGTTTAAAGCGCATGCATTGCGCGAGCATGTCGTCGACCTTGGTCGCAGCCGACAGCGCGAAAACCTCGAAGCGATCGAGGTGGCGCGCAATCACATCGAGCGTGTTGACGCCGACCGACCCGGTCGAGCCAAGCACGGTGATGCGCTGCCTAGGTGTATGCACAAAAGGACCACAACATCATTGCGATCGGCAAAGCCGGCAACAGCGCGTCGACACGATCGAGCACGCCACCATGGCCGGGCAGCAGATTGCTGCTGTCTTTTGCGCCAGCACTGCGCTTAATAAGCGATTCAACAAGATCGCCGACCACACTCATCGCGGCCATGAACACCACGCCGATCAGCAACAGCCACCAACCTCGTTGAGCCAAGCGCGTGTAAAGGCTTGCAACCGTCGCCTGCGCCGAAGCGTCGGCCCAGACCCATGCCAGCGCCAGCACGAGAACACCAGCCATGCCACCCCAGACACCTTCCCAGCTCTTGCCCGGACTGATGGACGGCGCCAACTTGTTGCGCGTGAATTTGAGGCCGAAAGCGCGTCCCGAAAAATATGCGAACACATCGGCTACCCATACCAAAAGCAGGATCGATAGCAGAAAGTTGATGCCGATCATGCGAGCCTGTACCGCGGCCATCCATGCCACCCACAACGCTAACAAGCCCCCCACCACTCGCAGCGGTTTAGGGATGCGCGGCCAGCCGGGCACTGCGGCACGAAGCAAAAAGACGCCGCCCAGCACCCAGGCCGCGCTCGCGATGATCCACACGATGGAAAGTGATTGATCGAGCAGCCCCAGCACCCAGGACAACAGGCAGAGTGCGACGATCTCGGCGCCGAAAAGCAGCGCGATGCCCTGCCCGTAACCATTGAGCTTGCCCCATTCCCAACCCGCGGCACCAATCAACGCCAGCATGACGCAAGCGAAGGGAATCGGAACCGTGCCGTGAGAAGGATAGAAAAGAGCCGGCAGCAAGATCGCCAGAAGCACGATCGCGGTAATGATTCTTTGCTTGAGCATGTGGCCTTAAGTTGCCTCAGGCCGGTTGCTTGGTACGTTCGACACCCAGTGAAAGCTGCGCCGAAGTTTTGCCGAAGCGACGCTCGCGACGCTGAAATGCTCCGATTGCATCGTCCAGCGCGGCTTCGTCGAATTCGGGCCACAGCTTGTCACTGAAGAACAACTCGGCATACGCGCTCTGCCACAGCAGAAAGTTGGAAAGCCGCTGCTCGCCGCCAGTGCGGATGAACAGGTCGGGGTCCGACACATGGGAAAGCGCCATTTCGCGGTCAAGGCTGCTTTCGGTTATCGGCTCGCCGCGACCGGCCAACGCCGCTGCGGCGCGGGCGATGTCCCATCGACCACCGTAGTTGAAACACACATTGAAGATGAGCCGCGTGTTGTTTGCCGTCGCGGCCTCGGCCTGCACCAGTCCGGCGGATATCTTTTCGGACAAGCCGCCACGCTCACCGACGAAATGCAAACGCACGCCGTCTTTGCTCAACCTGGGCACTTCTCGGTTCAATGCTCCGACCATCAAGTCCATTAACCCAGAAACTTCATCTATTGGACGATTCCAGTTTTCAGAAGAAAACGCGAATACCGTAAGCACGCCGACGCCGCGATCCACGCAGGCCTTGACGCATCGCCTGAGCGATTCGACACCTTGCTTGTGACCGGCAACGCGTGGCAAAAACCGCCGCGTGGCCCAGCGGCCATTCCCATCCATGACGATGGCGATGTGATTCGGTACAGCAGATGCTTGGCCCATGCTAGACGGCCATGATCTCCGCCTCTTTGGCGACGATGAGTCGGTCGATTTCCGAAATATGACGGTCGGTTACCTTCTGAATCTCGGCCTCAGCGCGCTTATGGTCGTCTTCGGAGGCTAGCTTGTCTTTCACCAGCTTCTTCACCGATTCGTTGGCGTCACGCCGCAGGTTGCGCGTGGCAATCTTGGCGCTTTCGCCTTCATTGCGAACCAGCTTTGTCATCTCGCGCCGGCGTTCTTCGCTCATCGCCGGCAGCGGCACACGGATCAGGTCGCCCATTGACGCCGGGTTAAGCCCCAGATCACTTTCGCGAATCGCCTTCTCGATCTTGGCGCCCATGCTTTTTTCCCAGGGCTGGACGCTGATGGTCCGCGAATCGAGCACCGACACGTTGGCGACTTGGCTTAGCGGTACCGAAGAGCCGTAATAGCCGACATGGATCGAATCCAGCAGAGCCGAATTAGCGCGGCCAGTCCGAATCTTGGTCAGGTTGTTCTGGAATGCGGCGAGCGACTGATTCATCTTCACGTCGGTCGCACTGTGGATTTCTGCAATGGTCATCTCAATTATTCCTCAAGCGTGCACCAAGGTGCCTTCGTCTTCACCGAGCACGACACGTTTGAGCGCACCGTTCTTGAAGATCGAAAACACCTTGATCGGCAGCTTTTGATCGCGGCACAGCGCGAATGCCGTCGCGTCCATGATCCCGAGATTGCGCGAAATTGCCTCGTCGAAAGTCAAGCTGGTGTAGCGCGTTGCGTTAGGGTCTTTCTTGGGGTCGGCGCTGTATACGCCGTCTACCTTTGTGGCCTTCAGTACCAGTTCCGCGCCAATTTCGGCACCACGCAATGCAGCAGCCGTGTCGGTCGTGAAAAACGGATTGCCGGTACCGGCGGCAAAGATCACGACTTTGCCCTCTTCAAGGTACTGAAGCGCCTTCGGCCGCACATAGGGTTCCACCACCTGTTCGATGGCAATGGCCGACATGACGCGAGCAACCAGACCCTGCTTATTCATGGCGTCCGCCAGCGCCAGCGCGTTCATGACGGTGGCAAGCATGCCCATGTAATCGGCAGTGGCCCGGTCCATGCCGACCGAACCGCCGGCCACGCCGCGAAAGATGTTGCCTCCACCAATAACAACCGCCAGTTCGACGCCCAAGTTAACCACCTCGGCCACCTCTTCGACCATGCGAACGATGGTGGCGCGGTTGATGCCGAAGGCGTCATCGCCCATGAGCGCCTCCCCGGACAGCTTCAACAAGATTCGCTTGTGGGCCGGGCGGGGTTCGGACATGGGCAGTTTCCTTCGGAGTTTTCGGAGCGAGTGTAGAGCGGGAATTACGCCGCCGCCTTGGCGGCAGCCACTTGGGCGGCAACTTCCGCGGCAAAGTCGTCGACCTTTTTCTCGATGCCTTCGCCGACGACGTAAAGGGTAAAGCCCTTGACGCTGGTGCCGGCTGCTTTCAGCATGACTTCGACGGTCTGCTTGTCGTTCTTGACGAAGGCCTGGTTGTAGAGCGAAACCTCTTTCAGGTACTTCTGGACGCCACCTTCGATGCGCTTGGCGACGATATCGGCAGGCTGCGTTTTTTTACCCTCGGCTTCTGCGGTCTTGCGGTCTTCTTCAGCTTTGCCTGCAGCTACCGCGCGCTCCTTCTCAATGAGCTCGGCAGGCACGTCTCCACTCGAAATCGCCACGGGCTTCATCGCTGCAATATGCATTGCCACGTCTTTGGCTGCAGTATCGTCACCATCGAATTCGACCATCACGCCAATGCGAGTGCCATGCAGGTATGACGCCAGCTTGCCGTTGCCAGCAAACTGCTTGAAGCGACGAAAGCTCATGTTCTCGCCAATCTTTCCGATCAGACCGCGACGCACGTCTTCAAGCGTCGGGCCAAAGCCGTCTTGTTCATACAAGAGCGCACCCAGGGCGGCGATATCGGCCGGCTTGTGTTTTGCCACCAGCATCGCAGCGGCGTTGGCAAATGCCAGAAAGCTGTCGTTCTTGGTGACGAAGTCGGTTTCGCAGTTGATTTCGATCATGCCGCCGGCATCGCCATCGACGAACGCCGTGACCACGCCTTCGGCGGTGATGCGACCCGACGCCTTGCCAGCCTTGTTGCCAAGCTTGATGCGCAGCAACTCTTCGGCCTTTTCCATGTTGCCCTCGGCCTCGGTCAGTGCCTTTTTGCATTCCATCATCGGCGCGTCGGTCTTTGCGCGCAGTTCGCCGACCATGCTTGCGGTGATTGCAGCCATTTTTCTATCTCCGTAACTTCAAAAATCAGATTAAAAAAAAGGGGCAACGAAGCCCCTTCTTCAGGCTCGCGAGAACGTTGATCAGGCCGAAGCGCCTTCTTCGACTTCAACGAATTCGTCGCTGCCGCCGCCTTCGGCGATAGCCCTGACGACATCGCCGCTGGCGCTGTTGCGGCCTTCGATGATTGCGTCTGCGATGCCGCGGGCGTACAACAGGACGGCTTTCGACGAATCGTCGTTGCCCGGAATCACGTAGTCGATACCTTCAGGTGAGTGGTTGGAGTCGACCACACCGATCATCGGGATGCCGAGCTTCTTGGCTTCTGCCACAGCGATCTTGTGGAAGCCGACGTCGATCACGAAGATGGCGTCAGGCAGAGCTGCCATATCCTGGATTCCGCCGATGTCCTTTTCGAGCTTGGCGATTTCACGTGAAAAGGTCAGCTGCTCTTTCTTGCTCAGGCTCTCCAGGCCAACCTCTTGCTGGGCCTTCATGTCTTTCAGGCGCTTGATCGACGTCTTCACGGTCTTGAAGTTGGTCAACATGCCGCCGAGCCAGCGGGTATCGACGAAGGGAACACCAGCGCGACGCGCTTCCGAAGCGACGATTTCACGGGCTTGGCGCTTGGTACCAACCATCAAAATGGTGCCCCGGTTGGCCGTGAGTTGCTTGGCGTACTTCGTCGCATCCTGGAACATCGGAAGCGATTTTTCCAGGTTGATGATGTGAATCTTGTTGCGATGGCCGAAGATGAACGGGGCCATCTTGGGGTTCCAGAAGCGGGTTTGGTGGCCGAAATGGACACCGGCTTCCAGCATTTCGCGCATGGTTGTCGACATAGAAATAACTCCAAAGGTTGGGTCTAAAATTCAGCCCGTTTTGAGCCCTCTTTAGCGAAGGACACAACACCTTGATTGGGCTGGTTTGCGGATGTGTTTCGATAGGCAAATTACCAACAGATTCGGGAGAAATTTGCCAAAAAGCAAGCTCACCAAAAGCCGATGCCAAAGACCAGCGAGACCCAGTGAGTATAGCACCGGCCGCTCTCGCTTTGCCTCTCACCGGCCCTCGCATTACGCTCCCGTCCGCTCCTCACGCGCCTGCGCTTTTTTAATCTCATGAACGACCTTCACGCCACACGCCTTGCACTGCTCGCGGGCCAGACCACTGCAGCCAAAGCACTGGAGGACGCGATCCGCATCGCCGCTTCCGCAGCCTGCGCCCATGTCTTTACCCGAGCCACGTACGACGAAGCGCGATCAGCAATTGCTCTCGCGGCCCCGCAAAGCCGTCTGGGCGGTCTGGCGTTTTCGGCCAAAGACCTCTTCGACATTGCCGGCCAGCCGACCCCCGCCGGATCGGTTGTGCTTGCCCATTCGACGGCAGCAAGAGCCGACGCGACCGCCGTCGCGCGCCTACGCCATGCCGGAGGCATCAACATCGGCCGGACCAACATGACCGAGTTCGCCTTCTCAGGCGTCGGCGTCAATCCGCACTACGGTACGCCAGCCAATGCGTGCGACCCGGTGACGCCACGCATTCCAGGTGGATCGTCGTCGGGCGCCGCAGTGTCGGTTGCAACCGGCGCAGTTTTTATCGGACTGGGCTCCGATACGGGCGGCTCGATCCGCATTCCGGCCGCTTTAAATGGCATTGTCGGATTCAAGAGCACGGCGCGGCTGGTGCCGTCCGATGGCGCATTGCCCCTATCCACCACGCTCGACACGGTGTGCGCCATGACGCGATCGGTACGCGACGCGATCACTGCGCACGAAATCCTGGCAGCGCGACGCGTCACCATCAGTAAAGGGCCGCTGTCGCACCATCATCTAGCCGTTGTCCGAAACGTTTTTCTGGATGGCCTCGACTCAACCGTAGCCACCGCTTTCGAGCGGAGCCTGAAGACTCTGCGTGCTAACGGCGCGCAAATCAAGGAAATCGACCTGCCCGAATTGGCTGAACTACCCACCCTCAACGCGACCGGTGGTTTTTCGGCCCCCGAGGCTTATGCATGGCACCGCCTGCTGCTGGAACGCAGCGGTGCTGGCTACGACCCCCGCGTGGCTCAGCGCATCCTGAAGGGTGCCGCAATGAAAGCGTACGAGTACATCGATCTGATTGCCGCGCGGCGGGACTGGATTGCTCGTGTCGAACGCAGCCTGACGCCCTTCGATGCGTTGCTGTCACCCACAGTGCCGATCACAGCTCCGACGATCGAGAGCGTGGCGCCGGGCGCAGAGCGCGACGAAACATTCTTTCGCGTCAACGGCCTGCTCCTGCGCAACCCGTCGATCGTCAACATGCTCGACGGCTGCGCAATCTCGCTCCCGTGCCAAGCAGCGGGCGAGCTACCCGTTGGCCTCATGCTCTGGCACGGCGCCCTGCACGACGACGCAGTACTCACCGTCGCTTTGCAGGTCGAAGAGGCGCTACAAGGAAGAGAAAAGTAACGCAAACAAGCTTCTTGCTATTCGCTGCGCGCCCCTACTCTTCTGCGGAGGCAAACAACAGACCTTATTGATTAAAGAGTTCGAATGAAAATTGCGATCGTGGGCGCCGGCATCATCGGCGTCACAACCGCTTGGGAGATGGCGGCCGACGGGCATGAAGTGACGGTGTTTGAGCGTCGCGGCGCCGCCGCAGAGGAAGCCAGCTTTGCCAATGCTGGAGTGGTTGCACCGGGCTATGTGACGCCTTGGGCGGCCCCTGGCATGCGCGGCAAGGTGCTTCGATCGCTTCTTTCGACGCACGGTGCCATAAAGCTTTCCTGGCCCATCAGTGCGCGCGACGTCGGCTGGATGTCTCGCTGGCTTAAAGCATGCAAGCTGGAAACCTATCTGGCGAACCGAAGCCGCATGCAGCGCCTGGCGTTCTACAGCCGAACGCGCCTGCATAGCGTCACTGAAACCCGCGAGTTGAGCTACGAGCGAAGCGATGGCTACCTGGTTCTGCTGCGCTCCCGCCGCGAACAAAAACTCGTACAACCCGGCCTAGATGTTTTGCGCGAAGCCGGCACGAATTTTCGGGAGGTCGATGCCGACGAAGCCCGTCGCGTCGAGCCCGCGCTGAACACCGACACCGACCTGGCCGGCGCCATCCATTTGCCGGATGATGAGGTCGCCAATTGCCGTCAATTCGCGTTGCTGCTGAAGTGGGAGGCAGAGGCGCTCGGCGCTCAATTTCACTTCAACTGCGACATCGCGCCGCTGAGTCGATCTGCCCCGACCACTCTGTCACTTGCAGCCGGCTCGCCTGCCATCCACTTCGATGCGGTCGTCATGTGTGCCGGCCTTGCATCGGCCCGTCTTTTGCGGCCTTTGGGTTTGCGCATTCCACTCGCGCCGGTGTATGGCCACTCGATCAGCGCCAACATTCGCGAGCCGCTGAACGCGCCCCGGAGCGCGGTCATGGACGAGCGCTACAAGGTCGCGATTTCGCGCCTCGGCCAACGGGTTCGCGTGGCCGGTAGCGCGGAACTGGGTGGCTCGCTCGACACGATGAATCCTGCTGCACTACAGACGCTCTACAAGGTGTTGCAAGACTGGTTCCCTGGTGCTGCCACGTTGCAGGCAGGCGTGCAGCAATGGAAAGGCGCACGACCCATGCTGCCCGATGGTCCACCGGTGCTCGGTGCCAGCGGCATTGCGGGCGTTTGGCTCAACCTGGGGCATGGCTCCAGCGGCTGGGCGCTGTCTTGCGGCAGCGCGCGCGTAGTAGCCGATCTGGTCGGTGGCCGCCGACCAGAGATCGATCTCGAAGGTCTGGGTGTCGAACGTCTGATGCTGGACTGAAGATATACGGCAATGCACCGCATCACGCCCGAAACCGTTTGCGATCTGTTCGACATCGTGACCACACGTTGCGTCGAAGTCGCTCACGCAGCTGCACTCCCCGCTCACACGCTCATGCAGCGCGCCGGCATTGCGACCGCGCGCCTTGCGATGGCGATCGCGCCGCACGCCCGCATCGTCTGGATCGCTTGCGGTCCCGGAAACAACGGAGGCGACGGCTTCGAGGCTGCGCGTGAGTTGCAGCGTCGCGGCTTCGCGCCCGTTGTCACTTTTTGTGGCGATGAGGCTCGTTTGCCAGCGGACGCAAGGGCGTCGCTGCGGCGCGCCCGCGAGGCGGGCGTCGTCATCGTCGATGAGCCCCCCGCACAGCACGATTTGGCGATCGACGCCCTCCTCGGCATCGGCTCGGCGCGCGCGCCTGACGGCAAGATGGCCGCCTGGCTGCAGCACATGCGCGCTTCCGAGGCGCCCCTGTTAAGCATCGACGTGCCGTCTGGCCTGAATGCTGATACGGGCGTGCTCGCTGTGAATGCCACGAATGCGTCCTCAGGCGACAAACACTCGGCGAACAGCAAAGGAGCCCTCCCCAATCGCTACTGCCTCAGCCTTCTGACCTTAAAGCCCGGCCTCTTTACCGCGCAAGGCCGCGACGCTGCGGGTGAAGTGTGGTTCGACGACCTGGGGTGCGCTCCTACGGAAGAGGCGCCGATCGCAACGCTGGCCGGCAAACCCTTGGCGACCCCGCGGACGCATGCATCGCACAAAGGCAGCTATGGCGACGTCGCCGTGATCGGTGGTGCACCCGGGATGGTGGGCGCAGCGCTGTTGGCGGCGTCTGCCGCCCTGCATTCAGGCGCAGGTCGCGTGCTCCTCGGCTTGCTCGACCCTCATGCAGCAAGAGTCGACACCCAGCAGCCGGAGTTGATGCTGCGAAAGGCCGAGTCGCTCGACCTTTCGCAGCTGACCGTTGTTTGCGGCTGCGGCGGTGGGACCGCTGTGCGAACCTTCCTTCCGCGTGTCATCGCGACCGCCAAGTCATTGGTGCTGGATGCCGACGCCCTTAACGTGATCTCCCTTGATGTCAGCCTGCAGCAGTCGCTCGAAGCACGCCTGCGACGTGGCCGAGCAACTGTGCTCACGCCGCATCCGCTCGAAGCAGCACGCTTGCTTGGCGTGTCGACGAGCGAAGTGCAATCGGACCGGCTTACGGCTGCCCGAACATTGGCGGCGCGTTTCGGTGTGGTGGTACTCAAGGGTTCGGGCTCGATCGTTGCCGGCAGCAGCGCCGCACCGACCATCAACCTTACCGGCAGTGCGCGCCTGGCGACCGCGGGCACCGGCGACGTGCTGGCCGGGATGGTGGGCGCTGCACTGGCGGGGGGACGCCCCGCGCTGTATGCGGCGCGCGAAGCGGTGTGGCGCCATGGCGCCCTTGCCGACCTTTGGCCCGACGACCAGCCGCTCACGGCTGGTGGCTTGGCCCGGCGGCTACCGAACTAAACCCCCAGGTCCGCGCAAATTCCAAATCAGCCGCGACCTACGAACGGCATCTTGGTTGCCATGATCGTGTGGAACAACACGTTGGCCTCAAGCGGCAGGTTAGCCATATACAGCACCGACTGACCGACGATCTTCACGTCGATCAGCGGCTCGATGCCCATTTCGCCATTGGCTTGCGGCACGCCCTTGCCCATACGAGATGCCAGCTCAGTCATAGCATTGCCGACGTCGACCTGTCCTACGGCGATGTCGTACTTGCGGCCATCGAGAGACGCTGTTTTAGTCAGGCCCTTCACGGCATGCTTGGTTGCCGTGTAGGCAATCGAATTCGGTCGCGGCGTCGTTGCCGAGATTGAGCCGTTATTGATGATGCGACCACCGCGTGGCGTCTGCGCCTTCATCGTGCGGAAAGCCTGCTGAATGCAGTAGAACATGCCGCTCAAGTTGATGTCGACAACACCCTTCCATTGCGCTTCGGTCCAGTCTTCAAAGGGACCCGGCGGGTTACCGACGCCAGCGTTGTTGAACAGCAAGTCAACACGGCCGAAGCGGTCGACTGCAGCAGCGAACAATGCCTGTACCGACTCTGGACGCGACACATCTGTCGGTACCGCAAGCACGTGCTCCCCGACACCCGATTCATGGGCCACCGCATCGAGCGGTTCGAGCCGGCGGCCAGCGAGAACGACATTCCATCCATCGCCCAGTAATGCCAATGCCGCAGCGCGGCCAATGCCGGTGCCGGCGCCCGTGACCACCGCAACGCGGCCTTTGTTCTCAACGCTCATGTCTCTTGTTCTCCTGTTGCTTTAATTTGAAATCAACGGCGCGGCTTGCGCCCCTTCATCTTGTTGGCAGCGTTTTTCACGGCCGACTTGAAAGCTTGCATGGCCGATTGCGGTGCCGCTGCCGGCATCGCAACCTCGCCGCCTGCACTGGCAGCAACGATGACGCGATCATGTCCGCGCTCGGCAACTGCTTCAGTCTTGTGCCGCGAGCCACGCTTGGCCGACGCTTTAACCAGCGCGCCGTTCGACGACACGCCCTTGTCTTTCATCGCGCGCGAAGTGAGATCCTCGCCCTCACGCACCAGCCGGAAATCGATCTTACGACCGTCGAGGTCGACTCGACTCACCTGGACGCGAACACGCGTCCCGATCGCATAACGAATGCCGGTGCGCTCACCGCGCAGCTCCTGCCGCATCTCGTCGAACTTGAAGTACTCGCCGCCGAGTTCGGTAATGTGCACCAGCCCTTCAACATACATCGCGTCGAGCGTGACGAAAATGCCGAAGGTCGTCGCAGAGCTGACGACGCCGCCATATTCCTCGCCGAGATGCTCGCGCATGTACTTGCACTTGAGCCAAGCCTCGACGTCGCGACTGGCTTCGTCGGCACGCCGCTCATTGGCGCTGCAGTGCAAACCGGCGGCCTGCCACGCCTGCACTTCCTTGGTCGGCGCAACGGCAGCCTTCTCGGGCTTGGCGGTCGGCGCCTTGACACGCGATGCCAATCGCTTTGCGAGCTTGGCATGCGCCTCGCCAGGCGTCGGTAACATCGGAAGCGTGTACTTCTGCTTGTTGAGAATCGCCTTGATGACGCGGTGAACAAGCAGATCGGGGTATCGACGAATCGGGCTGGTGAAGTGCGTATAAGCCTCGTACGCCAAACCGAAGTGACCGCTGTTGATCGGCGTGTAGATCGCCTGCTGCATCGAGCGCAGCAGCATCGTGGAGATTTGCTGTGCGTCAGGCCGCTCCTTCGTCGCCAGCGCAATCGCCTGGAACTCGCCTGGCTTGGGGTCGTCGGTAATCGACAAGCCGACGCCCATAGCCTTCAAGTAGCCGCGAAGGATCTCCTTCTTTTCGGGCGTCGGGCCTTCGTGCACGCGGTACAAGCCCGGATGCTTGCCTTCGGCGATGAAGTCGGCACTGCACACATTGGCCGCAAGCATGGCTTCTTCGATCAGCCGGTGCGCCTCGTTGCGCGTACGCGGGACGATCTTTTCGATGCGCCCCGCGTCGTCGCAAATGATCTGCGTCTCCGTGGTTTCGAAGTCGACCGCGCCACGCTTGCCGCGTTGCTTGAGCAGCGCTTTGTAGACATCGGACAGATTCAGCAGATCCTTGACACGGTCTTTGCGCTTGGCAGCTTCAGGGCCACGCGTGTTGACCAGAATCGCCGCGACTTCGGTGTACGTGAAGCGCGCATGGCTGAACATTACGGCCGGATAGAACTGGTACGCGTAGATCTCGCCGTCTGCCGCGACCAGCATGTCGCACACCATGCACAGGCGTTCGACTTCAGGGTTGAGTGAGCACAAACCATTGCTCAGCTTCTCCGGCAGCATCGGAATGACGCGACGTGGAAAGTACACGCTGGTGGCGCGGTCGTAGGCGTCAATGTCGATGCCCGAACCGGTCTGCACATACGAACTCACGTCGGCGATGGCAACGAGCAATCGCCAACCTTTGCCGCGGCCAACTTTGGCCGGCTCGCAGTACACGGCGTCGTCGAAGTCGCGCGCGTCTTCACCGTCGATGGTGACGAGCGGCACATCGGTCAGGTCGATGCGACCCTTCTTGTCTGCGGGTCGGACTGTGTCTGGCAATGACTTGGCTTCGGCCAGACATGCCTCGGAAAACTCATGCGGCACGCCATACTTGCGCACTGCAATTTCGATCTCCATTCCAGGATCGTCGATCTCACCCAGGACCTCTTTGACGCGGCCGACCGGCTGACCGAACAGTGCAGGCGGCTCCGTAAGCTGCACGACGACAACCTGACCGACTTTGGCGGTACCAGTCGCGCCCTTCGGGATCAGCACGTCTTGCCCGTAGCGCTTGTCCTCCGGTGCGACAAGCCAGATGCCGCCCTCGTGCAGCAAGCGGCCGATGATGGGTTGCTCGGGGCGTTCGACGATTTCTACGACGCGCCCTTCGGGCCGGCCGCGGCGGTCTTGCCGCACCACGCGTGCCTTAACGCGGTCTTTGTGCAGTACCGCACGCATCTCATTGGGGGGCAGGTAAATGTCCGCTTCACCATCGTCGCGTTGCACGAAGCCGTGACCATCGCGATGTCCTTGAACCGAGCCTTCGATCTCATCCAGCAAGCCGCTGGGATGGCCGTTATTTTTGATACAATCTCTCTTTCCTGAAATTCAAAACACGTTGCACTTGTGCAGCATGTGGGCCCAGGTGGCGGAATTGGTAGACGCACTAGTTTCAGGTACTAGCGAGTAACATCGTGGGGGTTCGAGTCCCTTCCTGGGCACCAAGTTTAAATAAAACCACTCAAGGTTTATGCGAATCAAGCCACCGGTCTCCGGTGGCTTTTTTGTTGCCCAATCGAACAGCGCGTACGCCATCAAACCGGTAGCGCGATCAGGTCGTGACCTTCAGCGCCGACGATGCGAGCGCGAGTGAATTCGCCCACCTTCAAGGTCTTGCTGATTTTCTCCGGCGGCAGCAATCGGACGGTGCCGTCGATCTCCGGCGCATCGGCATAGCTCCGGCCCACACCGCCCTTTCGACCCAGGCCCGGCGCCGAATCGACGAGAACCTGCATTGTCGCGCCAACACGTTTTTTCAGCTTCGTGGTCGACACCGCCTCGGCCACTTCCATGAACCTGCCGCGACGCGCTTCGCGCTCTTCGAAAGGCAGCATGCCGGGGATGTCGTTGGCAGTAGCGCCCACGACGGGACTGTACGCAAAACAACCCGCCCGATCAATTTGCGCCTCGCGGATGAAGTCGAGCAGATGCTCGAACTCGGCCTCTGTTTCGCCTGGGAAGCCCGCGATGAAGGTGCTGCGGATAACAAGCTCCGGACAGCCCTCGCGCCAGCGCGCGATGCGCTCCAGATTCTTCTCACCACTGGCCGGACGCTTCATGCGCTTGAGCACGTCCGGGTGGCTGTGTTGAAGCGGAACATCGAGGTACGGCAGCACCTGCCCGCTCGCCATCAAGGGAATGATTTCGTCGACGCTCGGGTACGGATACACATAGTGCAAACGGACCCATGCACCGTATGGCTCGGCAATTTCGCCGAGCGTTCGGACCAAGTCAACCATGCGCGTCTTCACTGGTTTTCCGTCCCAGAAGCCCGTGCGATATTTGACGTCGACACCATAGGCTGAAGTGTCCTGACTGATCACCAGCAGTTCTTTCACACCGCCTTCGAACAGCGCCTTGGCTTCGCTTAAAACATCGCCAACGGGTCGCGACACGAGATCACCACGCATCGACGGAATGATGCAGAAAGTGCAGCGATGGTTGCAGCCTTCACTTATCTTCAAATACGCATAGTGACGCGGTGTGAGCTTGAGCCCGGCGATGCCGAACGCGCCCGGCACGAGATCGATGAACGGATCATGCGGTTTAGGCAGGTTCAGGTGCACCGCATCCATGACCTCCTGCGTTGCATGCGGTCCGGTCACAGCAAGCACGCTGGGGTGCATTTGACGTACCAGGTTGCCACCCAGATCGCCGGTCTTTGCGCCGAGGCATCCGGTCACGATGACCCGGCCGTTTGCAGCCAGCGCGTCGCCAATGGCATCGAGACTTTCTCTGACGGCGTCATCGATGAAGCCGCAGGTGTTCACGATCACCAGGTCGGCGCCTTCGAACGTTTTGGAGGTCTGATACCCCTCTGCGCTGAGACGCGTAAGGATCAATTCGGAATCGGTCAAGGCTTTAGGGCAACCCAGGCTGACAAAGCCGACCTTGGGGGCAGCGACCGCAGGGGCCGTTCGTTCGGGGGAGACAGCTTCGCTCATATCTCCGTATTGTCCCAGCTATCTTGCGGCAATACGGCTTTCAGGGGCGCTTCAGCCCGAACGCGCCGAGCACCTGCTCAGTGTTCTTCTGCATCTGCTCCTGCATCTGCAAAAAGACGTTCTTTGATTGCTCGACATAGTTGCCCATGAGTCCTTGCAACATGGGCGACTGCGTCGTCATGAAGCGAGACCACAGCTCTGGCGTTAGACCTTCGGCTTTTTCAGAAAGCTGGGCCTGCACCTCCGTCATGGCCTGGATGTTCTTTTCCAGATACGGGCCCATGTAGCTTTGCATGGTCTGCCCGTAAAAACGGATGATGCTGCAGAGCACCTGCTCCGTGAACATCGGCGCACCACCCGCTTCTTCTTCGAGGATGACCTGCAGCAGGATGCTGCGCGTCAGGTCGTCGCCGGACTTTGCGTCTCGCACCACGAACAGTGCGCTCTGCATCACGAGTTGCTTGATGTCCGTCAACGTGATGTAGGTGGAGGTTTCGGTGTCGTAGAGCCTTCGGTTCGGGTACTTTTTAATGACGCGTTGTACCGGCTTGCCACCGGACTTCTTGCTCTGCACTAGGGACTCCTTCATGTGTTCGCGCCGTCGCGTCGGGGGCATTCTAGGGAGCGGCTTCGCAGCATCGCGACAAGGTTTACCCTGACCGCCACGAGTGCGGCGGTGTCGAAACGGTGGCGTCAGTCGAGCGCGGTGGCGTACTCTGCACCGCAGACCTTGCACGCGGCCGATTCGGGGCGCGTGTCAATCGGTTCACGATAGTGGAGCGGACTCTTGATGCCGTTAAATATCCAGCAGCGCGGGCAGTGCTCCTGCCCTGCCACGGGCAGGTACGCCCGAGCCCGCTGCTCGGCACGTTCGCGCGTTACTGGCGAACCTTGGCGCACGGTACGAGCAACCTCTTCCGCTGCCATCGTGCCAGCACGACCGTTGGCGCGGTCATTAAGACCATAGACGACGCGCGCGAACTCAAGCGGCGCCTGCCGCAGCAACGCGGCAAGCCGCATTTCTTCAAGCGCGGGTTCGATCGCAGTGTGCGACGAAGCGGAAGTCGGGTCTGTGGTGAAAGAGGACATCTGGTTACGTAGTATGTCCAAAAATCCCGCGATCGGTGGCGAGAGTTGACCCGCTTGATGCAAAAAACCTGAACCGAATAGTTCGGCGCAGCGGATCGAGCAACGATTCACAGTGCTGGACCGGCCAAGGTTAAGCAGTGAGGCCGGAGCTGTGATCTAAAAAAACGGGAAATTGGTAGGCGCGATTGGAATCGAACTAACCCGATACCCCATATAAATCAACGACTTACAGTGAAAGTAAGGCCCTTAAATCTCCCAGAAAGACCTGTGTTTACCGCTTATCTCCCGGCAAATCTCCCAAGGAGAAGTTCAAATCCTCCCTGATACACGGTCGAAGCGGCACGTCTTCGAGGGGTCTTGCTTAGGGCGTTGGGGATGCGGATGAAATCTTGGACTACCAGGAGGTAGTTCATGTATTCATACAAAGACAGGATTAGAGCGGTCGAGCTGTACATCAAGCTCGGCAAACGCGTCAGGGCGACCATTCGCCAGCTGGGCTATCCAACCAAGAA
>JANXTS010000080.1 GCA_025352265.1 Variovorax sp. | reverse complement strand
CAGAGAGACGGGTACTCCCCACGGTGCTCCTGCACCATCCTCACGGCCCGCTCACGGACCTCGGGTGAGAACTTGTTCGACTTGTTCATGGCTCAATCCTCTCAGAGTGTTGAGCCTCCTCAAAAGCCGGGGCGATTCAGTCATTGCTGAAGAACGCGTTGGCGTCGCCGGTTCGGGCGAGACGGCGAACTGGGCTCTAACAGTCACTGGCAGCAACGCTACTGGCGACGGCGAGGCAACACTGCGAGTTACTTGTAGACCGATCCAGCGACGCAGCAGGTTCGCGTTGATGCGGTGTGCCATGGCGGTGGCCGCGACCGAGGTGCCCGGTAGTAGGCATTGGCGCACCAGCTCGGCCTTGAAGGCTTCGGCATACATACGTTTACCATCGTTGCGCACGCGCAGCACGCCTGGCTGCATTTGAGCGTGGTGTGCTCTGTCAATTCTCTCGGGTGCGTCATTCACGGTTGCGTCCACTCACTCAACTTGGTGGACGCAAGCGTGCCCTGGATGCCTTCTCAGATCAATGCGGTGCAGACCGGACGCTTACCAGCTACATCCACTACTACAACCATCAACGTCTGACGCTCAAACTGAATGGCCTGAGCCCGGTCCAGTACCGCATTCAGGCGTTGAGTTGCTGGCTTCTAACTGTCCAACTTCTGGGGGACAGTTCAAAGCCGGGGCGATTCAGGTTGGGAAAATGTCAGAAGTGGCATTCAGCAATTTTGGCTTCAAAAGAAGTCTGAACTGTGGCTGACGAAATCTGCGGTCTATGTCGCATGCCCCACTACCTCACCGTCCGTTCATAAACCTGTTGTGCTATCGACCCGCGCCAGCAAGGTCGTCACACTGTAACGGCAGCGCGTACCTGCGGCGCCGCGCAAATTCAATCCGCAAGGATGCTGCGATCCGTCAACTGCATCGCCGCTTGATTACGAAGGAAAACATATGACCGAGACTTCGCACGGCTCAGTTGGAACCCATTTCGAATCCTTCTCGCGGCTAGTACCAGCCAGGCGAGTGCCCTACGCAGAGGCCGATCTGCTAGCGATCGCCAGGGCGATGGACCGTCCGGACACGCCGGGCGACGGGCCCGACGCGGAGGAGAACCTCTATGTGCCGGCCGGCTACACCTATCTCGGGCAGTTCGTAGACCACGATCTGACGCTGGACACCACATCCAACCTCAATCCTGACAGTCCCTCACCAACGACAAACCTGCGAACGCCTTCGCTGGATCTCGATTGTTTGTATGGCAGCGGTCCGGCCGATCAGACATTCCTGTACGAAAGTGACGGTGCAACACTGCGCATTGGGCGGACTTTTGATGACGCGAGCAAGGACGACTTGCTTCGCAACACGACCCCAGGGGGTGGCGTAGACCCACATGGGCGGGCAATCATCGGCGATAAACGCAATGACGAAAACTCCATCGTCTGCCAGATCCAATTGGCAATGATCAAGTTCCACAATGCCGTGGTGGCGGAACTTCATGGTGAACACCACCACCCGCCAGGCTTCAATCTTTTCAAAAGTGCACGCCAGGAAGTGCAATGGAGCTACCAGCGCATGATCGTGGAAGACTATCTCAAGCGGATCATCGAGGCTGACGTCTATGACCGATTTTTCGCAAGCTGGGCTGATAAAGCGGATGAAGCGTATGTTCTTTACCCGCCGCAGAGTCGCCACCTGATCCCGCTCGAGTTTGCTGCAGCGGCTTACCGCTTCGGCCATTCCATGGTTCGCGTCGGCTACCGTTTGAACACGCAGACAGCATTGCCGGTGTTCGATTTCAAAGGGGAGGCAGCACACAGCCTCACCGGCTTCCAGCCCCTGCCGGGATCACATGTCATCGACGACTGGGGCCGTTTCTTTCCTGCTGCGGACAACCAGGTGTTGTGGCCTGGTGTGCTGATACCGAAGAACATTGGACAGCCGCAGGTCAAGCTGTCCGATGGAGGGCGCCCAGCGGTACGCCTCCAGTTTGCCTACAAGATCGATCCGAATTTGACAGGACCACTTGGGGATCTACCGCTGCGGATCACAGGGTTCGATGGCGGGGTGCCCGCGCCTCTCACGCCGGAGAACAAGGGACCCGCGCTGTCGTTGCTCAATCTGCGTCGCGGTAATAAGTTCCTGCTGGCCAGCGGTCAACGGGTCGCTGCGCGATGCGGGGCTGCAGGCGACGCTGGACCACCCAGCGATATGACTATTGCCGACCTGCAGATACGGCAGCCCGCTGGTGACCAATGGACCTTCAGTCCTTTCCCGGCTGGGCTTCAGCACTCGACACCGCTGTGGCTTTTTATTCTGGCGGAGGCACAGCGCAAAATCGTAAGGGCCTGGACAGGTGCACCGAGCAACGGGCAACCCGTAGCCGAAGAATTCTTTTTAGAAGGCGAAGGGGCCGTCACGCAGCTTGGTCCGGTAGGCGGCCGCCTTTTGCTTGAAACGTTCTTCGGTCTGCTGGACGCTGACACAAGCTCGTATTTCTACGCACCTTCGACCTGGCAGCCCCTCGTGATGAAGGGAAAGATCGGACCCTTGACGTTCTCCCGGATGCTCGAATGGACAGGCTTGCCATTGTCCGACGCGTTTGGCGTGTGAGGCCAGGGCGTCTTGCGTGGGGGCCATGGGACTGGGATGGTCCGACAGCGGTGGTGCAGACTCATTACGCAATAGCAGGTTTGCAGGAAGATTTTTGGAAGACCCCGGCAATGCCATCGCTGTGAATTCCTGTCCCAAGCTATTTCACCGCCTGTATCTCCTTAACGCTCAGCGCCCCCAATCCGACATAATTTTTGTAAAACAACTCGGTTTGCCCAGGGATCATGAGCACTGCGTCGTTGACATACAAGAACAGCTCTCCGTCGTGAGGGGTGTTGCGGCCGGTCGAGGATTGACCCGAGTGCCGGAATTTCGTTGATCCATGGGCCGGCATGGGAAATCATTGCCAGCATTGAGTTCCGGAGGTGACTGTATGGGTTAGCCTTATCTCGGCATCTGGGTCAAATATGAGCTGGCGCCAACAGCGAAGGGGACGGAAGCATTCATGCCTCGCCTTACATGCCGATCTCTCCGATGCAATTCAGGCGGGGCCGCCTGCACTCGATCGGTGTACGTGAAGCACTTCGAAAATGGGGGCGTCGCTGAAGCGAAAAAGATCAAGGGCAGAAGCACTGTCGTTGCCGCAACTGGCGGTGAACGAAGTCCATGAGGGGACTACGAAAAGATCGCCCCGTTTGACGGTCCATTGGCGTTCGTCGACCGTGATCTGTCCCACGCCCTCGAACACCTGATAGACCGACGAGCCCACTTCGCGCCGTGCCGTAGAGCTTGCTCCGCGACGGATACGGTGCATTTCGCAGCGCATGGTCGGCAACACGTCGCGTCCGGTGCTCGGATTGGTGAACCGGACTGCAGCATGCCCAGGGCTCAGCGTGCCTTCGTGACCTTCGTCTTCCAGCGCGAGTTGATCCGCCAGTGCGCGATCGGTATCGGCCCAACGATAGGCCAGCAACGGTGTAGCGGTTGGCGCGTCTGGTTGAGATAGCGGCCGCAGTCCCGGATGACCCCACAGTCGTTCGGAGCGCGATCGATCCGGCGTACCCATTTCGGCGTCGGCGACACGCTCGCGGCCGACTTCGAAGAACTGGGACTCAGTGAAGTACGAAAACGGAATGTCGAGTCCATCGATCCAGGCCATCGGTGCGGTCGCGGCATTGTGGTGCGAGTGCCAGTTCCATCCCGCTTGCGGCAAAAAGTCGCCGCGTGACATCCGGACTGCGTCGCCATTGACCACGGTCCAAACACCTTCGCCTTCGACGACGAATCGGAATGCATGTTGGGTGTGGCGATGCTCGGGCGCGTTCTCGCCGGGCATCAGATATTGGATGGCGGCCCAGAGTGTCGGCGTCGCAAAGGGGCGTCCACCCAGCGCAGGGTTGGCAAGAGCGATGGCCCGTCGCTCACCACCACGGCCCACAGGGACGATGCGTCCAGCCTCGCCTGCCAGCTCGAGCAGGCGCTCCCAACGCCAGACGTGCGGCGCTGCTTTGCTGCGCGGATGGCGCGGCATCAGGTCGCCGATTTCGGTCCACAAGGGGATTAGCATCTCCCGCTCGAAGCCGCGGTAGAGCTGTTCCAGTTCAGGGCTGGGATCGGGCTGCCCCGGGCCAGCGGCGACTGTGAGGCGAACAGGCGAGGGAACTGCATCTGCGATCATGGTTTTCTTTCTCAAGGTGGCCGCTGTTGGAGTTTGCGCAGCAAGGGTTGCTGAGAAACGCGGGCTGCCGACAGCAGATCAATTTGTTTTCAGTTGGCTGGCCCAATCGTCAAGGCGATCGAACCAACGCCCGCAACGCTTCCATCGATGCGATCGCCTGGCTGCAGGGCACCGACGCCTTCGGGCGTCCCGGTAAAGATAAGGTCACCGGGTTGCAGGTGATAGAACTTCGACAGGTCTTCGATAAGTTCAGGAATATTCCAGATCAATTTGTCGAGGTTGGAGCTTTGACGGGTCTGGCCGTTCACGCTCAACTCCAACTTGCCACTTTCCAGCACAGTGCCTGCCATTGGAACGATCTCCGACACCACGGAAGACTGCTCGACGTCCTTGCCGAGATCCCATGGCCGGCCCTTGTCTCTTGCGACAAGTTGCAGGTCGCGGCGGGTCATGTCCAGCCCGCATGCATATCCATAGATCAGCGAGGCCGCGTCTGCTTGCTTTACGCGGAAGCCCGCAGTACCAATGACCACCACAAGTTCCATCTCGTGATGGTAGTTTTTCGTCTCGGCAGGGTAGGCAACCGTGGCGCCCGACTCGACCAAGGTAGACGGACTTTTTGTGAAGTAGAAGGGCGACTCCACCGATTTGTCGACGGGACGACCCATCTCGACTGCGTGGGCGTGGTAGTTGCGCCCGACGAAGAACAACCGGTTAACGGGGGCGCGTTCTGCCTTTCCTCGCACTGGAAGCGACGGCACTGCAGGTGGGGTCCAAAGGTAGGTGGCGGTCATGACGGTCTCGTTTAAAGGATGGTGGAGTCCGGAGGACTAAAGTTTCGAAAGTGGCGTTGCGGTGTCGGCCAGCAGCACGGGATCTATGACCGTGCCCCGCTCGATGAGCCTTCGCCCAAACCGCAGGTCTCGCGCTGAATTTGGTCCAAGGGCGGCGGCGACTTTGCCGTGATCCATAAAGAACATCACGAATGCGTCGGAATCCGGGTCGCCCCGCAAAACGATCTGGTGCGATGGCGTGGGCATCCCGAAGATCTGAAGGTTCACATCAAATTGATCCGACCAAAACCAGGGAAGGGGTTGGTAGTCGACTTCCATACCAAGGGCAGCACAAGCGGCCGCAATGCCTTGCTCTTGTGCGTTCTGCCAGGACTCGAGCCTCATGTGTCGACCGGCCCACTTCGAGTGCCAAACGGCTACGTCGCCCGCTGCAAAGATGTCGGGGTCCGAGGTGCGGCATTGCGAGTCGACAGACACGCCCCCATCGCAGGCCAGACCTGCAGCACGTGCAAGTTCGTCGTTGGCAACGAGGCCGACGCTGACGAGTACGACATCGGCTGCGACCTCGCTCCCATCGCTTAACGTCGCGACCAAGGCGCCTGAACTTGCAAGCGCCAAGCGTTCGATGCCAGCACCCAAGTTGACCTCGACACCGTGCGAGGTATGCAGACGCAACAGGTAGTCGGAGATGCGGGGTGGAACCGTCCGTTCGCAAAGACGTATGGACGCCTCGACGATGGTGACGTCCAGCCCCTTCTTCCTGGCCGTCGATGCGACCTCCAAGCCGATCCAGCCGCCGCCGATGACCAGCAGCCGTTTGCCTGCGACCAGCGCGGCACCCAGCTTTTGAGCATCCTTGATGCTGCGCAGCGTGAAGACGCCCTGCAAATCTGCACCAGGGATGTTCAATCTGCGGGCACGTCCTCCGGTGCAGATGATCAGCTTGTCGTACGCGATCGGATCGCCTTGCGTGAGGCGGACCGTTCTGGATTGCCGGTCGATCGCAGTCACGCCCACGTTCTGGCGCCAGTCAAGTTGCAGTGCCTCGAATGCCTCGGGCTTTTGCAGATAGGTCGACTCCACCATGGCATCGCCGGACAACACCGCTTTGGAAAGCGGCGGCCGCTCATACGGCCTGTACGTCTCGTCGCCCACAAGCACGATCCGGCCAGCAAAGCCTTTGGTTCGCAGGGTCTGGGCGGCCCAGCCCCCAGCTTGCCCCCCACCCACTATGACGATGGTCTCAGCGCTCATGGCGTGTTCAGCCTCGTCGCTCAGCCGAGAGCCAGATACACGCGCCCTGCTTCGATCTTGACGGGATACGACCGAATGGCTTCGGTAACCGGAGCACACGTCGGGGTGCCGTTGCGCACGTCGAACTTGCCCTGGTGCAGCGGGCACTCGATTTCGTGGCCCTCCAAAAACCCTTCGCACAGACGGGCGTGGCCATGCGTGCAGAGGTTGTCGGTGGCGAAGACTTCACCCTCTACGTTGTAGAGCGCCAGGTCGCGTCCGTCGACGACCTTCCCGATAACATCGTCGGCGGGTACCTCATCGAACGAGGCAGCATCGGTCCATTGGATTTCACTCATGATGTCTTCACAACGGATAGATGATCGAGTTTGGAATCATCTCGCTGTCGTAGATGACCTGACGCGACTTGAACTTCAGTCCGTTTTCGGTTCGGACAACGGTGTCGATGTAGCGCCCCACGTTGAATACGGTCGAAAGTTCTGACAGTTTGGTGCGAAACACCGCATAGTTGGCTTCGCATTCAAAGCGATCTTGCTCAGCTTTGAGGACCAGCGGTGACCCCACGATGTGGCGTTGATAGTAAGGATCGTGGAACAGCGTTTCGCGGATGCCGTAGACGCGGTCCTTCAACATGCCTTTGCTCTCGAAGGACAGTGTCGCAAGCGGGAAGCCGCGTTCATAGTTCTCACGTGGCTGCAGTCGGTAGATGCATTCTTCGGTGAAGAACTCTGGCCAAAGCTCCCACTGTCCTGAGCTCACAGCGCTCGCATAGCTGGCGTACAACTGATTCAAGTCGAGATGATCCTGGAAGTTCATGTCACGCCTCCATGACCTTGCGCCAGTATTCGTACATACCGCGGATCAGTGTTTCAGTGACCATGTGATCGGTGTCGCCCACTTCACGGCCGCCCAACTCAGCGAGCGTGCGATGAAAAGGCTTCTGCTCGAAACCCTTTTGCGAAAGTTCGATCACTTCACCGTCGTCGGCCGAAACGAAGCCGGCCGGCCCAAAGAGATTGGCCTGACGAAGGCGCCGCTGCGTCATTTCCGCATCGTCCGCCTCGAAGCCGAAATGCGTCCAGACGAAGTCGAAGGCACCGGGGCCGCTGGGTTGGATGTGCCGCGTCGACACGCTGTTGACCTGCTGCTGAAGAATGACGCTGGGAAACAGGGTCATCAGCACAGCGGTCGGCCCATCCCACCAAGCCTCTGGTTTGATATCTAGGAAACGAGCGTCGTTGAGCTGCATGCTCTCCTTAAAACTCGATACCTGGGTGACCTCATCGGCCTTGCCACTGGCTCCGCGCGTTGAAATCATCGCAGCGTGTCGGTGGTGCCGGTCCATCTTGAGCTCTGATTTGTTGTCAGCGCGCCAGAGACCGAAGGTGACGAACCAGGTGTGCAACAGCCCCGGATGGTATGGGTCCTTGATGTTCTCCTGCATCAGTTTCCAGTTGCCCGGAATACGTTGACGGTTGTAGCCAAGGATCGTCAGCTTGCGCCCGTCGAAAAGACGATCGAAGTAACGCAGGATCTCAGGGCCCATGAAGTCTTCGAGCGACTCGATCTCCGCGTCGAAGGAGGCAAACACGACGCCACCGCGCGTCGCGACTTTCAGTTTGTTGAGGCCATGGTCGGCCGTCTTGAAGTCCGCTGGCATACCGCCGTTGACCTTGCCGTCTTGTTTAACACCACGCCGGAACGGCACGCCTTGCAAATCGCCCGTCAGCGTGTAGTTCCACTGGTGGTATGGGCATGTGAACCCTTCGGCTTTGCGGTTGCCGTGCCGCTCGCGGCAGAACTGCATACCGCGGTGAGCACAAACGTTCTCGAGCACGCTTATCGAGTCTTCGGCATCGCGCACCATGATGACGGAGCGCTCACCGACGACGGTGCGCTTGAAGTCGCCGATCTTGGGGATCTCTGCCTCCAGCCCCACGTAACACCAGTGGTTTCGATAGAAGAGACGCTCCAGCTCTCGCCGATACTGGTCTGCCTCCGTGTAGGCCATGAAGGGGATGCGGCTGGTGCCTTTGTCTTCCCAGTGGATGTGCTGGGGAAACACGGCTGATGTGTTGTCCATTTTTTGTCTCCTGTCCAGCCGTGCGTCACAGCTGCTTATCGCGGTGCGGGAATGATCAAGCCTGGGGTCTCATCGTTCAATAGAATACGAACAATAGGCGAGATTGATTTGGCGAATGTGAGACACGCAATGGAACTCAAAGACATCGACCTCAACCTTCTGGTCGTCTTTCAGCAACTGCTTATAGACAGGCGCGTGTCGAAAGTTGCCGAGAACCTTGGCCTGTCTCAACCCGGTGTCAGCAACGCACTCGCGCGCTTACGCAAGGTTACGAACGATCCGCTGTTTCTTCGGACCCCGACCGGGATGGAGCCGACCCCGTTCGCGCAGCAGCTGGCCGAACCGACGGCTCAAGCCTTGCAGGTCATTCATGCTGCGATGAACCAGCAGCCGAGTTTTGATCCGGCGACCTCGCAGCGCGCGTTCACAGTGGGAATGACCGACATCGGAGAGATCTACTTCTTGCCGAAGTTGATGAAAGAGATAGCGCGTGTCGCGCCTGGCATCACGCTCAGCACAGTCCGAAACGCTGCAGTTAATTTGCAGGACGAGATGGAGTCAGGACACGTCGGTTTGGCAATCGGCCTGCTTCCGCAACTCAAGGCGGGATACCACCAGCGTCGCCTGTTCAAGCAACACTATGTCTGCATGTTTCGAAGCGGCCATGCGCTCGACAAACGGTCCATATCACTCGGCGAATTCTCAAACGCAGAGCATGTTGTCGTGGTTGCGAAAGGCACCGGCCACGGCAAAGCTGACGACCTGCTGGAGCGTAGAAAAATAACCCGAAAAATCGTACTGACCGTTCCACACTACGTTGCTGTCGGACACATATTGCATGACTCCGACTTGGTGGCCACCGTTCCGGAGCGTCTCGCGCAAACCTTGGTAGAGCCGTTTGGCCTTGCCTACGTTCGCCATCCCGCAAAGCTCCCGGAGATCGCCATCAATTTATTTTGGCATCGACGCTACAACAAGGACCCTGCCATCGCATGGTTGCGAAACTTGATCGTGAGCTTGCACGGGGAGGGCGCTTCGTAGCGAGACCGTGCGGTTGATCATGCGGGCCGCTGGATGCCAAGCTCTCTCAGTTTTCGATGCAGCGTAGCTCGCGATATTCAGACAAGCGATGCGGCGGCCGAAACGCTCCATTGACTCCGACCAAGCGCGTGTACGAGCTCGCGCAGGTTGCCCGGCCAGTCATGGTCTATCAGCCGTTGCAATGTCTTTGCATCGACGACCGGTACTCGTCGCCCACGGCCGTCGTCGCCAGCATGGGTACGCCAACTGCGTTCAAGGATGCCCCGGAGTTTGCTGCCTGGATCGGACTGGTTCCGCGCCAGACCGGCACCGGTAGACGGGTGCGGCAGATGGGCATCGGCAAGCGCGGCGATGTCTACCTGCGAACGTTGCTGATGCACGGTGCCCGTGCCGTCGTGATCCGGTCCAAGGATGGCCCGACGTGGCCATGGCTGACAGCCTTGTTGCAGCGCCGGCCGTACAGCGTGGCTGACGACAATCGGGATCGCGCCCAAGCCGGCCGCGTGCCCTTATCGCGGTTATGCCGCTTACAGGCTGAATCTCGGGAGTCGCCCGGGAGTCGCCCGGGTGAAGGCAGGCAAAGTCGCGCTTGAACAAGGTGAGCAGCGTTTGAATTAGCGCTGCCGGCCACTTTCTTGTTCGAGCAGTCGATCCAGCTGCCTACGCAGGTCTTCCAGGACGACACGTTCGATCACTAGCGACTTGCTGGCCTTCGGGATTGCATTGCCGGTTTCCCGTGCGTTTGTCAAGGTAGGCGTTTCGCCCCCTGTCCGCGCAACCTCGTCGTCCATCATTTCCCTGGTTAGCGATGTCATCTTTTCAATGGCAACGAGGAATGCAGCCGAGTCGTCTTTGCCCAAAGCGCTGACCCAAACGCTGTTGCGTTCTGAAGGCCAGCGGAGACCAATTTGCTGACCTGGCGACTGGCGTGCCCCTTGTCTAGGTCGAGTTGTTCGCACACCTCGCTCAGGCTGGTCGGCTCGCGGCTGGCGACGATCGCAAGCAATCGACACTCGCTCAAGTGCCGCCCGAAGAGCCGCACGTACATCAGTTCGGCGTGCTTTGACAACGTATTCGCAAGCCGCTCCAGCGCCAGCGTCGGCAAGTCGGAAAATGGCGTTTCTGTGGAGTACGCGAGGGCTTTGAAAATGCCGAAAACCGCCGCTGCCAAGCTGTCAAAGAAAGAGCTGTATGCGGAAGCCGCGGCCGAAATGGCGGGCAAGTCACCGAAGTGATCGTTACGCGTTGATAGTGCTCATCACACTCCCAGGAAACCAAAAAAGGAGACAAACGCATGAAGAAAACAGTTACGACTTTCGCGCTCGCTGCGCTGCTCGCAGGTCCTGCTTATGCCCAGAAGGATGAGACTGTTCGCATTGCATTCATCGACCCGCTCTCGGGCGCGTTTGCCAACGTCGGCGCCAACCAGCTCAAGAGCTGGCAGTACGTCGCCGAGCAAATGAGCGGCGGCAAAAACCCGGCCGGCGTCAAGTTCGACGTCGTCGGCTTCGACAACAAGGGGTCGCCGCAAGAAAGCGTGAACGCCCTGCGCGCAGCGATAGACCAGGGCTTTCGCTACGTGACGCAGGGCAACGGCTCGGGCGCAGCACTCGCCATCAGCGAGGCCGTGGCCAAGCACAACGAGCGCAACCCCGGCAAGGAGATCGTGTACCTCAGCTATTCGGCCAAGGACCCGTCGCTTACCAACGAGAAGTGCAACTACTGGCACTTCCGGCTAGACGCCGACACGACTGTGCGCATGGAAGCGGTCACCGCCTTCATGAAGGACCAGCCGAAGATCAAGAAGGTCTTTCTCATCAACCAGAATTACTCGCATGGTCAGCAAACCGTGCGCTTCTTTAAAGAAGGCATCGCGCGCCAGCGGCCCGACGTGCAGATCGTTGGCGAGGAGTTGATCCCGATCGGCACGGTGAAGGATTTCGCGCCTTACGTGGCGAAGATCAAGGTGTCTGGTGCCGACACTATCGTCACCAGCAACTGGGGCAGCGACCTTACCCTGCTGGTCAAGGCAATGAACGATGCCGGTCTCAAGATCGGCATGTACACCAACGATGCCAACGTGTCGGGCACGCCCACCGCGCTGGCTGCGGGCGGCGACAGCGAGGTCTATATCGTCTCGCCGAACCATAGCAACCACACCGGCGAACTCGGTGCTCTTTCGGCCGGCTTCAAGAAGAAGTACAACGACGATTACTACATGTACACGTCGTACAACGGTATCGTGCTGCTGAGTGACGCCATGGCTAAGAGTCGATCGACCGACCCCGTGAAAGTGGCCGCGGCGATGGAAGGCATGACCATCAAGAGCTTTTCGGGCGAGGCGACGATGCGCAAGTCCGACCACCAGATGCAGCAGGCGATGTACATCTCCAAGTGGCAGAAGGTCGACAAGACTAATCCTTACAGCGTGGAAAACACCGGTTACACCTTCGTGCCCGTCAAGCGACTCGAGCCCTACGTGGCGAGCACGCCGACCACTTGCGTGATGAAGCGGCCATCCTGATGCGGTAAGCGTTGCACGAGCTGGCCCGGCACCGAACGCCTGGTATTCGCATTGCGGCCCGAGCAGACCGACCCCCAAGTTTGGACGCTTGACCGTTAGATTGTGGCGACCTTCACGCGGTAGTTTGCAGTAGCGTTTGAGAGTGTTCGCTCGGTAAGCACTGCGCCTTGGATCGGCTGGGCTAATGGCAAATTGGTGACTGGACGTTCCACGTAAGGGCTGAAAATCCCGGCAATGATGCAGACGGCGTGCCGGTGAGCGTGCGCAATGCGACGCAGCTGCTTTGGGAGAAAAAGGAACACGAGGGCACGCGCGGCCTCCTCGTCACCGCGTTGGCACACAGGGGCAATGCCGTCAGCAAGCGTCGTGTGGTGTCCAGCAAGGCGAAGCTGGCGGCGGATTGATAGGGTGTCGTCGGAGAGGTAGTCGGAGATGTAGTCGACGATGGACAGCAAGGCCGCGCGCGCCACACGGGTGAGCAGGATACGAACTGCGTCAGAAACGGTCAGTCCGAAACTAGCTTGACGCGGGGAGGGCGGACAGCGCTCTCGACCTGAACGGCTCGCTCGACATCGCCCGCCAGGATCCGGTTGTCGATCTCGCCCATCAGCAGGCGCGCGGCGGCACCACTGGCGGCGTCGCCGAGTGCCGCACGATGCAGATACGACCGCACCGTGAGTTCGCGCATGCCGCTGCGCGCGGCGAGACCGTGCAATTCATCGACCCACGCAGGCGCCTGCGGCATGCGTTCGGCCACGGCCAATCCGCACAAAACATCGAGCGCATAGCCTTTGCCCCAGAGATAGGCGTCGGGCAATCGCACGCAGCGCGCGATGGTGTCGGTCAAGATCTCGACGGCGCGCTGCGTCTCACCGCGCACGATGGCTACACGCCCGAGTCCGCGGCCGGCGATGCCTTCCCAGCACGGGTCGCCAATCTGGCACCCCAATGCGAACGCGTGCTCGAATCCGTCAGAGGCGGCATCAATGTTTCCTTGCAACAGATCGATCTCGGCACGCAAAGATTGCGGCCAGGGCACGAAGGCGGTCCAGTCTTTCGTTGCACCTGCTACCGATCTCTCCAGCACCACGGTCGCGGCCGGCAAGTCGCCGCACAGCAGCAGCGCTCGGCCAAGCATGGATTGCGCATAGGCGAGTTGCCTGGTCTCACCGACACCCTCGGCAAGTGCGACGGCGTTGTGCAGCATTGGCAGCGCATCCGCGTAGTGCGCCGTATCGCTCAACACCGAACCGTGCACGATCGCGATGCGGGCCTGCTCGGCGCGGTCGGCTCCAGCCAGCGTCGTGGCACGCCGCAGCCAGGCCAGCGCGCGGTCATAGCGGCCGCGCAGGAATTCAACGTAGCCGAGCTCGCGACAGGCCGCTGCCGCATGAGCCGGCGACGACTGCAGCCCAAAGGTGAGTGCCTCGTGCAACGCCGTCGCGCCTTCTTCATCGCGACCGCGTGCCGCGTGTACCAACGCGCCGCCCAGCGCCACGCGTGCGCGGGCACGCAGCGTGGCATCTACGGTGGCGTCGGCCTCGACGATCGCGCGGCGCAGGCACTGCAAGCCGGCGTCGAGCACGCCAGCGCCGATGGCCGCTTCGCCGGCTTCCATCTGCGCGATGGCGGCCATACGCCCAGTGGCCGGGCGTGCGGTCGGTGCGGCGGTGTCGGTGCGCATCGCGGCTTCGAGTGTGGCACCTGGCATCACGCCGAGCTCGCGCTTGAACAACTCACGACACGCGGCAACCTGACGTGCCGCGCCGACGCCGTCACCGGCGGCAGCGAGGCTTCGCACCAGCAGCGCCTGGTAGTTTTCGTCGAGCGGGTTTTGGCGAACCAGTCGGCCCGCGAGATCGGCTGCCTCGCCAGCAGCACCGGCCGCGAGCCGCGCCAGTGCGGCCTCGCGAAGCACGGCTTCAGTCGTGGCTTGCAGATGGCGGCGTTCGGTCGCCAGCCACACCTCGAAAGATGGGCTGTTCGAAAAGCTCATGCCTTCGAGCAACTCGCGCCCGAGTCCTGGCGCCTGAAGCGCCTCGACCCAAGTGCCCGAGGCCACGACATCGACATCGATGTAGGGCCGCGGCTCGGTCGACAGCGCGAGTGAGTCGCCCTGCAGCACATGATCACCGAGCAGCCGCCGAAGCTGGCTCAGGTTCCAGCGCAGGGCGGCCAACGGGTCTTCTGCGTCTTCGAAGAGCAGTGTTGCCAGCTGCTTTCGACTGGGCTGCACCGCGGCCTCGCTGCGAACCAGATAGGCAAGCAGACCCCAGACCTTGAGGCCGCGTGGCGAGGACACGACCTCGCCATCGCGCTCGACCCGCGGCACGCCCAGAAGATGGATGGCCAGGCCCATAGCGCTTGTAGGTTAGACCGCTTCAGGCTTCGGCGGTGGTCGGGTCGATGATCGTTACGACGCGCGCCACGCTGTCCGCCGGAAAACCGCCACGCCTTGCATGCTCTCGCACCAGGGCCTCGTCGTCGGCGTTGTAGATGCAGTAGATCTTGTCGCCAGTCACGTAGCTCTGCACCCATTGCACGCCGGTGCCAAGCTCCTGCAGCACGCCGCACGATTTCTGCGAGATGGCTTGCAGCTCGGCGGGCTTCGACGCTCCGACACCGGTGATGGCACGTTCGATCACGAATTTGGGCATGAGTGACTCCTGGAAAAGTAAATGGAGCCCTGACGGTAAGCATCGGCCGTGTGAGCAACCGTGTGACCAAAGCATTCTGTCGACATTCCCATGATTTGGGGCCTGCAAGTTTTAGAAATACAATGTATATTATGTTAAATATAAACTATAGTCGGTGCCAGGAATGGGCCCAATCACTCCCACTCCGGGATTCACTGGATTGACCAAGTCGTCACGCGCTCGGATCATTGCTAATGGTTCGACTCTTGGCGATTCTGCTCAGTGCCTTTGTTATGGGTGCCCTTGCCTATATCTTCGGCCCCTTCGTGTTTGTTGCCGTCCCGTTGATCGTCGTTACCATCCTGTTCGCCGAAACGCACGGCCGTCGACAGTCCGACAAAAAGCTGCGGGAAACTGAAAGCTCTACAGCGTTGACGGAGCGCTAACCGGGCGACGCTTTGAACTCAGTCGTACAGCGCCTTCGATTCAGCCTCGTAGGCCGGATACGACGCCTTCATCACCGCTCCATTCAAGATCATCTCCGCCACCAGCGGGCGCGATGCCGCCGTGCAGTCATAGACACGCGTGCGGATCCAGACCGACTCGGTGCGCGCGCTCTCGCTCAGAGCGACGATCTCGCGCTCCAGTTCGTAGTCCTGATCGACGAACAGCGGTCCGACGATCAACCGAATCTCTTGCCCCGCGAATAACCCGACCGCAGGCTTGCGGCCGCTCAAACCCGATTCGCCCGATGTGCTGCCGAGCAGCACGCTGATCATTTCCATCGGAATGATGGGCCGATCCCATGGCGACTCGGCACCGCCTTCAACGGTGTACCAGGCACAGGGTTCCGTGATACCCGCGAGTTTTTCGGTCAGCGTGAACGGGTAGTGGTCGCCCATGTGCTGATCGAATCCCATCCGGATCTTCTCAACAACGACACCGCGCTGCCCGACCTTCAGATCGCGATTGATGACCAGTCCGGTGGCCGGTCGCAACTTGGCGATGCGCTGTTGAATCTCATGCGGCATGCTGCTCGCATCGCCGATCGACGCACTGCCCGTGAGCACCGGTGTGCCGTCGCGCTTTTCGGCGCGGATGCGAACGAAGCGCACCGACCCTTCTTCGGGTGACATGGGCAGGTCGACGAAGGCACGCACCTCTTCGCCTTCGACCACCATGTTCTGGTAGTGCGCGCTGATGCAGCCGTTCTCGAACCAGGCCTGGCCGAAGACGTGAAACAGCAACGGATCGAACTGACTGAAATGCGTGGGCCCTTCGATCGGCCCCGCACGAAGGCCCAGGCCCTCTGCCATTGCATCGTCGTGAATGGATTTGTGTCCGTCGTACTTCTGGTCGGCCAACATCTGACGCGGTTTGCGCAGTGCGCCGCAGAGAGAGAGTGATTGCGTGAAGGGTTTTGTCATGATGTTTCCAATACCTTGGTTGCCATCCTAGTCGCGGCTCGATGTCTTCGGACCCACTGCCCCACCCTCAAAAAACCTTGCCCGGATTCAACACGCTGTGTGGGTCCAGCGCTGCCTTGATCCTTTGCATCAAAGCGATTTCTTCCGGAGATCGCGAGAAAGACAAGAATGGCTTTTTGACGAGTCCAATGCCATGTTCCGCCGAGATGGTGCCACCCAAACTGCGTACCAGCTCGTAAACCAGCGCATCGACTTCGTCATGCGGCTGAGACGCACGCGCGGAAGGCACATTGACGACGACATGCAGGTTGCTGTCACCGATATGCCCATAGCAAAGCACGTGCGCATCGGGCCACCGCGTCTTGACCTCGCGCTGTACGCGTTGCACGGCCTCACCCACTGACGTTGTCGGGAGACCGATATCGAATCCGATCACCGGGCCCAGCACCTTCGAATACTCCGAGACGCTGTCGCGGATAGACCAGAGCTCCTTCGCATCGCGTTCCGACGCACCGATCACCACGTCGGTAACGGCGCCCTCCGCCAGCAAGGTCGAAAGGCACGCTTCCAAATGAGCCGATTCGCCCTCTTCACGAAAACCGCTGGCCTCGATGAGAACGTAGACGCCGTGTGGCTCGGCAAAGGGTTTGCGCAACTGCGGCAAGCCGTCCGTCATGCAGTCCACGAAGCTCGGCCACATGACTTCGAAGGCTGAAAGAGACGGTCCGAGTTTCGCCCGAGTGGTCTTCAGCAAGGTCAGTACGCCGTCGTAGTCGGGGCAGCCGCACATAGCCGTGGCAACCGAAATGGGCTTGGCCTGCAGGCGCAGCACGACGCGCGTGATGATGCCGAGCGTTCCTTCCGAACCGATGAACAACTGCTTCAGGTCGTAGCCCGCATTGTTCTTGATCATCTTGTTGAGCGAGTTGACGATGGTGCCGTCGGGCAGCACGCATTCGATCCCGAGCACCTGGTCACGGGCCATGCCGTAGCGGATGACCCGATTGCCACCGGCGTTGGTAGAAAGGTTGCCGCCAATGGTGCAGGAGCCGCGAGCTCCCAGGTCCAGCGGAAAGTACAAGCCGGCCGCCTCCGCGAGCTCCTGGATCTCGGCGAGGCGCGTGCCGGCGAGCACGGTCATGGTCCCCATCACCGCATCGATTTCTTCGACGCCCCTCATGCGTTCCAGCGACATCACCACGCCGCCTGCTACCGGTTGCGCACCGCCGGCCAAACCCGTGAGGCCGCCCTGCGGGACAAGCGCAACGCGTCGTTCGTTGCACAGCGCCATCGCGATCGATACGTCCCGCGTCGTCCTCGGCCTTACCAGCGCCAATGGCTGCACCGGCGCGAGGCCGCTCCAGTCTTGCCAGTACTTCGGCTCGATCGCTGCGCCGAAAGTCACTGTGTTGTCGGGCAGCGCTGATTGGAGTTCGAGCTCGAAGGTGGTGGGCATGATGTTCAGGTTGGTGATGTTGCGGTGGGTTCGAGCGGGGCCGATAAGGGCGGCCACGCGATAGTCGGGTCTGCTGGCGGTACGGAAGCGAGCAGCAGCCGCGTGTAGGCGTGCTGCGGATTGGCGAAGACTTCGCCTGTCTTGCCCTCCTCCACGATCTTGCCGGACTGCATGACGATGACGCGCGAGCACAGATAGCGCACCACAGACAAGTCATGCGAGATCAGCAGCAATGCGATGCCATGTGCGCGCCCGAGTTCGAGCAGCAGATTGAGAATCTGCGCCTGTATCGATACGTCGAGGCCCGACACGATCTCGTCGGCCACCACCAGGCGAGGCATGACGCACAGCGCACGGCCGATGTTCACCCGCTGCTTTTGGCCGCCCGACAACTGGCTGGGAAAGCGTTCCAGCGCATCGGACGCCAAACCGACGTCTTGCAGCAACTGCGATGCGCGCTCTTGCCGCGGCAACCGTTGCAACGCGCCGGGAATGTGATCGACTTCGTAGGCTTGTGTCAGCAAGCGAAAGACGCTGCGACGCGGGTTGAGTGCCGAATGCGGATCCTGAAAGATCATCTGCACATGTTCGCGCGTCAGCCGCTGCACCGTCGCCGCAGCCTTGGCGCGGTCTTGTCCTTCGATCAGCAATTCGCCGGACGTGATGTTTTCTGCACCGACGATCAGTCGCGCGACCGACGTCTTGCCGCTGCCGCTTTCGCCGACGATGCCGACGAATTCGCCCGGCTGAACTTTGAGCGACACATGACTCACTGCATCTGTGTGCGACTGGCGCTGGCCCAGCAGGCCACGGCGCGCGGTGTAGCGCAGCGTGACGTCGCGCAGTTCGACCAGGGGCGCAGCAGTTGGATCGCCGTGCGGCGCCAACCAGCCGGGACCAGTAGCGGCCCTGGCCGAATGATCGATCGGATGTTCGACTGAATGCTCGACCGTGCCTATGGCGTGCGGCGCCACTTCGCATGTGTGGGCACAGCGCACCCAATGGCCTGGCGCAGACTCGCGCAAAGCCCTCGCGCCGGATTCGCAGGTCGCATTGCGCGTTGTGCAGCGTGCCGCGAAACGACACCCGCCGAGCGTTGCCAAGGCCGCGAGCCCCGGCATCTGACCACCGAGCATCGGCAGCACGCGCTGAACGTCGTGCACATCGGGTGTCGCATCGTGCAGCGCCCATGTGTAGGGATGCCGCGGTTCGCGCAACACGTCCGCCGCGGGTCCGTACTCGACTTGCTCTCCCGCGTACAGCACGCAGATGTCGTCGCACACGTGCGCAGCGAGCCGCAGGTCGTGCGTGATGAGGATCACGGCTGTCTCATGCTGTCGTTGCTGCTCGGCGAGCAACGACAGGATGTGCGCCTGGCTCACCACGTCGAGTGCCGTCGTGGGCTCGTCGGCAATGATCAGCGACGGGTTCGCGACGAACGCCATTGCGATGAGCACGCGTTGACACTGGCCGCCCGAAAGTTGATGCGGATAGCGCCTCACCATCTGTTCAGGATGCGGCAGCTTCACCGCAGACAGCTGCGCGACGATCAAATCCTTGCGTCGGGTCGCGGGAATGCCCAGCAGCATCAGGTGTTCGTCGAAAGTCTGGCCAATAGTCAGCACCGGGTTGAGCGCGGTCAAAGGCTCTTGCGGAATGAAGGCGATGCGCCGGCCGAGCAGCCCGCGCCATTCGCGCGCGGCAAGCGACAGCAGGTTCTGTCCGTCGAACTCGATGCGGCCTTTGGTCACCTCGAAGCCGGGCGGCGTGTGACCCGCGATCAGACGGCCGATCATGCTTTTTCCGGCGCCCGATTCACCGACCAGGCCGAGCACCTTGCCGCGCTCGACCGACAGCGTGATGTCGCGCAGCAAGTCGACCGGTTTGCCATCGACCTGCGTGGTCAGGCTGAGGTCGGAAATGGACAGCATCGTCATTCGCCCCGGGTGCGCAAGCGCGGATCGAGCGCGACGCGGATGCCGTCACCGAGGAGGTTGCAACCAAGCACGGTGACGATGATGCAGGCGACCGGCACCAGCATCACCCATGCGGCGCTCTGCATGTCGCTGCGCGCATCGGCCAGCATCTGGCCCCAGGTCGTGATGTCCGGCGGCACCGAGAGTCCGATGAATGAAAGGGTCGCCTCCACGATGATCGCGATGCCCATCTCGATGGAAAACAGCGTGATCATCAGCGGCACCACCGTTGGCAGCACCTCGCGCAACATGGTGCGCAGATGCGTAAAGCCGATGAGCCGCGCGGCCAGCACGTAGTCCCGGCGCCGCGTCACGAGCACGTCGGCACGAACTACCCGGGCAAAGCGCGTCCAGTCGACCAGCACGACCGCGAGGATCACCTTGTCGACGCCGGAGCCGAGTCCCACGAGCAGGATCAACGAAAGCACCACCGGTGGAAACGACATCCAGAGATCGACCACGTAGCTGATGCCGCGATCGATCTTGCCGCCGAAGTAGCCGCCGACGACCGCCAGCGTACTGCCCAGCAGCATCGCGCCAAAGGCCGAAACGATCGCCACGAGCAAGGCCACGCGGGCGCCGTAGATGGCACGCGAGAGCACGCAGCGGCCGAGGCTGTCGGTGCCCAGCGGGAACGATGCGTCACCCTCCCCCGACCACATCGGCGGGGACAGCATGTGCAGCAGGTCTTGCTCCAGCGGATCGTGCGGCGCGACCCACGGCGCAAAGAGCGCAGCCAGAACGACGAGCAGAACAATGCCCCCTCCGATCAGCACGCGCGGCTGCGATGCCAACTGCCTGAGCGCACCCCGTTGCCTCGGCGGCCGGCCGGCCAGGGCGGGCGACGTCACCGCCGGTGTCGCCGTTGCCATCGATTGCGTCAGAGGATCTGAAGTCACAGGTTTCTCAACTTCGGATTCAGCAAGACGTACAGCACATCGACGACGACCGTGATCGCCAGCATCAGCACGCAGAAGATCAACGAGATGCCCTGGATCAACGGCAGGTCGTTACCCCTCACCGCCTGCACCATCAGGTTGCCCAGACCCGGAAAGCCGAAGATCATTTCGACCAGCAGCGCAGCGCCGAACAAAAAGCCGAACTGCACGCCGATCATGGTGATCGTCTGCAGCGCCGCGTTCTTCAGCATGTGTCGCCAGAGAATGCGGGTTTCGGAGAGTCCGCGAAGGCGCGCCACTTCCACATAGGGCTCGTTGGCCGCGTCGATCAGACCGGAGCGCAGCACGCGAATCACCAGAGGCGCGAAGCTCAGCGCCAACGCGAGGGCCGGCAGAAAGAGATGCGAGAGTGCGCTCAGCCAGCCGTGGAACTGGCCGGTCACGAGCAGGTCGATAAGGGCGAAACCGGTGATGCCCGGCAAGGTCACTTCTTGCCCAACGCGTCCGCTGAACGGCAGCACCGGCCACAGCACCCCGAAGACCAGGATCAGCAACAGACTCCACAGAAACGACGGAATCGACTGGAGCAACGTGACGACCAGATCGGCCGCCGTCTCGCGTTTGCGCTTGTAGAACACGTATGCGATGACCCCGCCCGGAATGCTGATCATCAACGCCAGCACGAGACCGACCATGGCCAGCTCGATGGTGGCCGGCAGCGCCGTGATCATCAGGCCAACCACCGGCTGGCGGAAGTTGATGGAGTTGCCGAGACTCCCGCGCGCCGCATCCCAGAGCCAGATCAGGAACTGGATCGGGATCGGTTTGTCCATGCCCATCTGTTGCCGCAAGGCCGCGGAGTCTGCTGCGGTTGCCGACGGCGGCAGCATCAACGCCAGCGGATCGACCGGTAGCAATCGCAACACCACGAACACCACGAGCGACAGCAGCAGCAAGGTCGGTATCGCCACCAGAAGGCGGCGCAGCACGATCGTGGAGGCGAGTTGGAACACGGCGGCGCGCTTGCCTTGTCCGGCTGCTTGTCAGCGGTATTTGTACTCGACCGGCAACACGTACCCGTTGTCGAACAACACCGGCTGCAGCGTCGACGAATACGCCACCGTTGCCACGCCTTGCAGCAACGGGATGGCCCACGATTTTTCGGACGACTCGGCGTTGAGCGCCTTGTAGCCGGCCATGCGCTTGGCTTCGTCTACCTCGGTCATCAGCCCGTCGATGCGCGGCGCCAGTGACATGTCTTTCCAGGTCGCGAATCGCAGACGCGGATCGAAAATGCGGCCCGCGTAGTTCTCCGGATCGCCCGTGCTGTTGGCCCAGCTGTAGAGCAGCACGCCGGTGAGTTTGCCGTTCTGCGCGGCTTCGACCAGTTTGGCCGGCGTGGTCTCTTCGATCGTCGCGTTGATGCCGACCGCCTTCCACATCTGCGCGATGGCGCGGGCCATGTCGAAGTCGTTGGGGAAGGTGCCGTTGGTGCTGAGCAGCGTGAGCGCAACCGGGTTGCTCGTGCTGTAGCCGGCGGCTTTCAGCTCCTCGATGGCCTTTGCCTTGTTGAATGGAAACTGGAAGTCGCTGAAGGACGGCGTGCCTTCCGGCGTCATCACCGACAGCGGCTTGGCGACGCCGCCGTAGAAAGCCTTGGACAAGGCGGCCTTGTCGATCGACAGGTGCATCGCATTGCGCACATGGTCGTTCTCGAACGGCTTCACGTAGTTCGGAATCCGAAGCATGTAGACCTCGGAAAACGGATAGATCCTGGTGACGATGCCGGTCTTGGTGGCGAGCCGCTGGACTTCGCGCATCGGCAATTGCACCGCCATTGCCGCCCTGCCCGACTCCACCAGCGCGACGCGCGCCGATGGCTCAGGCACGATCAAAAAGGTGACCTGCTTGACGGCCGGCGCGCCACCCCAGTACTTGTCGAAAGCCTCCAGCACGATGCGGGAGCCACGCTGATGTTCGACCATGCGGTACGGGCCGGCACCGATCGGCTTGGCGTTGAAGCCTTCAGCGCCGACCTGCGTCATGTAGGCCTTCGGCACGATGTACATCGCCAGAAAGCCGAGGTAGATCGGCCCCGCCGGCGTGGGGCGGCTGTAGACCAGCACGCCCTTGGTGGGCGACTGCACTTCCACATCGGCCAGCGTGTTGAACATGCCGCCGACCAACAGCTTCTTGTCGGCCTTCGGGCGTTCCGACAGGCTGTACTTGACGTCTTCCATCGTCATGCGCGAGCCGTCGTGAAACAGGATGTCGTCGCGCAACGTGATCTCGAGCCGCGTCGCCTTGTCGTCGAGCCAGCGCCACTGCTTGATCTGGCGCGCCTCGAGCTTGAGGTGCTGCGAGTAGCGCAGCGGTGAATCGAACACCGTGTGATAGATCGCCTGGATCGTCGGGATCGACAGCGCTCCCGGGTCCCAGGTGGGCACGTCGACCGGGTACGCGATGGCCAGCGTCGACTTGTCCGTGACCTGCGAGTTGGCAAGGTCCCACGGCAGCACGCTGCCCGCGCCCACGGTGAGCGCACCCAGCACGAAGCTGCGACGCGACGAATCAACCGCTGTTGGCGCTGTTTCGTATGCGGCGGTTCCCGATCTCAAGAAGTTGTTCATGAAAATTTTCTCGCTGAGGGTCTAGAGGAAACCGGTGGTTAAACGCTTGTCAGCATCGCGTCGAAAGAATCCAAGAAATCGACAAAGAAGCGATTGGACAAACGAAAACATACTGTATACAGTTTCTTGATGCAAGAAACGTTCCGTGGGGATCAATGAAAAAAGCAGCGCAGACGATTGCCACCGCCAAGCCAGCGCCCAAGCCGCTGGCCCGCTCAGAAACCTTGGGCGATCGGATCTATGACGAGTTGCGCAAGCGTCTTCAACACACGCCTTTGCAGCCTGAAGAGCGACTGGTAGACGTCGAGGTCGCGGCAGCCTACGGCACCTCCCGCATGCCGGCGCGAGACGCCCTGCTTCGCCTGGTCAACGAGGGCTATCTCATTGGTACGACACGCGGTTTCGTGGTGCCGACGCTGAGCCTCGACGACGTGCGCGACATCTTCGAAGTACGCCGGTTGCTAGAACCCGCGGCGATCGCCAGCGTCGCGCCGAAAGTGGATGCCGCCGCAAAACAGGAACTGACGCTCGCACTGAAGCGTGCACGGCAGGCGGCAGCCAAAAACGACGACGAAGAGATGATGCTGGCCAACATGGCATTTCGTCAGGCGTGGCTGAGTCGGGTAAAGAATGAACGCCTGGCAAGCACGATTGGCCGCTTCGTCGACCATGTACAGACAGTGCGCCGGCTCACTTTGGTGAATCGCAAAACGCGACAGGTGGTGGTCGACGGACTGGCCAAGCTGCACGCGTCTCTTATCGCGCGGGACTCTGCACGCACGTTCGAGGCAATGGATCGCTTCATGGCCGATGCACAAGCCGCGTATTTCTCGACACACGATGCGGAACTAGGGAAGTCCGCGCCCATCCCCAATTTGTGAAGCCGCTTGCGCTTCAGGAAGCTCATCGAATGAATCAGGTGCATCCGCTCAGAGGGCCCAACCGTTTCAAGCTGGGTGTGTTCTCCACCAACGCAGATGGCGGACTCGCCATCACGGATGTGCCCGAACGCTGGCGGGCCAGTTGGGAGGACAACCTCACTGCAGTCGGTATCGCAGACCGTGCGGGTCTGGAGTTCTTTCTCCCGATCGCGCGATGGCGTGGCTTCGGCGGAAAGAACCATGTGCGCGAATGGTCCTTCGAAACCTTCACATGGGCCGCAGGGCTGGCCGCCGTCACCAAGGACATCGGGCTGTTCATGACGGTGCACGTGCCTTTGGTGCATCCCGTGTACGCGGCCAAGGCGCTGGCCACGGTCGACCACATCAGCAACGGCCGTGCCGGACTCAATATCGTCTGCGGCTGGAACCCACAGGAGTTCGCGATGTTCGGCGCCAAGCTCAGCGACGATGCCTATGGGCAGGCAGCCGAGTGGACGGAGGTGATCGAACGCTGCTACGGTGACGATCAGCCGTTCGACTTCGAGGGAAAGTTCTATGCGCTCAAAGGCGTCGTCAGCCGGCCTGCCAGCGTTCAGGCGCCACGGCCGCTGACCATGAACGCGGCCTTCGGCGCACCGGGGCGCGACTTCGCGGCCAGGCACTGCGACTTTCTGTTCTCGACCTTTTCCAACATCGAAGATGGCTGCAAGCACTTCGCCGACATCAAAGCGCGCTCCAAGCTGGAGGGACGCGATGTCGGCATCTACACGGTGTGCCATGTCGTGTGCAGAGAGACCCAGAAAGAAGCCGACGACTACTACGAACGCTATGCGGTCACGCTGGCGGACCACGGCGCCGTCGACAACCACATGGCGCAGAAAAAGGAGTTCTCCAACTCGCACGACAAAAGCGCATTCGACCTGTATCGCAAGCGCTTCGCTGGCGGGGCTGGCACCTATCCGCTGGTCGGCACGCCCGAGAAGATCGTGGAAGACATGATCCGAATTTCCATCGAGGGCTACGCCGGCGCCGCACTCACTTTCGTCAACTACAACGACGAGTTGCCGTTCTTCTGCGACCGTGTCTTGCCCTTGATGAAGCAAGCCGGGCTGCGGGTCAAGTAAGACTGGAAACCACTCATGTTCAATCCCGCACAACCCACTCTCAAGGCACGCATCGCCAGCGGAGACTGCATTGCAGTCTCGTGGCTCGCACTCGGATCGGCCGCGCTTGTCGAAGCCGCAGCATGCGCCCAGCCCGACGCCATCGTGATCGACATGCAGCACGGGCTCTGGGAGCGCCGCGACGTGGAAGCTGCCATCGGCGTGGTGCCGAGCCACATTCCGGTCATCGTGCGCGTTGCAGAGAATTCCGCTACGGCCATCGGCATGGCACTGGACGCGGGAGCAGAAGGCGTGATCGTGCCGATGATCGAAAGCGTCGAGCAATGTCGCCATGCCGTGCGCTGCGCCAAGTACCCGCCGCATGGCATCCGCTCGGCGGGTGGGGTGCGTCCCTTGTTGGACTTTGGTGCGTATGTGAAGGGCGCGAACCATATCGCGGTGATGGTGATGATCGAGACGGCGGCCGGCCTGACCAATGCACGCGAAATTGCTGCAGTCGTTGGGCTGGACATGGTCTTCATCGGCACCGGAGATCTCGCGTTATCACTCGAAATCGGTGCAGCCGATGGATCGAAACATGCTGAGGCCTGCGCCCAAATCAAGCGTGCCTGCGACGAAGTTTCCGTGCCATGCGGCGCATTCACCGGCACGACGGATGCAGCCTTGCAGCGGCGCGTCGACGGCTATCGCATGGTGGTGACTGCGAACGACATCGATGTCGTCGCGCAGGGCTTCGCGCGTGCGACTGCTGCGCTGCGCTCGAGCGACAGCGCTCGCCCGGCACGTTAACGATGACGGTCGATCGCCAGTTCGTTGCGACCCGATCGGGCCGCATTCACATCGCCAGTGCCGGTCAAGGCTTTCCGGTCCTTCTGTTGCACCAGACTCCGCGCTCGTGGGACGAGTACCGCGATGTGCTGCCTTTGCTCGGCGCGCGCTACCGCGCCATCGCCATGGACACGGCGGGCTTCGGTGATTCGGACGCCTTGCCGGCCACGGACAATACGATCGAACGATGGGCGGATGTCGCCTTCGATCTGCTCGATGCATTGGGCTTGCAACAAGCCGCCGTGGTCGGCCATCACACAGGAGCGGTCGTCGCACTGGAAATGGCGGCGAGCCGGCCGGAACGCATTACGGCCCTCGTGCTTTCCGCCTGTCCTTTCGTCGATGCACCGCGCCGTGCAGGGCATCATGGCAAGCGGGTCATCGACGAGGTCCAGCGCATGCCCGGTGGCGAGCATTTGACCGAGCTGTGGCAACGGCGCATGCCCTTTTATCCACCAGGCGACCATGCTTTGCTGGAACGCTTCATCGCCGACGCTTTGAAGGCTGGCGACCTCGCCGTCGAAGGCCACCGCGTGGTGAACCGCTATGCGATGGAGACGCGAACACCGCTGGTAACCAGCCCCGCGCTGGTGCTGGCCCCGACCGAAGACCCGCATGCGTTTCCGGCAGCTCCCCGTGTCGCACGAGCGATCGCCGGCAGTCGATTGCTGAACATCGAGCATGGCATGGTGCCGCTGCCTGACCAGATGCCTGGTGTGTTTTCCGAGGCCGTGATGGCGTTCCTCGCGACGGTGAAGTTGCCCGGCTAGCCGAAAGCGCGCAGTTCTTCTGCATAGAGCAATGCAGCCCAGTCGGGTATCGCGCTTGCAGTCGCCGTGATGCGCCCTGCCTTGAAACTCAGAACGCGCTGCGCGGAGACGTTGAGCCGCGAGTTGTCGAACACGAATGCGAAGTCGGCGCGCAGCACCGCTTGGCGGATCAATGGCTGATTGCGGTCGTAGCGCTCGCGGATCTTGTCTTCGGGCACATCGTGACCGCCCTCACCGACCCTTAACGCTACTCGGCTGACCGACAACTCAGGCTTGCCGACGTTGACGTGGTAGATCACGACGCGAAAGCCGGCACGCCGGGCGTCATCGACCAATTCCAGTTTCGACGGATGCGAGAACGTCGATTCAGAAACGAAGCTGAGTCCCTGCTTGAGCGCCAGCCGGCGCCGGTTTTCTGCGATGCCGGCCGCGGTGTAGGCCGCGGACATAGACGCATCGCGCAGTTCTTCGCGCTGGATCAAGTCGGCATTGATGAAAGGCGCCTGGATACGGGGCGCGATGGCCAACTCGTAAAGCGTCGACTTGCCGGCGCCGTTCGGCCCGGCCAGCAAAAACATCGTTGCGCGGCTCACCGGCCGCCGGTTGGCCGCACTGATTTGCCGAACTCCAGTTTGCCCTTGTCATCGAGGCCCACGCCGAGGCCCCTTCGTTGCCGCTTGCGCCAGAAGTCCTGTTCAGCCGCGGTGGCCGGAGCGTCACCCATGCGTTCGATGAAGGCGTCCTGCTCGGCATCGCCGAGGGTGTCGAGTGCCAGCGGCTCAAGACCGCGCAGCGCCAGGTCGACCTTCGAATAGCCGATCGTCGGATCGCGTTCGATCGCGCGACCGATACGGATCCAATGCTCAGCCTGCCCCGAGATCGACCGGCTGTTCACCCGCGCAGCGTCGCGCAAGGCGTCCATTTCTAGATCGGAAATTTTTACGGCTTGTGCCATCATCGCTCCAGCGGTTCCTTAATGAAACCTTGGGTTGAATTATGGCACCACGATTCAAATTGCGCTTTCAGGTCGACACCTCGATCTGGCCAGTTGGCCGTCCCAGGTCTGCGGCCCCACCCCGCGCTCGCGCAGCTTGAATTTTTGCACCTTGCCGTTCTCTGTCCGCGGCAGGTCGAGCAGCACGTCGATGTAGCGCGGCACCGCGAAGTACGGGAGCCGGCTCGTACAGAATTCGACAACTTCGACGATGTCGATCTGCATCCCTTCGCGTGCAACCAGCGCCGCCATGACTTCGTCTTCTGCCAGCTCGGATCGCACCGGATACACCGCGCAAGACGCTACGCCGGGATGGCTCGCCAGTACCTGCTCGACTTCGAAAGAAGAGATGTTCTCGCCGCGCCGGCGGATCGCATCCTTGATGCGGTCGACGAAACGGAATGCCCCGTCGGCATCGCGCACTACGCGGTCGCCGGTATGGAACCAGAGGTTGCGCCAGGCCTCGACAGTTTTTTCCGGCATGTTGAAGTAGCCGCTCGCGAAGGCGTAGGGCTCGTCTGGGCGCAGCAGCAATTCGCCAGCTTCACCCGCCGGCACCGCGACATCGTCGTCATCGGCGACACGCGCCTCGAAGCCCTGGCGCAACCAGCCCATGACGCCGCCGCGCGATGAATCCGGCGCCGTGGCAATGGCGAAGTTGGTCTCGGTCGACCCATAGCCTTCAAGCAGGGTCACCCCGGTGCGCGCTTTGAACGCCTGCCCCGCTGCCGATGGCACGCCAGGCCCGAGTCCGATGCGAACGGAATGATTGCGCTCTGCTACGCCCTCGGGCTGGGCCAACAGGATGGGCACCATCGCGCCGAGCAGGTAAACCACCGTGGCGCCGCTCGCCCGCATCGTCGGCCAGAAGCCCGAGGCCGAAAAGCGCGATTCGAATACGACCTCGGCACCTGTCACCGCAGCCTGCGCGAAGGTGTTGAGCGCGTTGATGTGAAAGAGCGGCAATGTCGTGCACAGCACGTCGTCGCGGCCGACGCCCAGCACCTCGGCACTGTTCACGCCCCACCAGAAGTACTGCGCGTGCGGGCAGATCACGCCCTTGGCCGGGCCGGTTGTGCCGGACGTATAGAGGACGGCGAGCGGGTCGCCGGGCTGCACCGCGGCGGGCGGATGGGCTTGCGCGCTTTCGGCGCCGTGGACGCCTTCCGGATAGCGAGAGACACGCACGCCGGGCGGCAGTTCTCGCGAAGCAACGATCGCTTCGACCTCGCCGATATCGCCGATCACCCATATCTCGCACAGTGCCGTGCGCCCGAAGTCCACTGCCTTCAAACGTTCGACGAACTCCGCGCCGATCACCAGCAGCTTCGCCTCGTTGTTCGAAAGGAAGTAGCCGATCTGCGGCCCCATCGACGCCGTGTTGACCGGGACGACCACCGCGCCGAGCCAGCCCGCGCCGAGGAAACTCTCCATGAACTCGATGCAATTGCCCGCCATCACCGCGATGCGATCGCCTTGCACCACGCCGGCCTGCGCGAATGCGGCAGACCGAACGGCAGCCGCTGCGGCGGCGTCTCGATGTGCCCACTGCCGGCCCGCCACCTTCAGTAACGGGCGCGCACCGAACAACGCAGCCTGCCGCTGCAGCATCGCAGGCAGGGTGCGCTGCGCGGGCGGAATCGCCCGCACCTTTCCCGCCTTACTCGTCATCGTGCGTGCCCCCGCCGAGGTAGGTCGCCTGCACGCGAGGGTCGCTCGCCAGTTCGGCCGACGCGCCGGAAAGCGCGATTTCGCCTGTCTCCAGCACGTAACCGTGGTCCGACGATTCGAGCGCGGCGCGCGCGTTCTGCTCCACCAGCAGGATCGAGACGCCGTCGTCGCGCAGCGAGCGCACGATGGCGAGGATGTCCCGCACGATCAGCGGCGCGAGACCGAGGCTGGGCTCGTCGAGCATCAGCAGGCGCGGCGCCGACATCAGCGCACGACCGACCGCCAGCATCTGACGCTCGCCGCCCGAAAGCGTGTCGGCGCGTTGCGAGCGGCGCTCCGCCAGTCGCGGAAAGCGGTCGTACACCGACTGCAGTTGCCGCTTCATCGCATCGCTGCGCAACTTCTTCGCGTAGGCGCCGAGCTGCAGGTTGTCGAGCACGGTGAGTTCGCCGAAGAGTTCGCGCTTTTCCGGCACGAGGCAAAGACCGCGCTCCACCCGCGATTCGACGTCGAGGCCATGCAGGTCTTCGCCCTCGAAGCGCAAGCTGCCCTTGCTCGGCAACAAGCCCATGGCCGCGGCCAGCAGGGTGGTCTTGCCAGCGCCGTTGGGGCCTATCACCGAGATGATCTGACCCGGTTGCAGGTCGAGCGAGACACCGCGCACGGCCTCGACCTGTCCGTAGCTGACATGCAGGTTGCCGATCTCCAGCATGGCCGTCATACAACGCTCCCCAGGTAAGCCGCCTGCACGCGCTCGTCCGCCCGCACCGCGGCGGGTACGCCCTCGACCAGCTTGGAGCCGAAGTTCATCACCACCAAGCGGTCCACCAGTTTCATGACGAAGTCCATGTCGTGCTCCACGATGAGGATGGTCACGCCCTCCTCGCGCAGCTTGCGCAGCAGGTCGCCGAGTTCCATTTTCTCCTTGCGGCGCAAGCCGGCTGCGGGCTCGTCGAGCACCAGAAGCACCGGGTCGGCGGCAAGAGCCCGCGCGATCTCCAGGATGCGCTGGGTGCCCAGCGGCAGGCTGCCAGCCATCTCGTGCGAGCGGTCGCCGAGGCCGATGCGTACCAGCTGGCGCTGCGCCTCCTGCAGCACCTGTTGCTCTTCGGTGCGGTCGAGCCGAAGGCCGGCCTTGAGCACACCGGCCCCGGTGCGCGCATAAGCACCCAGCGCAACGTTGTCGAGCAGGCTCATGTGCGGGCGCAGCTTGACGTGCTGGAAGGTGCGCGCCAGGCCCAACCGAGCGACCTGGCGTTGCGGCAGGCCGGCGATGTCCTGGTCCATGAAGCGCACCTGGCCCGAGGTCATCGGCAGGGTGCAGGTCAGCAGGTTGAACATGGTCGACTTGCCCGCGCCGTTGGGGCCGATCAGCCCGATGATTTCGCCCGCAGCGACGTCGAAGCTCACCTCATTGACTGCAATGAGTCCACCGAAGCGCTTGACCACGCCCTGCACCGACAGGATGGGCGTGCCGCGCGTCGGCAGCGTGCGTTGCGCCAGCGGCGTGACCGGCTTGACCGGCGCAGACGACGGTTGCGGCGCGAAGCGACCGCGCGTCCATCGGCGCACGAAGCCCATCAAGCCACCACGCGCGAAGTGCAGCAGCAGGATGAACACTGCCGCGAAGGCGACCGCTTCGAGTTGCCCGGCGCGCTGCGTGAGAAGCGGCAGCAAGTCCTGCAGACCGTTCTTCAGCAACAGCACCAGCGCCACACCGACCAACGCGCCCACCAGCTGACCGAGTCCGCCGGCCACGGCCATCAGCAGGTACTCGATGCTGGCTCGTACGTCGAACGGAGACGGGCTCACGAAGCGGTTCATGTGCGCATAGAGCCAGCCGGCAAGACCCGCGAACAAGGCCGCAGTGACGAAGAGCGTGAGCCGCACGCGGTAGGCATCGGCCCCCACGCTCGCCAGCAGCGTGGCACCACCGCGCAGCCCGCGGATCGCCCGGCCGGGCCGCGAACTCAGCAGATTGCGGCTGAACAGAAAGGCCAGTCCGACCAATGCCCAGATCAGGTAGTAGATGGCGCGTGGTTCGGCCAACGACCAGCCCGCGATACGCAGCGGCGGGATGTTCGACAGCCCCGTGTGGCGCCCCAACGCCTCGACGTTGCCGAACAGCATCGCAATCGACAGGCCCCAGGCGATCGTGCTCAACGACAGGAAGTGCCCACCCAGGCGCAGCGTCAACATGCCGATCGCCAGCGCCGACAGGCCCGTAAGCGCCAGCGCGAACACGAGCCCGATCCACGGCGACATGCCCTGCGTGGTCGTGAGCCACGCGCTGGCATAGGCCGCGATGCCGACGAAGGCCGCTTGCCCGAAAGAGGTCGAACCGCCGATGCCGGTGAACAGCACCAGCCCGAGTGCGACCAGCGCGCCGATGCCCACATCGTTCAGCAGCGACACGGTGAAGTTGCCGGCCAGCAGCGGCACCAGCGCGAGCAGCAGCACGATGGCCGCTGTCATGAACATGCGATTGCGCGGCGTCATTCGTCTACCTCTTCCTGCTCTTCTTCCTGATGGCGCGACAGGTACGAGCGCAGCATCAGCACCGGGATCAGCAGGCTGAAAACGATCACGTCTTTCAATGCGCCGCTCCAGAAGGATGCATAGCTTTCGACCAGGCCGACGGCAAGTGCGCCGAGCGCGGTGACCGGGTAGCTCACCAGTCCGCCGATGATCGCGGCGACGAATGCCTTGAGGCCGATGATGAAGCCCGAGTCGTAATACATCGTGGTCACCGGCCCGATCAGGATGCCGATGAGGCCGGCCAGCAGCGATGCGCTGCCGTAGGCCATGAGGGCGGTGCGTGCAGGCCGGATGCCGACCAGCCGCGCACCCACGCGGTTCACCGCGGTCGCGCGCAATGCCTTGCCGGCGACGGTGCGTTCGAACACCAGAAAGAACAGCCCGCTCAACACGATGGCGGAGCCGACCATCAGCAGCACCTGGCCGCTCACCACGAAGCTCTCGCCCAGCGTGAACACGCCGCTGGCCAGTGGCTCGGTGCGCGATCCTTCGGGGCCGAAGAACAACAGGCCGAGTCCCGACAGCAAAAAGTGCAATGCGAGCGAGACGATCAACAAGACCAGCACCGATGCATCGGCGATCGGTTGGTACACCACGCGCGCCAGCAGCGGCGTGATCGGCACGATGAGCAGCAGCGTCGCCAGGATCTGCACCAGTGCCGGCAGGCCCGGCCGTGCCGCAAGCCACGCGAGCAGACAAGGCACCAGCGGCAGCAGGCCCCAAGCCGCCAACGCCTTGGGCATGCGGGCCACTTCACCACGACGCCAGAGGCTGCCCAGTTCGGTGGCGGTCGCCAGCACGGCCAGCACGACCACCAAACCGATGGTCGGCGGCACGCGGCCGGTCTGGAAGGCGGCAAGCGTGAGCGCCGCGAAAGCTGCCACATCGCCGAACGGCACGAAGACCACGCGCGTGACTGAAAAGATTAGCACGAGGCCCAGGCCCGCGAGCAGGTAGACAGAGCCGTTGGCCAGCCCGTCCATCGCCAGGATCAAGGCGACGTCCCAGGTCATCGGATCATCCTTGTCGGGTGCATTTTCAGGGCGTGACTCAAAGTGCCGCGCCGGCTCAAGGGGCGAGCTTCCACTGGCCGTTGTCGAGTTTGACAATGACGCGTGCGCGTTCGTCCACACCGTAGAGCGCACCGGGCTTGAAGTTGTAGACGCCGTGCGTGCCGACGATTTCCTTGCTGCTGAGGATGGCATCACGCAGGGCGAGGCGGAACTCCGGCGTGCCCGGCGCGGCCTTGGACATGGCGCGCGTGGCCGCGTCGAGGAACACCAGCCACGCGTCGAACGAATAGGCCGAGAACGCATCGGTGGTCGGCGCATTGTTGACCTTCTGGTAGACCGCGCGAAAGTCGAGCGCGATCTTCTTGGTCGGGGCGCTGTCGGGCAATTGCTCGGCGACGATCACCGGGCCGGTGGGCATCAGCGAGCCTTGCGCTGACGCACCGGCGACGCGAACGAAGTCGGGGTTGATCAGGCCATGCTGCCCATACACGCCGCCCTTGAAGCCACGCTCGGCCAGCGCCAGGAAAGGCAACGCGCCAGGCGTGCCGGCGCCACCTGTCATCACCGCGTCGGGACGCATGGCGACGATCTTCAGCACCTGCCCGGTCACCGACGAGTCGGCCCGCGCGTAGCGTTCGTTGCTGAGTACCTTGATGCCGGCAGCAGGTGCGGCCTTGATCAACGCGTCGTACACGAGGTCGCCCCAGACATCGGAAAAGCCGATGTAGCCGACCGTCTTCACGCCGTTGCGCTTCATGCGCTCGACCACCGCATCGACCATCAGCTGGGTCGGCTGCGCCACGGTCACGGCCCACGGGTTTTCGATCGGGTCCCACGAGATCGGCGTGAGCGCGATCATCGGCGTCTTGCTGTCGCGGCCGACCTGGGCAATAGCCACGGCCGACGGCGCGCCCGAGGTGCCCATCAGCACGTCGACCTTTTCTTCTTCGACCAGCTTGCGCGCATTGCGGCCGGCCGCCGTCGGGTCGGAGCCGTCGTCGAGCACCACCAGCTGGATCTTCACGCCGTTGAGTTCACCCTTGTAGGCCAGAGCGGTCTGCATGCCCTTGGCATACGGAATGCCGATCGACGAGTTGGGGCCGGACAGGGAGGTGCTGAGTCCGACCTTGAGGTCGGCCGCCAGCGCAGTCATCGCAAAGCCGACGGCGAGTGCCGCTGCGAGCGCGCCGCGTATCAGGGTCGGGATCAGGTGCTTCATGGTGTCACTCCTCTTGGGTTGGATTGGAAATAGGACGAGAAACAGATGTGGATGCGGGTGCCATGTAGTGGGCCCACGCGCGGAACTGGTTGCGCATCAGCAACTCGTTGGTGCCGTTGGTCGTGACGGTTCCTTGCCCGATTTCGGTCGCATCGAAATTGCGGTGCAGGCTGACCCAGTCGTTGCCGTTGGCTGCAAGGCCGCGCTGCATGCTTTCGAACAAATGCACGTCGTCGTGCGCGACCACCGACATGGGCGAAAACACGAGGCGGTTGTAGGTCATCGCACGCTGGAACAGCACCTCGGGTGCGCCGGCCGCCCTAAAGCTCCAGGCTTCGATCAAGGTGCGATTCGCGGCCAGTGGCCGGATCACGCGGATGGCCTGCGGCGAGCCCTTGACCGACAGGCTCGGATAGAAGACCGAGTTCTGCGGCGACCGCTCCAGGATGTCGGCCGCCCGCTGCTCGCCATGCGCCGCACGCATCGCCGCTTCGTATTCCGGCAGCTGCGCATAGCCCGAGTGGATGCTGAAATTAACGCCCAGGATGCTGTGACCGTTGGCGAACACACGGCCACCCATCTGGTCGAAGAAGTCGTAGCCGGCACCGAACGGCAGGATCTGCTCCATGGCCATCGGCTTGGGCTCATCGGCGTCGTGTGTCGCCCAGACCGACTTTGCAGCCTGCGTTGCCGACTCGTGCGTCGACATCGGATGCACCGTGTCGTTGATGTTCTCCAGGTACATCTTCCAGTTGCAATGGATGATGCTGCGCAGCACGCCGCCGCCCACGGTCAGCCGGCCTTCGGGCGAGCGGTCGACCATGTTGTCGATGGCCTCCTTGACGTCGCCGAAGTAGCTGTCGAAGTCGATGCCCTCCTCGGCCATGCGCACGAAGACGAAGTCGCGGTAGACCACGGTGTTCCTGACTTCGACCAAGCCTCGACCGGATTCGCATTCGGTCAGGCGCGTGCCTTCGTAGCCACTCTTGAGCGGCATGCCGAGCGGTGCGCCGTCGAGCTTGTAGGTCCAGGCGTGGTACGGGCAGCGAAAGAACTTGCCGGTGTTGCCGTGTTCATCCGTGACGAGGCGACTGCCTTTGTGAGCGCAGCGGTTGTAGAACACGCGCACGCGGCCATCGGGTTGGCGCACCAGCATGACCGGTTTGCCTGCGAGTTCCAAAGCCCAGTAGTCACCGGTGTTCGGTACTTGACTCTTGTGGCCGGCGTAGAGCCATGTGTTTGCGAACAACCGCTCTTGCTCCAGTGCGAACAGCTCGTCGCTCAGGTAGAGGTCGCGGTGGACTCGGTCTTGTTCGACCAATGCAGCGATGGCTTCCGGATGTTCGCGGTAGGTCATGTCAATGACTCCAGAAACCGGGCTCGGGTGCATTCGTTGGCTCGTGCCGCGGCCACCGGGTACTTCCGTCCGGAGGGGAGTACGCCGTCGGCGTGATCCCACCCCGTGCGCAACAAGCGCACCACCAAACAACGAGAACGAGCGCCGGTCTTCATCTCAAGGAGCCAGCTTCCACTGACCCTTCTCCATCTTGACCAGGACCACGCCACGCTTGTCGGACCCGTATCGATCGTCAGGCTTGAAGTTGTAGACACCGTGCGTGCCGACCAGCTCCTTGGTACTCATGATCGCGTCGCGCAATGCCGTGCGGTAAGCCGGTGTACCCGGCTCGCCCTTGGTGCGCTTTGCTGCGTCGCCGAGTAGCAGGTACGAGTCGTAGGTATAGGACGAGAAGGCATCGTTCGGTGGCGCGCCGTTGACCTTCTGGTAGGCCGCGCGGAAGTTCATCGACACGGCACGAATCGGGTTGTCGGCTGCGAGCTGGTCGGCCACCAGCACCGGGCCGCTCGGGACTTGCAAACCTTCGATGGAGGCGCCGCCGACACGCACGAAGTCGGCGTTGACGAGGCCGTGGGTGCCGTAGAGCTGGCCCTTGTAACCGCGCTCTGCGAGTGCCAGGTACGGCAGCGCGCCGGGTGTGCCGGAGTTGCCGGCAAAGACAGCGTCGGGACGCAGCGCGGTGATCTTCAGGATCTGGCCGGTGACCGATGCGTCGGCGCGTGCATAGCGCTCGTTGGCGACGATCTTGATGCCGGCGGCGTCGGTGCTCATCTTCAGCGAGTCGTAAGCCAGGTCGCCGAGTGCGTCGGAGAAACCGATGAAGGCGACCGTCTTCACACCGGCTTTATGCATGCGCTCGACCACGGCCGAGACCATCAGCGGGAACGACTGAGATACCGTCACAGCCCACGTGTCGGCGCCACCCGCAATGGTCACCGGGGTCGGCGAGATCAACGGCACGTTGAGTTCTTTCGCCACCGCGGCGATGGCCATGGCGCCGGGCACGCCGGAGGTGCCGATGAGCACGTCGACCTTGTCTTCGACAACCAGCTTGCGGGCGTTGCGGCCGGCGGTCGTGGGGTCGGATGCGTCGTCCAGCACGATGAGCTCGACCTTGTGGCCGGCCAGCATCGGGTTTTCTGCAAGGGCGGCGCGGATGCCCTTTTCGTAAGGAATGCCAAGCGCGGACACGGGGCCGGAGAGCGAACTGATGAAGCCGATCTTGAGATCGGCGGCCATCGCCGCGGCCGAGAGTCCCATGGCGACTGCCAGTGCGACGGTGTTGCGGGTCATGATTTTCATGAGCGTCCTTCCAGATAAAGATGAAGCTGAAAACATTGAAGTGTCAACAATGTGGGCGTGTCCTGGCGTTGGATTCGAAGCATGGATGTCAGCGCGCGGTCGTCATCGGGCGAGCCGGTCCTGGTGCTTGCCGGCGAGACCCAGATAGGCTTCGACGACGCGCGGGTCTTGTGCCAGTTCAGCGGCCGGGCCGTGCATGCTGATGGCACCGGTTTCCAGCACATAAGCGTAGTCGGCGACCTGCAACGCAGCACGTGCGTTCTGCTCCACCAGCAGGATCGAGACACCGCGCTCGCGCAGGGCGGCAATGATGCGGAAGATCTCGCGCACGATCAGCGGCGCGAGGCCGAGGCTGGGCTCGTCGAGCATCAGCAGTCGCGGTTTGGCCATGAGGGCGCGGCCGATCGCGAGCATCTGGCGCTCGCCGCCCGACAACGTACCGGCAAGCTGTGCACTGCGCTCCTGCAGGCGCGGGAACAGGCTGTAGATCTCGATCAGAGTTTCCGCACTGTCGCGCAGGCCGCGGCGATGCCGGTCGAAGGCGCCAAGCTGCAGGTTGTCCTGCACGCTCATGCCGGCGAAGAGTTCGCGCTTTTCCGGCACCAGCGTCATGCCGGCGCGCACCATCTGCTCGACTTGCGGAGAGTGGTGCACCGTGCCGTCGAGCACGATTTCGCCACGCGACGGCAGCACGCCCATCACTGCCGAAAGCAACGTGGTCTTGCCGGCGCCGTTGGGGCCGATCACGGTCACGATGCGGCCGGTGCCGACTTCGATGCTGGCTTTGACCAGTGCGTCGACCTTGCCGTAGGAGACGGTGAGGTCACGGACTTCGAGCACCTTGGCTGTCACGTCGGTGTTCGTGGTCATGCTTCCACCCCGCCCAGATAAGCCTCGAGCACCGCGGGATCCTTCTGCACCTCGTCGGGCAAGCCCTCGGCGATCTTCTGGCCGAAGTCCATCACCACCACGCGGTCGACCAGGCCCATCACGAAGTCCATGTCGTGCTCGACCAGCAGGATCGCCATGCCCTCCCCGCGCAGCTTGCGCAGCAGGTCGCCGAGCGCTTCCTTCTCGCGATGGCGCAGGCCGGCGGCGGGCTCGTCGAGCAGCAGCAGGCTCGGATCGCTGGCGAGCGCGCGTGCGATCTCCAGCGTGCGTTGCTGGCCCAGCGCCAGCGAGCCGGCCTCGTCGAACATATGCTCCTTCAGGCCGACACGCTCGACCTGGTGCGCGGCCTCGGCCATCAGGCGCGCCTCTTCGGTTCGGTCGAGCCGCCATGCCGCCGCCAGCACGCCGCGCTTGCCGCGCAGGTGCGCGCCGATGGCGACGTTCTCGACCACCGTCATCTCCGCCATCAGCCGCACATGCTGGAAGCTGCGACTCAAGCCCAGCCTGGCGATGGCGCGCGAGCCGCGGCCGGCGATCGACTGCCCGCGGAAGATCACTTGGCCGGATGTGGGCGTGTCCACGCCCGACAACTGGTTGAACATGGTGCTCTTGCCCGCACCATTGGGGCCGATGAGCGCGAGGATCTCGCCGGCATGCACGGTGAGGTCCATGGCGTCGTTGGCGACCAGCCCACCGAAGCGGCGCGTGACGGCCGTGGCCTTCAACACGACCTCGCCACGCGGCGGCATCGGCCGGCGCGACAGCGGCTCGGCTGTCAGCGACAGACTGCGTGCGCGCCCGGTTTTCGACTTCGGCATCAGCTGGGACATGCAGCGTGTGACAACGCCCCAGAGTCCCGACCGCGAACGTTGCAGCAGCAGGATCAACAGCGCGCCGAACACGATCATCTCGAAGTTGCCGGAGCGGCCCAGCAGGCTCGGCAGGATGTTCTGCAGCCACTGCTTCGACACGATGATGACGCCCGCCCCCAGGAACGCGCCCCACACCTGGCCGACGCCACCGACCACTGCCATGAACAGGTAGTCGATGCCGTACTGCAGGCTGAATGGCGAGGGGTTGACGAAGCGTTGCAGGTGCGCATACAGCCAGCCCGATGCGCAGGCCTGCAGCGCGGCGATGACGAAGATCACCATGCGCGAGCGCGCCGTGTTCACGCCCATCGCCTCGGCCATGACCACTCCTCCCTTGAGCGCGCGGATGGCACGGCCCTGGCGCGAATCGAGCAGGTTCTGCGTGGTGAGCGCCGCGACCAGCACGAAGGCCCAGATCAGGTAGTACATCTGGTTGGCGCTTTCGAGCTTGACGCCGAACAGCGAGATCGGTGGGATGCCCGGCAGGCCGGTTTGCCCGCCCAATCGGTCGAAGGTGCCGAACAGGTAGTAGAGGCTCAGGCCCCAGGCGATGGTGCCGAGCGGCAGGTAGTGGCCCGACAGCCGCAGCGTGAGCGCGCCCAGCACCAGCGCGACCGCGAGTGTCAGCAACAACCCCGCGACCAGCGCGATCCACGGAGAGTGCTGCGCCCAGGTGAACATGGCCGGCACCGGGATCGCACCGGTCGACAGCGCGGCCGTCGTGTAGGCGCCCAGGCCCACGAAAGCCGCTTGCCCGAAACTGGTGAGGCCGCCGACGCCGGTCAGCAGCAGGAGACCGAGCGCGACCAACCCGTAGAGGCCGATGTAGTTGAACAGCGTGACATAGAACGGCGGCACCACCAGCGGCGCGACGATGAGCAGCAGCACGAACACGCCGAGTCCGACGAATGAGCTACGTGCGCTCATTCCTCGTCCTCCACATGCTTGCTGGTGAGCGACAGCCACAGCAGAACCGGAATGATCAGCGTGAAGACGATGATCTCCTTGTAGGTGCTGGCATAGAAAGCAGAGAAAGCTTCGATCAGCCCGACCACCACCGCGCCGATAGCCGCGATCGGGTAGCTCACGAGCCCGCCGATGATCGAACCGACGAAGCCCTTCAGGCTGATGATGAAGCCCGAGTCGTAGTAGATGGTGGTCATCGGTGCGATGAGCACGCCCGACATCGCGCCGATCGCTGCCGCCAACAAGAAGGTGGCCTTGCCGGCGAACACCGGCGAGATGCCCATGAGCCGCGCCCCCATGCGGTTCATCGCCGCGGCGCGCAGCGCCTTGCCGTACAAGGTGCGGCCGAACATCAGATAGAGCGCGCCGATCAGCAGCAGCGCGACCGCGATCACGCACAGCGTCTGCGCCTTGATGCGAACCCCACCGACCTCGATGATCGCGTCGACCAGCGGCGTTGTGCTCGCACCGCCCGGCCCGAAGACCAGCAGGCCGACGCCGACCATCGACACATGCAGCGCGATCGACACGATCAGCAGCACCAGCGCAGACGCATCGGCGATCGGCTGAAAGACGAGGCGGTACAGCAGCGGGCCGAGCGGCACCAGCAGTGCCAGCGTCAATGCGATCTGCAACGGCATCGGCATCGTGGCGAGCGGCAGCTTGTAGACCGCCAGCAGCATCAGCGACGGATAGAGCAGCTTGCCCGCGAACATCCAGCGCAGCGGCACGGCGCGCTCGCTGCGCATCAGCAGCAGCGCCACGTCCAGCGCAGCAGAGGCCGCGAAGAGCAAAGCGACGAGCCATACGACCGCACTGGGCTGGCCGGCCTGGATGGCCGCCATCGTCAATGCGCCGTAGGCAACGAACTCACCTTGCGGAATCAAAAGCACGCGCGTCACGGTGAAGACCAGCACGATCGATAAGGCCAGCAGCGCATAGATGGCGCCGTTGGTGATGCCGTCCTGGCCCAGGAGAACTGCGATCTGGAGATTCATGCGGTGACGCGCTTCGCTCTTTCTTCTTATGCGCTGGTTACTTCAGAAGTTTCCAGTTGCCGTCCTTGACCGTGATCAGCTCGCGGCCGCGATCGTCGAAGCCGCTGTGGTCGGCTGCGGACATGGTGTACACGCCCTGCGTCGCAACCAGCTCCTTGGTCTGCTCCAGCGCATCGCGCAGCGCGACCCGGAACTCCTTGGTGCCGGGCTTGGCTTTTTGCGCTGCGATCGGGATCGCCTTTTGCAGCAGCAGGCCGGCGTCGTATACGTTGGCACCAAAGGTGGCGGGCTTGCTGCCGTTGAGCTTTTCGTAGGCGGCGATGTAGTCGAGCGCCATCTTCTTGGACGGGTTGCTGTCGGCGATCTCGGGCAGCACCAGCATCAGGCTCGCAGCCAGGATGGTGCCTTCGACCTTCTTGCCACCGAGGCGCAAGAAGTCGGGCAGCGCGGCGCCGTGCGTCTGGAAGACCTGGCCCTTGAAGCCCTGGTCGAACAGCGTGGTCTGTGGCAACACGGTCGGGCCACCGGCAGCGGCGATCAGCACCGCATCCGGCGCGGCCGAGATCACCTTCAGGCTCTGCGCGGTGACGGAGGTGTCGGTGCGCAGGAAGCGTTCGGTCGCGACGATCTTGATGTCGTTCTTGGCAGCGAGTTCGCCCATCACCTTGACCCAGTTCTCACCGTACGGATCATTGAGCGCGATGACGCCGAGTGTCTTGATTTTCATCTTGACCATCTGCCCGACCAGCGCCTTGGCGATGATGTCGTCGTTCTGCGTGGTCTTGAAGACCCACTTCTTGGCATCGGTCATCGGCAGCACCACGGCGGCCGTGCCGACCGGCGCCAGCATCGGCACACCGGCGTCGGCGATGAACTGGATCACGCCCATCGCGTTGGGCGAGCCGCTTGGGCCGATGAGCGCGTCGATATTCGATTCGCTGATGAGCTTCTTGATCTCGGTCACCGAGTTGGTAGAGTCGCTGGCGTCGTCGCGCGAGATGTATTCGACGGTGATGTCACCGATCTTGGTCGGCAGCAGCGGCACCGTGTTCTTTTGCGGGATGCCGACCAGCGCGGTCGGGCCGGTGGCTGACGTCACGACGCCGATCTTGACCTGCGCCAGCACGGGCGCCGCAAAGCTTGCGATGGCCGCGATGAGGGCAAGCGCCGTCAGGGACTTGTGTGACTTGAGAGGTTTGCTGGGCATGGAAAGGAACTCCAGGTTGAAAAGAAACTGAACGAAAGAAACTACACAGAGCAAGAAACGGCGCAGGCGCAGGCGCAGGCGCAGGCGCAGGGGCAAGGTCAAGGGCAAGGTCACAGTGCGAGGCTGCCGACGCTGGTGCCGCCGCAAACGTACAGCACCTGGCCAGTCACGAATCCGTTGGCTGGGTCAACGAAGAAACCCACCGCCCGCGCGACGTCGGCGGACTCGCCCAGCCGCTTGACGGGCACAGACGCGGCCAGCGCGCGCTCCTTGTCGCTGCCCTGCTCGACCACGTCGTAGAACATGTCGGTGCGGATGGGGCCCGGCGCCACCACGTTCACGGTGATGCCGTCGGCCGCGAGTTCGAGCGCCCAGGTGCGCGCCATGCCGAGCATGCCGGCCTTGGTCGCCGAATAGGCCGTGCGTGTGGCCAGGCCGACCGCGGCGCGCGACGACATCAGCACCACGCGGCCGAAATGTTGGTCGCGCATGCGTGGCAGCGCTGCCTGAACCAGCTGAATGGCACAGCCGAGGTGAAGTTCGGCCAGCGCATCCAGATCGGTCAACTTGACGTCGGCGAGCAATGCGGGGCGAATCACGCCAGCGTTGTGGACCACCGTGTCGACCTCGAAGCGATGCACCAGTTCAGCCGCGGCCTCGGCCGTCGCGGCCCGGTCGCCCAGGTCGACCTCGATGCTGTGCATGCGCGGATGGTCGATGCTTGCCTTGCGACGCGACAGCGACACCACCTCGTAATCCTTTGCCAGCAGGTCTTCGCAGATGGCCTGGCCAATGCCGGCACTGCCGCCGGTGACGGCTGCGACTTTGCGCGCTGCGTTCACGACCCAACTCCGACATCGGCGCCGACGAGTGCCAGCACGCGCAACGGACTGCCGCTGCCCTTCTCGATCTTCAGCGGCGGACAGATCAGCACCGCTCCCGATGGCGGCAACAGGTCGAGGTTGCACAGGCACTGCAGACCGTAGCGCCCCGCTCCGTGCATGTAGTAGTGGCACGGGTACGGCGGACGCAGGTGGTAGCCCTGTCCGGCATCGGTGCCTATGGCTTCCGAGCCGAAGCCCAGCACATCGCGCTGCTCGACCAAAAAGCGCACGGCCTCGGTGCTCGGGCCGGGTGTGTGCTGGCCGGTCTCGTCGAAGTTCTGATACGCCTCGGGGTCGGCGCGCTTGGACCAGTCGGTGCGCATCAGCACCCAGGCCCCTTTTGGAATGCGGCCATGTGCGGCTTCATAGCGCTCGATGTCTGCCACGCTCAGCAAGTAGTCGTCGTTTCCCTGCACGTCGGTCGAGCAGTCGATCACGCAGGCAGGAGCCACGAAGTTCTGCACCGGGATCGTGTCGACCGAATTGTTGGGCAGGTCGCGGCCCGAGATCCAGTGAATCGGTGCATCGAAGTGCGTGCCGGTGTGCTCGCCGCAGGAGAAGTTATTCCAATACCAGGCCGGGCCGCGCTCGTCGTACTTGGAGACCTCCTCGATGCGAAAGGGCCAGCACTGGCCCATCTCGGGCGGCAGTGCGATCTGCGGGAACTCGGGCGTGAGCGTCTGCGTGAGATCGATTATGCGGATTCGGCCGGTGCTCATCGCCGTCACGAGGCTGCCGAGGATTTGGGCAGCGGACATCAGTTCGGTCGTGCTTGTCATGTTGTCTCTGTTCCTGCTTTCAGCTGCCGCCCGCGGCCAGCTCGCGCTCGAGGATCTTGGGGTTGTCGCGCCAGCGTTCGAGCCACTCTTGCGCCACGTCGCCCGGATAGATGTCTTCGACGCCGTCGCGCAACGCTTTCACGATGGCGTTGGCCAGCGTGTCGGGGGCCAGCTTGGGTGCTGGCATCTGCTGGTTCCAGTCGTCGTCGATCGGACCGGGGAATACATTGATCACGCGTATGCCGGACGGGCGCATCTCGGCGCGCAGGCATTGCGACAGCGACAAGGCAGCCGCCTTCGACGCGCTGAAGGTACCGTGCGGCGGAAAGTTGCTGAGTGCATAGACCGACAGCAGGTTGACCCACGCGGTCGCACCGGTCTGCCCATCGGCCGCGCGGCCCTTGAGCGCCGGGCCAAACTCCTGCGCCAGCCGCAACAGGCCAAAGTAGTTGATGTCCATCTCGGCCTTGGCCGCATCGGTCCCGCGGCGCGCGCCGATGCCGAAGTTGCGATGCACCTCGGCGTTGTTGATCACGATGTCGACCTTGCCGCCGATCTCTGCGGCCAGCTCGGTCACCGCCCGGCCGTTGGTCAGGTCGAGCGGCACCAGCGTCACTTGCGGCAGCGCCGAGATGTCATCGAGCCCGCCCAGTTTCTTCCAGGATTCGGCATGGCCCACCCAAACGATGTCGGCACCGGCCCTGACCAGCGCGCGCACCAACGCTTGCCCCACTTCGGTCTTGCCGTCGGTCACCAGCACTTTGCGAAATTTGGGGTCGCTGGTCATTTCCCTCAGCATCTTGTCGTCGGCCATATGAGCACTTCCTTCGTTCGGAAAACCAATGAGCACGGCCTGCCCCGCGCGGTCGAGCCGGGCGCCCACGCGCACGCGCACGCGCGGCGGTGCCTTGTCAACCTCTGCGACTTCACCGTGCAGGTGCACCATGAGCGTCGGGCCGGCATCGAGATGCACCAGGCCCAGCCGCCAGGGCAGGCGCTCGCGAAAGTACAGGTCGTTGCTGTGATGCAGCGTGGTGGTGGCGAGCAGCGCGCCCTCCCCGCTTTGTTCGCGCCAGCGCAGGCTGACCGACAGGCACTTGTGGCAGACCTCGCGCGGAGGGTATTGCACCGTGCCGCAGTCGTCGCAGACCTGCAGTTCGAACCGGCCCTCTGCGGCAGCGGCCGTGATGCCGAGCGCGACGCGGCCGCGCGCCCACGGCGGCAGGTTCATCTGCCGCGTGCGCAGCACCGGGTTCTTGCGCGGCGGATGGATGAAGGGCATCGTCATGCTCGACCCTGCCCGCGGCCGACACCGCGGCCGAGGATCACGGCACCGGTGCACAGGCAGCGGTCGTAAGTAACCATGCCGAAGCCGGCCACGAGACCGAGCTGGGCATCGGGCACACCACGCTCGCCCGCAGCGCCGGTGAGCTGGCGGATCGCTTCGGTCATGCCCAGAAACCCACCGGCCGCACCGGCCTGGCCGGCCGACAACTGACCACCGCTGGTGTTGTTGGGAAAGCTGCCGTCGTGCGTCATCGTGTTCGCGCGCGTGAAGGCAGGTCCATCACCTTTTTCGCAAAAGCCGAGGTCCTCGAACTGCATCATCACGATCACCGGGTAGTCGTCGTAGGTCTGCACGAAGTCGATGTCCGATGGCTGCACCGCGGCCTGTGCATAGAGATCGTCACGGTCCATGCGCCAACCGCCGCGCACCATGATCGGATCGTCGGCATAGGCGTTGTGACGCTCGATGGCACCGTGCACCAGCGCATGAGGCAGGCCGAGGTCGCGTGCGCGTTCTTCGCTCATCACCAGGAACGCCTCGCCACCGGCACACGGCATGACGCAGTCGAACAGATGGATCGGGTCGGAGATCGGCCGCGCCGCCATATAAGCCTCAAGCGTGAGCGGCTTCTTGAACATCGCATGCGGATTCTTGAGCGCGTTGGTTCGCTGGTCGACGGCGATGCGTCCGAAGTCTTCGCGCGTGGCGCCGAAGGTCCGCATGTAGTTGGCGGTGATGAAGGCGAAAACAGAGTTGGGGCCGCCCGCGCCATAGGGGTAGGTCGCGTCGCGCGCAAAGTTGCTGAAGGCGCCGAGGGTCTGGCGGAACGAATCGACATGGTTGGTGTCGCCGGCCACGCAGGCCACGATGTCGGCATCACCCGACTGCACGGCACGGGCGGCGCGGCGCAGGCACATGACACCGGATGCACCGCCTGTGGGCACGTGGTCGAGCCAACGTGGAGAGAGGCCGAGGTGCTGGGTGAGGCCGACGGCAGTGTCCGGCGCCAACGAAAAGCTGCTGACGCAGAAGCCGTCGATTTCTTCTTTGGCGATGCCGCTGGACTGCACCAATGCATCGACCGCGCGCCCCAGGAACCAGTGGGCGGTACGGGTGGAATAGCGCTCGTAAGGGACCGTGACAGGGACGGCCACGGCTACGCCTTCGTAGGACTGGCGGCGTTTTGTAGTTGCCATTTCAGTGGGTCCGGGCTCGGGTGCAAGTTCGGTTGGCTCGTGCCGTGCGATGCCGGCCCAACACAACGACGCAGCGAGTACAAAAGAGCATGTTCATTCAACCCTGCCGCTTCTTCATCGACCGCGTATCGATGCAGTTCGCTTGCGACGGCAAAGTCAGCGCCAAAGCACGCAGTTCTCCGCGTTGAATTTTTTGCGACGGCGTGAGTGGCAACGCGTCGATGAAGGCGATGTAGCCCGGTGCCTTGTAGTACGCGAGTTGGGCCAGAGCGTGATCGACGATGCTGGCGGCGATCTGTTGTTTGGCGGTTTCGTCGGCGGCATCGCGCAGCACGATGCAGGCCAGCACCTCATCACCGCGTACGGCATCGGGGGTTGCTGCGACGGCGGAGGCTTTGACGGCCGGGTGCTGGTTGAGCACGCTCTCTACTTCCACGGCGGAAATGTTCTCGCCGCTTCGACGGATCACGTTCTTCTTGCGGTCTACGAAGAAGAAGTTGCCTTCGGCGTCGCGGCGGACCAGGTCACCGGTGTGGAACCAGCCGTCGGCCCAGGCTTCGTTGGTGGCTTTCTCGTCTTTGAGGTAGCCGGAGAAAAAAGCGCGGCGTGGATCGGTGCCGGCTGAGCGCACCAGCAGTTCGCCGGGCGCGCCGACTGCGGCGTCGTTGCCTTGGTCGTCCATGAGCTTGATATCGACGAACGACTCTTGGCGACCGAAGCAGCTTTCGCCGACGAGGCGTGGCTCGTGGTTGGCCATGATGCAGGCGGCGACGCCGGTCTCTGTCATGGCCCAGGCCTCGACCAGCGGGAAGCCGAAGCGTTGCTCGAAGGGCAGGTGGTTCTTGCGATCGACGCCGGCGCCGAAGCCCCAGCGAATCGCGTGGTCGTGGTCGGCGGGTGATGGCGGGGCCGACAGCAGCATGGCGGGCATCACGCCGAGGTAATGGACGATGGTCGCGCCGCTTTCGCGTGCGCTTTGCAGCCAGCTCCTGGGATGGAAGCGATCGAGCTGCACCAGGCAGCCGCCGGCGACCAGCACCACCATCGTGGAGCAGGCCATCGCGTTCATGTGGGTGAGAGGCAGCGGCGTCATCACCCGTTCGGTGTCACGGCGCACGCTGCAAACGCCGTCGAGCGCGGCGTACCACTCGCCCGCGTTGACGAAGTAGCTGTTGCCGAGGATGCAGCCCTTTGGGCGTCCAGTGGTGCCCGAGGTGTAGAGCAGCGCGCATTCGGTGTCGGCGCCGATCGGTTCGGCGGCGCGCGGTGCGGCGGTCTTGGCGGCCGGCACCGCGTCGTCCGGACCCATCGTTTCGAAGGCGACGCCCGTCGATGCGGCGGCGGCGCACAGGTCGGCGGCACGCTCGGGCAGCGTCACGACCAGGCCGATCTCGCTGTGGCCGATCAGGTAGCTCAGCTCGGCCGATCGCATGTCGGCGTTGATGGGCACCACGCTCGCACCCAAGGCATTGAGCGCGAACCAATGGAACAGGAAGGCGGGTCGGTTCTCCAGCAGCAAGCCGATGCGATGACCGTGGCCGTAGCCGGCTGCGGCATAGGCCGTACGCAGGCGCGCGACTTCAGCGGCGGCGTCGCTCCAGCGGATCGCTCCCGCCGCGATGCCATAGGCCGCGGCTGTAACCGACTCTGTAAACAGGAACTCCGCACCGGGCGTGCGTGCCGCCGTCGCCGAAAAGACATCGTGAACCGTGCGCGTCATAGCTCGCTCGTCATGCCGTGCTCATATGAAGAGCTGCACCGCCGGCAATGCCGCGTCGCAGTTGAGCAGGTTGACGCGCTTGTGCGTGATGCGCAATGCGCCGTCGTGCACGGTCAGGTGATGGAAGAAGGTGCCGACGTAGAACTGAAGCTCGTCGCCCTGCGACTCGGTGTAGTGGAAACCGGTGCGCACCACGAAGCGGCTGGCATCTGCGTCGAACTGCTCGACCACCGACACCTGCAGCAGGTGATGGCAACGGCTGCGCGGCTGCTGCGAGAACGCGCGCGGGCTCTTCAGGCGCTCGATGCGCAGGTCGCGCAGCAGCTTGTCCTCGTACATGTGCGAGGTGTGATTGATGCCGTCTTCCTGATCGGGCACCAGCGGCACCCAGTAGAAGGCGTCGTCGGTGAAGAGCGCATTCCACTCTTCATAGCGACGCGTGTCGAGCAGATGCGCTTCGTTCACGACGAAGTCGATCAGGTCCTGGCGAGTGATCTGGTTGGCGGTCATTACATAGTCTCGGTCATGCGTTCCACCCATGAGCGGTATTGATTGCGCATCGGTAATTCACTGGTGCCACCCGTCGTGATCTCGCCGCCCTTCAACTCCGACGCGTCGTAATCGCGGTGCAGGCTGACCCATTCGTTGCCGCTCGCATGCAGGCCGGCTTGCATACCGCGATACGCCTGCAAGTCGTCGTGTCCCACGACGGAAAAAGGCGAGTTGATGAGGCGGTTGTACATCGTCGTGCGCTGCAGCAGCTCGGGCGGCGCGCCTTTAAGGCGAAACGTCCAGCTTTCCACCAGCGTCTTGTCGGCCGCGATCGGCTTCACCACGCGGATCGACTGGATCGCGCCCTTGATGGTGAGGTTCGGGTAGTACACGGTGTTGTGCCGCGCCGTTCCGAGGATCTGCGCGGTCTTCTCTTCGCCGTAGCGCGCCTTCATCGCGTCGTCGTACTCGGGGATCGCCGCGTACTTGCTATGGATGCTGAAGTGCACGCCGGTGAAACTGTGGCCGTTGTCATAAGTGCGGATGCCCATGTCCTCGAAGAACTTGTAGTCGGACATGAAGGGCACGAACTGCTCCACGGCCATCGGCTTGGGCGCATCGGCGGGCTGGTCGGCCCACATCCGCTTGGCGGTGCCGGCCGACGACTCGTGCGCCACCATCGGATGCATGGTGTCGTTGAGGTTCTCGACGAACATCTTCCAGTTGCACTGGTGCATGAAGCGCAGGCAACCACCGGCGATTTCGAGTTCGCCCTCGGGCGAGCGGTCGGCCATGTTGTCGATGGAGCCCAGCGAGTCGCCGAAGTATTCGTCGAAGTCCGGCCCGGCATCGTTGATCTTCACGAAGATGAAGCCGCGGTGGGTGCGCACATGCTTCAGCGTGGTGAGGCCCTTGGCCGATTCGCACTCGTGCAGGGCCGTATTTTCATAACCGGTCTTCAGCGGGATGGCGAGCAAGGCGCCGTCTGTCTTGAAGGTCCAGGCGTGGTACGGACAGCGGAAGAATTTGCCGGTGTTACCGCACGGCGCACTCACCAGCCGCGAGCCCTTGTGGGCGCAACGGTTCATCATGGCGCGCACGCTGCCGTCGGTATGGCGCACGATGATCAGCGGGCGTCCTGCGATCTCGTTGGTGATCCAGTCACCCGACTTGGGCAGCTGGCTTTCATGTCCCGCGTAGTTCCAGGTGTTGGCGAAGAAGTGCTCCTGCTCCAGCTCGAACAGTTCCTTGCTGGTGTAGAGGTCGCGATGCACTTGGTCGTTGCGCACCAGCGCGCGCACGGCGTCGGGGTTGTCGCGGTACGAAGTCATGAGTTTCGTCGCTCCTTCAAAGGTCGATCACGAGCCGCGCACCCTTGGCGCGCGAGATGCACATCTGCATGACATCGCCTTGCGCTTTTTCGCGGGCGGTCAGCACGTAGTCTCGGTGGTCGATTTCGCCTTCGAGCACCTGCACGACGCACACGCCGCACTCGCCGCGCTTGCAGTCGAACATCGGGTCGCAGCCGTTGTCGATCAGGCAGTCGAGCAGCGTCTGGTCGGCCGCCACGGTAAAGCGCTGGCCCGACTGCGCGAGCTCCACTTCGAAGGGCTGGTCGCTCTCCTCCGCCGCGGTTTCCGAGAAGAGCTCGAAGTGCACGCGGTCGTGTTCCCAGCCGCGAGCCTGCGTACGGGCAAGCACTGCGTCGAGCATGACCTTGGGGCCGCAGACGTAGAGGCGATCGCCGGTTGGCACATCGTTCAACAGGGCTTCGATGTCGAGCGGCGTGCCGGCCTCGGCATCGGCATGCACACGCAAATCGTTACCCAGCAGCGATTGCAGCTCGGGCAGGAAGGCCATCAGGTCGCGGCTGCGCCCGGCGTAGTGCATTCGAACTTCGGCACCCTCCGCGCGGCGGCGCGCGGCCATGGTCGCGAGCGGTGTCACGCCGATGCCGCCGGCCACCAGAACCGAACCACCCGGACCGGTGTGCAGCGGAAAGTCATTTTTCGGCGCCTCGATCGCGAGCATGTCGCCTTCTTTCAACTGCTCGTGCATGAAGCGAGAGCCGCCACGGCCTTCGGCCTCCTTGCGCACGGCGATGACGTACTCAGTCGGCGCCACGGTGGCGTTGCGTTCGATCGCGAAGTTGATGAGCGAGTAGTGGCGCCAGTCGGTCTTGCCGTCGGGCAACGACACCTGCACGCGGATGTGCGCACCGGCAGCGAATCCGGGCAAGGCACTGCCGTCGTCGCGCCGCAAACGCAGCAACCGGATCAGCGGATTGAGTCCGCGTGCTTCGGCAACGCGAAGCTCGAAGGTGGCGATCGGAGCAGTCATAAAGTGTTTCTTCAGCCCAGCGCATGCCGCATCAGCGCAGCCTGCAGCTTGTGGCCATGTTCGTCGGCGAGCGCCGCGTCGCGCAGCTCGCGCAAGGTCGCAGG
>JANXTS010000061.1 GCA_025352265.1 Variovorax sp. | reverse complement strand
CGCTCAGGTGCGCCGCGTCGATCGTCCCCAGCTGCGCGCCGGGGATGGCCGCCACCATGGCTTCCGACATCGCCATCGGTGTGGCCTCGTCCTGCAGGCCGCCGATGACCAGCGTCGGCACGGCGATGCGTCGGTTGCTCTCGCGAAAGTCGATGGCCGCGACCGCCTTGCAGCTTGCGATGTACGCCTGCGGCTCGTTGCGCAGCAGCAGGTCTTTCAACGACTGTGCGGCGGCCGTGCCGTCCTTGGTACTGGTGTAGCCGGGCGTGAGCCAGCGCGAGACAGCGCCCGGCGCGATGGCTGCGATGCCGCCGGTTCGCACGGTCTCCTCACGGGCTGTCCATGAGGCTTGGTCGGGGTAATGAGCCGCCGAGTTGGCGATCACGACGGTCTTCAGCAATTCAGGATGCCGCACCGCGAGCGCTTGCGCCGTCATGCCGCCCATCGACAGGCCGACGAAGTGCACGGGCTCGCCGTAGGCCTCTCGCGCAATCAGGTCGGCGGCGTCCTGCGCCAGCATTTCGATGCGCAAGTCGCCAGGCACGATTTCCGATGCGCCGTGGTTGCGGTGGTCGTAGCGCAACACGGTGTGCGCGCGAGACAGCAACGCGGCCACGCCGTCCCACATGTGCAGGTCGCAGCCGAGCGCATGGCTGAGCACGACGATCGGGCCCTCGCCTTCGCGCAGGATGTTGAGACGGGTCATGGTGTGCCTGGTGTTTTCGGTGTCACTGGTGTGCCTGTGGGCAGCAGCCCCTTCTCGCGCAGGATGCCCGCTGCGATGCCGAAGGCATGGTTGGCGACAGGCACGCCGCAGTAGATGGCGGCCATCATGATCACCTCCTTGATGTCGTCGGGCGTAAGGCGCGACTCGGGCGGGCCGTCGAGTGCGGCACGCACATGCATCGCGAACTCTTCGTAGGCATGGATGCCCAGCATCATCGACAGCACCATGTAGCGGCGCGTCTTGTCGCCCAGCGCGGGCCGACCCCAGATGTCGTTCCAGGCGTGTCGGGTAATGAGCTCCTGGAACTCGGCATTGAAGTCATTGCGGTTGGCCAGCGACTTGTCGACCCATGCATCGCCCAGAACGCGGCGGCGGTTGACGAGCCCGGACTCGTAGGTGTCATCGGTCATTGCGAAATTTCCTTGCTTGTAAGTCGGGCCTTGAGCGCATCGACTTCGGCCAGCGCGATTGCACCGGCGTTGTCCGCCAAGGCTACTGAGAACCACTCGTCGGCCGCGTCTTGCGGCAACTCGGCGCGCAGCCGATCGATGTTGACGCGCATGCGCGCAGTGTCGACCTGCAGGCCCGGCAACGCGCTCGCCATCGCGCGCACGCTACCGTGCGCCGACATCAGCAGCTGCGGCCATTCGGCCAGCTCGGCCTGCCAGGCGCCGAGCGCACGTTCGTGTTCTTGCGGCATGGCAGCCAGCAACGCGGCCACACGCTGCGGCGTTCGGTGCGCGGCTGCGATAGCGATCATCGACGCCACCGGATTGCGCTTGTGGGGCATGGCCGACGAGCCGCCACGGCCGGGCTCGCTCGGCTCGGCGACTTCACCCACTTCGTACTGGCCTAGCAGCGCGATGTCGCCGGCGATCTTGCCGAGGCTGCCGGTCATCAACGCCAGCTCGCAACCAAGGGCGACCCATTCGTCGCGCTGCGTATGCCAGGTCGCACCGGGATCGCCGAGCGCCAGTTCGGCTGCCATGCGCCCGCGCACCGCCGCGCCCTGCCCGCGCATCTGGGCCAGCGTGCCGACCGCACCGCCGAGCTGCACCTGCAGCGCGCGCTGCTCGGCGCCGCGCAATCGCAGGTGACTGCGCACCAGCGGCGCCGCCCAACCCGCGCACTTGAAGCCGAAGCTGGTGACCGAGGCCGGCTGCATCAGCGTGCGCGCCAGCATCGGCGTGGCCGCGTGCAACGTGGCGAGCTTGAGCAGCGCATCGGCCGCCTTCGCAAGATCGGCTTCGACCAGCGCCACCGCCTCGCGCGTGACCAGTGACATCGCCGTGTCGATCACGTCCTGGCTGGTGCCGCCGAAATGCACGAACGGTGCAGCGTCCTTGTTGAACAGGCCAACGGCCTCGCGCAAGGCCTTGACCAGCGGGATCGCGACGCTGCCGGCGCGGCCACTCTCGCGCACGATCTTGGCGACGTCGAACAGCTCTACCTTGCAGCTGCCGACGATGGTCTGCGCCGCCGCTTCGGGGATCAAGCCTTCATCTGCCTGCGCCCGTGCCAGTGCAGCCTCGAAGCGCAGCATCGCGCCCACGAAATTGGTGTCGCTGAAGGCCGCCAGCGTTTCGGATGTGGATAGAAAACCTTCGAAAATGCTCATGCCAGTAGCGTAACTGCGCCACGGCGCGCAGGTCGTCCGGCGATGCCGTACCAATCTCGAAAAACTCAAGATACGGGCGAATCATTTCGAAAAGCATGTCGGTACCGGGGATGCGCGTGGTCGGTGTGACCTTGTGCGGCATGGCCACCAGCGCGCCGCGGATGTTGCTGAACTTGAAGATCGACGCGAGCGGCGCTGTCGGAACAGCAACTCGACCTCAACTCACGCGGCATCGCGGTGCCTTTGCGCGACCGGCACGGTGAACTGGTGGGCGCACTCAACATCACGATGCCGATGGGCCACGAAGGCTCGGAAGAAGCGGTGGCGCGCGTGCTGCCCGTGCTTCGCGAAACGGCGCAGGCGATGTGCAGCTTGATTTGAAGTATTGGCGCGGGGTCGACCCGATTTCTATACTGGCGACCCACTCAAAGGAGATTGAATGTTCGTGGTCTGCGGCGAAGCCCTGATGGATGTGTATGCGGGCGAGTCGACGCCGACCGGACTGGCTTTCGATGCCCGCGTCGGAGGCTCGCCATTCAATGTGGCGGTCGGTTTGGCGCGTCTGGGTCGACCAGTCGCCCTGCTCACCGGTCTGTCGACCGACAGCGCCGGCGAGCGCTTGCTCAAAGCCTTGCAAGACGAGCGAGTCGACACGTCGCTATTGCTGCGAAGCGACGCACCGAGCACGCTGAGCGTGATCAGTCTCGATGTCGCAGGCGTGCCGCGCTATGCCTTTCACGGCACCGACGCTGCCGACCGGCAGCTCACGCTCGGCACGCTGCCCGCCCTGCCGCCGGCTACACGCGTGCTGCAGCTCGGCTCTTACGCATTGGTCGTCGAGCCGGTCGGTTCTGCGCTGTTGGCATTGGCGGCGCGCGAGCACACGCAGCGTCTCATCGCCTACGACCCTAACGTACGCCTCAACGTCGAGCCCGACCTGTCACGCTGGCGCGCGCTCGTCGAGCGGATGGTGTCGGTGTCGCACTTCGTGAAGGTCAGCGACGAAGACCTGGGGCTGCTCTACCCCAGCGAAACGCCGGAGCAAGTGGCTTCGCGCTGGCTGGGCGTCGGCGTGTCGCTGGTGACGGTCACGCGGGGCGGGCATGGCGCGAGTTCGTGGACGAGACATACGAAGGTCGATGTGCCTTCCGTGCCGGTAAAAGTGGTCGACACGGTTGGCGCTGGCGACACCTTTCAAGCTGCAATGCTGACCTGGCTCGACGAGAACGACAAGCTGAGCGCGACTGCGATGGCTTTGCTCGACACGCCAGCCCTCGGGGCAATGCTGAAGTTCGCCTCGAAGGCCTCATCGATCACCTGCTCGCGCCGCGGTGCGGACATGCCGCGCCGCAACGAGCTTGACTGATTGCGCGAAGCACGTTTTTGCAGTTGTTAGCGGACGCGCGTCTGAACCGTCAGGTCGCCGTCACCGTAGGTCTGCGCGCCGGCAGCCGTAATCGACCGTGCGCCAGCCCGTACGGCACTGCGATCCGCCATGGCAGTGCGCGCGATGGTTCCGGTACCGCCATTGGTCATCGGCACTGCCTTGTAGGCCTGCGCCTGCACTTCAGCGCGCGACATCGTCGACACGAATGGCTGTGGCGGCAGCGGGTTCTGTTCACCCTGAAAGGCTTGTGCGCCGATGGCGGAAAAACCGGCAATTGCTGCAACTGCGATGAGCTTGGTGTTCATGATGAAACTCCGTGGAATGAGGATTGAAGTCGATCGGAATAGACCGCCTGCAACCTTTACGGATGAATCACCGCCGCAGATTCATTCCTAGAGAAAAGAAGATTGCGGGCCCTCGGCTTCATCGGAGGTACCGGATGTTCCGGCTTGGCTGCCGGCATTGCCGAAAGGCCGCGAGCGCCGACCTGCATTCGCGCTTTCGCCGTTCTGCGCCCGATTGCGCAGCGCGTGTTCCATCACCACCAGCGCCAGCATCGCCTCAGCAATCGGCGTGGCACGAATGCCGACGCACGGGTCGTGGCGGCCCTTGGTCACCACCTCGACCGGCTGGTTGTTGATGTCGACCGACTGCCGCGGGCTGATGATGGAACTGGTCGGCTTGATCGCGATGCTCACTTCGAGGTCTTGCCCCGACGTGATTCCGCCCAAGGTGCCGCCCGAGTTGTTGGTGGCAAAGCCCTGTGGCGTGATCGAGTCGCCGTGCATGGTGCCGCGTTGCGTCACGCTGGCGAAGCCGGCACCGATCTCCACGCCCTTGACCGCATTGATGCCCATCATGGCGTAGGCGATGTCGGAATCCATCTTGTCGAACAGCGGTTCGCCCAGGCCGACCGGCACCCTGCTCGCAGTCACGCGGATGCGTGCGCCGCAGGAGTCGCCGGCCTTGCGCAGCGCGTCCATGTAGGCTTCTAGATCGCTCACATCGGCCTTGGGTGCGAAGAACGGGTTGTTCGGCACGTGCTCCCAGCTTTCGAACGGGATGACGATGCCGCCAATTTGCGCCATGCAGCCGCGGAACTGCGTTCCGTACTTTTCGAACAACCACTTCTTGGCGACCGCGCCGGCCGCGACCATCGGCGCCGTCAACCGCGCCGACGAGCGGCCACCACCGCGCGGATCGCGAATGCCGTACTTCTTCCAGTAGGTGAAGTCGGCATGGCCGGGCCTGAACTGCTGCGCGATTTGCCCATAGTCCTTGCTGCGCTGGTCGGTGTTCTGAATCAGCAGCGCGATCGGCGTGCCTGTCGTCTTGCCCTCATACACGCCGCTCAGGATCTGCACCGCGTCGGGCTCGTTGCGCTGCGTGACGTGGCGGCTGGTGCCGGGGCGGCGGCGATCGAGGTCGCCCTGGATGTCCGCCTCGGTCAGCGCCATGCCGGGCGGGCAGCCGTCGATGACGCACCCGATCGCGGGGCCGTGGGATTCACCGAAGTTGGTGACTGCGAAAAGGGTGCCGAAGGTGTTGCCGCTCATGGGCCGGGATTATCGGCGGAGCGGGAATGCTTTATGCACGCTGCGCTGCAGCAACCCCACCCCTGCCACCAACGCAAAGGAGCGCTCCATGCTGGACCGTACCGCAACCTCGGCGTGGCAGAGGCAACCAACGGCGCTGTCATCGCGCACCTCGTCAAGGCGAACATGCCCCCGGAAGAGGGCACGGGATGGCACCGACATGAGGCAGATTTCCAGGTCGTCATCATGACCAAGGGCTGGGCCAAGTTCATGTACGAAGACAAGGAAACGCTGGTCGAGGCCGGCGACGTGGTTCACCAGCGTCCGGGCATCCGCCACTTCTTGTTCGACTACTCGCCGGACATGGAATATCTGGAAATCGTTTCGCCGGCAGACTTCAAGAGCGTGGATGTCGAGCCTGCGGCTGAAGTGCCGGCGCCTATGCCCAGGAAGTAAGCAAACCCGCTGAAGCTTCCTCTATCGCATCGGCGTGCCCTCCAGCGCCACCCCGCCCTCCCGCCGCGCCGTCCCCTCAACCGCAAGTTCATCGCGCACTTCGGCGAGATGGCAGCAAGTGGGGCATCTATCGCACCGTCGGTGAGATCTACGCACTAATCTTCTTATCGGAGCAGCCGATTGCCGACAAGGTCGCGGAGCAACTCGAGTTCTCGCGCTCCTACGTCAGCATGGGCTTGAAGGAATTTCAGGCCTCGCGACTTGTGCGGCTGCGACACCAGTTGAGCGACTGCCGTGAATACTTCGAAGCGCCTTCCGATGTCTGGGAGATCTTTCGCGTTCTCGCCGAAGAGCGACGCCGCCGCGAGATCGAACCCACGCAGTCGATGCTCCGCAATGCGCGGCGCGAAATCCCGACCAGCGATGCCGAGCGCCACGCGCAAGAGCGGAAGCGCGAGATGCACGACCACATCGACCGGCTGATGAAGTGGTTCGACGATGTTCAAAGACTGGCGCCTGAGACTGCGATGAAGCTCAGGGCTATGGGTGCGACCGTGACGAAGGTGCTTGGGTTGAAGGACCGAAATAACGCAGCTCGTTTTTTCGCGAAATAGTCAAAAACCGCAAACTTTCCTGACAAGGCGATTGCCTTTCAGGCTGTTTTAGGGCGTTCTCTCGGCAAAATGATTGGGCGCCATGACCACAAAGAGGGTCGCGCCTACCAAAGGGATCGAATGTCACTGTCACACGCACGTTCTTCGTCTAGAACGAGACCGTTTCTGCCATGCACGGCAGCACGGAATACAAGCCCCGCTGCCACTTGGCCACAAGGGCGTCCAACGCACCCTTGTTTGCCTGCGTCCTAGTAGCGCCAGAACTCTCTTTCGATTTCTTGGCAAGTCGTTCGGCCGCGAACGACTTTGGCGCCCTCTCATTCGCCCGGCTCATCGCGCCCTCGTCAATGACGAGATGCCGCAGCGCCGTGCGCTCCACCTTCATTGAGCAATACAAATGGCTTTATCGAAAAAATGGCAACTCACGCCATTCGAATACAAGATCGACTTTCTGATAGCGCCAGTGCTGATCGGCACTGCCGTCTGCATTGGCCCACTGTCGATCCTGCAAACGATTTTTGGCGTTCTGATCTGGTCGTTCGCCGAGTATGCGGTGCACCGATTTTCATTCCATCAGCGCTTTCGCAAAGATCACTGGGCACACCATCTCGACCCCAAGGCATACATCGGCATTTCCGGACTCACGATCGGCATTGCTTATGCATTTTTGTTGTTGCCCGCATGGTGGCTGGGACTGACGGCGACATACGCAGGATTCATGCTCGGCTACTTCGCTTATGTGACCTTGCACTATGCGCTGCACAGGCCCGAGCACCACTTAGGTCGATTCATCAAGAGTCTCGCGAATAACCATGAGATGCACCATTTGCGTGGCATCGAAAAAAACTTCGGCGTTACATCACCGCTCTGGGACTTCGTCTTTCTTACCTATATTCATCCGGCTAAATATGCCAAGAGTTTCCATTAACCCCTAGTTCAACAACTGACACTGCAATTTATGAAAACCAACATTAACCTTATCGCTTCGCTGGCACTGATCGCAGCCGCACCCTTGGGCCACCTCGCCCACGCGACCGACGCCAGCCAGGACCTGAGCAGGGGCGCTGCGAGCATTGCTGCGTCGCCGCTGGCGTCGATCGAAGGCAACCCGCTCAATGCGAGCCTGTACTTCGTACTCGGAGCCGGTTTTATCGTTGTGGGTATTGGCACCGCCGTCGGCGACACGGTGTCCGTCATCCTTCAAAACACTGTTGACGGCAGCAAGGCAGTGGTGCGAGTCGCGGCGACGACCGCAAAGGAAATCGGCATAGTTGCAGGCAGCGGAATCAAGGTCGCAACGGCTTCAACCGGCTACGCATTGATCGCATCGGGAAGGGTGTTGGCGTTAGTTCCGAATGCCATTGGCAAAGAGTTGCTCTATCAGTCGAAGCTTTCAAAGTGAACGCGAAGAAAGTCTTACGCACCGCATCTTGCGTGGCTGTGGCGGCGTTGATATGCCATGGCGTCGCGATGGCCGGCCAAACTTGTTCGGACGCGCCTCCGCGCCCCGAGTCCGTGCGCACGGCATTCAACAGTGCCGCAGCACTTTCGGCGGCGCTCGACAAGGCGCAACCCCAAGTGGCTGTGATCGCACGAGTAGGGCAGGATCTTTCCAAATACGGCCTGCTCTACTCGCATCTCGGTTTTGTGCTGAAGGACCCAGCCTCCGGACAATGGCGCACAAAGCACTTGCTCAATGCATGCGGCACTGCTGACTCGGCGATCTGGCGAGAAGGCTTGGCCAATTTCTTTCTCGACGATCTCTTCAGCTATCAATCCTTGATAGTTATTCCGTCGCCAGAAGCACAAAAGAAAATCGCAGCCAAACTCGCAGACCCTGCGCAATACTTGCAACTCTTTACACCGCACTACAACATGCTGGCGTATCCGTTCGCCACGAAATATGAAAACTCCAATCAGTGGGCACTGGAGTTACTGACCAAAGCATATGCCGACACCATCGATATCGATACCCGGGAGAAGTCTCAGCAATGGCTGAAACTGATGGGCTACGCGCCGACCACGCTCAACCTTGGTCCAATGTCGCGCCTGGGTGGTCGCATGTTTCGCGCCAACGTCGCCTTCGACGACCACCCGAACGAGCGTCGCTTCGATGACAAGATCGACATCGTGACCGTGGACTCGATGACGCAATTTCTGAAGAAGATCGATCCCGCGACCACATTCACAGTGGTCCCGCAGCCGCCGGCAAGCGCATCTGGCAATTAAATAAAGCGCCTAAAGCCGTTCCTGATTGTGCGAAGGCTTCGGCGTATCGAGCTTTGCGTGACGAATCGCGTCGTCGTCCATCAGCTCGTACCACATGGCATTGAGCACGGCGAAGGCGGCTGCCAGGGGCAGTCCGAGAATCCAGGAGAAGTACCACATCGTTTGTTCCTCTATGTCGAGTCAGTAGGCGTGGCCGGTCTCTTGGCGGATCGCGACTTCGTCGACCTTGCCCCAGAGCACGTGATAGACCCATGTCGTGTACGCCACGATGATGGGAATGAAGATGCAGGTCACGACCAGCATGATGAAAAGCGTCATGTGGCTGGACGACGAATCCCATACCGTGAGGCTGGCACGCGGGTCGATCGACGAGGGCAGGATGAACGGGAACATCGATGCGCCCACGCTGGCGATGATGCCGGCGATGGCGAGTGCGGCGGTCAGCAGCGCAAGCACCGGTCGGCGCAGCGCGAGGCCGGCCAACGCCCCTGCCGCGCCGATGAAGCCGGCCAGCGGCGCGAGCATCGTCCACGGATGCGCCGTGTAGTTGATCAGCCATGCGGCCGCGTGCAGTTCCGCCGTCTTCAGCATCGGGTTCGATGGCCCGACCGTATCGACCACGCTGGTGATGCGGTAGCCGCCGATGAACGATGCCAGCAGGATGCCGGCCAGCGCATAGAGCGCGATGGTCGCCAGCGCCGACACCATGCCGTACAGGCGCGCACGTTCCGACACCAGGCCCGACGTCTTGAGCGTGAGCCACGCAGCACCGTGCGTCACGAGCATCGCCACCGACACCAGCCCACACAGCAACGCGAACGGATTCAGCAAGCCGAAGAAGGTACCGTCGTACAGGATGTGCATGTCGTCGGAGAAGCGGAATGGCACGCCCTGCAGCACATTGCCGATTGCCACGCCGAAGATCAATGCCGGCACAGTGCCGCTGAAAAACAGCACCCAGTCCCAACGCGCACGCCACGCCGGCTCTTCGCGCTTACTGCGAAATTTGAAGGCCACCGGCCGCAGGATGAGCGCCGACAAAATGACGAACATCGCCAGGTAGAAGCCCGAGAACGACACCGCGTAGAGCTGCGGCCACGCCGCAAAGATTGCGCCGCCGCCAAGGATTAACCACACCTGGTTACCCTCCCATATCGGGCCGACGCTGTTGATGACGACGCGGCGCTCCAGGTCGTTGCGCCCGACGAAGGGCAGCAGCATGCCGGTGCCGAGGTCGAAGCCGTCGGTCACCGCAAAGCCAATCAGCAGCACGCCGATGAGCGCCCACCAGATGAGGCGCAGCGTGTCGTAGTCGATGAGTTGGGTCAGCGTCATTTTTTACTCCGCGGTGGCAAGGGGAAGGTGCGCGGCCGGGACGATGCGCTCATGCGATTCGCCGACGTCGGGCGCGTGCTCGTGCTCGGGTCCCTTGCGGATTGCCTTGAGCATCAGTTTGACCTCGATAACGAGCAGCACCGTGTAGAGCGCGATAAAGCCGAAGATGGTGAGCAGCAGTGTCTTCACGCCCAGATCGGACACCGCGACCGCCGTCGGCAGCACGCCTTCGATGACCCACGGCTGTCGACCGAATTCCGCTACCAGCCAGCCCGCCTCGATGGCGATCCACGGCAGCGGAATCGACCACACCGCCACGCGCAGCAGCCAGTGGTAGTCGCCTAGCTTGCGCCGCGCCGACAGTACGAAGAACGTCGCAGTCAAAGCGATCAGCAGCATGCCGATGCCGACCATGATGCGGAACAGCCAGAACAGCGGCAGCACCTGCGGCACGGTGTCCCAGGCCGCCTTGGAAATCTGCTCGTCGGTGGCCCGTCGCGGGTCGTCGACATAGCGCTTGAGCAGCAGCGCATAGCCGAGCTCGGGCGCGTTGTTCTCGAAGGTATCGCGCACGCCTTGCGTCACAGTCTGCGTGCTGCCCGCGGCACGGATCTGCTGCAGCGCGTCGTAGGCCTTGATGCCTTCGCGAATGCGGACCTCCGCGCGCTTCACCAGTTCGTCGATGCCGGGAATCACCGAATCGAGTGAGCGTGTGCCGATGAGGCCCATCAACGCCGGAATGTGCAGCGCGTAGTGCGTCTCGCGAGCTTCCTGATCGGGGAAACCGAAGACAGTGAAGGCGGCCGGTGCAGGCTTGGTTTCCCACATGCCTTCGATGGCGGCCAGCTTCATCTTCTGGTGCTCGGTCGACAGATAGCCGCTCTCGTCACCCAGCACGACAACCGACAGCGATGCTGCCAGACCGAACGATGCAGCGACCGTCATCGACCGCTTGGCCAGTTCGATGTGGCGCCCTTTGAGCAGGTACCACGCCGACACGCCGAGCACGAAGACCGACGCGCAGATGTAGCCGGCCGACACCGTGTGCACGAACTTGGCCTGCGCAACCGGGTTGGTCAGCACCGCGAAGAAGTCGACCACTTCCATGCGCATGGTCTGCGGATTTAAGGCCGCGCCGACCGGGTTCTGCATCCAGCCGTTGGCGATCAAGATCCAAAGCGCCGAAAAGTTGGAGCCGATGGCAACGGCCCAGGTCGTGATCAGATGACCGACCTTGGAGAGCTTGTCCCAGCCAAAGAAGAACAGGCCGACGAAGGTCGCTTCGAGGAAGAAGGCCATCAGTCCTTCGATGGCGAGCGGCGCACCGAAGATGTCGCCGACGTAATGGCTGTAGTAGCTCCAGTTCATGCCGAACTGAAACTCCATCACCACGCCGGTGGCAACGCCCATCGCGAAGTTGATGCCGAACAGCACGCCCCAGAACTTGGTCATGTCGCGCCAGATCACGCGGCCCGTCATGACGTAGACGGTCTCCATGATGGCCAGGATGATCGACAGCCCGAGCGTGAGCGGTACGAACAAGAAGTGATACAGGGCCGTGGCGGCAAACTGCAATCGGGACAGTGCAACGATGTCGAAGTCCATGGGGTTTCCTTCTTTCTCTCTTCTCTATTTCTGATTCAGTCAGGACGCAGCGCACGCAGCGCCGCTTCGAAATCCGGGGTGCCACGATGCAGGTCGGCGACGATGCGGCCGACTTCCATGCGCACCAATCGGTCCGCCAGTGCGGCCTCGCGGCGCAGATGCGTGGCGATGAGGACGGTGCGATTTCCGCCGTGCGAAGCGAGGCGGTGCAGCACGTCGTGCGCGATCTCCGTGTCCAGGGATTCGGTCGGCTCGTCGAGCAGCCAGAAGTCCGTGGGACGAAGCAACAGCCGCGCGAGCGCGAGTCGACGGGATTGACCGCCGGACAGTCCGAGACCGCCCTCGCCGAGTCGCGTGTCCAGGCCGGCAGCGGTGGCGCGAATGTCGTGTGCGAGGCCAGCGGCTTCGAGCGCGTGCCACAGCTGCGCATCGTCAGCCGAGGGATCTGCCAGTCGCAAGTTGTCGCGCAGGCTGTCCTGAAAAAGTTCAGTGCGTTGCGTGAGCAGGCAGGCAGGCAATGAAGTGGCAGTGCCGGTGCGCGGCATCAACTCGCCGGCCACGATGGCGAGCAGTGTGGATTTGCCGGCACCGCTCGGACCGATCAGCGCCACGCGCTCGCCGGCATCGATGCGCAGCGACACGCCGTGCAGCACGGACGCGCCCGCGTGGGAATAGGCGGCAGTGACTGCGTCGAAGTGCAACGCGGTGCCGCTTGTTAACAAACCTTCGGTGGCTTTCGAAGCGGAGGGCGCCGACTGGGCATCTTCCAACCCCATGCGTGGTGCCAGCCGCCGCACGGCCAGCCAGGTGCGGCCTGCGTCGAGGGCACCGCGGCGCAGCGCGTTGAACGGCTCGACGGCAGTGAGCGCGACCAGCAGTGCGAGTGCTGCTGCAGGCGCGCCGATGCGCCCTTCCCCGACCAGCACGCCGACGGCCAGCAACACCGCAACCAGGCTGATCGTGCCCGCCATGCCGTAAGCGGCGCCGGCGTTGGCTTCGAGACGATTCAACGCAAGGTCGGCTGCGGCAAGGCGCCGGTCGGCATCCGCCAAGGCGGTGCGCTGCGCATCGATGCGGCCGGCCATCACGAGATCGGTTTGCCCTGCGACAAGATCGACAGCCCGCGCACGCAGCACCTCGATCGCATGCGCACGTTGCACCGATGGCCGGCGTGCGCGACGCGCTACGACGATGGCGATACCCCACCCGCTCGCGACCAGCCACGCGGCCATCGCGATGCCCAGGCCAATGTGCATGAAGCCGAGGATGACCCCAGCCAGCACGGAGGCGCCCAGCACAGCCAGCGCGGGCACGACGAGCCGCAAGTACAAAGACTCGAGCGCGTCGATGTCCGAAGTCAGCCTGAACAGCACGCGCGAGGGACGCATCAGCAACTCGCTCGCCGTACCGGCACGCGCCCAGCCGCGGAACAGCTGCACGCGCAATGCCGCCAACACTGCGAAGGTGGCGTCGTGCGTGACCAGCCTTTCGCCGTAGCGCGAGGCCGTGCGGCCGACCGCCAGCAGGCGGATGCCGGCCGAAGGCATGAAGATGTCGAACATGAAAGCGGTCGCGACATTGGCACCTGCCAGCGCCGTCGCGGTGATGAACCAGCCTGAAAGACCAAGCAGTGCCATGCCGGTGAGCACGGTGATGGCCGCAAGCAATGCGCCGACCAGCAATGCGCGCGGTTGCGTCGTGAGAAAGGGGCGGAGCACAGGCCGCAGCTCGCTCCAGCGTCTGCGACGCGGCGACAAGCCGAAGCGGATGCCATGAGCGATGTGAGCGATGCTCATGCGGCCTCCCTTACGACATCGCGCACTTCGAAATCGTCGACGGCGACCAGGCTGACCACACGGTCCAGACGTGCCGCGAGCACAGGGTCATGCGTGGCAACGATCAAGGTCTTGCCAAGCGCAAGTTTCATCAGCGCATCGGTCACACGCAGCGCCGTTTCGGTGTCGAGGTGCGCTGTCGGCTCATCGACGAGCAGCAGATCGACGCCCGCATTCACCACGACACGCGCCAGCGCCAGCCGCACCGCCTCACCACCCGAAAGTCCACCGCCGCCCTCGCCGAGCGAAACGCCTAACCGGGCTTGCGCCACATTGCCGAGGCCCGCGAAGTCAAGCGCAGTTTCGATAGGTGATGCATCCACGCGGATGCGACCGAGCCCCACATTGCTTTGAACCGATCCCGCGAACACGTGCGGACGCTGGCCCATCCAGCCGATGCGCTGGCGTAGCGCGTCGACACTGCGGTCGGTCGACGCGATGCCTCCGATAACGATGTCGCCGCTGTCTGTCGGCAACAGGCCAGCGAGCAACGACAACAGTGCCGTCTTGCCTGCGCCGCTGTCACCCGTCAAAGCGATGTGCTCGCCCGGTGCGACCCGCAAATTGAAGTCGACGAACAGCGGCACTTCGCCGGCGTACGTGAAATGCAGATGGCGTACGACGACGGACGGCGGCGAATGTGGGGGCGATG
>JANXTS010000034.1 GCA_025352265.1 Variovorax sp. | reverse complement strand
AAAAACAGCATCGTTCAATTATCTGCGGCAGAGATGACCCAGCGGGGCGCCGGTAATATCGACGACTCATGAGCGAACTCCTCCCCCCCGTCCAGCCCGGCCTCGACAGCCTCTCCAAATCCTTCGAGCCCGCGGCGATCGAAGCCCATTGGGGGCCCGAGTGGGAACGCCGTGGCTATGCCAAGGCGGGCTTTCGCGGCACGCAGCAACCCAAGGCGGGCGCCGATGCGTTCTCGATCCAGCTGCCACCGCCGAACGTGACCGGCACGCTGCACATGGGGCATGCGTTCAATCACACGATCATGGACAGTCTGGCGCGTTACCACCGCATGAAGGGCGACAACACGGTGTGGGTGCCGGGCACCGACCATGCGGGCATTGCCACCCAGATCGTGGTCGAGCGCCAGTTGCAGGAACAAAAGCAGAGCCGCCACGAACTGGGCCGAAAGAACTTCGTGGCGCGCGTGTGGGAGTGGAAGCAAAAGTCCGGCAACACCATTACCGAGCAGATGCGCCGCATGGGCGACTCGGTCGACTGGAGCCGCGAATACTTCACGATGGACGAGGGCTTGTCGACTACCGTCACGCAGACCTTCGTGCAGCTCTACGACGAAGGCCTCATCTACCGCGGCAAACGCCTCGGCAACTGGGATCCGGTGCTGAAGACATCGGTGAGCGACCTCGAGGTCGAGAGCGAAGAAGAAAACGGCTTTCTGTGGCACATCGCCTATCCGCTCGAAGACGGAAGCGGCACGCTGACGGTCGCGACCACGCGGCCGGAAACCATGCTCGGCGATACCGCCGTAATGGTCCATCCGGAGGACGAACGCTACAAGCACCTGATCGGCCAACGCGTGAAGCTGCCGCTGGTCGACAAGCTCATTCCGGTCATCGCGGACGACTATGTCGACAAGGCCTTCGGCACTGGCGTGGTCAAGGTCACGCCGGCGCACGACTACAACGACTACGCGGTGGGCCAGCGCCACAACCTCGAAGTCATCAGCGTGTTGACGCTCGATGCCACCATCAACGACAACGCGCCCGAAAAATACCGCGGTATGGACCGCTTCGTGGCGCGCAAGGCGGTGGTGGCCGATCTTGAGTCGCTCGGGCTGATGGTCGAAATCAAGAAGCACAAGCTGATGGTTCCGCGTTGCGCCCGCAGCGGCGCCGTCGTGGAACCGATGCTGACCGACCAGTGGTACGTGGCGATGACCAAAGCCGGAGCCAACGGCCGCTCGATCGCACAGGAAGCCATCGACGTGGTGAAGTCCGGCGAAGTGCGCTTCGTGCCCGAGAACTGGGTCAACACCTACGACCATTGGATGGAGAACATCCAGGACTGGACCATCTCGCGCCAGCTGTGGTGGGGCCACCAGATTCCAGCCTGGTACGACCAGGGTGGCAACGTGTACGTGGCGCACGACGAGGCCGAGGCACAGGCCAAGGCCGACAAGATTGCACCGGGCAAGACGCTGACGCGCGATGAAGATGTGCTCGACACCTGGTACTCGTCGGCACTGCTGCCGTTCTCGACGATGGGCTGGCCCAATATTCCCGACGCGACCGAGGCGCCGCTGGCCGACTACAACCTCTATCTGCCTTCGAGCGTGCTGGTCACGGGTTACGACATCATCTTTTTCTGGGTCGCCCGGATGATCATGATGACCAAGCACTTCACCGGCCGCGTGCCTTTCAGGGACGTGTACATCCACGGCGTGGTGCGCGATGCGCAAGGCAAGAAGATGAGCAAGTCCGAGGGCAACGTGCTCGATCCGGTCGACCTGATCGACGGCATCGCGCTGCCCGGATTGCTCGACAAGCGCACCCAAGGCTTGCGCAAGCCCGAGACGGCGCCGACGGTGCGCAAGAACACGCAAAAGGAATTCCCGGAAGGCATTCCGGCTTTCGGTGCCGACGCGCTGCGCTTCACCTTCGCATCGCTCGCCTCCTTGGGCCGCAGCATCAACTTCGACAGCAAGCGCTGCGAGGGTTATCGCAACTTCTGCAACAAGCTCTGGAACGCCACCCGCTTCGTGCTGATGAACTGCGAGGGCCAGGACTGCGGCCTGATGGAGCACACCAAGGAAGACTGCAAGGTCGGTGGACCGGCGCACGGCTACCTGAAGTTCAGCCGTGCCGACTTCTGGATCACGTCGCAACTGCAGCGCGTAGAGGCGGAGGTTGCCAAGGGCTTCGACGAATACCGGCTCGACAACGTCGCCGGCGCCATCTACCAGTTCGCTTGGGACGAGTTGTGCGACTGGTATCTGGAGATCGCCAAGGTGCAGATCCAGACCGGCACCGATGCGCAAAAGCGCGCCACCCGCCGCACCTTGATCCGAACGCTCGAAACACTGCTACGGCTCGCGCACCCGGTGATCCCTTTCATCACCGAAGCACTCTGGCAGAAGGTCGCCGGTGTGGCGGGTCGTGAAGGCGAGTCGATCATGATCGCCGCTTACCCGGAGAGTCAGCCCGGAAAGATCGATCCCGCAGCCGAGGCGCATGTTGCGCGGTTGAAGGCATTGGTAGACGCCTGCCGCACCCTCCGCGGCAAAATGAATGTGTCGCCCGCGACGCGCCTGCCCCTCTATGCAGTGGCCGACGATGCTGAAGGCGCCGCTTTCCTGCGCGACTCGGCGCCGGTGCTGCAGGCGCTGGGCAAGCTCAAAGAGGTCAAGGTTTTCGACGACGTAGCGGCTTGGTCAGCGGCTGCCGATGCGGCGCCCGTAGCCGTTGTGGGGGCGGTGCGACTGTGTCTTCACATGGAAATTAACAAAGGTGAAGAAAAATCACGTATCGCCAAGGAGATCGCCCGCATCGAGGCCGAGATCGTTCGGGTGAATGGCAAGCTCAGCAATGATGCGTTCGTCGCCAAGGCGCCCCCAGCAGTGATCGACCAGGAGCGAAAGCGGCTGACCGAATTCAGCAGCACCATCGAAAGATTGCGCGATCAGGTTGTGCGCCTCGGCTGACAGACCGCCCGGCGCGCGCCACTTAGGCTTCTTTTTGACTTTTTCTTGAGTTCTTCCTAGGCACTTGGCGCACACCGGTTGTTTTTTTCGGTCAACCCTCTCATTTCCACCTTCGAACCGACGTCCCATCTCATGTCCACTCCTTCGACCCGTATCCGCAAAGCTGTCTTCCCGGTCGCGGGATTCGGCACACGCTTTTTGCCGGCCACCAAGGCCCAGCCGAAAGAGATGCTGCCTGTGGTGGACAAGCCGTTGATCCAGTACGCCGTCGAGGAAGCCTACGCTGCAGGCATCCGCGACATGATTTTTGTGACGGGCCGCAACAAGCGCGCCATCGAAGACCACTACGACACCGCCTACGAACTAGAAAGCCAGCTCGAAGCCAGCGGAAAGACCGAATTGCTGCGCATCGCGCGTTCGGTGATGCCCGACGACATGACCTGCTCGTATGTGCGCCAGCCGCGCATGCTGGGCCTCGGCCACGCCGTGTTGTGCGCGGAGCACCTGGTCGGCGACGAACCTTTTGCCGTGTTGCTGGCCGACGACCTGATGGTCGGCCCCAAAGATGGCGAGCCGGTTCTGGCGCAGATGACGAAGCTGTTCGAGCGCCTGGGCGGCTCGCTGCTTGCCGTGCAGGAAGTGCCGCTCGATCAAGTCAAGCGCTACGGCATCGTGGCGGGTGATTCGGTCGAAGACGGTCTGGTCAAGGTCAACCGCATGGTCGAAAAGCCGAAGCCCGAAGAAGCACCGTCGCGCCTGGGTGTGGCCGGCCGCTACATCCTGACCCCCGGCGTCTTCGCGGAGATTCGCCTTCAGCCAAAAGGTGCAGGCGGTGAAATCCAGCTCACCGACGGCATCGCCGCACTGATGAAAAAAGAGGCGGTCTACGCGTATTCGTACAAGGGCGTGCGTTACGACTGCGGCAGCAAAGAAGGTTTTCTGCAAGCCACCGTCGAACTTGCGCTCGCACACCCGGAAGTCGGCGCGTCGTTCCGCGAGTACCTGAAGGGTCTTGCGCTCTGAGCTTCGACCTGACGAGTTTCTACTTCGCCGGCTGAACCAGCGGCTGAACAAGTGGCGTCACGAAGCGTGCAACCTCATCGTCGCTGATCGGCGTCAACGGCAGTTTGAACGCCTCGCGCAGTCGCGCCACAAGCGATTGCGCCCACAGCGCGTTGCCCACCAACCCTGCATGGTCGTCCGCAAGCAATAAGTTGTGCGGGTCGTCTCCGATTGAGTTGGTCACGACGAAGCTTTTGCCAATGGTCACGGTCTTGAACGCCGGCTTGGGCGCGCCGCCGCGCGTACCCCACCGTTGCACCAGCCAGGCCGCATCGTCGAAAAACGCCGTGTTGGGCTCACTCTCCGCGAGCTTTCGGATGCCGGCGTTGAAACTATCGAGCGCCTTCCAGATATTGTTTCGCTCGGCCTCCGAAACCCAATTGTTATTTTGTGCCGCGTCGTCCGCTTCGTTCGCGATGCCGGCAACCAGAATGAGCGTCTGGGGGTGCGATTCGTGGATGAGCTTGAGCGTCGCGCCGATCTGCTTGACGCAGCGCGAAGTCAGTTCCGCCAGCTTGGGCGAATCGGGCTCCCGCGACTGCAGGTCGAGCGAGCTCGACCAGTCGTTCAGCCCCATGCGGATCAGGACAACGCCGCGCTTCCAGCGCTCAGGCTCCTTGTCCATCACGGCAACCAGTCGCGGTGCCTGACGGAATCGCCCATCCATCAAATTAGCGCAGCTCGCACCCGAGTTGGCGAAGTTGTAGAGAAAGTCTTCCTTCTTGGGGGCACGGCCGCCACTTAAACCCAGTGCCTCACGGCCGGTCGCGAGCAAGCCCGAACTGCCCCAGACAACCCATGGACCGCTGTCGATCTCCTTGCCACGCAGCTTGTCGAGAACCTCGGTCCAATTAAAGGTTCGAGCATGAAAAGGGCCGCCGCGCTCGCCGGTGCCGGCCGGAAACGCAACGCGGTCCTGGAACGAGTGGCTGTTGGAATCGCCGATGACCGCAAATGGAATGGCGGTGGGTGACACCTTTCGGTTGAGTGCGTTGTTGGGCACGTCCTGGCTCCAGACATTGAGAGCCAGCATCACGCCGGCCGTAACGAACGCGGCGAAGCCGACGCGACGAAAGCCGGTGCGCACGATCTTCAGCGCCGGCGAATGATGTGGATGAACTCGTCGCCGACCGTCTGCTGTTCGACAAGATCGTTGCCGGTTTGCCGCGCAAAGGCCTGGAAGTCGCGCACTGAGCCCGCATCGGTCGCCACCACTTTGAGTAACTGGCCGCTGGCCATGTCGTTGAGCGATTTCTTGGCCTTCAGGATGGGCAGCGGGCAATTCAGGCCGCGGGTGTCGAGCTCTTTGTGGATGTGCATCGCCGTCTTTCGAATACGCTGGAAATAGTCTTGCGCGTTGCCACCGATTTTAGGCCGCAGGCGTGTCGGATGTTGCGGGCACTGCAGGTGCCGCCGCCGGCTTTGGCCAATCGACGAACTGCGGCTCGATGCCGCGCGTGCGCAGCCAGTCGGCCAGTGCGTAGCCGGTGCCCGCGGGCCAGCAACGCAAATTCGGCAGATCGTAGAGCCGGTAGTCGACCAGTTCCGGAGACAGCGACACCTCGCCATCAGCCACCGCGTGGTACGCGATGATGATCTGGTTCATGCGCTGGAAGTCGTACACGCCGACAAGATTCAGCTCGGTCGCGTCGAGGTTGGTCTCCTCCTTGATCTCGCGCGCAATACCCTCTTTCGGCGTCTCGCCAGCTTCCATGAAACCGGTGATGAGTGCGTACATCTTGCTGTTGGTCCACGCCGCATTGCGCGCCAACAGCACCTGCCCGCGGTATTCGACGATGGCTGCGAGCACGGGCGTCGGATTGTTCCAGTGCGTGTGTCCGCAGTCGGGGCAACGCAGGCGCGACTTGGGGCCACCGTCTTCGTTCAGTGCGATCCACTCGAGCGACGTGGCGCAGACCTGGCAAAACTTGGGATCGGGCATGAAAACCTTGAAGGATGCTTTGAGAATGCTTGAAGACGCCGGCCGGGCGCCTATGCGGGGAAAACGCCAGTCGACAGATAACGGTCGCCGCGGTCGCAGACGATAAACACGATGACCGCGTTTTCGACCGATTTCGCTATGTGGAGCGCTACCCAGAGCGCACCGGCCGCGGAAATGCCGGCAAAGATACCCTCCTCGCGCGCCAGCCGCCGGCACATCTCCTCGGCGTTATCCTGGCTCACGGTGACCACCGTGTCGACCCGACTCGGGTCGTAGATCTTGGGAAGATATTCCTCCGGCCACTTGCGGATGCCCGGAATGCGCGAACCCTCGTCGGGTTGGGCACCGATGATCTGCACTGCCGCCTTCTTTTCCTTCAGAAATCGCGAGACACCGGTGATCGTTCCTGTGGTGCCCATCGCACTCACGAAGTGCGTAACTTTGCCGTCGGTATCGCCCCATATTTCAGGCCCGGTGGTCTCGTAGTGGATGCGCGGGTTGTCCGGATTCGAGAACTGGTCGAGCACACGACCCTTACCTTGAGCGACCATCTGGCCGGCCAGGTCGCGGGCGTATTCCATGCCACCGCTCTTGGGCGTCAGCATCAGTTCAGCGCCGAAGGCTTTCATGGTCTGGGCGCGTTCGATGGAGAGGTCTTCCGGCATGATCAAAACCATGCGGTAACCCTTGATCGCCGCAGCCATTGCCAGCGCGATGCCTGTATTGCCGGAGGTCGCTTCGATCAACGTGTCGCCCGGCTTGATTTCGCCGCGCTCCTCGGCCCGCCTGATCATCGACAGCGCTGGCCTGTCCTTCACCGACCCGGCAGGGTTGTTGCCTTCGAGCTTGCCGAGGATCACGTTGCTGCGCCTCGCGTTCTCGGCGGCATCGATGCGCTGGAGTGCGACCAACGGCGTTTTACCGATGGCATCTTCAATCGTCGGATAATTCATGCAAGACACTGTGCCATAATTTTGGGTCGCTCTCTTCCGTGCCCGGGTGGTGAAATTGGTAGACGCAGGGGACTCAAAATCCCCCGCCGAAAGGCGTGCCGGTTCGATTCCGGCCCCGGGCACCACGGATTTTCAGAGCCGTCAGATCGTCGTCCAGCCGTTCGTCACTGCGATCTTCAGCAGTTCACTCGCAGAATCCACGCCGAGCTTGCGCCGCAAGCTGAAGCGATGCGTCTCCACCGTGCGCACGCTGATGTCCAACTCTTTGGCCACCAACTTGTTGCTGCGCCCGTGCGCCAGCAACAGCAGCACTTCATGCTCTCTTGCGGTGAGCTGCGGCACTGAGGTGCCGAACTGCAGCATCAGGTCGGACACCTGTGCACTGAAGTAACTGCCTCCGGCGCACACCGCGCTGATGGCGCTCAGGATTTCTTCTGTAGGCGACTCCTTGAGCACATAGCCCCGCGCCCCTGCACGGATGGCGCTCAGCACGTACTCGCGGTTGTCGTACATGCTCAACATCAACACGAGCACCTCGGGGTGACGCGTGCGCAGCATCGTCGCCAGCTCGATGCCGTTCATGCCGCGCATGCCGACATCGATCAACATCAGGTCGGGCGGATCGGCGGCGGCCACCGCCAATGCTTCAGCGCCACTCGCCGCTTCACCGATTACCCGGAGATGCGGCACCACTGCGAGGCGTGCACGCAGTCCGTCGCGCACCAGGGAATGGTCGTCGACGATGACGAGGCGAATCGGCGCAGGCTCGTCGCTCGTACGGCTCATACGACTTACGTGGGGCGGAGGGGTCGTGCCTCCGATGTCGTTCCGGCCCGTCATGCGTGCACCGCCAATGGAAAGCTCGCGATAAGCGATGTGCGACCCGGCTGCGAGATGAGTTGAAAGCTACCGCCGTTGCGCTCGACCCGCTCGCGCATGTTCGTGAGCCCGATGCCACGATCCTTGCTGTGCTCCACGTTCTGCACATCAAAACCACGCCCGTCGTCGGTGATGCAAAGCTCGAGCCGGTCGTGCGCATCGTCGAGCCGAATATCGATGTGCTTCGCGCCAGCGTGCCGCTCCACGTTGCGTAGCGCCTCCTGCGCCACACGGAACAGGCTCACGGCCTGCAGTTCGGGAAGCCGCTCTTCGTGCACGTGCGGCGATACATTCACAGTCAGCCCGCTCCGCTGCGCCAGTTCGTTGCCGATGTGTTCCAACGCCGCGGGCAGGCCCAGGTCGTCGAGCAAGGCGGGCCGCAGATCGTGGGAAATGCGCCGCACCTCGCCGATGGCTTGCGATAGCGCCCCAATCTCCTTGTCGATCGCAGTCACCGGCGCGTTGCCCGGATACGCCAGCCGATGCCCGACTAACTCGAACTGGTACTTGATCGACACCAGCAGCTGGCAGATGTGGTCGTGCAGCTCTCGGGACACGCGGGCACGCTCCTCTTCCTGCGAGCTCACAACGCGGTGTGCCAGCGCCTTCAATTTGCGATCGGCCTGGCGCTGCTCGCTGATGTTGACAGCGAGCCCGCCCGCAAACACGGTGATGGCGGCGATCATCGCGACCGTTGCCAGGCCGAGCAACGTTTGCCGAATGCTAGCCAGCAAGCTGCCGCGCAGCCTTGCGGCTGCGGCATCTACGTCGTCCAGATAGATGCCCGTGCCGAGCATCCAGCCCCAGCGCGGCAGCTCGACCGAATACCCCAGCTTGCGCTCGATGCGACCGGTCGAGGGCTTGGGCCACAGATAGCGCTGGTAGCCGCCGCCCTCGTGCGCCCGTGCGATCAACTCGCGGATCATGTACGTGCCCTCGGTGTCACGCCGGTTCCACAGATTCTGGCCGACGAGTTCGGGCTGGCGTGGATGAACCAGCGTCAGGCCTTCGCGGTCGTACACATAGAAATAGCCGTCATCGCCGAAGTTCATGTTCGCGAGGATGGCCTTGACCTGCTCTTTTGCGGCCTCATCGTCGCGCCCCGCGCCGTAGAGGTTGTCAATGGAAGTAAGCGCCAAGGCGATGTAGCTTCGCAGCTCTTCGCGCTTGGCGCTGAGCAGCACGTCCTCCAGCACGTGCGCCTGACGTTGCTCCAGCCGCTGCGTCTCGACCACCAGCAGCCCTCCGATCGCGGCGATGGCGAATAGCAGTGGCGCCACTGCGAGCAGGAGGATTTTCGCCTTCGGTTTCATGGCAGAGATTGTGCGATGCGCCCGGCATCTTCGTCGCGGGACAAGACGCCTTGGCGTTTTCCCTTAGGCAGTACTACCGAGGCTATCCCCGCACTCATGCGAATACAAAAAAAGACAGCCGCGCCCGATAATTCCGGAGCCTGGGGAACGCCGACTGCGATCCCTACAACCACCGCAGGAGATCCGACATGACGCACTTCCCGAAAAAAATTGCCACCGCCATTGCGCTGGCCGCCCTCACCACCTTTGCAGTGGCAGCCGACCCGATCAAGATCGGCGTCGATGGTCCGTTCACCGGCGGCTCGTCGTCGATGGGCGTCAGCATGCGCGACGGCGTGCGGCTTGCCGCGGGTGAAATCAACAAGGCCGGCGGCGTACTCGGCCGTCAGATCGAACTCGTCGAGCGCGACGACGAAGCCAAGAACGAGCGCGGCGTGCAGATCGCCCAGGAGTTCATCAACAAAGAGAAGGTGACCGCGGTCGTCGGCTACATCAACACCGGCGTGGCGCTGGCCTCGCAGCGGTTCTTCCAGGAAGCCAAGATCCCGGTGATGAACAACGTCGCGACCGGTTCGGTCATCACGCACCAGTTCGACAAGGAACCCGAAAACTACGTGTTCCGCAACGCCGCGCACGACAGCATCCAGGCGCCGATGATCGTGGAAGAAGCCGTGACGCGTCGCGGCTTCAAGAAGGTCGCGATCCTGGCGGACTCGACCAACTACGGCCAGCTCGGGCGCGCTGACCTGGAGAAGGCGCTGGAAGCCAAGGGCATCAAGCCCGTAGCGACTGAAAAGTTCAACATCAAGGACGTCGACATGACAGCCCAGTTGCTGAAGGCCAAGGAAGCTGGCGCTGAAGCTGTGCTCACCTACGGCATCGGCCCCGAGCTGGCGCAGATCGCCAACGGCATGACCAAGCTCGGCTGGAAGGTGCCCATCATCGGTAGCTGGACGCTCGCGATGGCCAACTACATCGACAACGCAGGCCCGGGCGGTGAAGGCGCGCGCATGCCGCAAACCTTCATCCGGGAGCCGACGACGCCCAAGCGCCAGTCCTTTATCGTGTCGTACCTGAAGATGTTCAACCCAAAGAACAGCCGGATGGATTCGCCGGTCTCGGCCGCCCAAGGCTATGACTCCATCTACCTGCTGGCCGCCGCCATCAAACAGGCCGGCAGCACCGACGGCCCGAAGATCAAGGCCGCACTGGAAGACCTGAAGACGCCAGTCGAAGGCGTGGTCACGACTTACAACAAGCCGTTCTCCAAGGCCGACCATGATGCGATCTCCGCCAACATTCCGGTGTTTGGCGAGGTCAAGGGCCAGAAGGTGGTCTACGCCTACGCTGATGACCAGAAGAAGGCGTCCGAAGTCCGCATGAAGAAGTAAGCTTCATTCGCAAAGTCGCGCCGCCGCAGGTTCCCATGCCTTCGGCGGCGCGCTCCGTTGAAGCGCCGCAAACCGGCCTGGTTCACGCGGCCCCTACCGGTCCCCATTCACCTCCTCAGCGCCATGCAAATCTTTACCCAACTCATCTTCAGCGGCATCGCGCTGGGCATGATCTACGCCGTGATCGCGTTCGGCTATCAGCTTACTTTTGCCACCTCGGACACGCTCAACTTCGGCCAGGGTGATGCACTCATGCTCGGCGCGCTGGTCGGCTTGACGCTGGTCGGCCTCGGAGTGAACTACTGGCTGATGATTCCGCTGGTATGCCTGTTCGGTGCCTTCCAGGGCGCCGTGGTCGAGCGCATCGGCGTGCGCCCGGCGCTCAAGATCAAGTCCGAGTTTGGCTGGATCATGTCGACCATCGCGCTGGGCATCATCTTCAAGAACGTGGCTGAAAACGTGTGGGGTCGCGACGACCTGAAGTTCCCGTCGCCGCTGCCCGAGTCGCCGATGCACTTCCTGGGCGCCAACATCCTCCCGATGGAAATCCTGGTGGTCGGCGGCGCGCTGGCGATGATGCTGGCAGTCGAAGTGTTCAACCGCAAGTCGATCTACGGCAAGGCCGTGGTCGCCACCTTCAACGACCGCGATGCCGCCAAGCTGATGGGCATCAACACCGGTCTGGTCATCACCTTTTCTTATGCGCTGTCGTCGATGAGCGCAGCCTTTGCCGGCGTGCTGATCGCGCCGCTGACGCTCACGGGCGCGACCATGGGCGCGGTGCTGGGCCTCAAGGCCTTTGCGGTTGCCATCATCGGCGGCTTGAGCAGCGGCATGGGCATCGTGGTCGGCGGCATCATCCTGGGCATCGCCGAGACCACTACCGGCTTCTACCTGAGCACTGGCTACAAGGACGTGCCCGGCCTGGTGCTGTTGCTCATCGTGCTGGCAGTGCGGCCGCAAGGCCTGTTCGGCAAATCCATCATCAAGAAGGTGTGATTGCCGTGACGACCAAGAACATGAATCTCGAAAAAATGAAGACCAGCCATCTGCTGCTGGCCATCATCGGCGTGGCGGCACTGCTGCTGTTCCCGGTGGGCATCACCAACCCGTATTACATCCACCTGCTCGAAACCATCATGATCTACGCGATCGTGTTGTTCGGGCTCGACATCGTGGTCGGCTACACCGGTCAGGTGTCGCTCGGTCACGCCGGGCTGTTCGGCCTCGGTGCATACACCGCAGGCGTGCTGGTGTTCAAGCTGGCGATGCCGTTCTGGGTCACGGTGCCGGCCGCAATTCTGGTGACGGCCGGCTTCGGCGCCCTGCTGGCGCTGCCGGCGCTGCGTGTCTCGGGGCCGTACTTGGCGATGGTCACGCTGGCCTTCGGCACCATCATCCAGATCCTGATCAACGAGATGAGCTTCCTGACCGAGGGCCCGATGGGTATCAAGCTGGAGAAGCCCGAGTTGTTTGGTCACAAGCTCGACGAGCGCGAGTTCTACTGGGTCGTGGTGGTGCTGATGGTGCTGGCACTGGGCGTCGTGCACCGCATCTTGCGATCGCACCTGGGTCGTGCATTCGAGGCGCTGCGCGGCAGCCCGGTGGCCTCCGACTGCATGGGCGTGTCGGTGTACCGCTACAAGGTCTATGCCTTCGTCATCAGCGCGGGCTTTGCCGGACTGGCCGGCTCGCTGTATGCCTACAGCGAGCAGTACATCTCGCCCAACTCGTACAACTTCGAGCTCACGGTGCTGTTCCTGCTGGCCGTGATCATGGGCGGGCGCAAGAGCCGCATCGGCACGCTGCTGGGCGCGGCCATCATCGTGCTGCTGCCCAAGCTGCTCGACGACGTGGCGCTGTTCCGCTACGTGTCGGTCGCCCTCGCGGTGCTGGTGATGATCGTCGCCGTGATCGGCATCCAGCGCAAGCGCACGACGCCCGCGCAGATGGCCATTCCGGTGGTCGGCAGCATCGCGTTGGCGGGGCTGGCGTTCTGGTTGCAGACCATGACCGACTGGCGCCTGTCGATCTTCGGCGTGATCATGCTGTTCGTCGTTTATTACCTGCAGGACGGCATCGTCGGTTTTGTGCGCAAGGCGCTGAATATGCGCCGTCCCGCTCCGCAGATCGATGCAGCCGTGACCGGTGTGTCGCGGGCCGATGCGGTATCGGTCGCGGCCAATGCCGGCGGCGCGGAAGCACTGCTCGAAGCCAGCGGCGTGCTGATGCAGTTCGGCGGCCTGAAGGCGCTCAACAACGTCGACCTGACGATCAAGCGCGGCACCATTCATGGCCTGATCGGCCCCAACGGCTCGGGCAAGAGCACGATGATGAACGTGCTGACCGGCATCTACGTACCCACCGCCGGCGCCATCAGCTTTGCCGGCAAGTCGGTGGTCGGGCGTACCTCGTCCGACATTGCGCTGTCGGGCATCGCGCGCACCTTCCAGAACGTGCAGTTGTTCGGCGAGATGACGGCCCTGCAGAACGTGCAGGTCGGCTTGCACCTCACCTTCGACAGCAACCTGATCGACGTGTCGCTGCACACGCCGCGCTACAAGCGCGAGAGCGGTGCGGCGGTGCAACGCGGGCTGGGCCTGCTGGAGTTTGTCGGGCTTGAGGCGCTGGCCGGCGAAGAGGCGCGCAACCTGCCCTACGGCAAGCAGCGCCTGCTGGAAATCGCCCGCGCGCTGGCACTCGATCCGCAATTGTTGTTGCTCGACGAACCCGCCGCCGGCCTCACCGCGCCCGACATCAAGGAGCTGATCGCCATCATCAAGAAGATCCGCGAACATGGCGTGACTGTGATCCTGATCGAGCACCACATGGACGTCGTGATGGGCTTGTGCGACACAGTGTCAGTACTCGACTTCGGCCAGAAGATCGCCGAAGGCGAACCCGCTGCGGTACAAGCCGATGAAAAAGTCATCGAGGCTTATCTCGGCGGCACTGCCGCATAAGGATCAACCATGCTGACCATCAACAATCTGTTCGCCGGTTACGGCAAGGTGCAAGTGCTGCACGGCGTGACGATCGAGGTGCCCAAGGGCAAGGTCGTGACGCTGATCGGCTCCAACGGCGCCGGCAAGACCACGACCATGCGGGCAGTGTCGGGAATGATCGCGCCGACTGCCGGTGAGATCACGCTTCACGGCAAGCGCATCGACGGGCTGGAGAGCTATCACATCGCCAAGCTCGGCCTGGCGCATTCGCCCGAGGGCCGGCGCGTGTTCGCCACAATGACCGTGACCGACAACCTGACCCTGGGCGCATTTCCGCGCCTCACCGGCAGCCGCCCGCGTGGCGACGTGGCGGGCGATCTGGAGCGTGCGCTGGAGCTGTTCCCGCGTTTGAAAGAGCGACGCATGCAGCTAGCGGGCACCTTGTCGGGTGGCGAGCAACAGATGCTGGCAATGGCGCGCGCGATCATGCTGAACCCGGAGGTCGTGCTGCTCGACGAGCCTTCGATGGGATTGGCGCCGATCCTGGTCGAAGAAGTTTTTCGCATCATCGCGCGCCTGAAGAGCGAAGGCGTGACGATGCTATTGGTCGAGCAATTCGCCGCCGCCGCTTTGAAGGTAGCCGACTACGGCTACGTTCTGGAGAACGGCCGCATCTCGGTACACGGACCGGCCGAGAAGCTGCGCGACGATCCGGCGGTGAAGGCGGCTTATCTGGGCGGCGGGCACTAGGCCCACCGAGCCCACAAGCCTGCCTGGTCAAGGTCAGCTGGCGGGCAACTGCAAGCCAGTCGTCACCGTCGGATGCTGCAATCGCACGCGCAGTTCGCGCTTCATGCGCGTGTTGTCCAGCCGGCGTGATTCGGCCATGAAGCTAAGTAGCGACAACGGCAATTCGGTCTTTGCTTCTTCGCGCGCAATGCGTCGCGGACGCGGCAAGCCGTACAGGTCTGCTGCCAGATCGACGTAGTCACCCATCTTGATGTCGCTGTCGTCGCTGGTGTTGAAAACGCGCTGTGTGCCGCCGCGCCACAGCGCCGCCACGCAAGCCCGCGCCAGATCGTCGGCGTGAATGTGATTGGTGTAAACATCGTCTTCGCTTCGCAACACGGGCGTGCCTTTGCGCAAGCGCTCGCGTGGGGTGCCGCCTTCGCGGTCGGGCGCGTAGATGCCGGGGATGCGAAGGATGCGCACTGCGACGCCGGCGCGACCCAGCCATCGCACGGATCGCTCGGCATCGACGCGGCGGTGCGCGCGCGGCGTGTGCGGGTTTGCCACGCGCGTCTCGTTCACAAGCGCGCCACCGCAATCGCCGTAGACGCCGCTGGTCGAGCCGTAGACCAGTGCGTCGGGCAGCGAGCGCCTACGCAGGGCGCGAACCAGTGCGGTCGTACGTGTATCGCGCCACCAGGCTGCACCCTCGACATTGGCTGGCGGCGCCAGATGCAGCACTCGCGTCGCAATGCCGGCGATGCGACTCAACGAGCCCGCTTCATCAAGATTGGCGACCAGAGGCGTGATGCCGGCCGCGCGCAAAGCAGGTACGCGGTCTGGCGAAGAGGTCAGTGCGATGAGTTGCACCCGGCCGCGCAATTCGCGCGCCGCGCGCATCCCAACATCGCCGCAACCGACGATGAGTACCCGTGCGCGGCGGAAGCGCGTCGGCCTCGCCCCGATAGGGCTGTTGATTGAGGGCAAAATTCGTCTCCTTCCAAAGATTGACCGAAGAATACCCATGACCAGCGCCGCGCCGCACGAAGCGGGCTTTTCCATCAGCATCGAGCCGAGCGGCAGAAGCTTTGTCGTGCAACACGACGAGACCATCCTTGCGGCCGCCATCCGCCAAGGCATCGGCCTGCCCTACGGCTGCAAAGACGGTGCCTGCGGCTCGTGCAAGTGCAAAAAGCTGTCGGGCGATGTCACGCTGGGCACACATCAGAGCAAGGCGCTGAGCGCGGACGAAGAGCTCGCCGGTTACGTGCTGACCTGCTGCGCGCACCCGCAAAGCGACGTGGTGCTCGAATCGCGCCAGGTCACCGAGGCTGGCGCATTCCCGATCCGCAAAATGCCGGCGCGCGTCGCAGCCCTTGTCAAGAAATCACACGACGTCGTGATGCTGCGCCTGCAGCTACCGGCCGGTGAACCGCTGCAGTTCCACGCAGGCCAGTACGTCGAATTCATCCTGCGCGATGGCGTCCGGCGCAGCTACTCGATGGCCAATGCACCGCACACCTTGAGCGAACCGGGCACCGGCATCGAGCTGCACATTCGGCATTTGCCCGGCGGCAAGTTCACTGACCACGTGTTCGGAGTGATGAAAGAGAAGGAGATACTTCGCATCGAAGGCCCGTACGGCAGCTTCTTTTTGCGCGAAGAGTCGGACAAGCCGATCGTGCTGCTCGCCTCCGGCACTGGCTTTGCGCCGATCAAGGCGCTTCTGGAGCACATGAAGTTCAAGGCCATCGACAGAGCTGCAACCTTGTATTGGGGCGGTCGTCGGCCCGAGGATTTGTACATGGAAGACTGGGTGCAGGCACAGCTCGCCGAGATGCCGAATCTGCGCTACGTCCCGGTCATCTCGAACGCCGTGCCGGACGACAACTGGACCGGTCGAACCGGCTTCGTGCATCAGGCCGTTCTCGAAGACTTTGCAAACCTTTCGGGCTATCAGGTGTACGCGTGTGGCGCGCCCATCGTGGTGGACTCGGCCAAGCGCGATTACATGACGCTGGGTGGACTGCCCGAAGAAGAGTTCTTCGCCGACGCCTTTACGACCGAGGCCGACAAGGTAATTCCCTGACTCTCTCGCCATGAACAAACGCACGCTTCTTACCTTACTGGCCATGGGCGCCGCAGTGATGCATGCCCCGGCGCAAGCGCAACTCAACGGCCGACCCATTCGCCTCGTCGTGCCCTACGCAGCCGGCGGCCCAATCGACGCCACCGCGCGCATCCTCGCCGAGCGGGTCAAGGATGTCCTCGGGCCCGTCATCATCGACAACAAGCCCGGCGCCGGCGGCAACATCGGTGCCGACATCATCGCCAAGGCCGGACCGGACGGCCTCACGATCGGCATCGCGGCGACCGCAACCAACGCCGTCAACCCGTGGCTCTACAGCAAGATGCCCTTCAACGCGGCGACCGACTTCGCACCCATCACGCAGATGGTCCGCGTGCCCAATGTGCTGGTGATGAACGCTGCGGCTGCAGAACGCCTGAAGATCGCCACGCTCGCCGACCTGATCCGCTATGCCAAGGCCAACCCAGCCAAGCTCAACTACGGCAGCGGCGGCAACGGCAGCGCCGGCCATCTGGCGGGCGAGTTGTTCAAGAAAGAAGCCGGCATCTTTGCCGTGCACATTCCGTACAACGGCGGCAGCCCGGCACAGCTGGCGCTGGTCTCGGGTCAGGTCGATTTCAACTTCGACAACCTCGCCACCGCTGCGCCCAACATCCGGTCCGGCAAGCTGAAGGCGATCGCGGTGACCACGCTACAACGCAGCTCATCGTTGCCCGACGTGCCGCCAGTGGCCGACACGCTCAAGGGCTTTTCGGTCGATACCTGGTGGGGCCTGGTCGCACCGGCCGGTACGCCTGCCGACGTCATCGCCAAGCTGAACAAGGCCTTCGTCGATGCGCTCAACGCGCCGGAAACCAGGACGCGTTTTGCGCCACTGTTAGCCGAACCCGTCCCGACGACGCCGGATCAGTTCGGCGTGCTCATGAAGAGTGAAATGACCAAGTATGAGAAGGTCGTCAAGGCGACTGGCGCGAAGGTCGACTGATCGGCTGCCTGCCGACTATTCCCCAAGATAGGCGGCGCGGACTTTCGGATCGTTGAGCATCACCTTCGCGTCACCGAACATCGAGATGAGTCCCGACTCCATCACGTACCCGCGATCGGCCAACTGCAGCGCACGGTTGGCGTTCTGTTCGACCAGCAAAATGGTCACGCCTTGCGACGCAACCGTTTGCACGACCTCGAAAATCTTGTCGCACATGATCGGCGACAGTCCCATCGTCGGCTCGTCGAGCAACAGCACCTTGGGGCGCGCCATCAAGGCACGTCCCATCGCAAGCATCTGCTGCTCGCCGCCCGACATGGTGCCGGCCAATTGCGTCGCACGCTCTTTCAAACGGGGAAAGGTGGTGAACACACGGTCGATGTCGTTGCCGATCTCGACCTTGTCGGTGCGAATGTAGGCACCGATCTGCAGGTTCTCGGTGATCGTCATGCGCGTGAACACGCCTCGACCTTCGGGCACCATCACCAGGCCTTCCTTGACGAGATCCCAGGCGCCGCGGCCCTTGATGTTCCGGCCGAGGAATTCGATAGTGCCGCCCAAGTGCGGCAAGGTGCCCGTGATGGCCTTCATCGTGGTCGTCTTGCCGGCGCCGTTGGAACCGATCAACGAGACGAGTTCGCCTTCGAGCACTTCGAAGTCGATGCCCTTCACGGCCTGGATACCGCCGTAAGCTACTTTGAGACCGCTTACTTTCAACAGGGTTTGCGCCATCTCAATGTCCTCCGGTGCCGAGGTAGGCCTCGATCACTTTTTCGTTTTTCTGTACATCGGCGGGCACGCCTTCGGCGATCTGCTTGCCGTAGTCGAGCACCGTTACGCGGTCGCACAAACCCATGATGAGCTTCACGTCGTGCTCGATGATGAGCACCGTGCGGTTGTCCTTGCGAATGCGGTCGATGAGCTCGCGCAACTGGAGCTTTTCGGTCGCGTTCATGCCGGCAGCTGGTTCGTCGAGTGCGATGAGCTTGGGGTCGGTCGCCAACGCACGCGCAATTTCGAGCCGGCGCTGATCGCCGTAGCTCAGGGTGCGCGCCTTGAAATCAGCATACTTGCCGACGCCGACGTAATCGAGGAGTTCCATCGAGCGCTTGGCGATCGCCGCTTCTTCCGACTTGAACTTGCCGGTGCGAAAGATCGCACCGAACACCCCCGAATGGGTCCGCACATGGCGCCCGACCATCACGTTTTCGAGCGCCGTCATCTCGGCGAAAAGGCGGATGTTCTGAAACGTGCGTGCGATGCCGGCTTGCGCCACTTCATGCACCGCCGTGGGTTGGTAAGGCTTGCCGCCCAATTCGAAGCTGCCGCTGTCTGGCGTGTAGAGCCCGGTGATGACGTTGAAAAAGGTCGTCTTGCCGGCGCCGTTGGGGCCGATGAGGCCGTACACCTGGCCCTGCTTGATGGTGATGCCTACGTCCGACAGCGCCTGCAAGCCGCCGAAACGTTTGGAGATGCCGCGCACATCGAGAATGGTTTCGGTCATGTGTGTGGGCTCGTTCAAGGATTGATCGACATCGGACGTGCCGCGCCGCCGGGCACTTCATCGGACGGGGCTTCGAGGCCCGAGCCATGCTGCTGGATCGATCCATCGATCGGCACCGGGCTGCCCTTGGCCGTCGCGAGCGACTTGCCATGGTCGGGCGATGGCCACAAGCCGCGTGGGCGCACCAGCATGATGATGATCATGGCAAGTGCGATGAAGAGCTGGCGCAGGATCGACGCATCGAGCCGGCCATCGGTCATCGCCTGCAGCGGGCCTGCCACGTAGCGCAATACCTCAGGCAGCGCTGACAGCAGCACCGCGCCGAGGATGACACCGGGCAAGTGGCCGATGCCGCCCAGCACGATCATCGCGACGATCATCACCGACTCCATCAGGTTGAATGACTCGGGCGTTATCGCGCTCTGGAACGACGCGAACATCGCGCCCGACACGCCGCCGAAGCTGGCGCCCATGCCAAAGGCCAGAAGCTTCATGTTGCGGGTGTTGATGCCCATCGCCTTAGCCGCGATTTCGTCTTCGCGAATCGCCATCCAGCCGCGGCCGATGCGTGACTTCTGCAGGCGGTGCGAGATGATGATCGTGGCGATAACGAAGGCCAGGAACAGGTAGTAGTAGAGCGTGACCGATGAGACCGCGTAGTTGCCGAACTCTGGTACGTACTCGCCTGGTTTGAACGGCTTGCCCAGGTTCAATCCCCAGAAGTGCACCGGATCGATCGCACTCAGCCCCTTGGCGCCGTTGGTTACATTGACCGGGTGGTCCAGCGTGTTCAGGAACACGCGGATGATTTCACCGAAGCCGAGCGTCACGATGGCCAGGTAGTCACCACGCAGCTTGAGCGTGGGCGCACCGAGCAGCACGCCGAAGATGCCCGCCAAGCCGAGCGCCAGCGGTATCACTACGAGCAATGGCGTGTGCAGCCCGTTCGGGAATATCGCCTTGATGGCCGGGAAGGTGTCGGTCAGGTGCGGTGAACTCAGCAGCGCGTAGAGGTAAGCGCCTATCGCGAAAAAGGCGACATAGCCCAGGTCGAGCAGACCGGCATAGCCCACCACGATGTTCAAGCCGAGTGCCAACAGGCAATACAGCAGCGCGACGTCCGCAATGCGGACCCATGCATTGCCGAACTGCTGCAGCACGTGCGGCAGCACCAGCAGCCCGATGGCCGCGATGATGAAGAGAACGATGTTCTTGGTTTTGGACATGAGTGCGCCCCTTAAGCCCGGTCGGCCACGCGCTCGCCGAGCAAGCCCGATGGCCGCACCGTGAGCGTGATGATCAGGATGACGAAGGCAAAGATGTCGGCGTGCTGGCTGCCGAGCACATCGCCCGTGAGAGCACCCAGGTAGCCCGAGCCGATCACTTCGATCAGGCCCAGCAGCAAGCCGCCGACCACGGCGCCCGGCAGGTTGCCGATGCCGCCGAACACCGCCGCAGTGAAGGCCTTCAGGCCGGGCAGGAAGCCCATGGAGTGTTGCGCGATGCCGTAGTTCGATGCCTGCATCACGCCGGCGATGGCCGCGAGCACAGCGCCGATGATGAAGGTGGCTGAGATCACGATGTCGGGCCGAATGCCCATCAGCGATGCGACGCGTGGGTTCTCCGCCGTGGCCCGCATGGCGCGCCCAAGCTTGGTGTAGTTGACCAGATAGGTCAGGATGGCCAGCGACACCGCCGTCACCACCAGAATCATGATCTGCGTCGGCGAGATCGCGGCTCCGGCCACGATGATCGAGTCGCTTGGCAGCAGCGTCGGGTAGGCCTTGTTGGTCGGCTTCCAGATGATCATGGCAATCGTCTGCAGCAGAATCGACATGCCGATAGCGGTGATCAGCGGGGCCAGCTTGGGGCTGTTTCGCAATCGCCGGTAAGCCAGCTTCTCGATCACGAAATTGAGCGTAGCCGCGACGACGCAAGCGCAGATCAACGCGATGATGAGCATGAGCCAGCCCGGCATGCCGGGCATCGAATCCTGCATGAAGCGGATGACGCTCCAGCTGGTGAGCGCGCCGACCATCAGCACCTCGCCATGCGCGAAATTAATGAGGTTGATGATGCCGTACACCATGGTGTAGCCCAGCGCCACCAGCGCGTAGATGCTACCCAGCACCAGGCCGTTGATGATTTGTTGAAGAAAAATGTCCACGGCTTAAATCTTCACTAACTAGTCAACCGTGATCTTTCCGGCCTTGATCACCGCACGCCAACGCTCGGTGTCTTCCCGCTGCCAGGCCGCCATTTCTTCGGGTGTGTTGCCGACGGGCTCGGCCCCGACTTCAGCGTAACGCTTGGTCATCTCGGGTGTGCGCAGAATCTCGGCTACGGTGGTGGACAGGCGCGCCGCAATGGCAGACGGCGTTTTCGGGGGTGCCACCATGGCGAACCAGGCCACGCCCACCACGCCCGGCACCATCTCATTGAGGGCGGGAATGCCCGGCATAGACGCAATTCGCTTCGCACTGGTCACGGCAAGTATGCGCAGCTTGCCGCTCTTCAGGTGCACGGATGCGGCAGCCACGTTGCCAAACATCAACTGCACATGACCACCCAGCAGATCGGACATGGCCGGGGCATCGCCCTTGTAAGGCACATGCAGCAACTGTGTGCCGGTTTTGAGCTTGAAGAGTTCGGCGGTGAGATGCGCGGTCGAGCCGTTGCCCTGAGAGGCGTAGCTGAGCTTGTTGGGGTTAGCCTTGGCATAGGCAATGAACTCTTCTACCGTCTGCGCGGGCACACTGGGGTGCACCATGAGCGCGTTGGGCACGGCGGGCAGCG
>JANXTS010000011.1 GCA_025352265.1 Variovorax sp. | reverse complement strand
CGCCTTGGCTTCGCCGCCAAACTTGGCGGACAGCACCGTGGCCAGGGCCGCGGTCAGCGTGGTCTTGCCGTGGTCGACGTGACCAATGGTGCCCACGTTGACGTGGGGCTTGGTACGGGCGAATTTTCCTTTTGCCATTTTCTCGACTCCGAAAAAGAAGATATCAACGCATCTACTTGGGCTGCAAATCAGCGACTGCAACCCCAAAACTGGTGCCCTTTGCGGGAATCGGACCCGCGACCTCCCCCTTACCAAGGGGGTGCTCTACCACTGAGCCAAAAGGGCATACACAAAACAACGCATCCCTGCGGCGAGCCGGAATTTCTGGAGCGGGAGACGGGAATCGGACCCGCGTCATCAGCTTGGAAGGCTGGGGTTCTACCATTGAACTACTCCCGCATCGGGAGCCATTAGCGCACTCCAAATGCCCGCTTCACACGGTGCCAAACGACCTTGAAATCCATTTCGTCGCTGGTGGAGATGGCTGGATTCGAACCAGCGTACTCGTAAGAGGGCAGATTTACAGTCTGCTGCCATTAACCACTCGGCCACCTCTCCGGCGAACCGCGGAATATAGCATGGTTTAGAGGCGCTTTCGAGTCTGGAGCGCACCGATCAAAGGTGCCGCTAAGCAACACCGCCCATGCGGTCGCCAACGCGCCCGTCGTTACAAGCGGTTGCGCGAAGCATTGATTCATCTTGGAACAAGGGCGCAACCAGCCCTTTGCCGTCCGCGCTTAGACCCCCGTGCCTGTGCCAGTGCCGCCCACGGGACGTTGTGTATTTCTCCAGGCACGCGCTTGACTGAAATGCCCGCAGCCGATGAACGGCAGTGGCGGACGTAGTGCCGACAAGGGAGACGGATGGTTCGCCGTCAGCACCTTATGGCGCTGCATGTCGATCAACGCCCGCTTGCCCTGCGCATGCGCGCCCCAAAGCATGAACAACGCAGCATGGTCGGCGGCGGCGACATGACGAATGACTGCGTCAGTCAAGATTTCCCACCCGCGACCCGCATGACTGGCGGGCTGGGTTTCTTCGACGGTCAGGCAGGTATTCAGTAGCAGCACGCCATTCTTGGCCCATTGAACCAGACTGCCACCGGGCTCGGGAAATGGCGGCGGGGGCGTACCGAGATCACGCTCCATCTCCTTGAAGATGTTGCGCAGCGACGGCGGCACCCTGACCCCCGGTGCCACGGAAAACGCCAGCCCTTCAGCCTGGCCTTGCCCATGGTAGGGGTCTTGTCCGAGGATGACCACGCGCACGTCCTGCGGGGAGGTGAGTTCGAGCGCGCGAAGCGGGCGCGGCGGAAAGACCACCGCACCCGCACCAAGCCGCTCCCGCAAATAGCGCAAGAGGTCCTGCCCAGCTGCGCTCGCAAAAAAAGTGTCGACAAGCGGCCGCCAACCAGCCGCCACGGGCCAGTCTGCCGGATCGGCGCTCGTCAATCGGTCGACAGACAGGCCGCTCACTTAAACAAATCGGCAAGCGCCTCGCCTGGCTCTTTGGCGCGCATGAACGCTTCGCCGACCAAAAAGGCATGCACCCCTGCAGCTCGCAAGGCGGCCACGTCGTCGCGCGTCGCAATACCGGATTCGGTGACCAGCAACCGGTCGACCGGCAGTTGAGGCAGCAGATCCATCGTGGTCTGAATCGACACCTCGAAATTGCGCAGATTGCGGTTGTTGACGCCGACGAGCGGCGTCCTGAGCCGGAGAGCACGATCGAGCTCCACCGCATCGTGCACTTCCACCAGCACCGCCATGCCGAGCCCCGTCGCGATCGCTTCGAAGTCTTTCATTTGCATGTCGTCGAGCACAGAGGCGATCAGCAGGATGGCGTCGGCGCCGATCGCGCGTGACTCGTAGATCTGCCAGGCATCGACCATGAAGTCCTTGCGCAACACCGGCAGGTCGCACGACGCCCGCGCCTGCTTCAGGTAGTCGATCTCGCCCTTGAAAAACTGCCTGTCGGTAAGGACCGAAAGGCATGCCGCGCTGACGCTGCCCTCGGTGCCATCGCCCTCGGCATAACTTTGCGCGATGTCGGCCGGAATGAAGTCTTCGCGAATCACGCCCTTGCTGGGGCTCGCCTTTTTGACCTCGGCGATCACTGCCGCCTGGCCGGCCGCGATCTTGTTACGCATGGCGCCGACAAAATCGCGGGTGAGCACGCGGCTCTCAGCGTCGAAGCGAATGCGATCGAGTGGCGTGCGGCGCTTGGCAGCGGCAACCTCTTCGTGCTTGACCGCAACGATCTTGTTCAAGATGTCGGGAGCCATGTCAGTGCGCTCCCGCCGTGTTGATGGCCGCAATGTTCGTGGCTGCGACAAACTGCGCCAACTTCGCCTTGGCCGCGCCGGATTCGATCACCGCACGCGAGCGCTCGACGCCAGCCAGCACGGAGTCGACGACGTTCGCCGCATACAGCGCGGCGCCGGCATTCAGCACGACGATGTCGCGCGCCGGACCGGGTTCGTTATCGAGCACGCTCAACAACATGGCTTTCGATTCATCAGGTGTCGCAACTCGCAAAGCGCGATTGCTGGACATGGAGAAGCCGAAGTCTTCCGGATGCAACTCGTACTCGCGGATTTCACCGTCTTTCAATTCTCCGACCAACGTGGAGGCGCCGAGTGAAATCTCGTCCATGCCGTCGCGGCCGTACACCACCAACGCGTGCTCGGTGCCCAGCCGCTGCAGCGCGCGCACCTGGATGCCGACGAGGTCGGCATGGAACACGCCCATCAGCATGTTGGGCGCACCGGCCGGATTGGTCAGCGGGCCGAGGATGTTGAAGATGGTCTTGATGCCGAGCTCCTTGCGCACCGGGGCAACGTTCTTCATGGCCGGATGATGGTTCGGCGCGAACATGAAACCAATGCCGACGTCTTCGATGCACTTGGCGATCTGCTCGGGCTTCAAGTTGATATTGACGCCGAGTGACTCCAGCACATCGGCGCTGCCCGATTTGCTCGACACGCTGCGGCCGCCGTGCTTACTTACCTTAGCGCCGGCCGCGGCCGCGACGAACATCGAGCAGGTCGAGATGTTGAAGGTGTGCGAGCCGTCACCGCCGGTACCGACGATGTCGACCAGATGCTTCGTGTCCTTCACCGGCACCTTGGTCGACACCTCGCGCATCACCTGCGCGGCCGCGGTGATCTCGCCGATGGTTTCCTTCTTGACGCGCAGGCCGGTGATGAGCGCGGCCATCATCACGGGCGAACACTCGCCGCTCATGATGAGCCGCACGATGTGCAGCATTTCGTCATGAAACACCTCGCGGTGTTCGATGGTGCGTTGCAGTGCTTCTTGCGGAGTGATCATGTTGTGTCTCCCGTGTTCTTGGCTCAAGCGTTGAAAAAGCCGCGGACGGCCGACACCGCACGATCGACTCCGGCCGCGTCGACATCGAGGTGCGTCACGAAGCGCAGCCGATAGAGCCCTGTGGCCAGAATGCCTTGCGCATTCAGGCTGGCAAGCAACTCGGCAGAGCGCGCCTTCGCAGCACCCGTGAGGTCGATGAAGACGATGTTGGTCTGCGGCGACTCCACGTTGAGGCCGTCGATGTCGGCGAGACCCGCAGCGAGCCGCTTTGCCATTGCATGGTCGTCCGCCAGCCGATCGATGTGATGGTCGAGCGCATGCGTTGCGGCTGCTGCCAGCAGGCCGGATTGCCGCATTCCGCCGCCGGCCATCTTGCGAATACGGTGCGCCCGCGCGATGAACTCGCGCGAACCGCACAGGGCAGAGCCGATCGGCGCGCCGAGCCCCTTGCTGAAGCACACCGACGCGCTGTCGAAGCAGCCAGCGATGCGGCTCGCTTCAGTGCGCGCATCGTTGCCTGTCGTCGCGGACTGCGCCACCGCCGCATTGAAGAGCCGAGCGCCGTCGAGGTGTCGCTGCAAACCTTTGGCTTTGGCCAGGTCCGTTGCGGCCTGCACATAGGCGAACGGCAAGAGCTTGCCGCCCAGCGTGTTTTCGAGCGCCAGCAACTTGGTGCGTGCGAAATGCGCATCGTCGGGCTTGATAGCGGCCTCGATCGCCGCGATCGGCAAGGTGCCGTCGTTCGCGTGATCGAGTGGCTGCGGCTGCACGCTGCCGAACACTGCGGCGCCGCCGCCTTCCCAGCGATACGCATGCGCCTGCTGGCCGACGATGTATTCGTCGCCGCGACCGCAATGCGACAGGATCGCACAAAGGTTGCTCTGGGTACCGGTCGGCACGAACAGCGCCGCCTCGAAGCCGAGCATGTCGGCAATTTTCTGCTGCAACGCATTCACGCTGGGATCGGTTCCGAACACGTCGTCGCCCAGAGGTGCGGCAGCCATGGCGACACGCATGGCCGCGGTCGGTTGGGTGACGGTGTCGCTGCGCAGGTCGACGATTTTCAAAGCGGTCAAGGCACTTACTCCAGAAAGTTCTTGAGCATGGCGTGACCGTGCTCGGTAAGGATCGATTCAGGATGGAATTGGACGCCTTCGATACGGACGTCGTGCGCAAAGGCGGTGTGGCGCACAGCCATGATTTCGCCGTCCTCGGTCCAGGCGGTGACTGCCAGATCGGCCGGGCAACTGCCGCGATCGATGGCCAGCGAGTGATAGCGATTTACTGTGAACTTCTCCGGCAGGCCGGCGAAGACGCCCTCACGCGTGGTCGTGATCTCGCTTGTCTTGCCGTGCATCAACTGCTGCGCGCGAATGATCTTGCCGCCGAAAGCCGCGCCGATGGCCTGATGCCCGAGGCACACGCCCAGAATCGGCAACCTGCCCGCGAAAGCCTCGATAGTCGCCACCGACACGCCAGCTTCGGCCGGTGAACAAGGCCCCGGCGACACCATCAGCCGCGTGATACCGGCCGCGATGCGCTCGCCGATCTGCGCCACCGTGATCTCGTCGTTGCGCACCACTTCGACCTCGGCCCCCAGCTCACCCAGGTACTGGACGATGTTGTAGGTAAAGGAATCGTAGTTATCGATCATCAGGACCTTCACGGCCTGTTTCATGGCTTGCGTCATGGCTTGCCGACGATCCTGTGGACGCCCTTGACAACAGGGAACACATTGAAATTAATCAACAACGCCAGCTTCAGCCCCGACAAGCGCAGCGCCGCCATGACCTGCGCGCGGTGCAGGTCGGTCAGCAGCTCGGCCGCCTTCAGTTCGACGACGACCGATTGCTCCACCACGAAGCCGGCACGGTACACGTCGCCGAGCGGCCGGCCCTTGTACATCGCACCGAACGGGACATTGCGAATGAACCCGATCTCGCGCTCGGCGAGCTCGATTTCGAGCGCAGCCGCGTAGGCGGTTTCAAGCAACCCGGTACCAAGCACGCGCTGCACCTCGACGGCGGCGCCGATGATCTCGTGCGAGAAGTCGTTCTGTACGTTTTGTAATTCCACGGCGCTCATTCCAATCCCTCTTCCACCAGTTCAGCCGCACGCAACAACGCACGCGCCTTGGCTTCGGTTTCTTTCCATTCCAGCTCAGGCACGGAGTCGGCGACGACACCCGCCGCCGCCTGCACGTGCAGCACCTGATTCTTGATGATGCCGGTGCGGATGGTGATGGCCACGTCCATGTCGCCCGCATAGCTGATGTAGCCGCAGGCACCGCCATAGATGCCGCGCTTGACTGGCTCCAGCTGGTCGATGACTTCCATTGCGTGCACCTTGGGCGCACCGGTCAAGGTACCGGCCGGAAAGGTCGCCTTCAGCACGTCGATGGCGGTCATGCCGTCTTTCAAGGTGCCTTCGACATTGCTCACGATGTGCATCACATGGCTATAGCGCTCGACCGCAAAGGCCTCGGTCACCTTGACCGTGCCGATTTTCGCGATGCGGCCGATGTCGTTGCGCGCCAGATCGATCAGCATCACATGCTCGGCACGCTCCTTCGGGTCGTTGATAAGCTCGACTTCGGCGGCCTTGTCGAGCTCGGCCGATGCGCCACGCGGACGCGTGCCCGCCAGCGGCCGAATCGTCACTTTCTGCTCGCCGTTCGGCATGTTCTCTTGCCGAACCAGGATTTCCGGCGATGCCGCGACCACGTGGAAATCGCCCAGGTGGTAATAGAACATGTAAGGCGAGGGATTCATCGAGCGCAACGCCCGGTAAAGCGACAACGGGGATTCGGTGTAGCGCTTGCTGATGCGCTGGCCGATCTGCACCTGCATGAAATCGCCGCCAGCAATCATTTCCTTGGCGCGCTCGACGGCCGCAAGGTAGTCGGCCTTGGCGAACGATCGCTCGGCGGGATGCGCTTGCGTGGGCTTCACCTGCGGCGCGCTGACCGAATACTTCAACTGGTCGCGCAACTCGCGCAGGCGGCGCTTGGCGTTGGCGTACGCCTCGGGCTGCGTCGGGTCGGCGTAGACGATCAGATAGAGCTTGCCCGAAAGGTTGTCGATCACGGCCAACTCTTCGCACTGCAGCAACATGATGTCGGGGCAACCGAGCGTGTCGGGCGGGCAGCAGGCTTCGAGTTTCTTCTCGATGTGGCGCACCGTGTCGTACCCGAAGTAACCGGCCAGCCCGCCGCAAAACCGCGGCAGCCCCGGCCGCAAGGCGACCTTGAAGCGCTTTTGATATGCCGCGATGAAGTCCAGCGGATTGCCTTCGGCGGTTTCGACGACTTGCCCGTCCGTCACGACTTCCGTGCGCGCGGCGGCACCGAAGCCACTGGCCCGGATCAACGTGCGCGCCGGCAGGCCGATGAAGCTGTAGCGCCCGAAGCGCTCGCCGCCCACCACGGATTCGAGCAAAAAGCTGTACTTTCCGCCGTCTTTGGTATTTGCGAGCTTCAGGTAGAGCGAAAGCGGGGTTTCGAGGTCGGCAAAGGCTTCGACCATCAACGGAATGCGGTTGTAGCCCTGCGCGCTGAGGCTTTTGAATTCGAGTTCGGTGATCACAGGTTCGTTCTCCGTTGCCTCACGACGCGTCGTCGGTCGATTTCGGCAAATCAGTATTCAAGGGGCTGGCCCGAGTGCGTAGCGTGCGTTTCGGGTGAAGGGGTGCCCGGCAGCTGCCGGGCCGATCGATCAGGTGGCGTCGTGTGGGCGACGCCAGAGCCAGGCTCCCCGACGGCCCTGCCCTGTCTGAATGATGTGATGAACGAACATGTGGCGCGAGTTTAGCAGCGGCCTTTCGCGCTGCAAACCGCCGGCATGTCGTACTTTTGCATGAGCGGGCTTATACGTACGCCGGCCGCGCAAGACCGACAGAAAATACGCTTACACAAAATAACATCCGCGCTTGGATGAAGAGGGAGGACTCGAATGAACCCATGCTTTCGCCATCGTGTCGCATTGACGTTGACGGCCGCCATCGTTAGCACCGTAGCCATCACATCGACCGGCACCGCCATCGCGGCCACCGTCGATATCTCTGGCGTCAAGCTGGAAGACAGCATCAGCCTGAAGGATTCGACCCTGCAACTCAACGGCGCAGGCATTCGCTTCAAGGCGATCTTCAAGGTCTACACCGCCGGCCTGTATCTTGGCAAGAAGGCTGGCACGCCAGAGGAAGTGCTGGCTGCCACCGGCTCCAAGCGCGTGACCATCACGATGCTGCGCGACATCGACGCCAACGAGCTCGGCAAGCTTTTTACTCGCGGTGTCGAAGACAACTCACCACGCGCTGAGTTCTCGCAACTCATTCCCGGCCTGCTTCGCATGGGCCAGATGTTCGCCGACCAAAAGACGCTGAAGACCGGCGATACCTTCACCATCGACTGGATTCCAGGCACGGGCACCATCACTACGGTCAGGGGTGCAGTGCAGGGCGATCCGATCAAGGAGGTGGCGTTCTTCAACGCGCTGTTGCGCATTTGGCTCGGCCCCTCGCCAGCGGATTACCGCCTCAAGGACGCGCTGCTCGGCCGTGCAAGCCCAGAGCGCCAGTAGGGGCGCCTGAAGACTCAGGCCTCGGTCAACGTCTGCGCAGCAACGACCGCTTCGGTCCGATTGCGAACGTTCAGCGCTCGAAAGATCGCGGCCAGATGAATCTTTACCGTGCCTTCGCTGATGCCGAGCGCGCGCCCGATCAGCTTGTTGGGCTTGCCCTGCGACAGCAGTTGGAGCACTTCGACCTGCCGCTCGGTCAGCACGTTACGCAGATGGTCAAGTGTGTGCGCCGCAGCTGGCGTGGCCGTACGCGCGACCGCCTCTGCGGCCGACAAGCCCGCCACGATGCCCGGCGGCAGGGCCGACAGCATCATCGGCGGCACATAGACGCCACCGGCCAACACCAGCCGTACCGCCGACAACATCACCTCGGGTGAATACGCCTTCGGAATAAAGCCGAGCACGCCGTGCGCGAGCGCGGTGCGCATGATCGTCGGGTCTTCATAGCCCGACAACACGATCACCGGCACCGCTGGATGGCGCCGCCGCATTTCGACGATGTGCGCATGACCGTCGGCGCCGGGCATGTTGAGGTCGATCACGGCCAGGTCGAGGTCGTCCGACGCGCCCGCGAACAACTGGTCGACGCTCATCGCCAGCACGAATTCGATGCCCGGCTCGAGCTCCGCCAACTTGCCCTTGACCGCCTCGATGACGAGACGGTGGTCGTCGGCGATCAGGATTTTCATGAATTGTTCCGCTCTTTTTATTTACCAGTCTTGAAGATAGCGGCCTTCGGCGTGCGCAGCAAGCTGCGTGCGCCGAGCGGACGGCATAGTCCGCCCGGGATATGGTGCAACGCGACAGGGCTCGAAAGAATCGTGTCACCACCCGAGGCACGAGACATGGGCAATCGATGGCGCACCTGCTCGACAAGTTCTCCGCCCTTTTCTCCTACGGCCTGGCGATCGACGCTTTCGATCCCCTACGCCCCGGCGTTACCGGGCCGACCACTCGCGCCGACGCACAGGCGCAAGCACGCAAGCTGCTCGTAGATGCGCGTCTGGCAGCCACGGCAGATTGCACCCCGCCCGCGCAGATCGAATCGGCTGCCTTCGCGACGATCGCGTGGCTCGACGAGATCTTCGCCCGGCAGCGCCGCTGGACCGACGCCGCCTCCCCGTTGCAGGCGCAACTCTTCAATTCGAGCAACGCGCACAGCGAGTTCTTTCACCACCTATCGGGCCTGCAAGCGGGCGACGACGCGGTGCGCGAGGTGTATTGGTACGCGCTGGCCAACGGCTTCACTGGCCAGTACTACTTCGAATCCGACGACGGCGGTGAACTCGGCAAGCTCAAAGAGCTGCATGGTCGCCAGTTACCGGTGATGCCGGTGGCCCTCGCCACGCTCGCAAAAGACCAAATCACGCCGCAACCCTACGCCCAGCTCCGCACAGTGCCGCCGCGCGACCCTGAACGGCGCGAGCGTGCGCTCCTGCGTGCGATCGTCGCCGGTGCGGTGCTCGTTCCACTGACGGCCCTGACGTGGCTGCTGCTGGCCGGACCGCGACAAACCGCGGCCAGCGCCGAACAGCAGCTCGATCAGCAACTTCGCAGCTATGCGTGCGCCGACCTGCAAGCAAGCTGGGGCGTGACGGGCGCCGTCGGTGCCTTCAGCGCGCTGCACATCAGCGGCTTCGTTCCGCTGGCCAACGATGTCACGCGCGTCGAACGCGAGGTACGCGCCATGCCCGGCATGTCGTCCGCGACCTTCGACTTGCGGCTGCGCGTGTGGCCGCATTGCGAGGTCGTCGCCATCTTGAAGCCATACCAGACCCGCAATCGCGACAAGACGTTCGACCTCAAAGTGACGGCGCCATCGGCACAGGATGGCCGGCTGCGCGAGGGCGATGCCGTGCGCATCGAAGTCACCGCGCCCCACTACGAGGGCAACGTAAGGGTCGACTACTACACGGTCGACGGCGCGGTGCAGCATCTGAGCGGCGCTGGCGAGCCGACGCGTTTCGTCGCCGGGCAACGCCTGGTGTTCGGCAAGGACATCCCCTCGAGCTGGCTGGTGAGCCCGCCCTTCGGCACGGTGATGGTGGTCGCGCTGACCTCACCCTCTCCGTTCCCCGACACGCCGGACCGCCCTCCATTTGAACTGGCATCGGCGTATCTGCTCAATCTGCGCGAGGCGCTCTCCACCAACAAGGGCGGTGACCAGCTGATTGCCGAGTTCCTGTTCCTGGAGACCGCGGAACGATGACTGCCACCCCCGCCGTCGCCGTGCTTTCCCAGCTTCCGCTGGTGTTCTGGCTGCTCGTGGCTGTCTGCTTAGGCGGCGCAGTCTCACTGTGGTGGCGTCTCGCAGGCCGACGCCGTGTAGCGCGACGGCGCAGCTTGCAGAGGCAACTCGCGCTTTGCGGCGGTGCCGAATCACCGGCCGAACAAGCCACGCTCGACGACTTGGGCGAAGCACCCCGGCAGGCCCGACAGGCATCGATCCGATCGACTGGCAGCCGGGCGGCGTTGTATCGAATTCCCTGGTTCTTGTTCCTCGGCGATGCGGCCGCCGATGTGCCGCGCCTGCTCGACGCAGCGAGTACGTCGGCCGTCGGGGCCGACACGTTCCGGCCCTTTTGGCAATGGCACGCACTGCCGTCGATGGTCGCCGCCGGCATCGATCCGCGGGTGTTGCAACCGCCGGGCGATCTGGCCGTACGGCGCCTTTGGTGCCAGGCGTTGCTGGCGCTGGCGCAGCAGCGCCCACGCCTTCCGCTGAACGGCATCGTCGTTTGCGTTGGCGCAAGCAGTCTGTTGTGGCCAGCAACCGGAGATGCCGAAACAACGGAAGAGTCATCGGCCATGCGCATGCGCCACCTGATCGACGAAGCCGCTGAACACCTGCATCTGCGCTTGCCGGTTTACATCGTCATCACCGGCCTCGAAAAGCTGACGGGTTACGACACGCTGCGCTCGGCATTGTCGAAAGAGGTGCTGTCACAGGTGATCGGCTATCGCTGGTCGGGCGTTGCAGGTGCCGGTGCGGCGGTAAGCACCCGCGCCGACGACCGTGCGACCAACGCCTTTGGCTCGGTTACCGCTCGGCTCGACGCATTGCGGATGGCGCTGCTCCGCCAGACCAACGTACCGGCAGACCGACTGGCGATTCATGCGTTCGTCGAACAGGTGCGAGCGATGGAACCAGGGCTGCGTCAGTTGGCCAACGCGTTGTTCGGCCGAATGAAGGATCAGCGGCGGCCGCAGCGTTGGCGCGGTCTGTACCTCACCGGCTCGACGCCTTCAGGAGCGGAAGCGTCGGGCGCGGCCTTTGCATCGGATCTGTTCGAGCGCTTCTTGCCGGCCGACCAGCCGCTGGCGCGCTTCGACGGCTAGATCACTGCCGGATCACCTGGGATCGATGGTGATCTGCCGTGCGCCGAAGGTCGCCGTCAGCACGAGCGGCTTGCCGACCTGCAGCACCTTCACTTCACGCCAGCGCGCGCGCTCGAGGTCGCGGTACGCCGCCATCACGCCGATCACCTTGACGTCTGCAGCCAGCGTCATTTCGAGCTTCTTGCTCTCACCCGGTCGCAGCAACACTTCTTCGCGCTGCGCCATTTCAGCGCCGAGCGTGGCCTGGTCTTTTTCGAAAAGCGAGAAGAAATCGGCGCTCTCGAATGGCCCCTGTGACTTCAGCGCATACACGCGAACCGTGAGCGGCGATGGGCGCAGACGCGCATCGGGATTGGCATCGGGGCCAGCGGTCAACGTCATGGAAATCTGCGTCACCACCGGCTTGGGTGGCGGTGTGCTGCAAGCAGCGAGCACGAGGCTCGCCAGCACCACGCCGAATGCAGCGAACCGACGCAGGATGGCGGCCATAAAAAACGGACCATAGGGCAAACGGTGTGTACCAGGCGCTCGCATGCTATTCCCTTCGTTGCATTGACCCGTTCGTAGGCATCTTTGATTATCACCAGTCAACCCGAACAGGCAACATGCTGACTCCCGAACTCGTCCAAGCGCTGCAACTCCCCATCAACGAAGCCTCTCCTTGCGGCGACGATCTGGAGTACGACCCGGCGTTCACGGCCTTGGCATCGCTGGCGCAGGGCAAGGCGGAGCAGCAGTTCGGCGACACAGTCTTCCCCGCTGTCGAACCCGACTGGCGGCAAGTAGCAGAACAGGCCGATGCAGTGTTGCGCCGTTCCAAGGACGTGCGCGCCGCGATGCTGCTGCTGCGCGCTGCTACACGACTCGACGGCATGCCGGGCTTCGCTGCGGGCCTCAGCCTGCTGACGTCGTTGCTCGACACGTACTGGGACGGCATACATCCAAAGCTCGATGCAGACGACGGCAACGACCCGACGATGCGCCTCAACGCGCTCATGCCGCTGACCGACGATGCGATGGTGCTGCGCGATCTGTACGACGCGCGAGTCGGCGTGGCGCGCGGTGTCGGAGCCATTCGCGTACGCGACATCGCGATCGCGCACAACCTGCTCGGTGCCACCGGGAGCGAGCCGACGTATTCGCCAGCGCAGATCCAGGGCGCGCTGGAAGAGATCAACGCCGAACGCCCGGCCGCCCTGCAGTCGCTGCTCCAAGTCCGCACGACGATCGCGGCCCTGCACAAGCTGCTTGGCGAACGCACCGGCCGTCACGACGCCGTCGATCTGGACGGCTTGCGCAATTTGGGCAACCTGTTGCACAAGGTGGCGTCGAGCGCCGTGGGTTCACCCGCTGAGGCGATAGCCGACGCCGCGCCGGAAGTCGAAGCCGACGCGCCTGGCGTAGCCGCATCGCCCACTGCGGTGCGTGGCGAAATCACGACGCGGCAAGACGCGCTGCGCACGCTCGACCGCGTCATCAGCTACCTCATGCAGACCGAGCCCGGCAACCCGGCGCCGCTGCTGATCGAGCGAGCCAAAAAGCTCATCGGCGTCGACTTCTTCGAAATCATGGCCAACCTTGCACCCAATGCGATGGACACCATCGAGACCGTCACCGGCAAGCGCCCGAGCACCGAGTAGCCACCGAGTAGCCGCCTTCTCTTTTCAACGACCCGCACACCATCCGCAAGGAGCTTTCAAATGTCCAAGAGCAGCCAGAAGTTCATCGCCCGCAACCGGGCGCCACGCGTGCAGATCGAGTACGACGTCGAGCTTTACGGCGCCGAGAAAAAAGTGCAGCTGCCTTTCGTGATGGGTGTCCTTGCCGACCTGTCCGGCAAGCCGGCCGACCCGCTGGCACCGGTGGCCGATCGCAAGTTCCTGGAGATCGACGTCGACAATTTCGACTCGCGCATGAAGGCGATGAAGCCGCGCGCCGCATTCGCGGTTGAAAACACGCTTACCGGCGAGGGCGACCTGAAGGTGGAACTGACCTTCGAGCACATGGACGACTTCTCCCCTGCCGCCGTGGCGCGCAAGGTCGGCGCGCTGAACAAGCTGCTGGAAGCGCGCACCCAGCTGTCGAACCTGGTGACCTACATGGACGGCAAGACCGGCGCCGAAGACCTGCTCGCCAAGGTGCTGGAAGACCCGGCGCTGCTGCAGACGCTGGCCACCGGCAAGAAGCCCGAAGACAGTGTTGCCGAGCCGGCTGCCCCGGCTGCCTGATTTCCATCCCAATTGCCTTCATTCGAGGAGAGAACACCATGGCCGAAGCCGCCGCAGCACCCAGTGCGCTGAAAGATGTCGAGTTCGCCGGCAATGACTTCGCGTCGCTGCTGCAGAAGGAATTCAAACCCCGCAGCGACGAAGCCAAGAGCGCCGTCGAGCAGGCGGTGCTCACCCTCGCGCAGCAGGCGCTGAGCAACAGCACCGTGATCGGCAAGGACGTCACCAAGTCGATCCAGGCCATGATCGCCGCGATCGACGCCAAGCTGACCGAACAGGTCAACAAGATCATTCACCACCCCGACTACCAGAAGCTCGAAAGTGCGTGGCGCGGCCTGCACTACATGGTGAACAACACCGAGACCGACGAGCATTTGAAGATCCGCGTGATGGACATCTCCAAGAACGATCTGGCCAAGACGCTGAAGAAGTTCAAGGGCGCGGCGTGGGACCAGAGCCCGGTCTTCAAGAAGGTCTACGAAGAGGAGTACGGCCAGTTCGGCGGCGAGCCCTTTGGCGCGATCGTGGGCGACTACCACTTCGACCAGAGCCCGCCCGATGTCGAGATGCTCGGCGAGATGGCCAAGATCGCCGCCTCGGCGCACGCGCCCTTCATCACCGGCGCGAGCCCGAACCTGCTGCAGATGGAAAGCTGGCAGGAGCTCGCCAATCCGCGCGACCTGACCAAGATTTTTCTGACGCCCGAATACGCCGGCTGGCGTTCACTGCGCGAGTCGGACGACTCCAAGTACCTCGGCCTGTGCATGCCGCGTTTCCTGGCGCGCACGCCCTACGGCGGCAACACGAATCCGGTCGAGGAATTCGACTTCGAGGAAGACACCGCCGGCGCCGACCACAGCAAGTACGCCTGGGCCAACGCGGCCTACGCGATGGCGACCAACATCAACCGTTCGTACAAGCTGTACGGCTGGGGCTCGCGCATTCGCGGCATCGAATCGGGCGGTGCGGTCGAAAACCTGCCGTTGCACACTTTCCCGAGCGACGACGGCGGCGTCGACCAGAAGTGCCCGACCGAGATCGCCATCGGCGACCGGCGCGAAGCCGAGCTTTCGAAGGCAGGCCTGCTTTCGCTGATCCACCGTAAGAACTCCGACTTCGCGGCCTTCATCGGCGCGCAGTCGCTGAACAAGCCGGCCGAGTACGACGACCCCGACGCGACCGCCAACGCCAACCTGGCCGCGCGCCTGCCCTATCTCTTTGCATGCAACCGCTTCGCGCACTACCTCAAGTGCATCGTGCGCGACAAGGTCGGTAGCTTCAAGGTCGCGACGAGATGCAACGCTGGCTGAACAAATGGATCACCAACTACGTCGACGGCGACCCGGTGAACTCATCGGAAGAAACCAAGGCCCGCAAGCCGCTGGCCGCGGCCGAAGTGATCGTGGAAGAGGTCGAGGGCAACCCCGGCTACTACAGCTCCAAGTTCTTCCTGCGTCCGCATTACCAGCTCGAAGGCCTGACCGTGTCGCTGCGGCTGGTGTCGAAGCTGCCGTCGGCCAAAGGCGGCAAGTAAGCCGTAAAAAAGTTGCCGGGAGCCTTGGAAAGCAGCACGGCCGGTTCGTTCTCAAGACAGCTCCCCTTGGACGGTACTCACCGCAGAGGCCAGAGCTCAAGAGGTTTCTCAGTTACCGATCACCACCCGCCCGCAACAGCCGGGTTTTTTGAAGGAGCATCGACATGAGTTCAGACTTTTTCGTCAAGATCACCAAGGCCGAAGGTGAGTCCAAGAAGGAAGGCCACGACAAGGAAATCGAGGTCCTGAGCTTTTCCTGGGGCGTTTCCAACGCATCGAGCGCGGGTTCGGGCGGCGGGGCTGGCAAGGGCAAGGCCGTTCCGATGGACATGCACTTCACGCACGTCTACGACAAGGCGTCACCGGTGCTCGCCCAGTTTTGCGCCAAGGGCACGCACATCGACGAAATGAAGCTGACAGCCCGCAAGTCAGGCGATGGCCAGCAGGACTACCTGATCATCACGCTGACGGGCGCCTTCATCTCCAGCGTTCAATTCGGCGGTTCGGGCGGCGGCGATGTGGTCGAGAGCGTCTCGGTGTCGTTCCTCAAGATCAAGAAGGAATACAAAGTCCAGGACGACAAGGGCAAGGTCAGCTCCGGCCCCGAAATGACTTGGGACCTCGAAAAGAACGCAGTGACCTGAGGCTTGGTGCGACATGGCCCATACCGTCAACTTCTTAGGCGACGTCAGCAAGAAGCAGTTCACGTCGTACAACATCGGGGGGTCGGTCGGGTCGCCCGGCACCAATATCCCGGTCGACGTGAAACTGATTCAGGCGCTGCTCAGAATGGTGTTCTCGGAACTCGAAGGCAGCCGACCAGCGGTGCTGGCGAACGATGAGCCGCTCGTACTCGACGGCATCTACGGGCCGATCACGCACCGGCACCTGCGCGCCTTCAAGGACGAAATGCGTCGAGCGAACTTCCCGACGGTGGCGGACGGCAAGATCGATCCGTTTCCGTCGCCGAAGGCGGGCACGATTACCCGGCTCAAGCAGAAGTTCGTGCTCAACAAGCTCAACGACCTTTGCGATGCGCGCGCGGGAGAGCAGGGGAAATCAGATCTGTACCAAAAGCTGGGCAGCCGGGACGACATACCGGAGGACCTGCGCAGCGCTTTGAAGACCGTCGTCTTCCAACCGTGAGAAGCCCATGAGGCGCAGCGTGAAAGCACTGCGCCTGCTTGTGCACTAACCCGACGACCCTGCCGCAGCAGAGCTGCCTGGCATGAGTTGCGTGTCCCCATCGTCCTCATCGGCGTGCATCCACAACGTGACGACGGTGTAGTTGTCGTGGCCCGGCTTGGCGCGCGCCTTGACCTGCGCATCGAGCTGCTCGGTCCAGTCGGTGGCATTGCGCGATGCGTGAAGCGTGTCGAGCAGGCACTCGTCACCGAGCGGTTCCCAGACACCGTCGGAGCACAGCAGCAGCACATCGCCGACCTCTACCCGCATGCGATCGGACACTGAAATTTCCGGCGGCTCGTCGACCGATCCCAAGGCGGACAGCAGCATGTTGCGTTGTGGATGCACGCGGGCAGCCTCTTCGTCGATCATGCCGCTCGCCACCATCTGCTGCACCAGGCTGTGGTCGGTGGTACGCGCAAGGATGGCGCCGCTGCGAAACAGGTAGGCGCGGCTGTCACCGCTGTGCACCCAGGTCAGCGCCTGCGCATCGAGATCGATCACCGCGAAGACCACCGTGGAGCGCATCGCGGCCAACTTGCCGCCTTCGGCCTGGCGATTGACCACATCGACATTGGCCTGCTCCACCAGCTTGCGGATCGACTCTGCGTCCAACGCCGGTGCCGCCGAAAAACTACCCAACACGCTGGCCCGCGCAGTGGCTGCCGCCACGTCGCCGCCGCCATGCCCGCCGGCGCCATCGGCTACCAGGCAGGCCACGAAGCGGTCGTTGTACCACTGGCCGAACACGTCTTCGTTGTACGGCCGCCCGCCCTGTCTGGACATCGTGATGATTTCAATCTGCACGCAGGCTCCCTCGGATCATGGCTTCATGCTTCATTGCAGTCGTCTCAACGACCGCCGGCCTTGAGGCGGTCCATCTGTTCCTGGTAGGCCTGCAGGAACGCCTTGCCGAACAAGCTGTGGAAGTCGTCTTCGGCTTCAGCCGCGATGCCGGCGTAGAGCGCGACGAACTGGTCCCACAGCTTGGCCTTGCGGTTCGACGAGAACAGCGCATCGAGCGCCGATTTTGCGGCGATCTTCTTCTCCAGCTCGTCGGGCGTGAAGCGGGAGATAAGGTGCGCCAGCGCCGCGCGCATGCCGACCATCACGCCGAACTCGTGCGCGCGCAAATCGTCGTAGGCATCGCGCATTGCGACCTCGGGCGCCATGAAGCCACGCACCCCGTTGCCCAGCAGATGCGCCAGCGCCACCTCGACCGTAGGCGAGAACTTCAGCGGGTTGTTGGCCTGCGCCGCGATCATCGTGACGTCGGCATGCAGGCCGCGCTTGAGCTCGGTGCGCGTGAGCAGCAGATGCAGCGTGCCCTCGGTGGCGCTATGCAACAGCGAGCCAATGCGCTCCATCAATTCGGGCGTGAGTTCGGCGGGCATCTGGTGCGTGCTTTTGACGCCGCGCAAAAAGGCGGCATACAGCGCATCGTGCGAGGCGGCCGGGATGTTGGCTGGGGTATGGGCTGGGATATTGGCGAGGATACCGGCAGGAGCCGGCACTGCGCGCGGCGCGGGCACAGGCGCTGCGGCGGGTGTCTGGCGCATCGGGGCCGCTGGGACTCTGCGGGGGTCGATCAGCTGGCCGGTCTCGTCGTCGAACTGCACCCGCGGCGGCGTGTAGCCGGTGCTGCCGATCGGAACGTGGTCGCTGCGCGGCTTGACCGATGACACCGGCATCGACTGCAACGAGGCGAACGGATCGTCGGACGACGATGTGTTCGGCTGGTGCAGCGGATCGCCGAGCGGCCCGAGGTTGAGCGGGTCGCCACCAATACCGCCCTGGCCCTTGCTTCCGCCAAATAATTCGTCGATGTGCATCGGCGCTGCACCGCCGGGCGCCAGGTCGGAGAAATCGTCGAACGTGCCGGACACGCCGGCCCCGGCCTTGGCGCCACCGGCGGGCGCGCTGTCGCCCAACAGATTGGCGAACGGGTCGCCGCGGCCATCGCGCATCGGGTCGGGGAACAGCAACGCCGGATTGACAGGCGCGCCGGGTGGCGCAGCGGATGCAGGTGTTGCTGCGGGCGAAGGTGCGGGCGCTCCGCCCGACAGGCCTGCCAGCAGGTCGGCGAACGGGTCATCGTCGGACGGCATCGCGGCGCCGCTCATAGCGGCCTGCGCATGCATCGACGACGCTGCACCCAGCGGCGCCGGCCGGCTCGCTGGCTCCGCCGCTTCGTCGACGCTGAGTTCGAAGTTGCCGATGATCAGGCGGTCGCCACCGACCAGCGGCGACTCCTGGCCCGAGCCCAGTGGCCGGCCGTTGCACTGCATCGGATTGGTCCCGCGATCGACGATGAAGAACTGTCCGTTACGACACACCACCTGGCTATGCACTCGGGACACGGTCGAATCCTGAAGTACCAGCGTGTTGGTATCGGCCCGGCCGATGGTTCCTCCGGCCGGCCCGAACTGCGCGGAGAGGCGTCGATCGGCCGGCACGCCCTGCCGGCTGACAACCGCGATTTGAATCATGAAGCGCTCCCGGGCGACGCCCGACACTGACGATCACCCACCAGGGCGAGACTAACGGGAGTATTCATTTCGGGCGAGTAATTGGCAATCACGCCGGAAGTGATAGGCCGTGGCGCACTGCATGTTTTGATGCGATCAAGGCGCCAGCAGCAGGATCTTCGGCTGGCTCGGCACCAGCCGGCAGCCGGGCGCATTGGTGCTGTTCTGCAGCGACACGCTGGTCATGCGCGAGGCGGGCATGCCCTTGAGCAGCACGGTGAAGGCGCCCGTCAAATGCCGGCTGGGGCCCATCACCATGCCCGACGCCACCCCGGTCGCCAGGCCCGCGTTGTCGCCATTGGTCTGCGGAATCGTGGTGCCCAGGTTGTGCGCCGGCGCGCCGACGAACAGGATGGTCGGGCAGTTCGGCACCGCCATCGGCCCCATCGCGATATTGGGGTACGGAATCGGCACCGGTCCCACCGGGCTGGGCGTCAGGCACACATCGGGGAACGCCGTATCCGTCCCCATCATCTGGCAGTTTGCAAACATCCTGGACTCCTTGATAACCAATGGCGCGGGTGGAACACATTCAACCCATATGGATCTGTTCGCCATCGAGCTTCACCAGACTGGCGGCGTTGGCCACGAGGTTCTGCGCCTGTAACTGCATCATTTCGTCGGCCCGATAGTCGATGTGCCGCGCCCGCACCTGGTCCACGCCGGATACCGTGCGCTGGCTCCATCCGGCAAATTGCAGCAGCCGATCGGTGAAGGTTTCTACCGCATCGGCAATCAGCTTGACGCGCTGGAACGACCACGTCGCCTCGCGTCCGATGCCGGTGATCTTGTCGACGGCAACGGCGGCACTTCGCGCCTGCACGGCGAGTTCGTGGCCGTCCAGCTTCAGGCTTTCGGCCTGCAGGGTCATCCGACCGTTGGCCGATTCGACGTGCGCGTCGGCGGGCAGCATCACGCGGCCGGCGCCATCCGCGCAGTGCGGGTCGCGTTCCAGCACGGCTGTCACGTACAGCCCGTGCGAAAGGTCGCCTGCCAACCACACCGTGTCGCCGGCTTGCGGCATCACGAGGCAACTCACTGCGCGGCGTGCCTGCTGCTCGCCGCTGCCGCCCACATCGGCGATACGGCAAGCGCCGTCTTCATCGACGTTCAGCACGCGCGCCACGCCGTGCATCGGCGCGGCGCACAGCGCGATCAACTTCGGGTCTGGGCTTCCCATGGTTCGGCTCCTTGGATGTTGTAACGAGAGGTCGTCGTTTGCGCGACTTCAGGCGACGGGCTGAGCGCGCCAGCCTTCAGCGGTGACAAGCTCGGCATCGCTTTCCAACGCCCGCAAGCGGTCAGAAAACTGCGCGCCGTCATCGACCACGGCATGCAGGTTAGCGCGGAACAACGTGGCGCCGCGCAGGTCGGCGTTCGTCAGGTCGGCATGCGAAAAGTCGGCGTACGTCAGTTCGCAATCGGTCAGCCACGCACCCGCGAGTTGCGCACCGTCGAAGTTGGCCTGGTGCAGGTTGGCCCCGACGAACTGCGCACCCGCCGCCTTGGCACCGACGAACAGCGCCTGGGTCAACACCGTGCCGACGAAGCGCGCCGCCGTCAGGTCGGCCTCCATGAAGATCGCGTTCGGCGCGTGGGCCTTGTCGAACACGGCGCCCGCCAGCTTCGCGCCCTGAAAGTTCGCTTGCGCGATGCGTGACTCCGAGAAGTCGGCACCGGTCAGATCGGCGTTCATGAATTGAACGTGCACCAGCGCTTGGCCGGCGAATGAATGGCCCGCCAGATTGGCCTGGATGAAGACAACCGTGTCGATGTGCGCACCGCCGAACCGGGCCTGGCGAAGGTCGCAGCCGAGCAGCACCGTTCGCTCAAGTTGCGCACCTGAAAAATCGAGTGCGCCGGTCTTGCATTCGGAGAAGATGGACTTCAGGAGTCGCGCATCTTTCAGCAGCAACTTGTCCAGCGTGCAGCCGGTAAAAACGGTGAAGTCGAGCGCGGCGCCGTTCAGTGCCAGGCCGTCGACCGTGCAGTCGGCGAAGGTCACGTTGGTGAGCGCTGCACCGGTCATCACCACGCGCTCGAAAGTCGACTCGACAAACGATGTGTTTTTGGCGATGCAGCCTTCGAGCGACAGCTTCGAGAAGGTGCACTGGCGGAACTGGCTCTCGGTCAGGTCGGCACGTTGCATCGGCATGCCGACGAAGGTGCAGCGTTCGAACATCGTGCCCGACAGATCGGCGTCGGCCAGATCCAGCGCCGACAGGTCGTGCCCGATCACCGGCTCGGCGCGCTGGCACTGGCGCAGCACGTCTGCCCGGCTGAGCGGCGGCGGTGTTGCAGACATCGTCATGCCGGCCTCACACTGCCTCGACCGCTGCCGGCTTGTGCCGCGGATAAGTGCGCATGCGGTTGATGAAAGCCTCGTCGAAGCGCACGTTGACGCCGAGACGCACCCGTGCGAAGTCGGCACGAAACAGGTTGGCACGGCGGAAGTCGGTCTCTTCCAGCACCGCGTGCTGCAACACGGCGCCCCACAGATTGGCGGCGCCCAGGTTGCAACGTGTCAGGTCGGCGCGAACGAAGCGCGCATCCTTCAATTCGGCGCTGCGCAAGTCGGCACCGCACAGCGTGCACTCGCTGAAGTCGCTGCCGGCAAGCGTCGCGCCCTCAAATCGCGCGCCATCGAGTTGCGCACCGCGGAAGTTCATGCTGGGCAATTGCGCTCCACCGAAATCCGCACCGCTCAGCACGCACGCCTGCGCAAAACATCCGGAGGCGATACGCATACGCCGGAAGTCGGCTTTAGCCGCCACGATACCGACGAAGCCGCATTTGTCGAGCACCGCGTCGCTGAAGTCGACGCCCGACAGATCGCAATCGACGAAGGTGCATTGCTTGAAGCGCGCACCGGCAAAGCTGCAGCCGCGCAGGTCGCGCTGGACGAAGACGAGCAGCGCATCGCACAGGGCACCGGCGAAGTTCACCGCCACCAGTTGCGCGTCGTTCATGCGAATGCCGTCGAGCCGCGCGCCGCGCCAGTCGGCTTCTGTGATGCGCGCGTTGTCGAAGACGGCGCCACGCAGGTCGGCACCGGTGAAGTCGCACTGAGCAATGCGGGCGGCACCGAGGTTGGCACGCTGCAGGTTGCAGCCGGCCAGTCGGGTCGATTGCAACGTGGCGTGGGCCAGCACCGCATCTTGCAGATCGGCGCCGATGAGGTCGGTGCCGGTGAGGTTGGCGTTTTCAAGCAGGGCCCGGCCGAATTGCGCGCCGTGCAAATCGAGCCCGGTGAGATTGGCGCCCGACAGGTCCCAGCCAACGAAGGTGCCGCCTTGTGCATGGTGTGCGAGTACGCGCTTTCGCACTTCCTCCGCCGCGTCGTCGACAACGCGTTCGACAGGCGGCTGCAGGTGCGCCGCCATGCGATAGGCCATCAACTGTTTGGCGTCGCCATCGTGCCACTGCGCCTGGATGTCGCTGCTGCCGAGCATGTGCACGAACTCCGACACATCGCTGCCATTGGCGCGGCCCTGCTCCACTTGCCATTCGAAATGCCGGACCAGGTCGGGCGCGAACGGCTTGGGTGGGCCACGCGTTTCGAGCCCGGCCATCTCGCGTTCGATCAATGAAAAATCCTTGCCGTCGCGCTCGAAGATCTTGCGCATCTCTGCCGTGGTGGTGGCCTTCTCGGCCTTCATCTTCGCCGGCGTCTTGCGGCCCTCTTCCGCCATGTCGATCTGCAGCCGGATCAGGTCGTCCAGCGTCCGCACTTCGGGCGCCGCCGGTCCCTTGACCGCGGGCGCATGCGCGTCGACATCGAGGCCGAGCGCGGCGACGTCGGCGCGCGCCTGCGTTCGATCGGCCTCGGCGCGCGCCAGCGACCGGTCGAGTGCGCGGTTCGAGAAAGCGGAGGGATCGAACAACGGCACCACCAGGTCGGCCGGCATCAGGTCATGCTCGCGCAGCGATTCAAGCGCGCCGTTCTGACGGTCGAGCCGCTTGTCTCGCACCGCCAGATAATGCTCGGCCGGCCGCTCCAGGCCCAGCCGCTCGACCGCCGCCATCAGATGCACGATGTCGGCGCCGTCGTCCTCCGCCACCTCGTGCATGCCCTGCGCGATCAGGATGGCGCGCTCGGCGCCCGGAAAGAACCACAGCGTCTTGAGGTGCAGCCGCAGCTCCTTGAACTTGTCTTCGGTGGTGCCGTCGGCGCCGCCCGCAACCCGGTGCGTGACGAAAGCACGCGCGCGCAGACCGGGCAGTCGGCCTTCGATGCGCGCCTGCGTCGGATGCAGATTGCGAAAGATGTAGTGCTCGTCACCGACGAACGGCGCCTGCTGCTGCTGGTCGGCCGATGCGATGTTGAAGAAGCCCCAGTCGGTGTCGTTGGCGACGCCGGGAAAATCGTTCTTCAGCCAGGCGTCGTCGTAGGTGCCCTGGTGCGCCATGCGCCGCGGCCACATCTGATCGATCGGGCCAAAGCCCGCCGGTTGCACGGTGTCGTCAGGCTGCATGACCAGCGCCCGGGGATCTTCGATATTCGGCAGCCACTGCACGCGGCCCGATGGCGTGTCGACCGGCACCGCGCCGCGTCCCAACGGGTTCTCGGCGACGTCGGCGCCGCCCCAGGCGTGCGCCCAGTCGAGCGGCATGGCCGCGAACGGCTCCGGCGCCGATGCGCGGCTGCCATCCCAATGACGCTGGCCCTGCACCAGCAGCGACTTGCGCAAGCCGCCGACCTGCACTTCAGCGGCGCAACCGGTGTCGCTTGGCGCGTCCAGCGGATAGGCGTTACCCGACACCAGGTATTCGGCGCGCGCCCGCACGCAGCCTTCTTCGAGAATGCCTTTCGACTCGGGCTGGGTCGTCCAGAACTTCCACAGGTCCATCTCCTGCTTGAGCGGGCGCTCCCCACCGAGCTCGACGAACATCAGCACCGACACGCCAAACCAGCGCTTGCCGCGGAACTCGAAGTTGCGCGCGATGAGCGAGGCGGTGGTGGGCTTGAAGACTTTCATCGCGGTGAGATCGCTACAGGATGAGCTTGAGCGTTTCCATCTCGATGTTGGTGGCGCAAGACAGCGCCGCCAGCGCATCCATCTGCGCGATCGACAAGCCCTTGGAAAGGATGTCGGCGCCGACGCGCTCGAACTTGGCGCCGATCAGCGCATTCGAAGAACCCGTAGCCTCGATCTTCGCGGCGTTGGCTTCCATCGCCAGGATGTTGAAGTCCAGCTTGCTGGCGTAGCCTTCCTTGATGGTGCCGCCGACCTGGCACAGCTGGAAGTCGACGATGTTGGTGCCGCCGGGCGCGACGATCGTCAGGCCCGCCGGTGCAGTGATCGTCACCGGCCCGGCGGCGGTCATGTTCCATGCGCCGCCGACGGTTTGCGTCAGCCCGGCACCGATGGTCTGCGTCATGGCGGCGCCCACCGTGTCGGTGCGCGAGGCGCCGACGGTGATGGTCTGGCTGGCCGCGACGTCGAGCGTCTCGCCGGCGCCGATGGTGTGCGAGCGGCTAGCGCCGATGGTCACGCTCTCGCTGGCGCCGACGCTCTCGATGCGACTGGCACCGATGGTGATGTTTTCCGTGCCGTCGACCGATTCGGTCCGCTTGCCGTGAACCGTGATGGTCTCGTCCACGTCGACCGTCTCGGTCCGGTTGTTCTTGATGTGGTTGGTCTCGTCGTGGTCGATGGTCTTCTTGCGGTCGTGGCCGACCCAATGCGTTTCGTCGTTCTCGACCTCGATGTCCTGGTTCTTTTCGGCATGCAGAAAAACCTGCTCCGAGCCCTTCTTGTCCTCGAAGCGGAACTCGTTGCAGTTGCTGGCGTTGCCCTTCGGCGTGGAGCGCGTGCGAAAGCCGCTTTGCGTGTGCGAGCTGAACGGAATCGTCTGCTCGTCGTTGTAGACCCGGCCGACGATGATCGGCCGATCGGGGTCGCCATTCAGAAAGTCGACGATCACCTCTTGGCCGATGCGCGGGATGAAGTAGCCGCCCCAGCCCTTGCCGGCCCACGGCTGCGACACCCGCACCCAGCAGGTGCTTTTCTCGTCGCTCCCGTCGTAGCGGTCCCAGTGAAAGTGAACCTTCACGCGGCCCTGATCGTCGGCGTAGATCTCCTCGCCCTTGGGCCCGACCACGATAGCCGATTGCGGGCCCGGCATGGTCACGCGCGGCGTCGTGCGCGGCGGCCGGTACAGATGCTCGACAGGCAACGTCGTGAGGAGAAAGGTGCACACGCCCGGGCGTGGCAGGCGCAGGTCGGGTGTCGATTCGGCCACGTCGCGTGCCACGCCGAGCCAGTCATCGCCCATCGAATGGTCGGCTAGCATCTCGAGCAGTTCACCGCCAAGCCGCTGCACGTTGCCGTCCTTGGCATCCGTGCCTTCGTAGCCCGGATGCGTGACGACGAAGGAGCAGCCGGCGATCAGGTAATCGGCATCGAGTTCGCCCAGCGGGTCGCCCTTGAAGGTAAAGGTGCGACCGACCGCCACGTCGGGCCACGGCGTCAGCGCCCAGTGCAGATTGCGGCGCGATGCCAGCTCTTCCATGCGCACCTTGGCGCGCTCGTCGGTGCTGTCCTTCTTGAAGTAGCCGCCTGGAAACTCGAACACCTCCAGGTCGGCCAGTTCGTGCGTGTCGGGGTCGGCCTTGTCGCCTGCGAGCTTTTGCGTGATCGCCTTGAAGTCGCTGTCGCGCGATGCGAACTTGCCGCTGTTGAGGCGCCGCGCATCGAGCCAGCGCGTGATCTCGTTGAAGCGCACGTCGCTGCCCATGCGTCGCGAGTAGGAGAGGGTGTCAGCGGCCGGCAGCTTCTCGTGCGCTACGTCGCTGATGTCTGCGAGGTGCATGGTGCCCGGCTCCTCGTGCGCATCGAACCAGTAGTAGATGCCCTCGTCTTCGAGCAGCCGCGACAGGTAGTGGTAGTCGCTCTCCTGGTGCTGCACGACGTAGGTGCGCTTGGGATGCTTGCCGATCACCTTGTCGGTTTTGGTTTTCTTGAAGCGCTTGATCGGACTGTCTTCATACACGGCGTCGAGCACTTCCAGCGCCGACTTGTCCTGCAGGATGCGCGAGTTGACGCGTTTTCCCAGAAGCCAGAACAGCGAGCGCAGGCTGATGCGGTATTCGAAGTAGCGGCCCACGGCGCCCGCACGCACGAAACGCACCGCATGACCCTGGCAGTGCCGCTCGTGCTTGCCGCCGTCGGCATCTTCGAACTCGATCACGACATCGAAAGCGTGCCCCAGCACGTCGGTGGCGGCCATCTTGTCGACCTTGGACAGCACGCGCAGCTCGTAGAAGCTGGGCCGCGACAGCGTTTCATGGCCAACGATGGTCCAAAACATCATGTCTCCCGCCGCTGGCGAATCGCTCTTGATCTGGAAGTTGTGTTCGGCCATGAGAGTGCGTTTTCAACGAGAGGGTCGGTCAATCAAACGCGTAGGTGAAGTCGGCGTCTTTCACATCGAGCGCGACGCGCTTGATCTCGCCGCCCGAGGCCAGCCGCTGCAGGTACTCGACCGAGATCGTCGGCAACACCGTGTTGGTCAGGATCGCGTCGATGGCGCGGCCGCCCGACTCCACGTCGTTGCAACGTGCCACCACCTGCTTGACCACCGCCTCGGTGTATTCGAACGGGATGCCATGGTTGGCCGCGACGCGCTTCTGGATGCGACCGAGTTGCAGCCGCACGATCATCGACATCATCTCGGGCGACAGCGGGTAGTACGGGATCGTCACGATGCGGCCGAGCAGCGCGGGCGGAAAGATCTTCATCAGCGGTGCCTTGAGCGCCTCGTTCAACGCCACCGGATCGGGCAGCAGTTCCGGGTCGCGGCACATGCTCATGACCAGCTCGCTGCCGGCGTTGGTGGTGAGCAGGATGATCGTATTCTTGAAGTCGATCATGCGGCCCTCGCCATCTTCCATCCACCCCTTGTCGAAGACCTGGAAAAAGATCTCGTGCACGTCCGGGTGCGCCTTCTCGACCTCGTCGAGCAGCACCACGGAGTAAGGCCGACGCCGCACCGCCTCGGTCAGGATGCCGCCCTCTCCGTACCCCACGTAGCCGGGCGGCGCGCCCTTGAGCGTGGACACGGTGTGCGCCTCCTGGAACTCGCTCATGTTGATGGTGATGATGTTCTGCTCGCCGCCGTAGAGCGCTTCGGCCAGGGCCAGAGCGGTCTCGGTCTTGCCGACGCCGGAAGTGCCGCACAGCATGAAGACGCCGATCGGCTTGCCGGGGTTGTCGAGCCGTGCACGCGAGGTCTGGATGCGGCGCGCGATCATTTCGAGACCGTGCTTCTGGCCGATGACGCGCTTGTTCAGCGTGTCGGCAAGCTCCAGCACCGCCTGCACTTCGTTCTTGACCATGCGGCCGACCGGGATGCCGGTCCAGTCGGCCACGACGGAGGCCACGGCTTGTTCGTCGACCGAGGGCAGGATGAGCGGGGACTCGCCCTGGACGGCGGCAATTCTTGCCTGGAGTTGGTGCAACTCCGCCAACAACTCCGCCCGGTTCTCGCTGCCCGTCTCGCCGGGAGCGGGTTGGGGTGAGCACTCTTCCACCGGCTTGCTGCCCGCTCGCAACTTTCCACGCAGTTCGAGCAGCCGATCGACCAGCCCTTTCTCTTCCGCCCAGCGCGCATTCAGCTTGACAAGCTGCTCGTTCGACTCGATGAGCAGCCCAGCGACCGCCGCCGCGCGCTTCGTTACATCGATGCCGATCGCCTCCTCACGGCCAATGATCTGCTGCTCGACCGTGAGCCCTTCGATGCGCCGCAAGCAGTCCTCCACTTCCGGCGGCGTCGCATGCTGACTCACCGCCACACGCGCACACGCCGTGTCGAGCAAGCTCACCGCTTTGTCGGGCAATTGGCGCGCCGGTATGTACCGATGCGATAGCTTCACTGCAGCCTCTATCGCTTCGTCCAGCAGTTGCACGCGGTGGTGTTTCTCAAGCACGCTGGCCACGCCGCGCAGCATCAGGATGGCCTTGACCTCGTCTGGTTCCGGCACCTGCACGACCTGGAAGCGACGCGTCAGTGCCGGGTCTTTCTCGATGTACTTCTTGTACTCGGCCCAGGTCGTCGCGCCGATGGTGCGCAAGTTGCCGCGCGCCAATGCCGGCTTCAGTAGATTGGCCGCATCACCAGTGCCCGCAGCGCCGCCGGCACCGACCAGCGTATGAATCTCGTCGATGAAAAGGATGATCGGCGTCGGCGAGCTTTGCACCTCGTCGATCACTTGCCGCAGCCGCTGCTCGAACTCGCCCTTCATGCTGGCGCCTGCCTGCAGCAAGCCGATGTCGAGTGTCAGCAGCTTCACATCCTTGAGTTGCGGCGGCACGTCGCCACGCGCCAGGCGTTGTGCAAAACCTTCGACCACCGCGGTCTTGCCAACGCCTGCCTCGCCCGTGAGCAACGGGTTGTTCTGGCGACGGCGCATCAGGATGTCGACGATCTGGCGGATCTCTTCGTCGCGCCCGGTGACCGGGTCGATCTCGCCCTTCTTCGCTTTTTCCGTGAGGTCGACCGCGAACTTCTTCAGCGCATCGCCCTTGCCCATCGCTGCCGGTGCCATCGCGCCGGCGTCTTCGCCCGGCGTTCCAACGCCTCCCCCTGACGCCATGCCGGTGCCGTCTTGCGCACGCATCTGAGACTCGGGCGAGGCATCGCAAATCTTCACGAAGTTGTCGGCCAGGTCTTCGACCTTGACGCGCTCGAACTGCTTGGACAGATTGAAGAGCGGGTTGCGCAGGCTCTGCGTCTTGAGCATGCCGACCAGGATGTAGCCAGTGCGCACTTGCGCCTCGCCGAACTGCAGCGTCGCATAGGTCCAGGCGCGCTCGATCGCGTTCTCGATGTGCGGAGAGAAATCGCTGATGGCCGTAGCGCCGCGCGGCAACCGGTCGAGCGCTGCCGTCATGTCCTTTGCAATCACGGAGATGTCGAGCCCGTAGTGCTGGATGACGCGGTGCAGGTCGGAGTCTTGCGCTTGCAGCAATTGTGCGAACCAGTGCTCCAGCTCGACGTACGGATTCCCGCGCATCTTGCAGAACACCGTGGCGCCTTCGATGGCTTTGTAGGCCAACGAATTGAGTTTGCCGAACAGGGCGGTGCGGCTGATTTCACTCATGGGCGTTCTCCATCCAGAACAAGACGAATCGTCTCGGTTGATTTTTCATAGTGCAGCGGAGCGTGCCGGCGCGCCTGCATCGATGCGCACGTCGGCGGCATCGCGCGCACGCTCCTGCTTGCCCAGCCACGACATCCAGCCGAGCCGCGGCCCGTTGCCGCTGCGCGTGCCCAGCCGCGTCGGCGGAACTTCATGTTTGCGCAGGACAAGCTGCGCGTCCCACTCGAGCTCATCACCGAGCAGTTGCTGCATCCAGCGCTGCAACACCGGCCGCGCGGTGCCGACCGGCAAGAACATCAGGTACTGCTGCAGCGTAAGTGGGCCCAGGTGCAGCCGTACTTTGTGCTGCCGGTCCCACACGCGCGCGCCAAGCATCGCGCCCAGCCCCATGCTGCGGGCCGCGTTGTTGCCCGATCTGGCGCCCAGCCGCGTGAGTTCACTCGACGGCAAGCGCATCCAGTGGCCGACCCAGCTCTCGAGCGTCACGTCGACGCTGAAGTAACTGCGCAGCACGGACTCGATGCTCTCTACGTTGCGAACCCGTCGCACCAACCAGCCCGAGAAGTGCAGTCGAGCATCGTCGTGGATCTCGTCGCGATGGTTGCGCGTGGCGGTGCCAGTGCCGATGAGCGATCCGACTTGCTGGCGAAAGCGGTCTTCGCCCGGCCGGTCAAGCGACACGGCTGGCCGCGACTGCGACCAGGCGCGATAAAAGTGCAGCGAGAAGCGATGCGAGAACTGGTCGATGAAGGCCAGCCAGGTACGGTCGTTGAAGTTGAGCGCGCGTTCGCGGATGAATTCCGACAGGTGCACCGGCAATGGCCCGTTCGGACCGATGTAGCCGAAGAACAGTTGCGCCAGACGCGGCGGCGAGGTGGCAGTGGCCGCATCGAAGCGGCTGAAGCTGGCGGCCGCGAAAGCCAGCGACGGCTCTTGCCCGACGCGGACCAGCTCGGCGCTCGGCAGCAGCGCACGGCCCCAGCGCGGCGACGATGGCGCGATGGCCTCGAGCCGGCGCATCACCGCGAAGTAGTCGTACGCCCACGGCTGATGCGACCACGCCTGCACTTGCGCGCCCACCGCAGCAGCCCCGGAAGTGCGGGGTGTGTCCGCTTCGGCGGCGCTCACAGAATCGGACGAGTCCCGCACTGCGGCCTCCATCGCATGATCTCGCCGCGGCCCGCGACGGCAAGGACCGTCTCGATGAAGTGATTCACCTCGACATGCCGCGCCAGGTACCGGTTCAACACCGCGCCGAACAGGAACGCGCTGTGGCCATGGAACGCATTGCGATCGACCTCGAGCGTGACTTCCAGTCCGCGTCCGAAGGCGATCGGGCCGGCCAGCGGCAGTCGACGCGCCACGGGCTTCGACTTGACCGACAGCAGTCCGCGCACCTGCGCCTGGCGCACTTCGTCGCCGTGCACCGCGTACAGCATCAACATCTCGCGCAGCGAGGCCGCGCCCTGCTGCGGCGTGCTGTCGACCAACGACAGGTAGTTGAGCGCCAGGTGATCGAGCACGCGCCAGCCCAACCCCTGGCTCACCACCGGCGAGACCGGGCGCGAGGGCCCGCGCACCATGCGCACGCGGCGCACGGACGCCGAGTCGTTGCAGTCGAAATCGTTGTCGCGCCCGATCGGCAGCAGCAATGGCAAATCGCGATTGGTTACCAGCGCCGTCACCGCCAGTTGCCGCAAGGTGCCGGCATAAGGCGCCTGCTGCGGATCGACGATCTGCATGTAGACCTCCGAGCCGATGTGGCTGCTGCGATGGCCTTCCGTTCGCTGTTTGGCCGACAGCATGCGCGGCTCGCGCGTCGTCGTGAAGTACGCCGGATGCTCGTGGCGGCTGCCATGGAAGGCCGCGTAGAACGGCCTGAAGGGCTGCTCCGATGCGCTGGCGCCAGCACTCGGCGTGCCATGGCCGATCGCCTCGCAGACGGTGTGGACCTCGAAGTCCATTGGTCGCGTGCGGTCGGGCACCAGATGGAACTGGCTCACGCCTTCGCTCACCGGCACGCGATCGAGATGCTTGTCGAACAGGTTGACGGCCGGCACGCAATGCAGCTGAACATTGTCGGCGCTCACCAGTTTTTCGAGCGCCGCATCGCCGCGCGAGAACAGCAACACGACCTCGACTTCGGTCGTTGCCATGCCGGCCAGCGCAGCGTGCAGATCGCCGACGCGGATGAACTGAAAGCGCTGCGGAAACGCGAAGTACTCCTGCACCAGCCGAAAGCCCGAGAAGCCGGTGTTCGTGACAGGCAGCAGCGCCTCGTCGTCTTCGTAGCCGAAAGGCTGGATCACGCTGCCGGGCAGCTGCCTTGCGGCCGTGCCGCCGGCCACGCCCGTTGCCGACAGCGGCTGCACCAACACGCCGACCGGGTTGCCGAGCGCGCATTCATGCAGTTGCCAGGCCACGTCGTCGGCGCCACCCAGATGAATCACCAGTTCGTCGAGCGCAATCTGGTCGAAGGTCAGGCCCGCCGTCGCGCGCAACGCAATGCGCAGGCCGCCGCGGATCTCGCGCGAGCGCGGCACGCGATTAAGCGGCAGGTCGGGCGCATAGCTGAAGTACTGCGCGCGCTGCACTTCGATCGGCCACAGCCGCATCACATTGCCGGTGCGAAATTCGCAGTGCGTGTTCTGGCCGACGGGCTGGCGCGCGCGCATGCCGCTACCGCGCGGCAGGGTCGGGCCACTGGCCAGGTTGGCGTCGTCAGGGTCGATCGAGCACTGCAGGACCACCATCGATGGTGTCGGCGCGAGGAACTGCGGATAGACGATGTCGAGCAGGTGCCCGGTGAAGCGCGGGTATTCGGCGTCGAGCTTCAAGCCGACGCGCGCCGACAGGAACGCGGTGGCCTCGATCAGCCGCTCGACATACGGATCGGCGACTTCCTGCCCGTCGATGCCCAGGCGATTGGCGATTTTCGGAAAGGCCCGTGCGAACTCGGCCGAGCTCTCCCGGAAGTAACGCAGCTCTTGCTCATAAAGCGTCAGGAGCCGTGGGTCCATGACACATCCGCAAAATAGAAGAGGCGCCCGCTGGCCAGGAGGTTGAAGCTACACGGGCGAACCGAGTGAAAAGCCGGGGGGCTCATGTACTGGCTTCGATTTCGATGCGTCCTTCTTCGAGGTCGACCCGGCTGCGCATCAAGAACTCCAGCGGCACGGGCTGGGCCCAGAGCATGCCCCGGATCTGCAGCCCGATGCGGTTGTGGGAGTCCAGTGCCGAGCTTTCCATGACGAGTTCAACTTCGAGTGTGCGGGGCAGTATGCGCGGCTCGAACTGCAGGATCGCGTTCTTCAAAGCCTGTTCCATGCTGACACGCTGCACGCTGGACGTGAACTGGCCGGACAGCATAGGCAATCCGTAGTTGATGACCGAACGCGCCGCATGAGGATAGCGTTTCTCGTCCGTGCCGAAGCCGTAGCCGGTCGCGTTGAACAGCCAGCCCAGATCGCGCAGCACGGCCTGCCTGAGCGCCTGTTTGGTGAGGGTGCGCTTGTCGTCGCCCTCGCGCTTTTCGGTGGGCGCGTTGTCGACCAGGCGATCGAGCAACGAAGGCTGAAGGCGCTCCTGCGCCCCGATCTCAGTGGCCATCGGCCGGCGCCGGATCGAACAGGATCTCGCGCACATCCATCAACGCGAACTCGCCCTCGTTGCTGCCGAGGGTACGTTGGCCCAGGCCAGCCCACACCTCGGGGCGCTGCTCGCGCCACTCGGTCTTGCGCGCCAGTTGCAGGTTGCCATCGCTGCTTTTCTCGCTGCCTTCATAGCGCGTGGGGATCAGCGCCAGCGTCTCACCGCCGTTCTCGAACTGAAGGTGCGCAGGTGTCCATACGCAATCGCGCAGGTCTTCGGGTGCTTCCAGTTTGACGTGCACCAGCCGCGCATAGGGCACCCAGTAGTAGCGGCCGTTGATGAAGGCTTCGAGCACCGGGCCGAGCCGCATGTCGGCATCGGCGAGCCATTCGAACGGCGCGCCGTCGATCGTGCCGCTGCTGGCCGGTGCGCCTTCGAAGGCGCGCTGCCGCAGCTCTTCGGCCATCTGCGGTTCGCCGCGACCCTGGCGCAGTAGCGACTCGATCAGGAGCGCAAGCCACTGGTCGGGCTGGCCGAAGATCATCGGCGTGCGCGTGCCGGCGAACACGTCGGCCCGCAGGCCTTCGCACTTGATGGCGTCGCCATACACCTGCTTCATCGGCACGGCGAGCGCATCGAGCTCGGCGGCGACAGTGAGCTGGTTCAACGCCCGTTCCCACTGACCGATGACGCACAGCAGCTGCGCCATGAACACGCGCAGCTTCGGGTCGGCCGGCTTGGCACGCACCTCGTCGGTCAGGGCCTTGAGTGCGCCAGCGGTGTCGCCGGCCTTGAGAAGTTCGGAGCTTGCGGTCATTTGCATTCCTTTCAAGTGCCGGCGAGCATTTCGCATTCGCGCACCGCGCCGCGCTGCCCGGTGGCCTTCTGTGGCGCGGAGCGGATCGTGATGCTGCGATAGGCGAACGACAGGATTTCCGAAGGCACGTCGTGCGCGCCACCTGTCATGAGGTACTGCCCCGCGATGCGCGCATCGGCCAGCTCGATCTCGAAGGTGGGCTGCGTGTCGGCCGCAGTCGGGTCGCCGCCGGTACGGTAGGCGCTGATCTTCACGGTCAGTTTGTCGACCCGCGAATACGCCAGGCTCGACAACGACGCGGTCGCCACGTCGGCGCGCCGCACCACGACGAGCGCAGCCAGATTGCGCACGTTGTTTGCACCGGCTGTGGCCGAACGCTGCACCAGGCCCCACGAATAACCGGTGATGTCGAGCCGCGGCTTCTTGTCGGGGAAGGCGCGCGGGGTGTCGCCCACCACCGCGGTGCCCGCGTTGTCGACCAGCATCACGAGGTCGCCACCTGCGTGATCGGGGCGCACCAGGTCGAGCACCCGCAATTGCTCGTCGATGCTCAGGCCTGTGTCGCTGTTGAATGACATGTCGATACTCCAGTCGAAGAATGCTTTTGCGCCGGGCGTCAGCCGCCCCAGCGCACCATGGCGGCGAATACATGCCGCTCGCTCTCGACGGCGCGCGGGCCGATGCCACGCAACCGCAGATCCGAAATCGGCTCGGCCGGGTACACCGGCTGCACGTTGCCAAGCGCATCGATCCCGACGATCACCAGGTTGAGCAACTGCCCCGTCGTGTTGCGCACACCGACCACCGCACGCTCGCCGGCACGCAGCGGCAGCAACGTGGATGCGGCGCGCTGCGGGGTGTCGGCGCGCACCATGCGGTCGCCGCTCCAGACTTCGAACTGTGCCTCGAAGCCATCGACGACCTGGCCCGCAACGCCTGCGTTACCCAGTTCGGGCGACAGCACGTCCAGCCGCACGCCGGCCGTGCCAAAGTCGGTCCAGCGAGCGTCGGCCTGTGCCGGCGTTGCCGCGGCGATGACCGACGCCGGATAGTCGAGACTGAGGTTGGCTGGAAGGCCTCGTTCGCTGGCCACGCGCAACGCCATCCCGACCGGCTCGGTAACCGGCGACGCGTTCCAGTGCGCTGCACTGGCAAGGTCGCGCAATTCAGGCGGGATCGCGATGCGTGCGCTGCCCAGTTCGACTTGCGTCAGCGGGCCAATGGCGCTGCGCACGGTGCCGTCGTCCATCGTGGCCAGCACGCGCATGCCCAGCATCGTGACCAGGCCGTCAAGCTGCCCTGCAGCCAGCATGAGTTGCGCTCCGGTGCGTTGCGCGCGCCACACCGGGCGGGTCGACACCGCTGCCGCGCTGTTGACGAAGGGCGGCGTGTCGAGATTGCCTTCGGCCACGGGCGAAGGCAGTTCGCGCGTCGGGAAACGCTGCGCGAGTTCGGCGATGACCGGCGGATAGAGCGCGAGCACCTCGTCGTAGAGTTCGCGCCAGATCGCAGGCCGGCGTTCCAGCGCCTCGGCCACGGCCCAGGTCAACAAGCCTTGCGGTCGCCCCCCGCGGCCCTTGCGCGGCAGACGCAATTCGGGCGTGACCTGGTGACTTTCGGATGCAAAGAAAGCGACGTAGCGTGCACGCGCCACCGACTCTGCAGCCGGCGGTAAGACGCGCGATGCCAGGGGCGGGTCGCCGACGCCGCGCTTCATCGAGGTGGCCGAGCAGGTGTCGAACACCGACCACACGAAAACGTCGCGCGCGAGGAAGGCCTGCACCCAGCCGTCGAAGTCGACATCGCGCAGGGCGCCGGCGAGCTGCTGGTCGACACCGATTCCACCGGTCACATCGCGTGCCAGAAATTTTTCGGCCAGGCCATCAGGCTCTTGATAACGCTTGGTCGCATCGCGCAGGCGTGTGCCGTGGCCGGAGAAATACAGCATCACGAAATCGCCGCTGCGCGACTGCGCGAGCAATTGCGTCAGCGCTTCCTGAATGCGCGCGGCTTCGGGCGGCGAAGCGCCGGCCACGCCCTCGGCCAGCACCGTGATGTCGCCCTGCGCGAAGCCTTGCTTGAGCAGCGCCTGCCGCATCAGCATGACGTCGTTGCGCGACGCCTGAAGCCAGAGTGCTTGCGGCTGGTTGATCAACTCCGACACGCCGACCAGCAGTGCGCGCTGCGTCGCCGCGGCGCTGCCGGCCGTCATCGGCATCAGCAGCGAAACGATGACGACCCCGAATTCAGCGAACACGCGCAGCGCTTTGTTCATGGTGGACTCGCATCTTCCAGTGGCGCGACCGACTGCACCAGCGGTGACGGAGCCAGCAACGCGAGGCCGCCGACCGCATCGAAATGACGCACTCGCCAGCGGCCTGCGGCGTCGGGGCCGCCCGCCAGTTCGGCGTCGGCCGCCTGTAGCAGAAGATTGGTCTCTTCGACGCGCACGTCGGGCTTCCAGCGCACCAGCAGTTCGGGCAACGGCACGCGGGCGGAGACTGGTGGGGTGGAACGAAAGCGCACTTCTTCTTCGTCTTGCGGCGGCGTGAGCAACCCGGTGTTTTGCACCACGACCACCAGCGCGAGCAACGCGAAGGCCGGCCGATCTGCCGGGGCTTCCACCGGCACCGACAACGGCAGTGCCACTTCGCGATAAAGCGCCTGGTATTCCGCGCGCGGATCTTGCGGTCCGAGCGGCGTCCCCGACAACACCGAAAAATCCCCACCCGCCGTGCGCAGCACGATGCGGCCAGGCTCCGGCGCGATGGTCAGCGGCGCCTGCGCGACCCATTCTTCATGCACCGCACGCAGCGCTGCCAGCCGCGTCGCCGAAACCTCGCCCTGCACCCGCGCGCAGAGCTGCGGCGTATGACGTAAGGTGATCGCGTTCCAGGTCTGGATCAAGCCGATCATCGGCTCGAACGGTTCGTCATGCGGCTCCAGCAGCACGTCGAACGCGCCGGCCCAGTCGACCTCGCTCGCGGCAATCCAGCCTTGCCATAGGTCGCCACCCTGGCCACCTTCGTACGAGTTGGAACCGGTCACGCACTTGTTGAGCAACACGCGGAGCAAGCGGCCTTCGTGCAAGACGCTGATCAGCCGTCCCGGCGCCCAGTGGGCCGGAAAGGCGCGGCGTGTGACGGCTTCGCGGCGCTGGGCGAGTTCCGTCAGGGGCAGCAGCAGGTCGGCATCGCGCCGGGTCAGTGCGTCTTCGGCCACCGTCGATGGCTCGGTGAATGAATTCGAAGCGCCGGGCATAGCGATGACCTGCGACGAGGTCGCCGTCTTGCTGTTCGGCAAAGCGCGGGCCGAATCGTCCTGCGCGAGGGCGTTGCGGATCAGGCTCAGCGGCGGCCAGAGATCGTGGAGGGGGTTCGGCATGGTCATCTCTTCCTGAATGGGTATGGCTTCAGGCATAAGACGCTTCAGCGCCGAGGATTTTGAAAACCTGCAGGATCGCGCCGATGTTTTCCGGGTCGATGGCGATGCCCAGCTTGCCGGTGAGCCACTGGCCCAGCGTGGTGCGGGCGTAGTCGGCGGGCAGCCCTTCGCGCTTGTGCACCAGTCCGAGCCGGCCGGCGCGGTAGTGGTACGACGCGATGGCGTGGCGCGACGCCACGCCCGATAAGCCGCCTTCGGCTTCGCGGCCGAAGCCTTCGCACAGCAGGATGCGTTCGGGCTCGGGCAGGCCGGCGATCAACGTGCGCGCGGCCGTTTGCACTTTCGCGGCGCTGAGACCGTGTTCGGCCAAGCCGGCATCACCGCCACTGTCGCCTTCTTCATGCGCACCCAGCTGCGCATCGAGCTGCCTCTCGGTCACTTCGTCGCCGATGGAGAGCTTGCGCTTGAATGCGCTCGCGCGCGTGCAGTCGATCAGGTAACGCCTGAAGTACGCGCACAGCGCGAAGGCGCTCGACGGCGCACTGTGGCCGGCGCGGTCGCGCAAGCCGTTGTCGTCCGATTCGTCCGGGTCGATGGCGAGCCGCAGCACTTTGACGTAGATGAACTGCGCCACCAGCTCTTGCAGCCCCTCGCCCAGCACGTGGATCTCGGGGGGATTGCAGGCCTTGAGCGCGCCGCCGACGATGCGGTACATCTCGCCCATCTCGGCCGGAGACAGCGTTTGCCGGCGCTGCCAGAGGCGCACCAGCTCACCGCTTTCTTCCGAGGACAGGGTTTGTTGCAAGCTCAGCCTCCGGTGGCGCGGATGATGTCAGTCATCGACGCACTGGCCTTCAACAGGGACCAGACATTCAGGCAGCCCGGCGCCGCCGGCGCCACTGCCACCGACACCGCGCGTGCGGATCAAACTCAGCGCCGAGGCAGCCGCCACCTGCAGACCGCGCGGCAACAGGATCCAGAGTTGGCCGCGCTCTTTCATGCGGCGCGCGCTGTTCGCAGCCTGGGTGCCGTTGCCGAAAAAGTAGTCGGCCCGCACCGCACCGCGAATGGCGCCGCCGGTGTCCTGCGCAATGGTCAGGCGCTGCATCGGCGAGCCGGTGTCGGGCGACCGCGTCGAAACGAACACCGGATAGCCCAACGGCGTGGCGCGCGGATCGACCGCGATCGACCGGCCAGCCGACAACGGCACACCGAGCGCGCCGACCGGACCACCCGACGTGCCGCCTGTCGCTTCGCGGAAGAACACGTAGCTCGGATCCTTGATGCCGCTGCCGGCGGCTGGCGCGCTGGTGCGGCGGCCGGGCACGGCGACAGTGCCAATCACCGCGGGCACCGACAGCTTGAAGCCGCGGGTGCGGATCACGTTAGGGCCATCGAGCGCGCTTTCGTCGCTGTCGTCGTCCAGGTCGAGTTCGATGCCGCCGCCACCGATGCCTCCCATACCGCGGTTGCGGATGCGGCTCGCGTTGCCGCCGCCGGGTGCCTGCGCCAGCGTCGGGCGGAACGGCCAGCCGTTCTGCTCGGCGTAGGCGACGCGCACCACTTCGCCATCGGGCAGGCGGATGCGGCCCGAGCCCTGAATCTGCATCTCGTACAACGCCGTCGCGTTGTCGACGAAGGCCAGCACCTTAGCATTCGGTGCGCCGCGCGTTTCGATTTCCTCGCGGGAGTAGTAGGGCAGCAGGCGTCGGCCCTCGGAGCGCAGGCGCACCTTCTTGTCGAGGGCGTCGAGCGTGAGCGCCGAAACGTCGAGCGCGAACAGGCCCGCCCGGCCCATGTCGCGGATCGCCACACCGGTCTGGATCACGACATTGCGCCCTTCGACCGTGGCGGCCACGGTGCCGGTGCGCTGTGCCGGTGCGATCTTGCGCACGTCCAGGAACAGCATGTCCTCGGGCTGGCCGTACACCGGGTAGATGTAGGGCGGCGCATAGCCGCGGCTACCGTTGATCTCAGGCTCAAAGTAGCCGGTGACCACGCCGTCGGGCTTGCGGTCGTCGTCGCGGATCTGATAGGCAGCGAACTCGCGCTCGAAGAAGCCGCGGATCGCGGTGTTGTCTTTGCCGTCGACGGCGCGGGCGCGGTCGCATATCTGCTTCCACTCGGCACCGCGGCCGGTCAACACGCGACAACTGCCGATGAAGGCAGGCCAGCTTTCCGAGAAATTGTCGCGGACCCAACCGGGCACGGCGTCGAAGCCGACCGAGGTGTAGGTGGCCATCTGGGTGGAAAAGGTGCGGGCCGAGCCGGCCACGTTGCCGCCACCCGGGCCAGGGCGCGCACCGGCGAACGAAGTTGCGGGACCGGGCGCCGGCGCGGTGGCCGGTGCAGCAGCCTGCGTCGGCGCCGATGCCGGTGCAGCCGTCGTCGGGGTGGTGTTGGGCACCGTGTTGCAGCCCGCCAGCGCTGCCAGTGCCGCCACCCGCAACGCGGCGCCGCACCATCCGGTGCGAGAAAGGTAAGGGGGTCGGACTGTGGTCATGGCTGGTTCCTGGTCGGGAAAAGACGGCCGAAAAGGGCCTTCCCTTCAAGACGATTACTTCTCGACGATTCTGAAATTGCCGACGCCATAGACGTCGTTGCACGGGCTCGCGGTTGCGCATACTGGTTTGCCCGCCAGGGGCGGCGGCCCCTTGCCGCGCACCAGTTCCAACGCGGCCAGTGCCGCCAGCGGGAATTGCGGAAACACGCCGTCGTTCTGCAGCCCCGTAGCCGCGAAATCACGCTCCTTCTCGCTCACCATCACAGCGAACTGGTTGATCCCGGCAGGCCCACCGGAATCCATCGGCCAAGCCGGACGCGGCAGTTGCAGCGGCGTGCCGGCGACGATCTTGTTGCGCTTGTCGAGAAGGTTGGGGAACAGCAAAAACATCTCGCCGCTGCTGGACAGGAGGTAGGTGTAGACGAAGCCGTCTTTGTTGCTGCGCACTTCGAAGGCGAGCTTGTCCTTGCCGATCGTCACCTCCGCCTTGCGTGGTGTGGCGGCGACATCCCAGCCGGGCGTGGTGGCGCTCGCCAACGACGCGAGCAATTCGGAAGGCGTTCGCGCCACGAGCGCTGCGGGCGTTGCAACAGCTGGCTCCGGCCTGGGCGGCCCCTTCTGCGTTGGCTCGCCGGGCTTGATATCTTGTTCGGCCACTACGGGCAGCACCTTGGCGTCGCCGTCCTTCTTCTGCATCCACCACCAGGCACCAGCGGCGCCAATCGCGAGCAGCACAGCCGCCGCGGTGGCGATCAGCTTGCCGGCCCCGGCGCCCTCGGGAAGTGACGCGGTGCGCGGCCTTGCGGGCAGCGCCGGCGGCGTGGATGGTGGGCGGTCACTGGCACCCTGCATTCCTTGGGTAAGTCCATGCCCCATGTGCTGCGTCGCGACTTCTCCCAGCCCCAGCGCTTCGCGCAGCGCACCCATCGACTGCGGTCGCGCCTCCGGCCGCACGCCCAGCCCGGCATCGATGGCGGAAAGCAACCGCACGCTGTAGCGCTGGCGCAGCATCTCGTTGTCGACCAGCGGCACATAGCTGTCGGACAGCAGCCGCGCCACCGACGGCGGCGGTGCGCGACCGCAGATCGCCACGTGCATCACCGCGGCCAGTGCATACACATCGGTCCACGCGCCCTGCGACATGTCGGGCATCTCGGCGTACTGCTCTATTGGCGCGTAACCCGGCTTCAGGATGACGGTGATGGCCTGCGTCTTGTCGGTGATCACGCGCCGCGCCGCACCGAAGTCCAGCACCACCGGTCGGCCCGAGCCTTCGAGCAGGATGATGTTGTCGGGCGCGATGTCGCGGTGATAGCAATTGGCCGCATGCATCACGGCCAGCGCCTGCGTCACGCCGTCCATGATGCGCATCAGCCAGCCTTCGTCGACGCCGGCCGGGATGGCGGCCAAGGCCTGGCGCAATGTGTCGCCACGGTAGAACGGCATCACCATGTAGGTGGTGCCTCGCTCCTGCCAGAAGCGGTAGACCTTCAGCAGCGATGGATGGTCGAACTGCGCCAGCAGTCGCGCCTCGTTGATGAAGCTGCGCATGCCGAGGTCGAAGGTCTCGCGGTGCCGCTCCGACAGCGGCACCACCATGCCGTCGTTCTGCCGCGTCGACAAAGACACCGGCAAATATTCCTTGATGGCGACGACGCGTTCCAGCGTGTGGTCCCACGCTTCGTACACCGCGCCGAAGCCGCCTTGCCCGACCAGTGCGGTGATCTCGAACTCGCCGACCATGCTGCCGGCCGGCAGCACGCCGGCTTCGGCGCCGGCTTGCGAGCCAGAGGTCGGCAGGCGTGCCGGGCCGCTCGCCATGCCAGTGCGACCTGTACCGCCCGCGGAGATAACCGTCGCGCTGTCGTCGTTCTTCGGGGCGTCGGCGTCGCTCATTCGGGAAGCTCCATCCGCTCCACCCGCTGCACCCATTCGTCGCTGGCAAAGCCGAAGAGCGCATCGAAGCGCGCGTCGGTCGGCAGGCCGACGGCCTTCATCCGCAGTCCCCGGTCTGCGGTGGGATCGGTGAGCCACAACGACTGGCCCTCGGCCGGCCACGCCATCGCAGCGCCACGGGTCGCATCGGTGGCTTCGTGGTCACCGTCTTTCTGCTCGGCGTCGAACAGGCGCAGCAGCGCCGCGTCGAAGCGTGTCGCATCGAGGTCGTTCTCCAGACCTTCGAGTGCCGCCTGTGCGCAGGTGCGCCACCAGCGCCACACCGCACCCGACTGCGACGGCGTGAACTCGTGCAACGGCACGTCGCACTCGGCGCCGATGATGAAAGGAAAGTAACGCCCGACGCCATCGACCGACGGCATCAGCACACCGAGCCAAGCGTTGGTGCCGCCCAATCCACTGCCCAACGCGAAAAACCACAGCGGCCCTGCAAGGTAGCGCTCGATCCAGTCGTCGTGCGCATCACGCAGCCGCAAGAGGCCGCGTTGCAGCCAGTGGTCGAGGCGCTCGCGCATCGGCTCCGGCATGCGGCGATGCGCGAAGTCGCCCATGCCCGGCAGCTTGCCGAACCAGCCCGGCAACTCATCCGATGCTAGGAAAGTACGCGTCTCGCTCACAGTCCCTCCGGGCAAGAAAACTCGCGCAGTTCGCGCAGGCGAATCGGATGCTGCACGCTGTTGGTCGTCACTTCGAACCGAGTGCGCCGGTTCTCGATGTTGAAGGTGATGAAGAAGCGCTCGGGCAGGTCGCCCTGTTCGAGCTGCGCCTTGTCGAGCGTACGGAACAACGCCCAAGGTCCGTCCGTCGACAGGCCCGAATTCCCGGTGGCCGAAGGCGGACTGATCTGCACGCGCACCTGATTGCTGCCCTTGGGTCCCGGCCATTGCACCGCCATCGGCACCACCGGGCCATGCGCGTACTTAACGAGTTGGCCGTCGACATCGAGAATGAACTGCGTGATATTTTCGTCCATCTCTACCGGCCTGAAGTCCAACCGCAGCGCCGGCCCGCGGCCGCCGCCCCTAAAGAAGATGTCCTTGATGCGCGCAGCGCGTTCGAACTGCGCGAGCGACGCGGTGGTCACCGCGGCCTTCTCTGCCACCGGTTTGTAGCGCCACGGCTTGGTGCTGGTGTCGACCAGCGCGGCCAGCTTCTTCTGAAAGAAGTCGTCCATCAAGCCACCGGGTCCGAACATCTGGCCGAAGTCTTCGGGCAGCACGTCGCGGTTGCTGGTGGCGACCAGCGGATAGCGGCCAGCGATGGCGCGTGTGCAGAAGTCGGTCACCGGCCGCAGGTCCTGGCTTAGGTTGCTGCGCTCCGCGCTTTGCGCTTGCGTCGCGCCCGACTGGCTCAGGTTCTCGACCATGCTGCGCACCGGCTCCGGCAGCCGGCCCGCATCGCCCTTGAGCTTGGCGGCCACGTCGCCGGGCGGCGGCGACGAGCGACTCTTCACCGCGGAATCGACCGCCGTCAGATAGACATAGACCTCGTTGAAGAGCTTGAGCGCATCGTCGAGCGGGGCCGCTCCACCCGGCGTACCGGCCGTGACCATGCGACGCAGCGGCTCGAAGCGATCGTCCACGATGCTCTCTATGCGCTTGCCGGTCACGACCGGCTTGTTGGGGTCGCCGCCGAACAAATCTTCGAGGCCCTTGCGCGTGTTGCGCACGGTCTCGGTCGCCTTACTCACCACGTCTTTGGCACCTTCGGCCGGAATCAGCGTGGTCTCCTTGACGACCGCGCGCAGGAAATTGGCAAGCGGTGAACTGGCACCCGACAAGATGCGCGCGCTCTCGATGTTCTTCTCGAGCCCCGCGCCGCGTACCAGCCGCACATCGGCCAGCATTGCTTCCCATACCTTGACGTACTCCTCGAGGTAGAGACGTCGCACGCGATCGGTCATCGCACCGAGTTGCGACAAGTCTTTCAGTCGATCGGTCGCGGTGCGGTCTTGCCCCAGCACCCACGGATCTTCTTGCGCCAGCAGTCCGGTGAGCACGGTGACTTCATTCTGAAAGCGCTTGTGATAGCCGTCGTAAGTGAACATGCCCGGCACGCCATCGGTCAACGGCTTGCCGCTGATGCGCTCGAACACAAGCGGGCCGGAAGGACCGGCAGCGGCCGCCACGCTGAAGGCCGGCACGTCCTTGCCGAGGCGCTGGCGCTTGAGCCGGCTGAACACGCGCTGCTCGAGCGGATAGCTGGCGAGCACGCCGCGCACGCTGCGCACCAGGTTCTCGTCCATCTTCAACGGCGAGCGCGGCGGGCCTTGCGCGATCAGCACATCGAGCTGGTCTTCGAGAAGCTTGCGCTGTTCTTCCGGGATGCCGCGGTCCATGTTGCGGGCCCAGTCGAGCGTGATCCATGCCTTGAGCGCCTCGGCATCGAAGTGCTCTGGCTGGTGCAGCATCAGGTAGCTCTTCAACGCCTCGTAGCTGAATTCGAGGTTGTCCTTTTGCGCGGTGCGAAGCTGGTCTTCGAGCCGCTTGGCGAGCTGCGGCAAGAAGGCTTCGTTCAGTGCACGCTGGTGCGCCAGCATCGCAGCCGCGTCGAGCTTGTCGCCCTGGTAGAGGCCCAGCGTCATGGAGAGCGGCTCGTTGCCCTGTCGGTTCTCCGGCGCCTTCCAGATGTCGCGCAGCCCTTGCAGCACGGGTGCCACTTCGACCAGGTTTTGCACGCGTGCCGGCAGTGTCGCCAGTGTCTGCTTGGCGGGCTCGACCCTGGCTTCGACCGCCTTCAGGTAGTTCAGGTTTTGCCAGGTGCTGTAGCCCCACGCCGCGAGCAGGCCGAGCGTGACCAGCGTCATGAGCGACACGGTCGCCAGGCGCAACCCATGGCGACGTCGCTCCAGCTTGACGTCGGCGCCCGCGAGCCGTTGCTCGGGGAACACCACGTCGCGCAACAGCGAAGTGAGAAAGTAGCTGCGGCCGCTACTCTTTTGCGGCGCGAGCATCGCCCGCTCCAGCCCGAAGCTGCGCGCCAGGCTGCCCATCACGCGATCGATCGGGCTGCCCTCTTGCGTGCCACTGGTGAAGTACACGCCGCGCACCCAGGGCGGCTGCGTGAAGCGCGAGCCGGTGAACACCTGATCTAGCAAGTCGGACAGCAGCGGACCGACCGAACCGAGCTGCGCCGGGAAGCCGAAGATGGCCGCACGCCTCGTGACGTCCGTCTCGTGCTGCATGCGGTTGATGAGACCATCGTTGATGCGATCGTGCAGGAGGCCGAACTCACGCCCGAACGCGGCCGACAGGCCCTTCTCGTCGACCTGCACCACCTCTTCGGCCGGCAGCGTAAAGCCGAACACCTGCGCGCGTTGTTCCTTGCCGAGATCGGCAAAGTATTCGGTGAAGCCGTAGAGCAGGTCGCTCTTGGTGACCAGCACGTAGACCGGCAGGCGTGTCGTGAGCTTGGCATCGAGTTCGAGCAGCCGTGCGCGGATCGACGAGGCCAGCGAGCTGCGTGCCTCGGCGCCCTGGCTCAACAGGTCGGCCACGCTCACCGTCAGGAACACGCCGTTGAGTGGACGGCGCGGACGCACCTTCTTCAGCAAGCCGAGGAAGCCTTCCCACGCGTTCTTGTCTTCGGTCTGGTGGCTGTCTTGCGTGGTGTAGCGGCCGGCCGTGTCGATGAGCACCGCTTCGTCGGTGAACCACCAGTCGCAGTTGCGCGTGCCACCGACACCGCGAATGGCGCCGGGGCCGAACTTGTCGGCCAGCGGAAACGACAGGCCGGAGTTGACCAGCGCCGTTGTCTTGCCTGCGCCCGGTGCGCCGATGAAGACGTACCACGGCAAGTCGTACAGATAGCTGCCGCCGGACAGCGACAACCAGTCGCGCCAGCCGGGCTTGCGACCGGCCGCATGCAGGCGCATCTGCTTGAGCGTCGCGACCGCTTCGGTGAAGCGCGTGTCGAGCACCTTCTGCTCGCCTCCGTCGACGCCGCCTGCAGGTCCGGTCTTGGCAGCCGGCGCGCGCATCAGGCCTTCGGTCAGGTTCTGGCTGGCCTTGCGCGTACGCCAGCGTTTCCAGATCGCGCGCAGCACGGCGATGAGCACGATGAAGCCGATCAGCACCCAGCGCGAGGTCTCGGAATCGAGCGGCGCCAGTGAGCCGACCTTGATGAGCGGGCCGACCCACCAGATCAACAGCGAGACGACCAGCAGTGCGAGCACCATGAAGAGCAACGGGCTGAAGAGCCAGCCGAAAAGCTTTTTCATCGCTTGCCCTCCGGCGCTGCATTCAGCGTGGCCGCGGTGCGCTCTGGCTCCGACAACAACACGATGTCGACGCGGCGATTACGCGCGCGATTGGCCGGCGAGTCGTTGAGCGCGACCGGCTCGGCATCGGCCTTGCCATCGGAGCGCATGCGGCCGGGTTCTACCAAACCGACCAGCGAGGCTTTGACCGCGTCCGCACGCGCGGCCGACAGATGCCAGTTCGACGGATAGCGCATCGAGCGGATCGGCTGGTTGTCGGAATGGCCGGTGATGAGCACCTCGCCCTTGACCTCGGCCAGTGCCTGGCCGATGCGCTTGAGCACCGGCAGCGATTGCGGCATAGGCTCGGCGCTGCCGGAGCCGAAGAAGCTGTCGCCACGCAAGCGCACGGTGCTGCGGTCGGCTTCGTCGGTGACGGTGACGAGCCCTTGCTTGACTTCAGGCTCCAGGAATTTTGCGAGCCGCGGAGCCTTCGCCATGATGGCCGGCGGTGCGATCTGCACGTTGGGCACCCGCAGCCCGGAAATCGCTGCATACGTCGTGTCGGAGCGGTTGTTGAGCGTGAGCCGCAAGCCGAACCAGGCGAGTGCGAGCAGCAACAGGAAGCCGACCGCGAAGACCCACAGCGGCAACGATTCGCGCAGCCTTGCACTGCCCGCGGCCTGCCCGCGCCAGTGGGGCGAGAGCTCGGCTTCGAGAGGTGGTCGGTCTTTGGCGATGAGGTCCGCGAGACGCTGCCGCACGCTGTCGAGCTGCGCGCGGCCGTTGTCGATCACGCGGTAGCGGCCCTCGAAGCCGAGCGCCAGCACGCTGTACATCAGCTCCAGCAAATTGCGGTGCGTGGGCACGTCTTGTGCCAGTTTGGCGAGCAGCTGAAAGACCTTCTCGCCGCCCCATGATTCGTTGTGGAACTGGACCAGCAGGCTCTGCTTGCTCCAACCCGCCTGCACGCCCCACGGCGTGTTGGCGACCGCTTCGTCCAGCGCAGTGCAAAGGATGTAGCGCGCGGCCAGCACCGATTCGTTGGATGCGCCGGAACGCCTCGCTGCAGCGTCGAACTGGTTCACCGCATCGGCCGTCGATGCGCGCAGCGCCGGCACGCTGGGCGGTTGCACGAGGTTGCGCAGCTTGCCGACCAGCACCAGCAACCTGCCTGCGGCCGACACCAGCGGATTGAGCAGGCCGAGCTCGCCGACGTCGGCGGGGAGCGCTTCCGTCGATGCCGCATACGGCGCCGTACCGCCCGTCGACGATGCGCCGCCGCCGGCACGCGGCTTCGGCTTGATGACCGTGCGTTCGGACTCGAAGGCGGCGAACGGATCGGGGGTTGTCATGTCATCTCCCGCTGCGCGCTAGGAACGGATCGCCCAGAACGCTAGGTCGAGGCCAGGGAAATCGCCGGCGATGTGCATCGCGACGCCACCCGATGCTTCCAGCTGGCGCCACAGGTCGCTGTTGCGCGTCTCCAGCTCGAAGTAGTTGGCGCCCGAATGAAACGGAATCTGCCGCGGTGCGACCGGCATCGGCATGAGCGTGACGCCGGGCAACGCGAGGTTGACCAGGTCGCGAATGCGCTCGACCGGGCCGATCTTGACCTGCGTCGGAAAGCGCGCGCGCAAGGCTTCGCTCGGCATCTGCGCGTTGACCGCAAGCACGAAGGTCGCGTTGCGCTGCAGCTCGACATCGGGGATGACGGCGACGCGCACGCCATGCTTGCGGTCGTGCAGTTCGATTCGAATGGCCGATTGTTCGAGCACCATCGACAGGCTGCGCCGCAGATCGTCCATGACCGAGCGAAAGGTCAGCGCGAGGTCGTCGTGCACGTAGGGGCCGAAGCGCGCCACGCGACGCGAATCCCTGAAGCTCGCAAGGTCGCCGGCCAGTGCCAGCGCATGCTCGAAGAAGCGTTGCGGATGCAGCATCGCGCTCGTCGCCAGATGCGCGAACACCGCCTCGTTGCGGTTGACGGTTTGCAGCAGCATGAAGTCGGCAATCTCGGCAACACCGCCGGTGCCGCCCTGGGTCATGCGGCCAGCCAGTGCTTCACCGCGTTGGCGCAGCAGGCCGAGCAGCTCGTCGAGCCACGAACGAATCACTGCATGCGCGGCGACATCGAGCAACGGCGGCAGCAAGTTGCGATCCAGCTGCACCTGGTTGTCGACACGGCGCTCGACCACGCGGGCGACGTTGACGGTGGTCCATGCATCGGTTGTCTCACCGGCCCGCATCAGCCGCGTATGAAGCTGCCCGAGCTGCAGCATCGCGGCACGTTCGCCGGCAGTGTTGGAGTCCGGCACTTCGGACTCGAGCACGCGATGGCGCACAAGATCGTCGTAGCCTTCTGCATCGGCCTCGCGGGCACCGGCGCGGCGCAACGGCAAGGCGAGCACGACCGCTTCGTCGCGCATCGTCGGCGGGATGTCGATGGGGTCGGGCAACGGATCGACAGCGGGCATGTCGAACACGGTGCCGTCGCCGAACACGCCGACAGCACGCACCAGCGCCAGCTTGCCGAGCGTGAGCGCGGCCTGGTCGATTTCGATTTCAGCAAAGCCCCATGCGTACGGCGTGGTGGTGCGCAGGAGCACATGCCGGGCATGGTCGGCGTGGCGCTCGCTTTGCTGCAGGTGCTGAGGTTGCAGCAGCATCCCCTCGCTCCAAACCACTTTTGTTCGCCAACTCATCCGCGCTCCGTCAATGGCAGGGGTGCCAGAAAGAAACATCTAGTTTCCGGCGCCAGGGAGGAACGGCAAATCCGCCTAACGGCCTAGACGGGGGCGTTGGGTCTAAGTCGAAGGGCCTAGAAGGCCTTCGTCGATTGGGTGTGCGGGCTTATGGTTCAGTGCGCATGGGGTGGCAGCAGGCGGGCACTAATGAGCGGTTGGAGCGTGTGACTGCTTTGGGCCCGAAGCGGTCACTCAAACTGGCTCAGGCGTCTAGGAAAGGCTGCAAGCTCCAGGGAATCCTGCGCCGAATCGCGCGCCCACCAATACCGCGAAACCGAAGAGCACAACAGCGATAACGGCGGGAGCAGCAACAAACCATGTCGCAATGGTTAAAAAAACCCATAGGAGAAACACCGGAACGGTAGCTGCGATTGCTGTCTGGCGGAGAAATGTAAGACCGAAGGTCCATCCGTGAAGTACGCCGAAGAGGAAGCCCAACATAAGCAGCGCAACGACGTTCGCGCTGATTTCGTACACCGTCCGTCCCGCAGTCGCGGGAGGCACGCCACCGGTGAACTCACCAGATATCAGCGCCGCAATCGGCTTGACTAGAAATACAACGATGACGCCGCCGGCGATTGCAGCGGAGATGCGAGCGAACCCCAAAAAACGTTTCACGTAGTTTAAATCGACGGCATCGACTGACCGGTTTTGGCCCGGTTGCAGATCTGGCGGCCGCTCTGCACTTTAGAAATCCGACTTCTTCGCACCACGGCCATCCAGCACGGCCAACAGCAAGATGCCGATCGCGCACAAGGCGAACACAATTCCTGATGGCACCGATCCAATAGACGAGAGCAACCATCCGTATACGCCCGTCATCATTCCGATGAACGCGTTTTCGCTCCTACCTTTGCTCAGGTCGTTCGCAATGAAAGCATTGAACGACAGCACCGCAAAAGTAACCGACACGAACGCAGTCACGATCCATTTCATGTTTTTTTCTCCCTGAAAATCAATCGGGAATGGTATCGCGGTGAACCTTCGCTTTCTCCAGACAAGCGTGACGTAAGAGCGCTTTTCACTTGCTGCGTGGGGCAAGACAAGCGGTTACGGCGAAGGACCGCCTCTGGCCCCGATTGCGGGCTCAAACAACCGTCTCGCTGTGCACCTGCGCCGGTCGATCCCACCAGAGATCGACGGAGGGCGATGCGGCGCTGAACAACATGGCTGCGCTGGCCGGGTCAAAAACGCAGTACTCACGGTAAGGCTCCACGACAACGAGTTCGTGCGTGTGGGCCCAAGCGAACAGTGATTCGAGCAACGATAGGCCTTCTTGGCTATTGGGGATATGAAGCCACGCTAGCTGCTGTCCATAAGATTGCGCCAAAAACCGCGCGGCGAGATCGTGATTTGCCGCGGTGCTGTCTAGCTGGCGTTCGTCAAAGAACGACCGAACAACGTTTGCATCTATTTCGCCGCTATCGATGGCTGTCAGCAAGTTCCGCAGATCAACTGGATCTGAGGCGAAGTTCAATCCCAGAATGACCGATGCTTTCAAGTTCAGATCGGTCCTGCAGCGTGCAGCCAACTCCTTACCTCCCGGTAAGAAAAGTTTTGAGCCTGGCCGCGACCAAAATTCAAGTTCGACGACGGACGGAATAGCTGGGGTGTGGATCATGCGATGCATCAATCGATGCGACTCGAGCGTCACATCGCAAATGGGCAGGAGCGCCCCTCGATGCGACTAGGCGACCGTGACGAACGTCCGGTCCTGGCCCGATTTCCGCTGTTCACTGCACCGCTAAATCGACCGGACGTGGGCGGACGTACTGCCGAGTGCAATAGCGCACGACCAAGAAGAATGGCAAGCAAACCCGCCGTCTGTATAAGCGACTCCCAATGATGGCCGCGTCCCCATTCGTTCTGTTCCGGGACTAGCATTGACAGACCTATAAGCAGCACCCAGATCAACGCCAGCGCCGCAATCAAGCTGAAGTAGTTAAGCGCGCGCCTTCTGACGAGCACGGCCGATATGGGCACGGCAAAGACGCCGATGGCGGGAAGGATAGGAAAGAGGCTGAGCGTGAACGCAGTAATCGTCCTGTTTGCGATCGTCGCCCAATGTGCAGCATCACCCAATGTGCCGGAGGCGGCCCACGCGCTGACATCGAAACAGGACCCTACGAATACGGCCACCAACAAGCTTGCCTCTGCACACAAAGTTGCAACGACCACCGACGGAGCACCCACGGAGGCGTAAGCCGCCTTACCCAAAACCAACTTCCAGACTACGCAGAAGCAGGGCAGCGCAACGGTGATCAATAGCGATGTGATGACTATGAGAAACATCGGAGAGAAATACCTTATCTAGCATGGCTTTCCAGGCCTCGGGCACGGTCGAGATCGCTGTGTCCAGCCACGGAAAAGAAGTTGCGACCGTTGGCAACGGTGGTCGTGTCAATCGACCTTTGGCTCGATTAACGTCCATTGGTTGATCAATGTACGGCGCTTTGGCTGGCTTGCGCGGTGTCAATGCTGTGGAATTGAACAACCGTGATGAGCGACAGGTATTGACCCGTTAGGAGCCGACTCCCGCCTGCACCGCCCGCAGCCAATCGGCGCTATGCGACAAGGGCTTCCACTCGGCCGTTGTCGCGGCTAAAGCCATAGCGAGGCAGGATCAACGCCCGATCCAAGCGAGCACCGTAGTCGAGTGAGCTGCACACCATGGATTGCCAAAGGGTTCAACTATCGTGTCTAGCTCGTCGGAATACGCCTGCTCATCGGCTCGTACCGTCACAACTTTTACAAGCGAAACCAACAGCGCCGTGAACGCGATGTGAATTCGATGGTTAGTTCGTGGGGTGACATATCAAACGGCCTCGGCCCACTTTAGCGGCGCGATCAACGCGCCTGTGAAGGTCGTTAAAGGAAGGCGAGGCAGCGTGAGGAACGACCACTTCTGGCCCGAATCCCGCCATAGGTTCGCCGGAACATTTGGAGCCTCACCCGACATAGCGTCGTCTCAAAAGCAGACCTTGAGACCAGCTCCCGCGAAGACGCGAAGAATTGCCATCGGCTTCGGCGGCCGCGCTGCCAATTTCAGCCCGCTTCCACCCGAGCCAGATACTTCTCCATCGTTCGCCGCCATGCGGCCCGAGACACGCAACGGTCGCGATAGCTCCGGATGTTCTCGAATGGCTCCAGCAGCCGTTCATCTCTGACCTCTGCGAGCACATGCGACATGAGGATGTCGGCCACCGTGAAATTGTCGGTGGCCACGAACTCACGGCCCTTCAGCCAGCGCTCCAGTCCGGTGAACAAGCGTTGAGCCCAGCCCGCCATGAACTGCCTGGGCTTGGCCGCGCCTGCGCCGCCGTCGGCAGTCCAGTCGATGTAGAGGACGCTCATCAGCGGTAGCTCGATCGAGTTCATTGCTGCCAAGCACCAGCGGATGACCTGCGCCTCGCCCGCGGGATCACTTGGAATCAACTTGTTCGCCTTCTTCGCAAGGTAGATCAGAATCGCCGCCGATTCAGTCAGCACGACCCCGTCGTCATCGATCGCCGGAAGCTGCTCGAACGGATTCAGTTTGCGGTAGTCATCGGTGTTGAGTTCACGCGCCGGATGATCCATGCCGATGAGCTCGAAGGGCATCTGCAGTTCTTCGAGTGCCCACAGAACCCGCAGGTCGCGGGTGTGGCCGCGGGCGGCCGAGTTGACGCGTCCGAATCCGTAGACTTTCAGCATAGTTCTCCTTTGCATGGCGGAAGCATTCGCTACGAATGATGCGACCCAAACGGCGGCTTCTGATCGATTATTTCCCGTGACTCTTCGCGAGCGGCGTGCCCGATCCTGCATGCGGCGCAACGGCACCGATCGCGTCCTGCTCATCCAGGTACACGCCAACGCAAACAGCGGCCTCCCAATGGAGGTTCGGCATCCATCCGGCAGCGCTGGGCTTCAGAAGTCGAAGTCAAGTTCAAGGTCACTGCACCGACTCATGCATGGCACGGCCCGATGCCGCGATACTCGTTTTTTCGCTGTGTCTTTTCCCTTCCCCTTCCTCTCCAAACCCGTCGGAAATTCAATGAATCGATCGATCAAGTTCATGGCGGCCGTTGCCGCGCTGTCGACCCTGCTGGCCATGCCCGCGCTAGCGCAAAACGTCAAGGTAACTCCGCTCGGTGGCATCGACGGCGAGTTCTGCCAGCAAGACCGTGCACTGATCTTCGAAGACCCGAACGGCACCCGCATCCTCTACGACCCGGGCCGTACCGTGGCCGGCGCAACTGACCCTCGGCTCGGAAAGATCGACATCCTGCTGGTGAGCCACATGCATGGCGACCATCTCGGCGACGCGCACAACAAGGCGCCCAACTCGGGCACCTGCGGCAGTCCCGACATGTCGGTGTCGGACATGCCCAACTCCAACGCGGTCAACATCGCGCTCGCCAAGAAATCGAAGATCGTCACGGGCAGCGAGATGCCGCCGTTCTTCGCGGCCAAGCTCAAAGCCCTCGGCGGCGACCCTGCCAACTCGATGCTCGCGCGCTTCGGCGGCAGCGTGACGGTGGGCGGCGTTCGCATCGCGACAGTGACGGCCATGCACAGCAACGGCGTCGACCCCGAGTACATCGGCGGTGAACTCGGCAAGGCGATGAAGGAAGCCGGCATTGCCGGCGACGTGGGCCTGGCGACCGGCTACGTGCTGCGGTTCAGCAACGGACTCGTCACATACCTCTCCGGCGATACCGGTGTCACCGCCGACCAGGAGCGCGTGGTGCGCGATCTCTACAAGGCCAAACTGGCCGTCATGAATATGGGCGACGGCTTCACCACCGGGCCGGCCGAAGCCTCCTTCGTGATGAACGAATTGGTAAAGCCCGCATCTGTCATCGCATCGCATGCGAACGAGGTAGGCACCATCGGCGGCAAGGTCCGTCCCGGCAGCAAGACCGAAGCCTTCATCAAGGCGGTGAAGGTGCCTGTGTACGTGCCGCTGTCGGGCATCACGATGGAGTTCACCTCGACCGGCGCGTGTGCCGCAGGATGTTCGACCAACTAAGGAAGACGGCGAGTCGATGTGAGCATCGCTCGCCGCATCGATCGAGTTGCACTCAACCTTGAGTCTCGTCAACGACTACGGCGGTCAGGTGATCCGGACCGCCGCTTCTTCCATCAGCCCGCGTTCTTGAGCGACTGCTTGGCCTTGCTGGCCGAGCTCTTCGCACGGTTCTTGTGATAACCGGACTTGACGTTGTTGACTGCCTTGCCGATCGGGCCACTCTTCTTGGCCGCGCTATCGGCACGCTTCTCGTCGATCTTGTGCTGGACCGAATCGGTCGCCTCGGAGGCGGCTTTGCCGATCTGGGCGTGAGCGCCAAGAACGACGAGGGATGCGACGAGCGCTAACAGAATCTTCTGCATCTACAAACTCCGGATATTGCTTTAACGATGCACAGCGTTACACGTTCCCGGTCGGCTCGTTGTCAGCCGCCGCCGCGCCCGCTCGCCGCCTGTTCGCCCGTGTGTCCGTTAGCCAATGAGTGACGCCGCGCCTCGATCCACCGCTTGAATTGCCGCTCCGCCTGCAACTTGAACTCGTTGCGCATCTGGTTGCAGACGGCATGCGCCAGGCGTCGATGGCTTTGCTTGCGCACACTGCCCAGCGTCGCATCGTTGAGGTGCTCGATGGTGGCCGACTCTGGCCGACCGAAGGGTTCGCCAAAGTCCATCGGCCGACCGCACCAGTGGCAGTTGGGGCCAAACGACGACCGGAGCGCCTTGACGCTCAAGGCGCACCTTCGCGCAGGGCTGCGAGCTGCTCGGCGTATGTGCTCTCGATGCGCTGCAGGCGTGCCTGGCGCGCATCGCCGTTGACCCATTGCGCGCTCATCGCGCTTTGCCTGGCGAGCTGATAGGCCAGCTTGGCGGCGGGCATGAGCGAGGTGTTGTCTGCTGCAACGAAACCAGCCAGGTCGTGCAGCGACCTGAGCATGGCGCGTTCGGTATCGCTGCGTACACCTTTGCCGCGACCATAGGCCACCAAAAAGCTTTGCACCTTGGTCTGGAATGCAGGCGGGTAGTCGCGGCGCACGACGATCTGGGCGTGCGGAATCAGTTCCGATTCCCAGATCGCCTGCAACCGATCGGCCTCGATCGGAAATTGCAGCTTGAAGCGCTCGAAATCCGCCGTGTTGTTGGTCGCGACATCGGCCTCGCCATTGGCCACGGCCAGCGCGTTGACCTGGTGCGTGCCGACCAACTCACTCGCAAAACGCGTCTCCATGGCGATGTTGTTCGGCAGGAAAAACTGCAGTTGCGGCACGATGAAGCCCGACACCGAACGGTTCTCCCCACGCGCCAGGCGCCACTGTTCGGGCGCGGCGAGCAGGCCCTTGATCGAGGTCTTGGGCCCGGTCTTGCGCGCCAGCAAGAGCGATCGATAACCGGGCAGGCCGTCGTGCCGGATGACTTGCGCAATGACCTTCATACGGCGCTGCGTCACCGCATCTAGCGCCATCTTTCCGGAGAGAAACGCCATGTCGACCTGATTACGCTGGATGGCCTGTTCGAGCGCTTCGTACGACGTCACCGACAGCACCGCGACGGGTCGACCCAGGGCGCGGCTCAGGTCGGCAAGCACCGGCTCCCAGTCGTTACGGGATTCGAAGGCCCCGCCCAAGGGCAGAATCCCGAAGCGGACGGGTGCGACATCGAGCTGCGGCGCAGTTTGGGCGCCTGCCAGCGAAGACACCGACAACAATCCGCCAACCAGCAAGGCCGACGCGAATTCGAAGAGGCGCAACAAGGCGCCCAGAAGGGCAGTGGGGGGGGCGGTGGCAGGAGCCTGCATCGACAAGGGCTGTTCAGGAAAGACTGTGCGGAACACAATTAGATACCAACTGAGCCACAGATTCGTGACGCTTTTCTCGCGTTTGCCCCGCCTGTCCCTTGCGCAGCAGCTCGTGTTGCTGGCATTGCTGCCCGCCACGGTCGCGACGCTTGGCGCCATCGGCGTGCTGACCGGGCAACACCTGACGAGCGTGACCGACCTGATGCGTGCCAATGCGCAGACGGTGGCGCTGCAGGTCGCGACGCTGGCGCAACAGCCGCTGACCCACCTGGACCGTCGCGCCCTGCTGCGCGCTGCGCAAGCCGGCATCGCACAGCCGCACGTGCAGCAGGTGCAGATCTGGTCGGAAGACGGCGAGATCGTGGCCAACTCGGAGACGGTCGATCGCACGCGCGACGAGGGCTTGCGAGCCGTGGTGCCGATCGTCGGGGAAGACGGTGCGCGCATCGGCAAGGTGATGGTCGAGATCAGCCTCGACGAGGTGCATGCCGTGCGCAAGGCGGTGTGGTTCAACGTGCTGGTGGTGCTGGCCGCCAGTCTGCTGGGCGTCGGCCTTGCCGGTTGGTGGGCGGCACGTCGTATCAGTGCACCGATCAAGGCGCTGGGCGAGGCGGTCGACCGGCTCGGTGCCGGCGAAGACGCCAGCGTGTCGGTCGAAGGCACGACCGAAGTGCGGCGGCTGCAACGCGGCTTCAATCAGGCCGCCAGTGCACTGGTGCAGAGCCAGCGCATGCTGCAGAGCCGCATCGGCGATGCCACGGCGGAACTCGCGCGCAAGAACGAGCAACTGGAAATTAGGAGCCAGGCCAAGACCCGTTTGCTGGCCGCTGCCAGCCACGACCTGCGGCAACCGCTGCACGCGCTCACGCTCTTTTCCGACGGGCTGGCGAATGGTGAAACCGATCCGTCGCGGCTGCAGCGCATCGAGCACATCAAGGAATGCGTCGACTCGCTGGACCGGCTTTTTTCGGAACTGCTCAACCTGTCGCAGCTCGATGCCGGGGTACTTCAACCGCAGTGGGCCGACTTTCCGCTGGACCGCCTGTTCGACGAAATCAGCCGCAACTTCCGGGCGGTGGCCGAGCAGCAGAACCTCCGGTTGGTCGCGCGCAAGACCGACCTTTGGGTGCGTTGCGACTACGTGATGCTGTCGCGCATCCTCAACAACCTGGTGTCCAACTCGCTGCGCCACACGGTCGAAGGCGGTGTGCTGATCGGCGCACGACGGCGCGGCAAGGGCGTTCGCATCGACGTGTGGGACACCGGCATCGGGATCGCGCCGCAGCACCAGCAAAAGGTGTTCGAGGAGTTCTATCAAGTCGATCAGGGCAAGCAGGCGACACGCGGCGCACGCGGCATGGGGCTTGGCCTGGCCACCGTGCAGCGCTTGGCGGCCTTGCTCAACACGCGGGTCGAGCTGATCTCGCGTCCGAAGAAGGGCACGTCGGTCCGCGTGCTGGTGCGCGCCGCGGCACCAGCCATATCGCTGGGCCAACCGATCGGTGGCACCACGATCGGCGGGCGTGACGAAGAGCCCGATCTGCACGGCGTGCGGGTGCTGGTCATCGACGACGAGCGCACCATTCTCGAAGGCCTGCAGGTGGTGCTGAGCAACTGGGGCGCCACGGTGCTGGCAGCGGCAAGCCGGGCCGAAGCACTGGCGCTGGCCGACCGGTGGGAGAGCCCGCCCGATGTAGTGGTTAGCGACTTGCTGCTGCAGGGCGGCGACAACGGGCTCGATGTCATCGCCGCGCTCGAACGCCATCCACGCGGCATCGGCGTGGCGACGGCGCGGCTGCTGGTCACCGGGGAAACCAAGCCCGACCGGCTGCGCGAAGTGGCGGCCGCCGGGGTCGCCGTACTCTACAAACCGGTGGCGCCACGCACCCTGCGCCAAGCCATCGCGGCGCAATTGGCGGCGGTACGCGAAACGATTTGAAGCTGGTTATGCAGGTCGCTAGTCCTTCGGGCATAGACCGACAGGCCGCGACCTGTTGCCGCGCGACATCGCAACGCCACCGTTGGACACGCGACACCGGCCTTCTGCCTTATCGCGCGAAATGAACCGGGTCCGTACATTGAGCTGCATCGTGCTGCCCATGTTCGCGAATCACCTCAGGACGCTTCTGCGTGCATTGCGCGCCGGCGTCGGCCTTGCCTTCGCGGGCACCGCGTTGCTCAGCGGGGGTGCGCAAGCCGGCGGGCTCACGGTGCTGATGGGCGACGAGACACCGCCGCACACCGAGTTCTTGCGGCAGTTGCGAGAGACGCGAGACACGCGCGATCCGAATGGTCGCTTCGACGTCGTGCGGACGTCGAATGGCGGCGCCGACGTCTCGACGGCTTCCGTCGCCTCGACCGCAACCGCTGATGAAGAGCGCAGCGTCGTGACCGGCGTGCGAACTCGCAGCGTTCGCGCAAGCGCCTCAGCGAGTTCCGCCGTTGCTGTCGACAACAGCATCACCATGGCCGTCGGCCTGAGCGCCGCACGTGCGGCCATCGAGCGACCGGGGCAGGAGCCGTTGCTGCTCGCGATGCTGACGCGGCTCGACTACGAGGGCTTGAAAGCCAGCCCCGCTTTCAAGCGACCCGACCGACGCCTCGGCGTGCTGCTGCGCGATCCGGCGATGGCGGACCAACTGGCGCTTGTCGACGCGGTCCTGCCTGGTAAACGCCGGCTCGGCGTCGTTGCCACCGCCGAGTCGGAACCGCTGCTGCGCGAACTGCAACGCGTCGCCCAGGGCTGGGCCCTGCAGATCGAATACGCGCCCGATGCCAAGTCGCTCGGCGCCGCACTGCGCGCCGTGCTGCCGCGCAACGATGCGCTGATGGTGCTGTCCGACCTCATCGGCGAAAGCCAGGCAGCCACGCTCGCTGTGCTGCATGCGGGAGCCGGTGCGGGATTGCCGGTGTTCGGCGCCAACGAAGGCCTGGTGCGCTCCGGTGGACTGGCGGCAGCCGTGTCGACGCCATCGCAACTGGCAATGCAGGCGCGCGCCATGGGATTGAAGCTGATGAGCGGCGCTGGCGGTAACGGTGCGGGCACCGACGCATCCGGCGTGCTGGTCGAAGCCGCGACGCCGGCCACCGTTCGCGTCAACGCGACCGTGGCACGCGGACTCAACTTGCGCATGCCCGACGAGCGGAAACTGACCGACCGGGTGACTGCCGTTCGATGACCGCGCCGAGCCCGGAAGCAGCGCGTCCGCAACACCGACCGCTTGTCGTTCATGGCAATCTGCAGCGCGACCTGATTCGACTCGGCGTGGTGCCGTGCGCCGCGGTCGCCATTGCGCTTACCGCGTGGTTCACCCACAGCCGCCTGCGCACGCTAGATACCGCTTTCGACGCCGAAGGCCAGGCCGTGGCAAGACAGGTCGCGGCCATGTCCGACCTGAGCCTGTATGCGGGCGATGTGCCGGCCCTGCAGAACGTCGCCAACGCGGCATTGCGTGGCGGCCAGGTGGTGCGTATCGAGATCAGCAACAGCGCCGGCGTCTTCGTCACCGCGGGTTCCAGCACCGCGCCGATGGAGCGGCTGCGCATGTTCACCGCGCCTGTCACCGTGCGTGAGGCATCACGTGCCAGCGCTTTCGCGCCCGCGGGTTCGACGGTTGTGGGCGACACGCCCATCGGCGTGGTGCAGACCTTTCGCGACACCACCGAATACGGGCGCGAACGCACGCGCTCGTTGATGGCCGGCATCGGCATCGCACTGGTCGCGCTGCTGGCCGCATGGGCGTCGGTGCGGCACATGGCACGCGCGGTGGCATCGCCGTTGCGCCGCGTGTCGCGCACCGTGGCGATGCTCAAAGCCGGCAACTTCGATGCGCGCTGCGATGTGGTCGGCTGCGACACACGGGCCGAGCAAGACGTCCAGGCGGTGCCCCGCGGCACGCACGAAGTCGCCAACCTGGCGCACGACATCGACCGGCTTGCCGAACGACTGCAACGCAACCAGCAGGTCAGCGAAGAGCGCGTGCGCGAAGCCACAGCAGTAGCGTTGCAGCGTATGGCCGAGGCCGAACAGGCGGCGCTCTCGCGCGCCCGTTTTCTGGCGGCGGCGAGCCACGACCTGCGCCAGCCGCTGCACGCGATGGGGCTCTTCATCGACGGCCTGCTGCCGACCGCCACGCCGGCGCAACGGCCGGCCGTGCAACGCCTGCAGGAGAGCACCGAATTCATGGGCGTGCTGCTCGACGATTTGCTCGAAATTTCACGCCTCGATGCGCAGGTGCTGACGCCCGCCATCACCGCGGTGTCGCTGGCAATGCTGTTCGATCAGCTCGAAGCCCAGCACGGCTCGCAAGCCAGCGAAGCGCGCGTGCGGCTGGTCTGGCGCGACCACGACCTGGCAGTACGCAGCGACCCCGCATTGCTACTGCGCATCGTCGGCAACCTCGTCAGCAATGCGGTGCGGCATGCGCCGCTCGACGGCACGGTGCTGGTGATGGCGCGACGCCGCGCGGGGAGCGTGCGCATCGAGGTGCGCGACAACGGCGTCGGCATCGCGCCGATCCACCAGGGCCGCATCTTCGAAGAGTTCTATCAAGTCGCCAACACCGAGCGCGACCGGCGCCAGGGCTTTGGCCTCGGGCTGGCGATTTGCGCACGCATCGCCCGACTGCTCGGTACCCGCATCGCGGTGCGCTCTGCCCTGCAGAACGGCAGCACCTTCAGCCTCGACCTGCCCGAAGCCCGGCGCGCCGACTTGGCGCCGCCGATGCCACAACCGGTCACGCCGTCGGTGCTGGCGCATCTGCGTTGCCTGGTGGTCGACGACGATCTGGCCATTCTCGAAAGCAGCCGCATGCTGCTGGAGCAATGGGGCTGCCAGGTGAACGTGGCCACGACCTTTGCCGAAGCGGTGGCACTCCTCGATGAACCCGGCGCTCGCTTCGATGTACTGCTCTGTGACCTGCAACTGGCCGGTGACGAAGACGGCATGACAGTCATTGAAGCCGCGCGCAAGCTGCAGCCTGAAGCGCTGGCGGTGCTGGTGTCGGGTGCCACCGGGCCCGAGGTGCTGCAGCGGCTGCGGCAAGGTGGCGTGATGCTGCTGACCAAGCCGGTGGCGCCGGCCAAGCTGCGGGCGCTGTTGTCGACGCGTCGGCGCAACGCATGAAGGTCACCATATGCTCGATCTCGCCGCGCTGAAAAACATCCGTCCGTTTGTCGCTACGCCGAACTACGGCGGCGTGCTGACCTCGATCTACGTGCGCAGCCTGCTCGGGCTGGTCAACACCGCATGGGCGCACGGCATGTCGATGCAGACACGATTTCTCGACGGCGACAGCCTGATTCCGCGCGCCCGCAATCGCCTCGTCGCCGAGTTCATGTCGAACCCACGCTGGACGCACCTCTTCTGGATCGACGCCGACATCGGCTTCGAGCCGCAGGCGGCACTGCGGCTGCTGCTGTCGGGGCGACAAGTCGTGGCGGGCATCTATCCACGGAAGCGCGATGGCTGGCCCGGCGCAGGACTCGAAGCGGCCTTGCCTGCCGGCAGCACACGCGCCGATTTCGAGGCTCGCTATGCCCGCTTTCCACTCAATGCATTGGCCGGAACGCACGCGGCCGATGCCGATGGTTTCGTCGAAGTGGCGGAGGCGCCGACCGGGTTCATGCTGATCGAACGCAGCGTGTTCGATCGCCTGGCAACGCAGTTTCCCGAGCTGCGCTACACCCCCGACGCCAGCGACGACCCAACAGAAGCCGGCTGGCCGCACTACCGCTTCTTCGACACGATGCAAGAGCCCGACGGCGGCCGCTATCTCAGCGAAGACTTCGCGTTCTGTCGGCGCTGGCGTGCCGCTGGCGGACAGGTGTTGGTCGACACGCAATCGGACCTCGCGCACCAGGGCCAGCGCACCTACACCGGCAACTTCGCGCGGTACCTGTCGCACCGATGAACAACACCGGCATCTATGCGCTGATCGCGCCGCCGCGATTGACCGAGGTAGTCGACGTCGGCGCCAACCCGATCGACGGCGAGCCGCCCTATGCGTCGATCCTGGCAGCTGGCCGAGGTGCTGCAGGGCGGCCAGACGAAGCTGCGCGACGCGGTTGCGGCGCACACCGAAGTCTCGTTCGTCACCCTGTACAAGGGCCAGCCGCCGTTCGGCAGAATCGAGGTCGAGCTGCGCCGCCAGGGCTTCATGCGCGCTGCTGGCCGCGCCCGACCCCGCAGACCTCGGCTAAAAGTCCGAGCATCCGTTGCGCCGCTCGGTGTCGACGCAGCTCGTGAGGTTGGGCCGGGAGCGCACGCGAGACCATTCACTTGCAAGCAAATCGCCGCCCTGTTGCGCGCGTTCGCCATCCAGCGGTCCGGTCGCAAAACAGATAGGCGGCGGGCCGATGTTGCGGTCGTAGATCCAGCTGTCGGGCACTTCGCGCAGCACATCGGGCTTGGGCAACTGAGACAGTTGAGACAAAACGAATAACGGCGATGCAGAAACTGCACCGACGGTGAGCTCGCCCGGCACCACGTTGACGGCATAACCCGCCGCCGACGCAAAGGCCCCGTTGATGGGGTACGCGCCTGCCGGGCTCGACGCGTTGGCAGGCGACGACAGCGCACCGGTGAAGCTCGATCCGGCATCGCCCAATATCAACCCGGTCAAGCTGTAGATGAACGGCGGATTCGGTGAGCCGCCCGGTCGCGTGGCATTGCCGATGACCACCGTGGCCGTCGGCTGCTGCACGTAGATGAAATGGTTATCGCCCGGCGTCACACCGACGCTGCACAACCCGAGGTAGGCGCAGTGATAGAGATTGGGCAGAGGCCCCGAGCCGCTCAGTCCGGTGCGTGTCTCGCCGATCCACGTCTGGGCCCATACCCGCCACGGTGCGCCGGCGATGGTGTTGGCTGCCAGGTTCTGGAACCGTGCCGCAGCCACAAGATCGGCGCCGTTGCTGCTCGTCACGTTGGTGCCGAGCGCCAGGTCGCCGCTCAGTGTCCGGACGAACACCGCAGCGGCCGCCATCGAACCCGCAGTGACCCCTTGCGGCGTGTTCGACGCTGCATCGAAGCCGACAACGGACGCGTTGCCGAGCGTGACCGCGTTGACATCGGTGTAGTCGAAGCGTCCGGCAGCGCCGCCTGCCACCATGCCGACATCGTTGGCGGCAGACGAGAGCAGCACGCTGCCGCCGGTCGAGCGTGCGAGCAGCGTGCCCGCGGCGATGCCGGCGCCAACCGCCTGCGTGATGTTGCCGGCACTCAGCAGACCGAGTTGCGGCGCGCTCACCGATGCGCCGAGCGTGATGTTGCCGCCGCCACCGTTCTGCAGCGTGAGCGGCGACGCCATGTCCAGCGGCCCGACCACGTCGATGTTGCCGGCCTGCGTGTTGCTGCCGACCACGATCGAAGCGGCCGTGATGCGCGTCAGTTCGTCGGCACTGACCGCGAAGCCATTGGCCGCCGTGCCACCCAACGTGATCGGGTTGGCGATGCGATCGCCGGCGTTGCCCGCAACATCGACGCCGCCCGGTCGCAGGTCGAGCACGCCGCCGGCATTGACGGAGCCGCCAACAGCCAGTGCATCGGCCGTGCCGCCGCTCGCGGCGCGCAGCACCACGTTGCCGCCGCTCGCCACGCGAGAGGCCGGGATCGGAATGCCCACGCCTGTCGGCCCTTGAATCAGGACACCGGCATCCGCGATTTGCGATTCACCAGTGATATCGATGTTGCCCGTGCCGAGCGCCGTGACGTTGCTTCCATTGACGATGCGAACACCGTTGCCAACTGGCGAGTCGGGCGTCTGCGCGGTGCGCAAGCCGTGCACGGCGATGTCGCCGCTGACGCTTTGCGCGCTGGCGCCATTGATCTCGACGCCGTGACCCGCCGACGGAGTACCGCTGCCCGACAGCGCGCTGCCGACACCGGTGATCCGTATCGCGCCGCTGGTGGTTGAGATGCGACTGGCCGCGCCGTTGGCGTTGGAGATCAGCTGAACGCCCGTGCCAATGGAACGGCTGATGCCCGACAGGGTGACGTCACCCGTCGAACTCTGGATGGTCGAACCCGTGAGGCCGACGACCGCTGGCGACAAGAAGAAGTAAGCCCCGGGGTTGCGTGTGCCAATGAGCTGCACCGCACCCCCTGCGTTGGCATCGCTCTGCCCCACGCGGGAGTCGACCTTTGCATCGGTCAGGCACACACCGCAGGTGTTGAACAGGCTCGTGCCGGTCATCAGTACGCTGCCGCCGTTGGTGGTGATCTGGCCGTTGTAGTTCACGTTGCCGCCCACGCCACCAAGCCCGGCACTGAGCACCACGTCGAGCGCGCCGCCGGTCGACTGAATGGTGGTCGCGTTGAAGGCCGTGATGCCCGCGTTGGCGTCGATCTCGAACTTTATCGGCGCGCCTACGCTGGTGCGCTGGATGACCGTGTTGATGCCGAAGGTCACGTTGCCGACCGTGGTAGGCGCCAGCGTGCCGGTGGTAATCGTCACGCCGGTGTTGTTGTCGAGCGCGAAGTTGATGTCACCGTCCTGCACCGTCGATGCAACGAGCGGCACGAAAGGGTTGGTGGGCAGCGTCCCTGCCGCATTGCCGTGGGCGATGGTCACATCGACCGGATCGATCACCCAGCTTCCCGTCCGACCGGCGGGTGCCGAGCTGTCCACTCGAATTCCTTGCAGCTGCAACGCAGGGGCCGACGTTTCGACGCGTCCACCATTGCCGCCCGCCGTGCCGCCCCGCGCAGACATGGTGCCGTTCGCATAAAGCGACTTGTCGCCGATGACGTCGATGCGACCGGCATTGCCGATGGCCGTCGCGGCGCTCGCATCGAGCACGACCGTGCCGCCAATCACCACGATGCCGCTGGCGTCGACGCCAGCGACTGACATGGCCGAGATGGCGATATTTCCCGATTGCGCGGCACCGCCGCTGTCGATGACGGCCGTGGTGTCACTGCCACTGACCACCACGTTGCGTCCGCTGATGGCGATGTTGCCGCCCGCCATCGTCTGGCTGCGTGTCGAAATCAGCGTAAGCGGATTGGCGCCTAGGATCGACTCGCCGGGCTGCGGAACGCCGAAGGTCGCTCCAGCATTCGCACCGAATTGCACAAGCGCCACATCGCTGCCGCGACCGTTGATCGTGATGCGCCCCGCCTCGGCCTGAAGGCCGTTGGATGCGTTGGCGCGCACCACGACACCGAAAGAATCGTTGGCATCGAGCGTCAACACGGGGCCGTTGTTGCCGGCGACCGAGAAGCCGCGACTGCCCCCCGTCCCCATCAGTTGGATCGACTTGCCCGCACCCACAAGGATGTTCGAATCTGACATCGTGATGCCGTTCGATGCACCGAACGTACTCCCCGCGCCGTTGTTGGCCGCCGCCGCAGCCGCCCGAAAGGCCGCCTGGTTCATCAGGCCGGTGAGGTCGGCGCCGCTCCCGTCGAGCCGGACGTTGCCGCCGGTCGCGATGTTGGTCTGCCCCAGTTCGACACCCGAGCCGCCGCCGACGTTTTGCAACGTGCCGCTGGTTTCGCCGGCAGCCCAGGTGCGCGTACTACCGACCAACGTGATGTCGCCGCGCGCAGACCGCAACGACGAGGGCGTCGTAACAGCTTCGCCGATGAGTCCGGTGATCGTCACGCCCGTTTGCGCGAGGCCGCCACGGCCGTCCATCGAAATGCTGCCGCTGCCGGTTTCCAGGCTGCCGCCATCGACTCGCACGCCCGACCCCGCCACCACGGTCTGGCCCACGCCACCCGCGGTCGCGCCCTGCCCGCGCACCACGATGCTGCCGATGCCACCGCATACGCCAGCGGCCTGCGCGCACGTCGAGATGGCGCTGTCGGAAATGGTGACGCCGTTGACCACGCCGCCGCCGCTGCTCGACGTGGCGCCCAGTGCGCGTCCGTTGACCGCATCGCTTTGCCCGTAGAGCCGCAGGTTGCCGCCAGCGGTTTCGATGCGGCTGCCGGAGATGGAGATATTGCCGACCCGCTGGTTGTTGTCGTTGCGGTCTGTCACGGCCGGTGTGGCCGGCAACAGTACGCCGCTGGCGTCGGCATTGAAATCGATATTCAGCGCGCCCGCGGTCGAGCGCAGCGCCGAATTCGCGTCCATGAAAACGCTTCGATCCGAGTTGACGGTCAACTGCGATGCACGGCCTTCGGTCTTGATGACTTGCGAGCCGTTGTCGAACTGCACACCGCCGCCGAAGTTGAAGACTTGCTGTGGCTGCGCGTGCGAAGCCAGCACCACATCGGTCGCGCGGCTCATCGTTGCACCGAGCGTCGAATCGGCCAGCTTCGAGATGCCGAACGGCTGGATTGCGACCGAAGTGTCTGGGATGGGATCGTTCTTCGTGACGACCAGGGTGCGACCCGAGTCGAGCGTCCAGCTGCCGTTGCTGCCGCTGCCGCCGTGTGCATCGATGACCACGCCGCGTCCGACTTCGACGACGTTGGCCTTGGTCGTGATGCTGCCGCCGGCCGTGGCGCCGCCTGCACTCAACGTTCCGGCGGCGATGCGCAACAAAGGCGCGCTCACGTCGATGCGGCCGCCCGCCGCGCCTGCTTCGATACCGCTGACATCGAGTTGGCCACCCGACATCACGATGGCATTGCCGAGCGCGCCGCCGCTGCTTCCCAGAATGATCTCGCCGCCGCGGCTGCTCATGGATTGCGCGCGCACGATGCCCGCCTGGTTGACCACCGTTTCGGCTGCGCTCGATGCGCCCAGCATGACCACCCGGCCGCCATTGGCCGAAAGAACGCCACTGGCTGTGTTCTCAGCCCTGGCGCTGGCTGCGAGCGCGTTCGGGTCGACATGAAAGCTGGTGAGGCCGTCGCCGTCGAAGTCGAGCGTGACCCGTTGCCCGGCCGCCAGTCCGATGGACCCACGCGCCACGTTGATGGAGCCTTCGTTGCGCGCCTGGGCGCCGATCAGCGCGACGACGCCGCCATCGGCGGCGGTGATGGTGCCCTGGTTGAGCACCGCGCCAGCTTTGCCGACGGGAAGCTCGAACACGAATTGCTTTGACGTGCCCGACATGAAGCCGCTGAACTGCGCGTCGTCCACGAGGTTCAGCGTCGAAGCCACCAGCCCGCCCACGCTTACCTGCGAGGTGCTGGAGAAAGTGACGCCATTCGGATTGACCAGGTAGACCTGCCCATTCGCGTTCAGCTGCCCTGCAATGGTCGAGGCTTGCGCGCCCGTCACCCGGTTGAGCAGCACGCTCGTCGGCCCCTTGTCCTGAACGATGTTGACGCGGTCCAACGCACCGATGGAAAAGGTCTGCCAATTGAGGACAGCGCGCTGCGACGTTTGGCTGATGCCCAATGCAAGGCCGCCGTTTGACAAGGCAGTGGCCGCGCCCACGGTTGCCGCACCTGCACCCAGGGTGGCGTTGGTCGGCACGGTCTGCGCGCCGGCCGGCGCCATGCCGATACAGGCCAGCGACAGGGCCAGCGGACGCAATCGCCAGTGCGACGGACGGCTCGTTCGGGCGGACGATGAAGATATTTTCATTTGGAACTTCCCTGTCAGAAACTCTTCTGCGCCTGGATGTAGAAACGTGGGTTGTGCCCGCCGCCATCGGACTGCGCGGGACGCGTGCCGTCGCGCCAGGCGAGCGTTGCGTTGATCGCGAAGTTGCCTGAACGCGCCCACGACACGCCGAGGCCATAGCCGCGCAAGCTGATGTTGTTCGGCCCGTCGAAGGCGGTCGGGCTGCGCGCGTACTTGCCGCGTCCCGCGTCGTAGAAAGCGAATGGGCTGAGCTCGGCGTTGTAGGACCAGCGCCACTCCACAGTGCCGATCAGGCCCTGGTCGACCAGCGCCTCGGACGAGGAATAGGCCCGCACCGCGCGTGCGCCGCCGAGCGACAGTTTTTCCGACGCATCCAGGTTCTTGCTTGCGGCTTGGCCGCCCACCGACAGGTACAACGAATGCCGATCGACGATCGATTGCAGGCGCGACAGCTGGAACGTCCCTTTGCTGAAAGCACCCTCGGTATGCCGGCCCGCGATCCCCGCATCGTGCTGCAGACTCACCACGTCTTCGATGCGCAGTGTGCCGTGATACAGCGTGCCCGAACTCGCCCAATAGCCACCACCCAGCACCTCGTCGCGGCGCTCCCAGGTCCACCCCAGGCCGATGCCATGCACCTTCTTTTTCGAAGTGAAGGCCACCGCGCGCATTTCATCCGTCAGGTTCTTGGTGTCGGCTGTGAGCCGCAAGAAGAGGTTCTGCTGCCGCTGCCGGATCAGCGGATAGTTGAGGGCAAAGTCGAGCACATTCGCCGTGCCGCGCGCGTCGAGATCGACGAAGTTTCCGCCCAGCGCATAAGCCACGCGCGACAACCCGATTCCGGCGCGCAGCCCAGTGGTGCCGATGGGTGCTTCGTACGCGAGGCGACCAAACTGCAACGCATTGCTGTTGGACACCATCACCCGCATGTCGAGGTTGTCGCCAATGCCGAAAGGGCTGAGCCAGCGTGCCGTTCCGCCGGCGCGGTAGCGACCCGATTCGAGCGTGCCGTGGTTGTCGGCTTCAGCGGTAAAGGCCCAGCGTGGCACAGCCACGACATCGACCGTCAGATCGGTGGTGCCGGTCTGCGTGCCTTCCTGCAAGCCCGACGACACACGGATGCCGGGCTGGTCCGACAGCAGCAGCATCGAACGTTCATAGACCGGTGCATTGACCGCCTCGCCGACCGCGAGCCCGCTCAGGAATTCACGCACGCGGGCTTCGCTCATCGGTGCGTCGGCGGCAACGTTGACCTCCACCTTGCCCAACCGACCTTCGATGATGCTGATCTCCACGATGCCGTCACGCACCGTCTGCACCGGCACGATGGCGGTCGCCAGAAAGTAGCCCCGCGCCCGGTACTGCGCGGTGATGGCTTGCGCCAATGCCTCGAGGTCGCCGAGCGCCACGTCGCGTCCGATGTAGGGCTGCGCCACGCTCTTCAGTTCGTCACTCGACAACGTCTGCGCGCCATTCAGGCGAAGGTCGTTCACGCGGAAGGTGTTCACTGTCGGCGTCGACGCGACGGGCAGCGACTGGCTGCTCGGGTTGCCCGCCGAACCCGGTGAACCGGCCTGCGCCATCGGCCGATCGCAACTGCCGCACGGGTCTTTGGTGGGCAGCAGTGGCACCACAGCATCGGCAGCGTGCGACGGTTGCGCGTGTTGAGCGCCGAAGGCGAACAGCATCGAGATCAGGAGTGGCGAGCGCTTCATGCTCCGGCTCCTCCGACCGTCAGGCGCCAGTTGCCGATCAGGTTGAACGGTGCCCAGAAAAACGGATGCGACATACGTGGGTTCTTCAAGACGGCCAACTGGCCTGCCTGCATGGCGAGCTGCACGTCACGGCCTTTGGAGAGCTCGGTGTAAAGCGTCGTCATCAGCACCTCAGTGGCGTCGTCCGACACCGGCCAGAGCGAGGCGATCAGGCTCGATGTACCCGCCGACAAAAACGACCGCGTGAAGCCGAGTACCTCGTCTCCTTGCGCGATGCGGCCGAGGCCCGACTCACAGGCACTCAATGTGACGAGCGCCGTGCTCTGCATCGGCAGCCCCAGGATTTCATGTGCTTCCAGGAAGTTCTGTTTGCCGTTTTCGTTGGCCAGCAAAATGCGCGAATAGAGTGGATCGATCTGGTCCGCTTCGGCATGTGCCGCAACGTGCATCAGCGGCGAGCGTGATGCGACATCGCGAAACTGCGTCTTGGTGGCGGCGGTGCCGATGTAAAGGTTGTTGCGCGGGAACAGCTGGGCCAGTTGCTTCACCTCGATCTCCGCACCGGGCAGTTCGTATTTGTCATCGATGCGCGGATTGCCGAAAGCAGTGAGCGATGCGGACACACGTGGGCTGCGTTGCGCGAGTTGCACCGCGATGCTCATCGATGGGGAGACCGACACCGGGTGCGTCTCGATCACGTAGCGGCCGTTCAGCCGCAGCGCCTGGAACGGCAGGTAGTGCAACGGCCCATGCGGCACCACGATCAGCCGCTGGCCGTCTTGCAGGTCGAGCGGTCCCAGCAACTGCTGGCCCAGTTTGTCGGCCGTGGCGATGGCGGCACGACGACCCCGCACCACCGAGTTGCGAAACGACTCCACCGCTTCGGTGAGGTCGTCGCGCGTGACGGCGACGGTTTTCTCGACGATGGCGGTCGGGCTGACCACCCAGACCTGCAGCCGCTCAGGCAGCGAGTGGTACTGCACGACGCGTTCGTCCGGCCGCAGCGTCTTTTGCAGCGTCGCGAGGTCGACTGTCGCCACTGCTTCGCCCGACACGGCAGCCCGGCCGCGCACCGCATCGAGCAACGCACGCGAGCGGCTGTGCTCGCTCACCTCGAAGGCCTGCCGTGCATCGCCGACATCGCTGTACAGGCCGATCGCGCGCTCGAACACCGACTGCAGATCGGAGAACAGCCCCATCTTGAATTCTTCGCTGCGAAAGCGCGAGCGCACGGCATCGACACCGCCGAGCGCATGGCCGACGGCGTCCGCTGCGGCCTGCTTCTGGCCCAGCGCCAGCTCGCTGCGGGCCACGCCGTCCCACGCCCAGAGCTGGTAGTAGCCGGTGTCCGTACCGACGGTGCGCATGGTGAGTTGCCGGTACAGATCGCGCGCTTCGGCCGGCTTGTTTTCTGCCAGCAGCAGGCGGGCGCGGGTGCGGTCGAACTGCGCGGCCAACGACGGCTCTTTGGCCGGCGCGATCGTGCCGATGACTTCGCGCGCGCGCGCCGCATCGCCCGACTCGATCAACGCATTGACCAGCGACGACTTGACCAGCGGCGCATAACGCTCGGAGCTGTTGGCGAGCGCGAGGTCGTAGCTGCGCACCGCGCCGGAATAGTCGCCGCGGCGGGTCTGCACATCGCCCAGAACCTTGTTCGCCGGGCCGACCACCAGCTTGGGTTCGCGCGCCGGGTGCTTGAGGGCCTCACGGGCAAAGTCTTCGGCCTTGTCGAGCTGGCCGGAATAGCTGTAGACGATAGCCAGATCGCGGTTGGCCATCGCGAGCAGGTTGGGGTCTTTGGTGGCGTTGGCCAGGTGCAGCGCCTTGCTGGCGGCCCTCACGCTTTGACGGAATTCACCGGCCTCGGCGAGCGCGACGGCCTGGCTGCAATATTGATAGCCCGACAGCTTGACGGCATCGTTGGCATACAGCACGGCGCCGTCGTTGGTGAGCGCGAACAGCGTGTCGGTGTCGGCGAGGCGGGCTTGCTCCTGCTTGCTGGCAGCAGCCTCTGCGTCGGGAGCTTGCTGTGCCGATGCCGGCTGAAATGCCATCAGAAAAACCAGGGCGACCATCGCATTCAATGCCATCGCACCTGCAATACATCGGCGCGCGACGCACGCCACACCAACTTTAGAAAACCGTTCCATTCGACCCCCGCACGCGGCCCTCAGTCCCGCGCTGGCGGTACTCCGACGCCGCGAATGTGCGCGCCTCTCAGACCTCGTCGGGAAAGTCTAGGGAGGGGTGTGCGGCCCGCCTATTCGCAAGACGGTCTAGCGCTTAAGCGCTATGGATGACGTGATGGGCAACGTACGCCGCTGCGCAGGGCCTTACGCATTCGATGCAATTCATCACGCATCGGGCGATCCATCCTCGAAGAAAACGTCAATCAATGGTTTCCGCCCGCATTCAAAGGTCGCGCACTTTCAGCCGTCCAACAATCTGTTCAAGCACCAGTCGCCTGTTCGCTTTTTGTTGTCCGCGGCCCGATGTTTGACTGGAGATGCTCATGGACTGCCTTTTCGCCCCCCTTTCGGAAGCCACGACAAAACCGACGTCGTACCGCTGCGCCGACAACGCGTCGAGGGAAGAGGCGAGCGCCTTGATCCAGGCTGCAGCCACGGCGCTCCAGGAAGCGATGGCTGCGGTGCGTGAGCAGGCCGACGCGCCTGCGTTGTCCACCCCGTCCACCGCTGCCACGGCCGGCACAGAGATCACACGCTCCGAGATGGACGCCATCCAGCTGTGCATGACCTCGGTCGGTGGCCTGCTGGAAATCACCAATGCATTGGTGCGGCCCTCCGCGATCGCGCCGACGCCGCTGGAGCGGGCGCTGAGCTGGAAGCAGCTGGCCGAAGACGCCAAGGGTGCCGGCCGCGCCGCCTACCGCGCGGTGCTCATCCTTACCGACCCATCGGCCAATGCGCCCGATGCGCAACGTCGGTCGGACGCGAGTTTCGCGCATTGACCGCATGGCGAACTCTGTAGCAAACACAATGAACAACCAAGACTCGTTTCATCCGTCGCTTTTCAATGGAACGGACGGCATTGGCAGCATCAGCGGTGACGAGAACATCGGCAGCGTCGAGGCGCTCGATGCAGCGCAGGCGCGACACGCTTCCAATCTCATGTTGCTGCAGCATTGGCGCGCCATTCAAGGCGACGGCATCACAGCGACGGAGTTCATCGCGTTCCTGAAGCCGCTGGCCGATCTGGACGGCATCACGGTCTCGCACTTCTATGCCCAGCCGGGCCAGGCCGGTGAAGGTCGCGCATTGGCATTGGTGTTACCCGATGGCGAGTCCGGCCAATCGACGACCACCAAGAACCTGACCTTCGCACTGAACACCGAAGGCGGCATTTCGGTGGAAAGCAACTTCGTCGAGCTGTAGACCCAAGGCCTCGATGATTCGGGTAGCGGTTCAGGCAGCGCGGGCGGGCAACGACGGCGTCGCCATGCGCTGAATGCCATCGAAATCGAGTGCCGCCAAGGCAGCGCGCACCGCGGCGACAAACCCGCTGCATTGCGGCTGTGTCATCAGGGTTTGCGCAAGCCAGTCGTCGATCGCGCTCCATTGGCCGTCGCCTGCCAGGCGATGCAGGTGTGCCAGTGCATCGGAAGTCGGAATCGCGCCGAGTGGCACGCTTTGGGGGGCGTCACCGGAATCGCCAGTCGACGTTGTGCGCGTGAGCGGTACGACCGGTGCGGTGGACTCGACCGGGGTAGCCGATGTCTCAGCCGATGTGTCAGCCGACAAAGGCTCGGCGTCCGACACCAACAACTCGAACCTGAAGTGGCACCCACGTCCCGCAGCGCAGTCCAGCGACAACTCTCCGCCCATGCGCCGCACGATGCGTTGCGCGATGAAGAGTCCGAGTCCGAGGCTGCCTTGCCCGGCAGCGCCACCGCTGCCCGGAACCCCCGGTGCGCCGTCGGCCGGTTGGGCCTGCTCGAAGCTGTCGGCGGCCCGAGCCAGGTCTTCGGCTTCGACCCCCGTTCCGGTGTCGGTCACTTCGAAACTCAATCGCCAGTCACCGTCGCCTGCACTTTCACGCCGCGAGCCGACGCGCAGGCTGATGCAGCCGTCGCGAGCAAACGTCCCGGCGTTGGCCAGCAAGTGGAGCAGCACCTGTTGCAACCGCGCGGCATCGAGCATGACCCAGCGCGGTCCGGCCGGGTCGGGCACGAAGACGAAGGCGTTGCGTTGCTGCGCCGCAAAGGTCGCCGCGTGCCGCGTGACAGCATCCAGCAGGCCGGCCAGGTCGACCGCAGTTGGATTCAAGGTGAGCTGGTCGCGCTCGCCGCGCGCATGTTCGAGCAGTTCGTCGATCAGGGTGAGCTGGTAGGTCGCCTCGCGTTCGATGACGTCCAGATGGTTCTCACGGCCAACGTGGGTCGACGGCTCATCGTGCCGCATGAGACGTGCATAACCGACGATAGTGGCGAGCGGCGCACGCAGGTCGTGGCCGATGAACGACATGATGCGGGTCTGCTTCTTGTAGTTGCCTTCGGCTTCGGCCAGTGCGGCGTTGAGGGCCCGCGTCTGGCGCGCCACAGCCCGACGCAGCCGATGGTGCTGGCGGCTCAGCAGGTCGATCATCTTCTCCTGGATCTGCTGACGCTGTTGTGAGGTCTGGTGGGCCCACACCGCCAAAGCGACCAGCGCAGCGACGGCGGTCGTAAAGCCGGTCGCGTAGTTGCGCACGCCAGCCAGCATCGGCGGCAACGCACCTTGCAGTCCCATGGTGCGAAAGCCCACGCTCAGCAGCGCGAACAAAATGGCGCAGAGCAGCAACTTGTGGTGACCGCCTTCGCGACGCACATGCAGATAGCCCACAACGATGAGGCTGCCGACGATGAGCAAAGACACGCCGAGGTTGATCTGCAGGAAGACGTAGTAGTTGCCGACAAGCATGCCGACGCACACCACGCCCTGCACTCCGGCCAGCGCAATGAAGTGGCCATATTACGTCGTCGAGGGCGGGCTGCGCAATCGGAGGGCCAGGCTGTGCAGATAGAACATCAGCACCAGCACGCACGCGCCGCCCAGCACGCCGGGCGCTCGCGAAGCCCACACAGGGCTTTCCGGCCAAAGATAGAAACGGGTCAAGCCGCGGAACGACGCCTCGTACAGGGCAAGGATCGCGAAACCTGCGCACTGCCAGGCCATCGCCCCGCTGCGCGACAACAGCCAAAGTACGAGCGAATACGCGGCCATCATCAGCAGGCCGCCGATGAGTGCGCCGTCTTTCAGCGCATCGCGCGTTTCACGGTCGAGCCAGGCATCGGCTGGGTAAAGCCAGGGCTGGATCTGCATGTTCGATGCACTGGCAATTCGCACCAGCACTTCGGCACGCTGACCCGGGTCGAGATTGATCGGCAGCAAAGGCTCGCGCCGCGCCGGCTCCTGCTCGCTGAGCTTGACCGCGGTGCCGGCTCGGCTGTGCTGCCAGCCGGCGGGGTCGGTGCCGGGGATGTTCCAGTAAAAATCGACGTGCTGCAGTCGAGGTGAACGCAGCAACAGGCGCAAGCGTTGCTCGCTGCGGGCGTCGTTGGCGATGTGCAGGCGAAGCCACCAAGCCGACTGCGAGAAGCCTGGCTGGAGCAGCCGCGTCGTGGCTGGAACGAAGCGCGACGAAGAGGCTGACGCCGCATCCGGCTGCGTGGCTTCTGCCTTGGCCAGCACCTCTTCCAGAGAGAGCCGGCTCGTGACGTCTTCGAGTACCTGGATGCGACTGGCGAGCGACATCGGCCATTGAGCAGCCGCGGTCTGCACTGTGTCGGCGGATGGCGTTACGACGGTTGCAGCGGCTGCGGTGTTGGTCGCAGCGCCCGTGGAGAGCATCGAGAGCGCAGACAACAGAGCCAGCGCAGCGAGGCCGCAGACCCCGATCCGCAACGACGCCAGCCTCAAGACGGCCTTTGCCGCGATGCCAGCTGGGCCCGGTACTCGCTGGGCGATGTACCCAGTCCCGCCTTGAATGCAGTGGCGAAGTTGGCAGCACTCGAAAAGCCCGCCTCCGCAGCGATGTCGGCAATGCCGAGCGGTGTTTGCGTGAGCAGTCGCCGCGCGAGGCCAAGCCGCTGTTCGCGTACGAACTCGAACACCGACATGCCGGTCTGTTGGCGGAACGCCTTGGTCAGACGCTTCTCATGCGTACCCACACGACGTGCGATTTCAGCAAGCGTCGGCATGCTGGCCAGATTGGATTCCACTTGGCGCAGGGCGGCTTGCACCAACACATGGTCGGGCTGCTGGTCGTTGCCTGTTTCGGGTGCGGTGTTTGCTTCGGCAACTCCGGCAACTCCGGCATTTCCAGCCGTCGAGGCCGGTGTGAATCCCATGTCGAGCGCGGCACCTGCGCCGGCCGGCGCCGATGAGGGCGAGGGAAGCACCGGGCGCAGATGCGCACGAATGCGTGCCAGCACTTCGGCCGGCTCGAAAGGCTTCAGCACGTAGTCGACAGCGCCTTCGCGCAGCCCGGTCAGGCGCTCCTCGAGGCTCCCGGAATTCGTCAGGAAAATCACCGGAATGTGCGCTGTGAGCGGGTCAGCCTTGAGCAGCCTACAGGCGGTAAAGCCGTCGGTGCGGCCCATGCGCACGTCCATCAAGATGAGGTCGGGCGCTTGTGCGACGGCGCGACCGTAACCCTGCATTCCGTCGAAAGCGACAATGATCTCGAAGCGAGCACTACGCAGCACTTCCAGGAGCAATTTGAGTTGCTCCGGGCTGTCGTCGACCACCAACAGGCGCGCGACATAGGGATCGAGAGGCTTCACCGCCATGTTTGTCGCCCCATCGACTTCGAACTCAAAGACATCAGCATCGCATTCTCGACTTGCAGACAAATGCACCATTTTGACCCGTCGTCCAAACACTGACTGTGCGGTAACGTCCAAATGTTGATTTAAGACCAACTAGCGCAGTCCCTCCCAAAACGCCTATTGGCTGATTTACCCTTCATTCCAACACCGAAATACGATTAACGGACTCGCCGATGAATTGCTAACGGACTTTCGCAAGTCGGTTTGGCGCGGCCAGCGGCACCGGTTGAAATTCAGGATCGACGATCAACAGCGCAGCCCGGTAGGCGGCACGACCGGCCGCCTTGGTTAGTTCGGCAAGTGCCTTCGACTCTATGACGCGCTCTTGAGGCGTTGGATCGGGCAACCGGTTGTAGATCGTCCGTGTTACGTCCAACAGTGCCGCAGCAGACGCCAGGCATGCAGCCACGGCGGAACGAGCAGTGTCGTCGAGCGACGGTCTGGCTTCGGAGGTCTCGACAATCTCAGACAAGCACAAACGCAATTGCTTTTCGCGCTCTTCATTAGCGATCATCGAACGACCGAGTTGTTCGATAGCCGCCTGCGCCTGGGCGATCAATGTATTGGCCAGCGGCGCCGGGTCGTAGACACGAAGCCCTGATGGAGTTGCCGGAACGGCTTCGGCGTCACCCGGCAATCCTGACTCGGGCGAAGCGCAAATTGGAGCCGGATGCATATGCGGAATCAGCTGCAAAGGCCACTGCTTCAACTGCAATTGCAGGATGTCACGACCAGCCTGCGCATTGCGTATGAAATCGGGAATCCGCGCGCCCTGCGGCACATAGGCATCACGGTCGGACTGACGATGAAAAGGCGAAGCGCAGTGTTGCATAGGCTTTTTCTTGGTTCTCGTTAGGTCTGGCTGACTAGTTATTGCAAACCTTCGTTGTACAACGCCAGCGCGTTTAGACAATTTTAATTTTGCAACTGGTTGTTCCAGATGCAGAACCGAAGCCAATTAATTTCTCTCGAATTATTTTGTATAAATATTGTTCGAAGAGTCTATTCAAACGGCGTCTCGAACTACATGAACGAGAGACACGAGTTCTAGAATAATCGAAGACTCTGGCGATTCGTTCACCGCGATCTCACCCCGATACAGGAACTTTAGCCCTATTGAAATCGATGGTCAAAACCTTGAATACAAAAGAGTTTTGCAGCTTACGACGTCGTTGATGTGAATTCAATTTGGATAATCTTTGAGGAGATCCCGACATGAGGTTTACCTCTGGCTGCAGATCACCGCATGGCTGGCGCAGCCGTTGGAGCTGTCTCCCGCCTCACTAAACCCGTAGATCGGAGCGACCCGTGCACAGATTGATTCAACTCAACGGTTCAGCTGCCAGAAGGAAGTTGGCGCAGCGAGCGCCCCCGGCCAAGATGCGGATCACCTGAATCATGGACACCGCCGAAACACCAGGGCTGGAAGGCATCGTCGAATTTCGGAGGCGCGAGACGCTCATCAAGGCTGGCGCACTGCAAGACGCCATCTTCAACAGCGCCAACTTCTCAAGCATTGCGACCGATGCCAAGGGCGTCATCCAGATTTTTAATGTCGGTGCAGAGCGCATGCTCGGTTACACCGCCGCCGAAACGGTCGACACCATCACGCCGGCCGACATTTCCGACCCGCAGGAAGTGATCGCACGAGCCGAGGAGCTGAGCCTCGAACTAAGCACCACCATCACGCCTGGCTTCGAGGCGCTGGTTTTCAAGGCGTCGCGTGGCATCGAAGACATCTACGAGCTGACCTACATCCGCAAGGACGGCAGCCGCTTCCCGGCGATCGTCTCTGTCACCGCACTGCGCGATGCGCACGACGCCATCATCGGCTATCTCCTCATCGGGACTGACAACACGGCGCGGATGCAAGTGGAAGCCGCCAAGGCGCAGCTCGATCAACGCTTGCGCGACCAGCAGTTCTACACGCGGTCCCTGATCGAATCGAACACCGACGCGCTGGTCATGACCGATCCGGCCGGGATCATTACCGACCTGAATCAGCAGATGGTGGAGTTGACTGGGCGCAGTCGCGAAGAGCTGATTGGCACACCTTTCCGCAACTGCTTTACCGACCCCGACAGCGCAGAAAGGGGCGTTGCATGGGTGCTGAGAGACAACACGATCAGCGACTTCGAGTTGACGGTACGTTCGAGCAGCGGGGTCGAAACGGTGGTGTCCTTCAACGCAGCGACGTTCCGGAATCGCGAGGGTGAAGTGAAGGGGATTATTTCCTCGGCGCGCGACGTCGACGCACGGCGGCGGGTAGAGCGCGCGCTCGAAGAAACCAATCTCCAGCTGGAACATGCGAGCCGCATGAAGTCGGAGTTCCTGGCGACCATGTCGCACGAACTGCGCACGCCGCTGAACGCCATCATCGGTTTTTCCGAAGCGCTCAAGGACGGCCTGATGGGCTCCATGAGCGATACGCAAACGGGCTACATCGGCGACATCTTCACCAGCGGGCTGCACCTGCTCGCGCTCATCAACGACATCCTCGACCTGTCCAAGGTCGAGGCCGGGATGATGAGCCTGGAGATGGAAACGGTGGACCTCGCACGCCTGCTGAAGGACAGCCTGTCGATCGTCAAGGACAAGGCGGCGGCACAGCACATCCGGCTCGACCTGGATGCCGACGAAAGCATCGGACTGTCGCGGCTCGACATGCGCAAGACCAAGCAGATCGTCTACAACCTGCTGTCGAACGCGGTCAAGTTCAGTGGCGACGGCGGTCGCGTGGTGCTGAGCGTGCGCCGCGTTCCGCGTGCCGTCGTCGGCACCTTGCCGGGCCCCTGGCCGGTGCAAAGCTTCGAACTGGCCGACAGCGAGCACGGCGAGTTTCTGGAGATCCGGGTAAGCGATGCCGGCATTGGCATCTCGCGCGAAAACATGGCGCGGCTGTTTCAGGCTTTCAGCCAGATCGACAGCAGCCTGGCGCGCAAATTCGCGGGCACGGGCCTGGGCTTGGCAATGGTCAAGCAACTGGCCGAGTTGCACGCAGGCACTGTCGCGGTGTCGAGCGCCGAGGGCCAGGGCGCCTGCTTCGCTGTGTGGTTGCCGCTGCTCGCCACGCCGCCGATGGCACAGGTGATGGCTACCACCAATGGCAGCGCGCATTCGGCGGTGGCCATGCGCAGCGAACGCATGGCACTGGTGGTTGAAGACAATGACAAGGCGGCCGACCTGGTGCGCCTGTTGCTGGAGGCCGAAGGCTTCACCGTGTTGCATGCCGCAAGCGCCGAAGCTGCGCTCGTCATGGCGCCGATGCAGACCCTCAGCCTGGTCACGCTCGACCTCGAACTGCCTGGCATGGACGGCTGGGAGTTTCTTTTGAAGATGCGCGAAAGTGCCGACCTTGCGCACCTGCCGGTGGTCATCATCGCCGGAGTAGCCGACAGCAACGTAGCGTTGAGCCGCGGCGCGGTCGCCGCCATGCAGAAACCGATCAGCCGGGCCGACCTGAAGGCAACGCTGGCCAGCCTCGGGCTGCAGCCAGGCGCGAGCCTTACACGCACCGTGCTCGTCGTCGACGACGATCCGAAGGCGGTCGATGTCATCGCCGCCTTTTTACCGACGCCCGCGTATGCCGTGCTTCGCGCCTATGGCGGCGAGGACGCCATCGCGCTCGCGCAACGCGTGAAGCCCGACATCATCCTGCTCGACCTCTCAACGCCGGAAACCAACGGCATCGACGTCGTGGACGCGCTGTATCGCAACCCCGATACCGCCGACATCCCGATCGTGATGGTAACCGCCAGCCCCATTTCTACCGAACATCGTGCGGCGCTCGACAGCTATCCGGGCAAGGCCTTGCGCGTCATAGAGAAGCGCGAATTCGGCCACGACCGCTTCGTCGACGAGGTGCGCCGCGCGCTACCGCAGGATTGAACAGCATGGCCTGCATCCTGATCATCGAAGACAACCCGGCGAACATGAAGTTGACCTGCCTGCTGCTGGGCAACGCCGGCCACACGATGCTGTGCGCCGCCGATGCCGAAGTGGGCCTGATGATGGCGCGCGATGCGCAGCCCGACCTGATCCTCATGGACATCCAGTTGCCCGGCATGGACGGCCTGGCCGCCACGGCGCTGCTCAAGCGCGCACCGGCGACGGCGGCGATTCCGGTGATCGCGTTGACCGCCATGGCCATGAAAGACGACCAGGCGAAGGCGGAAGCCGCCGGCTGCGATGCCTACATCGCCAAGCCGCTGCGTTATCAGGAACTGCACGCAGCCATCGACAAACTGCTTGCGCCGACGCGCCGTGGCAGTGCCAAGTGAACTCTCCATGAATACATCCGACACCACCGTTTTGATCGTCGACGACCGCGTGACCAACCGCCGGTTGCTCGAAGCGCTGCTCGCGCCCGAGGGTTACGCCACGATCAGCGCAGCCGACGGACCCGAGGCACTGGCGCTGGCCGTGCGACATACGCCCGACGTGGTGTTGCTCGATGTGCGGATGCCTGGCATGGATGGCCACGCGGTCGCTCGCGCATTGAAGGCATCGAACGAGACCCGCCATATCCCGATCATCCTGATTAGTGCGGAGGTCGACGCCGCCGCGCGCCAGGCCGGCCTCGACGCAGGCGCGGACGACTTTCTGACGAAGCCGATCACACGCTCCGAGTTGTGGTCGCGGGTGCGCGCCAGCCTCGCGCGCTGATCGACGAATCAGCCAGCGCTGATCGACTTCGCTCCCGCGAAACGTGCCGGATTCAGGCCGGCACGGCGTCGATGCCGGCGCGGTCCCAGTGCCGGTGCTTTGCTATCGCAGCGATGAAGTCGCGCGCCACTTGATGGGCCGCTGTGAGGTCGCCCATGTTGGTGGCCGGCGTTGCAGCGATCACCACACCCGTCACGCCGGACCGAGCCGCGCCACTGTCGCCCTTGCCCGTGCCAAGGCCCAAGCCTAACGTCGACAACAATCCGGCACCCTCACCCACCGTGCAAATCGCCTTGCAGTGCTTGAACGCTTCGAGCAAGAAGTGCACCGCATCGCCGCTTCGCGACAAAGCCTCGGCGCTTTCCTTGCCAGCGGGCACGAGCACGGCGTCGAACATGATCGAAGGCATGTTGGTGAATGTGGCGTCGATATCGATCTGACGTTTGCTGGCACTCGTCACCGTGCCGAGCCGTAGCCCGATCACCTTGCACCGCGCGCCGGCTGCTTCGATGGCTTCACGGATCGGCTTCAGCGAGGCGGAGTCGACACCATCGGCGACCAGTATCGCGACCTTGCGGGTCTTGATGGAACCATCGCCGGTGCCGACCATGCTGAGGGCCGGCGACTCCGAAATCGGCAGCTTTATTTGATGATCGCGAAAGCCCGCCCGCCCGGCTGCGGCCTTGGCGTCCGGGACGCCGATGCCCAGCGGCTCAGCCACGCGACGCGCCAACTTTTCATCGACATGCGCCAGGTTGTCGACCATTCGCTGACGAATTGCGGGCAGGTCGAGCTTGGACAACTCGAACCGGAAGGCGGCGACGATGTGCTCTTTTTCCGCGGTGCTCTGGCTGTTGAAGAACAGTCGTGCCTGCGTGAAGTGATCGTCGAAAGACGGGCTTCGACGCCGAATCTTGGGCGGCTCCAACTCTTCTGGGAATGACTGAAATCCCTTGTCACTGCCGTCGACCCTGAATTCCGATCCGTTGCCGAGCGTATTCGGCTCGTAAGCGACCTGACCGCGGGCGATGGTCTGGCGATGCATGCCGTCGCGTTGAAAGTTGTGGAAAGGGCACACGCTTCGGTTGATCGGCAACTCATGAAAGTTAGCGCCACCTAGCCGCGAGATCTGCGTGTCGGTGTACGAGAACAGACGACCTTGCAACAACGGGTCGTTCGAGAAATCAATGCCCGGCACCACATGTCCCGGGTGAAACGCTACCTGCTCGGTCTCGGCAAAGAAGTTGTCCGGGTTGCGGTTGAGCACCATCCGTCCGATGCGCTGCACCGGAATCATCTCTTCCGGAATAAGCTTGGTGGGGTCGAGCAAATCGAAGCCGAGCGAGTGCTCCTTGTTTTGAGGAATGAGCTGCACACCGAGCTCCCACTCCGGAAAGTCGCCCCTGTCGATCGCTTCCCACAGGTCGCGTCGATGAAAATCCGCATCTTTACCGGCGATCTTTTGTGCCTCGTCCCAAGCCAGGCCATGGGTCCCAAGCTTTGGCTTCCAGTGGAACTTGACGAAGTGGCTCTCGCCCCGGCTGTTGATGAGGCGAAACGTATGGACGCCGAAACCTTCCATCATGCGCAGGCTGCGCGGGATGGCGCGGTCGCTCATCGCCCACATCAGCATGTGGGTGGTCTCGGGCATCAGTGAGGCGAAATCCCAGAAGGTGTCGTGCGCGCTGGCGGCTTGCGGCATCGCGTGGTGCGGCTCGGGCTTGACTGCATGAACCAGGTCGGGGAACTTCATCGCGTCCTGGATGAAAAACACCGGGATGTTGTTGCCGACCAAGTCGTAGTTACCTTGCCTCGTATAGAACTTGACGGCAAAGCCGCGTACGTCACGCACCGTATCGGCCGAGCCGCGCTCACCCGCCACGGTCGAGAAGCGCACGAAAACGGGCGTCTTCACGGTCGGATCCTGGAGGAAGTCCGCACTGGTGAACTGCGACATCGCCTTGTAGACCTGGAAGTAGCCGTGCGCCGCCGACCCTCGTGCGTGCACTGCGCGCTCGGGAATGCGTTCGTGGTCGAAGTGGGTGATTTTCTCCCGGAGGATGAAGTCTTCGAGCAGCGTCGGACCCCGCGGGCCCGCCTTGAGCGAGTTGTGATTGTCCGGAATTTCCACGCCTTGATTCGTGGTCAATTGCGAAGAACTGTCGGTGATGTAGTCGGCCAACTGGTCTTGTTTGGCGCTCGCACCGGCGTCCGCCGCCACTTTGACGGAGGCTTTGGGACGACGGCCCGCGGCTGCCTTGTTTTGGGGCGTCATGGAAATCCTTCAGAGACGGAAATATCGGTGCAAACAGGCACCGGGACAAACGGTTCGAAGCAGCTAGCCGGCCTCTGCGTCGAGAAACATATCGAGGGCGCTAACGACCGCAACCAAAGCAACGAGCGCAGAGGCAATCGCGACACCCCAGACCAACGCGTCGTCGATAGACGTGCCACCCAACCAACTCCACAGCGAAGACAACTCCATGATTTGCTCCCGTGATCTCGACCCCGATTTACGACAATTGAAAATTTAAGTTCGGTGCGTTCCATGACCCGTAGTGAGCGCGCGCCCAATGATGTGGGAGCCGCGAGGTAAGCGAGGTAGGACCGTGCCGACCGTTCATCGCGCGCGCCTACGTGCGAAACGGCCAGGGCTCACGCGGGCCGACACGCATGCCCGATACGATTCGTCGATCTGACAAAGCAAAACCTGCCCAAGTAGTGCAGGCATCAAAACTGCTTTGTGTTTACCGTTCTTTCGTTCCGTCTCCAGAGAAACGCCAACATGCTCATCAAAATCGGCTTCGACATCGAACTCGGTGTTTCCGCGCCCACGGCGTTGATCTACATGTTGCAAGTACATCCGTCACGTGCAGCTGACATCCCAGCCGGCGAAAACATCACCATCAGCCCGCCGTTGGTGACGGACCATTACCAGGACGTATTTGAAAACCATTGCGCCCGCGTCCACGTGCCTCATGGCGTCGACAACGTGCGCTTGCGAAACCAAGCCGTCGTGTTCGATAGCGGCTGGGCAGATCCTGTCGACTACGGCGCCATCGCGCATGCTCCGTCCGACCTGCCAGTGCCAACGCTGCCTTTCGTCCTGCCGAGCCGCTATTGCGAGGTCGACAGCGAACTGCTGCAGTTCGCCTGGGCCAATTTTGGAAACGTTGCACCGGGTTGGCACCGCGTACAGGCGATCTGCGATTTCGTGCACCGGCATCTTCGCTTCGACTACCAGCGCGCCCGCGCCACGCGCACCGCGCTCGAGGGCTTCCGCGAGGGTGTCGGCGTTTGCCGCGACTTCACACATCTGGCAATCACGCTTTGCCGCTGCATGAATATTCCTGCGCGCTACGTAACTGGCTACCTCGGAGATATCGGCATTCCGGCGGTGCCGTATCCAATGGACTTCAGCGCATGGTTCGAGGTCTATCTCGGTAACCGCTGGCACACCTTCGATGCGCGGCACAACACGCCGCGCATCGGTCGCATCGTGATAGCCCGTGGTCGCGATGCGGCGGATGTGCCGATCAGCATGGTCTTTGGTGCGAACACGCTGCAACGGTTCGAAGTAACGACCGACGAGATCGTCCAGTAGCGCCCGAGACCAGGCCCAGCGAGGGCTTCAGGCGGTGCGGCGGCGCACTCCCTTTGCCGGAGGCGCGGATGTCGGTGCCCCAGCGCAGCAAATTCAATACGAGCCCGGCACGAAGGTCTCGATCTCTATGGTCTGCGTGGTCTTGGGGTAGGCGGCAGAAATCTCCGCATCGCTCAGGACGACGTACTGGCCATCTTCGTATTCGATGCCCTTGACGATCTGCTCGCGCGCAATTTCCTTGCCCGCTTTCTTGTTGATCCGCTTGTAGCCGACCGGGTCCATCGTGCGCTTGTCGAGCGAATTGAAGTCGATGCCGCTGTCGGTGGTCGCGGAATAGAGGGCGACCGGAATGTGGACAAGGCCAAAGCTGATGGCGCCTTTCCAGAGTACGCGCGGGGCGGGTTTCGAGTCGGGCATTTGAGAATCCTCCATTTCGCGACAGCTAAAGCACTCGGTCGCTTTCGACCGCGAAGTAGTACCACTCGGTACCCGGCAGCGCTTGGGCATTCGGGAACACGATGAAGCCATCGCGCTCGGCGTGCAACATGGTCCCGTCTTCGCGCACACCGATCGCCTCGCCTCGTGCCACCGCGTCGAAGGTGGCCCATTCGCGAACGAACCGGTCTTCTTGGTCCGTGCGATCGGTCACGCTGACCAGGCGGAGAAGCACGGGCGGCGCCGGCAACGTGGCTGGCGGGGCCGTCTCCGGCGCGATCATTCCCAGCGTGCGCAGCGCCGACAAGATTGCGCGGTACGCCACTTGCGGCGCAGCCGGGTCGAGGTGCTGCCCGCATTCGAGCGTGACGCCGTAACCGCCCTGGCTGCGCATGTACTCGTTGGTGCCCCAGCCAAACGCCAGCGCGGCATCGTTTACCGGCGCACCGCCAGGCAGGCCCGCCCGGTACGCCAAGCTGGCCGCGTAGATGTCGAGCCAGCCTTCGACGACACAGGGGGTGCCGATGCGGAGCGCCATTTGCCCCTCTTCGAACGCTCTTGAAAACGGCTCCAGCCCGCCCACGTTGTCACGCGGGCCGATCATCGCGAACGCATCGCCGGCGCTCTGAAACGAATGCAGGTCGAGCAGCACGTCGTGCCGGTCTAGCAGCGGACATAGGAGGTTGGTGATGCGCGCCTCGTAGTCGACGGGCGCCATGTTCGGCTGGAACAGGCGATTGAGGTTGCGCTCGCCTTCGCGCCGCTGCCGTTGCCGTGCCAGCGGATTGGCCACCGGCACCATCGTGAGCGCACCGCGCAGCAAGGCGAGCGTGCCGCCATCGAGTTCGGCCAGCACCCGGTGGATGCCGGCGGTGCCGCAGGTTTCATTGCCGTGCACGCCACCGAGGACGATCAGCCGGGGGCCGGGTGCGGTCGATTCGAAGCTGTGGATTCGCAGCGGCACAACAACGTGGGGCGAGGTCATGGAACGATCCTACAGCCACCGGCAGGGCGGTCCTACCGGTAACAGCCGAGCACCATGACAAACATCGTTCGATACAGGAGCATCGTCATGGCCAGCAAAAAACCGTCCCAGCCCGCAATCGATTCGGTACAGCCCGAACCGGTCGAAGACGCCGAAAGCGGCAAGACCAAAGTGCAGCAGGATGGCACTTCGGCACCCAAGCTGCCGAGCGAACGCGACCAGTCATCCGATAGCCAGAGCAGCGCCGACGGGAAGCCGACCCGCGTCGGCAAACAAGGTCACGCCGACCTGGAACGAGGCCTGGTCGATACCGGCACCAGCCCAGTCACCGACAAGGTCTACAACGACAAGCTCAGCGACCGCTGACCCGGCACGAACCGCTTATTCATCCCGCGCAGGGAAGGTACCTGCGAGCTCGGCCCGCATCTCGGCAATGACAGCGCCGTAGTCCGGCTTGGTGAATATCGCGCTGCCAGCCACGAAGGTGTCGGCACCGGCGCTCGCCACCCTGGCGATGTTGTCGACCTTGATGCCACCGTCGACTTCGAGCCGGATGTCGCGCCCACTCTGCTCAATGCGCTTGCGCGCATCCTCGATCTTGCGCAAGGTCGTGTCGATGAAGGTCTGTCCGCCGAAGCCCGGGTTGACGCTCATGATCAGGATCAGATCGATGTCGTCGATGACCCAGTCCAGCACTTCGAGCCCACGCGCCGGGTTGAACACCAGCCCCGCTTTGCAGCCCGCCGCCTTGATCGCCTGAATGCTCCGGTGCGTGTGCGGCGATGCATCCGGGTGGAAGCTGATGAAATCGGCGCCCGCCTCCGCGAACGACGCGGCCAACGCGTCGACCGGCTCGACCATCAGGTGCACGTCGATCGGGACCGGCACGCCGGCGGCAGTTTTCGCGTGCGGCTTGAGCGCGTGGCAGATCATCGGGCCGAAGGTCAGGTTCGGCACGTAGTGGTTGTCCATCACATCGAAGTGAATCCAGTCAGCGCCCCCAGCGATGACTTGTTGAACTTCCTCGCCCAAGCGCGAAAAGTCGGCGGACAGGATGGAAGGCGAAATGCGAAATTGGCGGTGGGTCGTGCTCATCGCGCAGATTGTCGCAAAGCAGGCAACAGTTACCATCGGGCCATGTCTGACAGCCCGATGACCGTCAAGGTCGAGCCCCGTTTTCTACCCGAGCAATCGTCGGCGGAGGACCATGTCTATACCTTCGCCTACACGGTGACGGTGACCAATACCGGCGAGTTTCCGGCGCAGCTGATTGCCCGCCACTGGCTCATCAACGACGCCTCGGGCCACGCGCAGGAGGTCAAGGGCCTCGGCGTGATCGGTCAGCAACCGTTGCTGGCCCCTGGCGAGTCGTTTCGCTACACCAGCGGTTGCCGGTTGCAGGCGCCCAGCGGCACCATGCACGGCAGCTACTTCGTGGTGAACGAAGCCGGCGACCGCTTTGACGTGCCCATACCGATGTTCGTGCTGGAAGCGAATTCGGACGGACGGCCCAGCACTCGCGTGCTGCATTGATTCGTGGCGGTGCCGCCGCATCCGGCCGGATGATGTCTTTCCAATGATGTCTTTCTTTTCTTCGCTCCCGTCCTTCGCCTCAATGACCAACGAGCTCATGAGCTTCTGGTCGGAATGGGCACGTCCGACGGCCGGCCTGCCGATCGTGCTGTGGTCGCTGCTGATCGCGGTCGCCGCAGCAGCGGGCCACCTCGTGCAGCGCTACATAGGCATGCCCAAGGTGGTCGGGTACTCGATCGTCGGCACCATCGTCGGGTTTGCCGGCTTCGAGGGGGCGCTCTGGCCGCTCCAGGGCATCGGCTTGTTCCTGCTGGAACTCGGCGTGGCGATCGTGCTGTTCGAAGCCGGGGGCCGCCTGCCGTTGCGCTGGTTTCGCTACAACCCGATGGTGCTGCTGCAGAGCATCCTCGAAGCCTCGCTCACCTACTTCGGGGTGTTCTGGGCGCTGCACTGGCTGGGCCTTCCGGACCCGGTTGCCAACCCGATCGCGCTGATGGCCATCGTCGCGTCGCCCGCAGTGCTGAGCCGCGTGCTGATGGACACCCGCGCTTCCGGCCCGGTCACCGATCGGGCGATGACACTGGCCACGCTCAACACCTTCTATGCGCTGGCGCTGGGCTATGCGCAGGCCGGCCTGATCGAGCGTGCGCCGCAGGGGCTGGTGCAAAAGCTCTATCCGGTGGGGGTCGTGCTGGGCTTGTCGTTCGTGGTCGGTGCAGTCATGGCGCTGGCGCTGCGGTCGGCCCTGCGTTTCATGAGCGCGACTAGCGAGAACACCTCGATCTTGCTGCTGGCCATCATCGCGGCCGGTGCGGCGCTTACCGCGCACATCGGCGGTTCGGCACCGCTGGCCGCGCTGATAGGCGGCGTGTTGCTGAAGCAACTCAACCCCAAGCCATGGGCCTGGCCGCGCCAGTTGGGCACCGCGGCTTCGCTGCTCACCATGTTGATGTTCGTGCTGGTGTCGATCGTCGCCGCCCAAGCCGACTGGAGCCTGCCGGTGGCAAGCGTGGTGCTCACCGTCATCAGCGTGCGCTTTGCCGCCAAGATCGCCGGCGTCGCTATCGCGAACCCGGGCAGCGGCGCCAGCTGGAAACAGGCGCTGTGGGTCGGCTGCGCGATGTCGCCGCTGTCGTCGATCGCGCTGTTGATCGCGTCGGGCTTCGTCACCGCGTCGCCGTTGCTGGGCGCGATGATCACCCAGGTCGCGCTGCCCGCCATCCTGCTGATGGAAGTGCTCGGCGCCGTGCTGGCGACCATCGCCATACACAGCGCCGGCGAAAGCTCGCAGCCGTGGACACCCGAGGCGTTCATGACGGCAGAGGAGACGCAGCGATGAGCATCAATTTGAACCGCGGCCCGTTGCCCGCGCTGCCCGACGTATCCAAGTCGCCGGCCGGGCGCGTGGTGAAGCTCGAACCCTTCAACAAGTCGGAGGCGCTGTCGCTCGGCGTCGAGCTGGAACTGCAGCTCGTCAACACGCACGACTACGACCTCGCGCCGTACGCCGAAGACATGCTGCGGCTGATGGCACAAACGCCGTTGCCGGGCAGCGTGGTCCCCGAGATGACGTCGAGCATGATCGAAATCTCGACCGACATCTGTCACTCAGCACAAGACGTGATCACGCAACTATCGCCCATTCGCGATGCGCTGGTGCGCAATGCCGACAAGCTCAACATCGCGGTGGTCGGCGGCGGCACTCATGCCTTTCAACAATGGCACGAGCGTCGCATCTACGACAAGCCGCGCTTTCGCGAACTGTCCGAGTTGTACGGCTACCTGAGCAAGCAGTTCACCATCTTCGGCCAGCACGTGCACATCGGCTGCCCGGATGCCGACGCGGCGCTGCTCATGCTGCACCGCATGTCGCGCTACATCCCGCACTTCATCGCGCTGTCGGCCTCTTCGCCTTTCGTGCAGGGGCAAGACACGCAGTTCGATTCGGCGCGACTCAATTCGGTGTTCGCGTTTCCGTTGTCGGGTCGTGCACCCTTCACCTTGAGTTGGAAAGAGTTCGAAAACTACTTCGAGCGCATGACCCGTACCGGCGTGGTGCGCAGCATGAAGGACTTCTACTGGGACATTCGGCCCAAGCCCGAGTTCGGCACGATCGAGATTCGCGTCTTCGACACACCACTCACCATCGAGCGTGCTGCAGCCCTTGCCGGCTACGTGCAATCGCTGGCTGCATGGTTCCTGCAGGAGCAGCCGTTCGAGCCGACCGAAGACGACTATCTGGTCTATACCTACAACCGCTTCCAGGCCTGCCGCTTCGGGCTCGACGCGGTGTATGTCGATCCGGCCAGCGGGGAGCACATGCCGTTGCGCGACCACATCCTGATGACGATGACGCAGCTCGAATGGCACAGCGAAGCACTCAATGCGACGCAGGCGCTGGGCCAGCTGCGCACCAGCGTCGAGGCCAACCGCAACGACGCGCGCTGGCTGCGCGAAAAGCAGGGCAAGGAGCGCCTGCTGGCAGAAGTCGTGCGCCAAGCGTCGCTGCGCTTTCGCGCCGGCACTTGACCTGGCAGCGACGATGGGTGAATTCGATCTGATCGAGCGCTACTTCGCGAGGCCCGCGAAGCGATCGCCGCTGGGCAACGGCGACGACTGCGCGCTGTTGGCACCGGCGCCGGGCATGCAGCTGGCCGTGTCGTCCGACATGCTGGTCGAGGGGCGGCACTTTCTGTCGACCGTAGCGCCGGAGCGTCTCGGGCACAAGGCACTGGCCGTGAACCTGAGCGACCTCGCAGCCTGTGGCGCGGCACCGCTCGCCTTCACGCTCGCGCTGTCGTTGCCCACCGTCGACGAGTCATGGCTCGCCGGCTTTTCACGCGGCCTGTTCGCGCTGGCCGACGCGCATGCTTGCGAGTTGGTCGGCGGCGACACCACGCGCGGGCCGCTCAACATCTGCATCACCGTGTTCGGCGAAGTACCGGCCGGCAAGGCGCTGCTGCGCTCCGGCGCCATGGCCGGCGACGACATCTGGGTCAGCGGCACACTGGGCGATGCGCGCCTTGCCCTCGAAGCGTTTCGCGGCACGCTGGCGCTGAGTGCGGAAGTGTTCGAGCAGGCACGGCGCCGTATGGAGCAGCCCACGCCGCGTGTGACGCTGGGCATCGCACTGCGGGGCATCGCGAGTGCTGCGGTCGATGTGAGCGATGGATTGATCGGCGATCTCGGTCACATCCTGGCTTCAAGTCGCATCGGTGCGACGCTGGATGCCGACGCCGCTTCCGCCCTCGTCGCAGCCAACAAACATGCACCAGGCACGGCCGATCTCTTCGCCATCGACGTTCTGCGGACCTGCGCACTTTCCGGCGGTGACGACTACGAGCTTGTGTTCACCGCGCCCTCTTTCGCACGCGATGCAGTCTTGCAAGCCGGTGTCGTCGCGGCCACGCCGGTCACGCGCATCGGACGCATCGAGGCCGAACCAGGCCTGCGCATCGTCGATGCACGAGGTGCGCCCGTGGCACAGCACTTCACTTCATTCGATCACTTCGCCTGACGAACGACACCTGACGAAAGCGGCCGGCCGATGTAACCGAAGAACCGCCTCGAAGCACTTACCGACGGCATCTTCGCGGTGGCAATGACTTTGCTCACCTTGAATCTTGTCGCCGGGCCATTGGCGCGCACCTACGGGCGATTCGTGCGGTGCGACCAGGCAACGTGAACATGGCGGTTGCGTGGGGCGCTTCGGCTACCAAGGTTTCTCGGATTTCCTTCAGCCGACCTTTGGTTTCAACGCCCCGCGCAATGCTGCGATAAAGCTTTCGCTTGCCACCGACAGCGAACGCCCACGCTTGGTCACCACCGAGATGTCCCGCGACACCCGCGGCGCGGAGATCGGCCGGATCACCAGCGACGCATCGCCAGATGCCCGTGCGAAGGCCGACGGCATGATCGATGCGCCCATGCCGGCAGCCGTCATCCACAGCGCGGTCGACATGAACGACACCTCGTTGACCACGTTCAAGACCACACCGGCGCCGGCCGCCGTGCCGTCGATCAACGGCCGGATGCCATAGCCGCTGCGCGTCGTGATGACGGGGTGACCGGCCAGGTCGGCCCAGCGCACCGTGCGCGCGCCGGCCAGCGGATGGTCTTGCCGACAGACCAGCGCGAGGTGGTCGCGCAGCAGCGTTTGCGTGTCGACCTCGGCGCCCGGCCGCTCGGGCGTACCGATGCCGAAGTCGACCCGCTCGCCGATGACCCGCGTGATGAACTGCTCCGGCGCGCAGTCGTCGACCACGACGCGCACTTGCGGATGCGCGGCGACGAAAGCGCCGATGGCATTGGGCAACAGGAACGAGGCGAGCGTCGGCGTGATGGCGAAGCTGACGCGACCGCGCTCCAGCGTCGACAGCTCTTTGAAGCCGCGCGACAGCGCATCGACGTCGCGCAGGATGCGCTCGGCCGTTGCCAGCATCTCGGTCCCCGCAGCGGTCGGCTGCAGCGACCGCGTGGTGCGGTCGAACAGTCGCGCGCCGAGCCCGATCTCGAGCTGCCGGATCAACATGCTCACCGCCGACTGCGTGACAAAGAGCTTTTCTGCCGCAGCGCCCAGCTTGCGCAGTTGATGCACCTGCACAAAGGCGCGCAGTTGGCGGATGGTGGGACTGAAGTTCGGATTCATCAGACAACATGATATTTGCTTTGAAATTCTTTGATTTACGAATGAATCGCCTTGCCGTCCAATGGCGACAGAGACAAGCCAAGAAACAAGCCAAGAGACAAATCAAATGGAGCATCGCCAATGAAGCGCATTCGCCGCGGCATCGTTCGCAATACAGCCGTAACCCTGGGTTGCCTCGGCAGGCTGGGCTTGCTGGCCGCGCTGCTCGCACCGGCAATGCCGGCCGCGGCGCAGAGCGCCGCAGACTTTCCGAACAAGTCCATCCGCGTGGTCGTTACCTTTCCGCCCGGTGGCAGTTCCGATGCGGTGTTCCGCATGATCGTGCCGCGCCTGAACGAAAAGCTGGGCCAGCCGGTGATCGTCGACAACCGCCCCGGCGCGGGTGGCAACGTCGGGCTGAGCATCGTCGCGAAGGCGCCGGCCGATGGCTACACGTTGGGCCTCGGCGCCGCTGGTGCACTGTCTGCCAACGTCAGCCTCTATCCGAACATGCCGTTCAACTCGGGCAAGGACTTCAAGCCGGTCGCGATGCTGGCGGCGATCCCGTTCGTGATCGTCGGCCATCCATCGATGAAAGCCAAGACGCTGCGCGAGGTCATCGCCGAGGCCAAAGCCGACCCGTCCAAGCTGTCGATCGGCCACGGCGGCAACGGCACCGCGATGCATCTGTCGGCCGCGCTGCTCGGGCAGATGGCGGGCGCCAAGTTCACCGACGTGCCGTACCGCGGGTCCGGTCCGGCCGCGCTGGATGCACTGGGCGGTCAAATCCCGCTGGCCATCGTCGATCTGCCCTCCGCGCTGCAGCAGATCAAGGCCGGCAAGCTGATCGCCTATGCCGTGACCAGCCCGCAGCGCCTGCCGATGCTGCCCGACGTGCCAACGGTAGCCGAAGCCGGCTTGCCGGGCTACGACTCGACCGGCTGGTTCGGCATCGTGGCGCCGGCAGGCACGCCGGCACCCATCGTCGCGCGGCTCAATGCCGAGATCAACGCCGCGCTGTCCGACGAAACGCTGAAGGCCAACATGCGCAATTTGGGCGTGGAGCCGGCCCCCGATACGCCGGCCGCCTTCGACGCCTACATCCGCTCCGAGACCGCGAAGTGGGCCAAGGTCATCCAGACCGCCCAGATCAAGCTCGACTGACCACGACATCACAGCGAATGGCAATGACATGACCCCGGAAATTTTGACCGCCGACGTGCTCATCGTCGGTGCCGGCCCGGTCGGCCTGACGATGGCGATGGACCTGGCTTCGCGCGGCGTGACCGTGCTCATCGCCGAGATGCGCCGCTACGCCGAGCCGCCCAACGTGAAATGCAACCACGTCGCCTCGCGCACCATGGAGCAGTTCCGCCGGCTCGGTGTCGCGCAAAAACTGCGCGATGCCGGACTGCCGGCCGACTACCCCAACGACGTGGTGTTCCGCACCTCGGTGACCGGCATCGAGCTGACCCGCATTCCGATCCCGTGCCGCCGCGACCGCTACACCGAGACCGAAGGGCCCGACGCCTGGTGGCCAACCGCCGAACCGCCGCACCGCATCAACCAGATTTACCTGGAGCCGATCCTGCTTGAACACGCGGCCGCATTGCCGGGAGTGACGCTGCTCAATCGCACGCAGGTGAAGGCGTTCGAGCAGAACGCGCGCGACGAATACGGCGTGGCCGCAACCGCGCTCGACCTCGACGACGGTAGCACCCGAACACTGCGCGCCCGCTTCATGGTCGGATGCGACGGCGGTGCCTCGCCGGTGCGCAAGCAAATCGGCGCCAAGCTCGAAGGCACCGCGGTGATCCAGCGCGTGCAGTCGACGTACATCCGTGCGCCGCAACTGCGCGCGCTCATTCCGGGCAAGCCGGCGTGGTCTTACTACTCGATGAACCCGCGGCGCTGCGGCACGACGTTCGCCATCGACGGGCATGAAACATGGCTGGTGCACAACCACCTCAACGCCGAGGAGCCGGAGTTCGATTCGGTCGACCGCGACACGTCGATCCGCGAGATCCTCGGTGTCGGTCCCGACTTCGAATACGAAGTCATCAGCAAGGAAGACTGGGTCGGGCGCCGCCTCGTGGCCGACCGTTTTCGCAACGGCCACGTGTTCCTGGCCGGTGATGCAGCGCACCTGTGGGTGCCCTACGCCGGCTACGGAATGAACGCCGGCATCGCCGACGCCATCAATCTCTCGTGGCTGCTTGCTGCGTGCGTGCAGGGCTGGGCAGACGAACGCATCCTCGATGCATACGAGGCCGAGCGCCAGCCAATCACCGACCAGGTGTCGCGCTTCGCGATGGACCATGCGCAGAAGATGATTCGTGCCCGGCGCGCCGTGCCGGCCGACATCGAAGCACCGGGTGCCAAAGGCGATGCCCTGCGCGCCGACATCGGCCACGAGGCTTACGAACTCAACGTGCAGCAGTTTTGCTGCGCCGGCCTCAACTACGGCTACTACTACACCGGCTCGCCGGTCATCGCCTACGACGACGCCACGCCGCCCGACTATTCGATGGGCAGCTTCACGCCATCGACTGTGCCCGGTTGCCGCGCACCGCACTTCTGGCTCGCCGATGGACGCTCGCTGTACGACGCGTTCGGCCCGGCCTACACGCTGTTGCGCTTCGACCGCAACGTCGACGTGTCGGCATTGCAACGCGATGCGGCCATCGCATGCATGCCGCTCACCGTGCTCGATGTCGGTCCGTCGAACGTGCCGCATGTCCCTCCTGAATACGAACATGCGCTGGTACTGTGCCGCGCAGATCAGCATGTGATGTGGCGTGGCAATCAGATACCGCAGGAAAGTGCTGCTTTAGTGGCACGACTGTGTGGTCGCGGGGTGTCGTCCGCAACGGCGCTGTAGCCGATACCATGCGGGGAGGCGCGCCGAAGCGTGAGCATCGCGCTCCGCAGCGCCCCCTTCATGACCGAGTCGCTGCCCCCCGTCGAACTTCTGCCGCCGCCTGCCGTGGCTTCGCCCCACCCAGCCAGCGCCGCAGCCGCACCACTGCCCGGACGCCCGACAGTGCGCTTCATGCTGTCCAACCCCGCGCACTGCATCGCACTCGGCTTCGGCTCCGGCCTCCCGCGTATCGCGCCCGGCACGGTCGGCACGTTGTGGGCCTGGGTCGCGTTCCTCGTCATGCAGCGGTGGTTCGTGCAATCGACCATCGGCTGGATCATTCTGGTGTCGCTGCCGGTCGGCTGGTGGGCCTGCACGGTGACTGCGCGCAACATGCGCATCGCCGACCCCGGCGCCATCGTGTGGGACGAGGTGGTCGCCTTCTGGATCATCCTGTGGATGATCGCGCCGGCCGGCTTGCTCGGTCAGGCCATCGCCTTTGGCCTGTTCCGCTTTTTCGACGCGGCCAAGCCCGGGCCGGTGGCTTGGGCCGACGGGTTGTTCAAGCAGCGCGATGCTGTCGAGCCCTCGTGGTGGGCTGCTGGGTTCGGCATCATCCTCGACGACCTGGTGGCCGCGTTCTGCACGCTACTGGTCATCGCTGCATGGAAGGCGTGGTGAACGCATGACGATCGATCCCCTGGTCCAACAGATTGCCGATTTACTCCAGCAAAAGCACTGGATGCTCGCCACCGCGGAGAGCTGCACTGGCGGGATGATCGCCGCTGCCTGCACCGACGTCGCCGGTTCCAGTGCGTGGTTCGAGCGCGGCTTCGTCACTTATTCGAACGAGGCCAAAACCGACTTGCTAGGCGTCGACGCTTCGCTCATCGCGACGAAGGGCGCGGTCAGCCAGGCAGTGGTCGAGGCGATGGCGTCAGGCGCCGTGGCTCGATCGAAAGCGCTGGTATCCGTCGCCGTCACCGGCGTGGCCGGACCGGGCGGCGGCACGCCCGACAAGCCGGTCGGCACCGTGTGGCTCGGCTGGTCGGTCGGCGGACAGATTCGCAGCGAACGCCGGCAATTCGATGGCGACCGCGCCGAGGTGCGTGCGGCCACCGTGCAACATGCTTTGCAGACGCTGGTGCTGCTGCTGCAACCTGCGAGCTAACGCGCGCAACGCTTAATCAACAGATCTACAACGACACCGCAGGGGGAGCCAATGCAGACGACCAACGAACAAACCATCCGCCGCTTCTACGACGCCTTCGCCAAGCTCGACGCCGCCACCATGAGCGCGTGCTACGCGCCCGACGTGTCGTTCGAAGACGAGGTCTTCACGCTGCGTGGCCAGAAAGAAGTCGCCGGCATGTGGACCATGCTGTGCGCCGGCACCAAAGCCAAAGGCGCCGACGTGTGGAAGCTGACGTACCGCGACGTCGCGGCCGACGCCACCAGCGGCAAGGCCCACTGGGACGCGCACTACCGCTTCAGCGCGACCGGCCGCATCGTCGACAACGCCATCGATGCACGCATGACCTTCACGCCCGAAGGACTGATTGCCACGCACCACGACAGCTTCCCGTTCTGGACCTGGGCACGTCAGGCGCTTGGCACGCCCGGCCTGCTGCTCGGCTGGTCACCGTCGCTGCGCAACAAGGTGAGGAAGACCGCAGCCACCAACCTCGCAGCCTTCATGGCGCGCCAGTCTTGAGGCCATTCGAGACGTCTGGAAAGTCCCGCACCCATGACCGCATCGACCACCGACATCGCCCTCACCGATGACACCGCCAAGCACCGCTACGAAGCCCACATCGGCAACGAGCTGGCAGGCTACGCCGAGTACAACCTGCTCACCGACGCCATCATGTTCCCGCACACCGAAGTGCTGTCGGCGTTCGAAGGCAAAGGCGTCGGTTCGACCCTGGCCAAGCACGTGCTCGACGACGCGCGTGCGCGCAAGCTGCATGTGATCCCCGTATGCGAGTTCATCGCGGGGTATATCCGTAAGCACCGGGACTATGTGGACCTGGTGCGGGAGGATATTCAGCGGGTGTTCAAGATTTAACGGGGCGGGAGTTAGTCAAATGTCGACGTAGGCGACTGAAAGTCGATGACGGTTTCAGACTGGACCGAGGCATTTGAAATGAGCACTGGGCAGCGACACGCCGCAATTCGGCAATTCGCAATCATCCGATGCGTCCCAAGTTGTTCACGATGCCACTTCTCGTCTCCGCAAGTATTCAAGGAGTCGCAGGTAACGGGCGTCTTGTGCAAGCTGTCGCGCGCCTGCCACGATCTCTGTCAAACAAAGCCCTAACTCTTGAGGAGCCCATTTTTGGTCGGCAATCACAATGGCTAACAGACGCAGTGCATCCACAGGGAATCGACTGCACAAACCCGATTCATGCAGTAAATGTACAAGGTAGTCCGGATGTTCAATCGGTCTCAGCCAGTCTTGCACTGCGGTCAAAACTTCCGAGAACTCGCCTCGTGCTGCAATAGTCATGCGGGTCAACGATTCGGATATTCGCGCGGTAGCAAGGTCACGAGACTTGGGCCAAACGTGATGCCATAACGGCTTCACGCGGTTCCGCCAATACTCCTCCCGTTGATCAGCGGCCCCCTCAAGGGTTTGAGCAAGCGCTTGCGCTGTTTCTTCAAGGCCGTCTTGAGGCAGCGACCCAAAGGCGGATCGAAACTCATCGAGGGTGTATCCCTCGGTCTGACCTAGCGCCGCATACGTCAAGAAAGCGGCGAACTGTTGGCGATGTTCACCCAAATCGGCGAAATGTTTTGCACTCTCCAAGAAGTGCGCCTTGAATGCAAGCACCAGTGGTGGATACAAACGTGGCGACCAGAGAAAACCTTCCCACGCGGCTTTCGCTTCGACCGGATTAGTCCAATCGAACAGCGGCAACAGGTGCAACTCGGTCCACGGACGATCCACGCGAAAAAAAGTGATCAATCTCGAGGCTAGCAATACCCGGCCGTGACGAAATCGGTCCACTTGCAGATCGCACAATTCAGTGAAAAGGGGCCTGATGTCGGCTGGTAATAGATCGCCGTCGTTAGGGTTCCGTTTGAACCATACGTTAATGAGAGCCTGCGTAACATGCCCGATCGGATGATTAATGGCTTCTGTCACTGGCTGATCAATCGGCTTGCCGTCCCGCGTCATCCCGCTGTCTGCTTCGAGCGGGAGCGCTAGCATACGGCGACTCAGACTCAATAGAGCATCCTCACGAAACTGGATGGATTTCGATACGGTGTCGAGCCAACTTGCCAAACTTTGGACGACATCTTGGAGAACAGTATCAGGCATGGTCTGGACTAGTGGCGCGGCGTATCGCCAGGACCGCCGCACCGTGCGATCCTCGCTCCAGACCTGCAATGCTTCGCGCCACCGTTCGATTGGCCACACATCGTCGCGAGCTAAATCGCACAGCGCAAAAAGACTATTTAGCAAGTGCTTCCGGCAAATCTCGCGCCAAGTGTCCTCAATGAATCCGCGTCGTTCGGCTCGGACTTTAGTGAGCCATCGCACGAGCTCGTGTCGCTTGCGAGGGGCGATGTCGACATCCGTGCTTTCTTCATAGTCTGGATCGCCTGTGCCGCTCATCCAGTGCGAGAACTCATCGCGTTCGTTCGGCGCTAGCCCCCATTGGGGGTAAGCAAGGGACAGCTCTTCCAACCGTGCTTTCGCATTGGCACTAAGCGTAAGACCCGACGCACGGAGTTTTGCCAAATGCAGCCATACCGAACGTGCCACCAAGTCTTGCCACTGATCAGCTTCAAGGTCATCTCTGTACATCTCGCGTGGCGGGCCGGCCAAGATGCTCGCCTCCAAACGAGACTGAGCGGCACCATATAAAAGGTATCCCTGAAGCACGAAGACCCTGAGAACCTCGCGCCTCGTAGTCAAGGACCACAACCAACCTGCACCATCGGCCAATAGCAAGTCCACCCATCGTTCAGGCGCGAAAACGGCGTTCTGGCTAGCTGCAAACAGCGCCAGCCGTTTGAACGTCGGATAGGGCAATTCGGCCCACATCATGGCAATTCGTGCAGCGCGAGCGGTGTCAATGCTGCGAACCGCTAGCCAAGCATCGCGCAGCAACTCGACTAAGCTCACCCAGTCGTGGAAGCCCCGGTTCTGCCAATGGGAACTAATCGATGGCAAATCCCAATGAGAGCGATCATTGAAGTCGTCACCCTCTCCGAGTTCTCGGAACAAGTCGAGCGCGTCGCGCAGCAATTGCTGAAAGTCGTCCACCAGTAGGGGCAAAGCAAGCATCCATTGCTCGTCTTTCAGGTCACGCAGCGCCGAGTGCACGTGATCGGAGGCAAGCACCAGTTCCCAATCGACTAACTGCTTAATCCGAGTGGGGTCGTCCTCCTCGTCTGCCTCACTTTCCCATCGAATAGGCTTTTTTAACGCCACTTGGGGTGAGAGGAGATCGCGCAGCTCTAGGCGCAGCGTGGTCGTCAGCCCATCCCGTTTAAACCTGCTCTGCCAACGATAGAAGTCAGAGTCGCGCCATGGCGACTTCACTCTTCCACTGATGAGCAAACGCCATAGCGTCCGCATCATGGAGCTGGGTATTGCCTTTGGAGCCTGTGAGCGAATTTCGTTCAAGTCGGCAGTTTTGCCATCACGTTCCAGTGAGGCGAACCGATCCAATTCATGCTCGATCAGCCAAGGCAATCGGTCGTGTAACCGGCCACCACGTTGTGCAATCCAGATGACCAGTCTTGGATCATCAAGATGGCGGATCAGCCAGCGAGCTAATTGGAACATTACGTCGTCCCAACTGCTGCCTGTGGTTCCACCCGAGGCCAGCAGCATCGGTAAGGCGCGGTCGTATGGAGCCGGCCGGCGAATCAGGCTAAACCGCAGCTTGGAATCAAGCTCGTCGTGGGGAGCCACTCCAAAGCGGGCCAGATCAGCGTGCTGAAAGCGTTCATCCGAAAAGGCCTCTAGTAGCCAGTCCAACGCTGGGGCGGGGCTGAAGTCGGCAAAGCGTTTGGCCGGCAACCCCGACTTATCTGACAAGGCCCATAACATCCGGCCAACAAAATCGTCTTGCTGCGTACTGGCAGATGGCCGCGCTAAGGCATGACTAACGACGATGCGCTCTTTGCCAAGTACGCGATCACGCCAAGTCGCTGCCCAGGCCCACAAGGTGCCGTGCAACGCAGAATGATCATGACTGCCTGCAGGCACTTCGTAGAGTACGGGTGTGACGCCTTTGGCTTTCCACTCGATCGCTTTGCGTTGCTCCTGCCCTGGCTCGCAGTCACCGAGTGCCCAGGCCTGTGGTGTGGCCTCGCCCAGCATTCGATCAGCGGCAAGCGCATCCATCATGTAACGCAGCACCGGATCGTTGATGCTGTAGCCCACGAAGCAGACGACATAGTTGCGGAACAGCTCGCTGACGAACCGGGCCGCCCAACGCTCAGTGAGGTATGCAAGACCAAAATCACCGCTAGTCACCACTAAGCGATTCAGAGCTGTCTTGTCCTCTCTTTCAGCCAATAGGCCGTGCAGGTAGACCAAGCCGTCCCAACGGCTGTTTTTAGGGACTGGCAACATCGGTGCGGCGTACGCTTGAAATGCCTGTCCCGTACGTTTGGCTGCGGTGTGAAACACGCGATCAAAATTGGTGGTCACCAGACGCAGCGCGCCCCCGCGACTTCGCGCCAGCCGCAGCAGCGCGGCATGGGTATCTGTTGCACCTTTACGGCGCAAGTTGGGCTTCAGTGCCTGCGCCAGCGCTCGGCGCACCGCCAGTCTCTGGCCGGGTAAACGCCGCTCCAGCAAGTCGAGCGTTGCGTCGAACTGCCCGCGATCAAAAGCGTCACGCTCAATGTCGATGAGTTCAGTACCATTCAGCCGGTAAATGTGCTCAACCAGCCCTTTGAATCCTGGTAGACCAGCAGGGTAAGAAATGCCTGCGCCACAGAAGAACGCCACACGGCCTTCTTCATGCGCCTGCAAGAGCGCATCAGGAACGTCGGGGCCATGGGTGATGAACTGCACGTCGTTTTCCTTGGCCGATGCGTGTGCTTCTGTCCAGCGCAGAAGCCACAGCATGAGCATGAGCATGTTGCCAAGCGTGTCTGACTCGTTTGAGCCCGAGCACACCGGAATTCAAACTGTGCCCATCAAATCAGAATGAATCCAAGCTTGCTATCCAGCGGTCGTCCGAACGAATGCGCCGACTTTTGAAGATAAAAAATCTGCTGATTACTCAACACCCCTTACACGGACGAGCCCTCACCCCCCATGGCACTTCTTAAATTTCTTCCCACTCCCACAAGGACAAAGATCATTGCGACCAGGCGTCGCTTCCTTCCGAATCGTCTCCACCTTCGGTCCCATGCTCTTCCATAGCTGACGCAGGTCGTACACGGCCCAGATGGCTTCGCCGAAGTCGTCGAGTCGTTGCTGGCTCACGCTCGGCGGGCCGTCTTCGCTGAACATCGACAACGTCGGCTTGGCGGTGTCGTCTTCTGTGAGGGCGACGATGCTTTGGAGTGCTTCGTCGAGCATTTGCGCGGCCTCTTTGTCGCGCGGCGCGGCCCAGTCTTCGGGCCAGTTTTCGACCGCGTACATGAAGCCCAGCGCCCACACTTGCGCAAAAGCTGGCAACTCTTCGCCCTTGAATGTGGCCTGTTCTTCTTGCGGCATGTCAGCCACTGCACCGCGAATGTCCATAACCTCCGGGTGATAGCAGCGGTCGTCTTCCAGCGAGTCAACTTGTGAATCCAGAGCGATGGCCACTTCATGCCAGCGCTGGTGCCACAGCGTCAAAAAGCGTTCG
>JANXTS010000091.1 GCA_025352265.1 Variovorax sp. | reverse complement strand
AGTGATGCCAGCGCGGCCTCCGTCGGCACGCCTTCGACCTGCACCCAATAGGTCTTCTCCATCTTGAAACGCGGATCGGCGATGCGCGCCTGCAACTGGCCGTTGTCGGTGAGCAGCAGCAGCCCTTCGCTGTCGGCATCGAGCCGGCCCGCCACATAGACGCCGGGGATGTCGATGAAGTCTTTCAGGCCTTGCCAGCGGCCTTCAGCGGTGAACTGGCTGAGTACGCCGTAGGGCTTGTTGAAGCAGATGAGGCGGGGCATCGACACAGGCGGAGACATTGAGCGGCAGCATAGCCGCGGCCTCAAATGCCCCAGCCGGAATCGCTGATGTGCCGCGCATACACCGCGAGCACGATGCGCTCCGAGTGCACCAGATAGTCGTTGAGCGCTGCAGCGGCGCGGCCGAATTCGCCGCTCTCGGCCAGTTCGAGGATGTTGATGTTCATGTCGACATACGGCGCGTGCAGAAACTCCGGGTCTTGTAGCAAGCCGAAGGCCAGCCGCAGCTCGGCCAGCACTTGCGCGAAGAGCACGTTCAGGCGCTCGCTGTCGGCCAGCTCCACGATGGCCATGTGGAATGCCATGTTGGCAGTGCCCGCGCCGAGCCAGTCGCTGTCGGCGCGGCAGCGCAGCGCGGTGTCGACAGCGTCGCGCATCTTCTTTTTGGCCGGATGCCGCGGGTAGGCCTGCCCCAGCGCCTGGCATTCGATGAGTCGCCGCACCCGGTAGATGTCGATGATCGACGCAATGCTCGGAATCGCCACGAACACGCCGCGGTTCGGAGAATGCTTGACCAGGCCGTCCTTGGTCAGCATGCGGAACACCTCGCGCAGCGTGTTGCGCGAAATGCCGAGACTGTCGCTCAACGTCTGCTCCGAGAGCCGCTGGCCGGGTGAAAACTCGCCCCGTGTAATCCGCTGGCGTAGCTCTTCAGCCATGCGTTCGCTCAGCGTCCGGACCGCGGGGGAAGGTGAAGCGGGCAGGCTCATATTCCCCGCGTTTTAGCAGATGAGCAGATCTATCCGCTCGCAATTGCTCAACGAGTTCCGGGTTATTCCCTATAAATTGGCACAAAACTTGCAGACAATTCGTCTGTAATTGTTGAACAATTCTTTGCCATTGACTCTTTCAAAAATCCGGATACTCGAGTCAACCACGATCACTTTAAGGAGTATCTGCCGTGCCCACTGCCATCAATCTCTGGCCCCTGCTCGGGGTCGCCGTCATCATCGTGGGGTTCATCCTGCGCTTCAATCCGATGCTCGTCGTGATCGTCACGGCCATCGTCACCGCCTTTGCCGCGAACTTTCCGGTCGACAAAATCCTCGCCACCATCGGCACCGGGTTCATCAAGACGCGCAACCTGCCGCTGATCATCCTGCTGCCGCTCGCGGTCATCGGACTGCTCGAGCGGCATGGCTTGCGGCAGCATGCGCAGCGCTGGATCAGCAGCATCAAGTCCGCGACCTCGGGACGCCTGTTGATCGTCTACCTGGCCGCGCGCCAACTCACCGCCGCAGTGGGGCTCACCAGCCTCGGTGGCCATCCGCAAATGGTGCGGCCTCTACTCGCGCCAATGGCCGAGGGTGCAGCCGAAGCCCGGTTCGGTGCGCTGCCCGATCGCATCCGCCACAAGCTGCGCGCCTTTTCGGCGGCGACAGACAACGTCGGACTGTTCTTTGGCGAAGACATCTTCGTGGCATTTGGCGCCATCGTGCTGATGACCACCTTCTTGCGTGAAGCGGGCATCGACCTCGAGCCGATCCATGTGGCGTTGTGGGGCATACCCACAGCGGTTTGCGCGTTCGTGATTCATGCCTGGCGCCTGCGCCGGCTCGACAAGTGGCTCAACAAGGAGATGAGTGGACAGCCGCATGCAAGCGTCGCCACCGACGTCGCGCCGGACAGCACTGCGAACGCGGCCACTGCAGCAGTGAAGGGCGCCTGATCATGACGCTCACCATCACCCACCTCTACTACCTCGTCGGCATCATCTTGGCCATCACGGCCGTGATGACGCTGATGGACAAGCAGCATCCCAAGCGCTATTCCAGTGCTTTCTTCTGGGCGCTCTACGCGCTTGTGTTCCTCGTCGGCGATTTCATCCCGCCGATGTGGGTCGGTGTGGGCGTCATCGTGATGGCGTTGATCGCGGCCTTCGGTGGTGTGGGCATCGGCCACCATGCGGCGCGCACGCCGGCGCAGTACCTTGAAAGCGCTAAGCGTCTCGGCAACAAGCTCTTCATTCCGGCGCTGGCGATTCCGGTTGTGACCATGATCGGTACGCTGTCGGCGAGCCATTTGATCTTTGGCGGCGTGTCGCTGCTCGACCCCAAGAACACTACGCTGGTGAGCCTTGGCGTCGGCTGCATCGTGGCACTCGCGCTGGCCTGCAAGCTCACGCACGAAACGTCCATGCAGGGCATCCGCGAATCGCGCCGACTCACCGACGCGCTCGGCTGGGCGCTGGTGCTGCCGCAGATGCTCGGCATGCTGGGCCTCGTGTTCTCCGATGCCGGCGTCGGCAAGGCCGTCGCGCACATCACCACCAGCTACATCAACATGGACATCCGCTTCTTCGCGGTGGCTGTCTACGTGATCGGCATGGCGCTCTTCACGGTGATCATGGGCAACGGCTTCGCGGCGTTTCCGGTGATGACGGGCGGCGTCGGCGTGCCGATTCTGGTCGGCATGTACCACGGCAACCCGGCGGTGATGGCCGCGATCGGCATGCTCTCCGGCTACTGCGGCACGCTGCTCACGCCGATGGCGGCAAACTTCAACATCGTCCCCGCCGCGCTGCTGGAGTTGCCGGACAAGAACGCGGTGATCCGCGCGCAGGTGCCGACGGCGCTCACGCTGCTGGCGTGCAACGTGTTCCTGCTTTACTTCCTGATGTTCCGTTGAGGCATTGCAATGCAGAAGGGAATGCCAGGCTGACCGGGCGCGCCTGAGCCCGCGCAACTTCGCGCGGGTCTACAAATAGAAGACTGGCCCTACACCGGCCAAGGCGGTCGAGGAGCGCATGCGCATGAGTTTTTAGTGTCACCTGGGCGTAACGCCGCGGGATTGCCGAAAGCGGTTCGCAGCGCAAGACACCGCCCCGGCTCCCGCATACTTTGGCCCATGACGCTCTCCACTTACCTCCTGTACCTCGCAGCGGTCGCGCTGCTCATCGCAACGCCCGGCCCCACCATGCTCATGTGCATGACCAATGCGCTGAACCACGGCACGCGGCGCGCGATGACTTCCGTGGCCGGATCGGTGACGGCCGTGGTGGTGGTCATGCTGCTCTCGGCAGCCGGCTTGGGCGCGCTGCTGGCCGCATCGGAAACCGCCTTCACGACGGCCAAGCTCATCGGCGCGGCCTACCTCGTGTGGCTCGGCATCAAGACCTTCCGAAGCGACGCGTCGGTGCTGAGCGTCGACAAGGACGCGGCCAGCGCGCCGCGCCGGTCGTTCTACCTGCAGGGCTTGCTGGTCGGCGCGAGCAACCCCAAGGCCGTCCTGTTTTTCGCGGCGTTCTTCCCGCAATTTTTGAACCCGTCTGCGCCAATGGCGCCGCAGTTCGCGATCCTCGCGCTGACCTTC